>DASTNZ010000143.1:0-4991 GCA_035762665.1 Jiangellaceae bacterium | reverse complement strand
GTGCTGCGCAGCCCAACCCCTCGCCCGGTGTACCGGGCGCTGTTCGGGATGGGCCTTGGTCGTGCTGCGGCGGCGGCCGCCCCTAGCGAACTCCTCGACGTGTTGCGCTTTGCCGCTCGCCGGTCGGGCAACGCCCGGACCGTTGCGGCATTGATGCACGCCATCAATGGCTTCCGCCGCCCACGACCGGAAAGTGTGATGGGCGCCGACGAGCTCGGTCGGGTAGCCGTTCCGACAGTGTTCCTATGGGGGAGAGAGGATGCGTACCTGGCACCAGGCGACGCCCGCCCATGGATCGAGAAGATGCCAGCGGCGACTCTGCACGAGGTACCAGGAGGTCACGGACCCTGGTTCGAGGACCCGGCTCGTTGCGCCGGATTGATAACACGGCAGCTCACGGCCACAGGCTTTCCCCCGGCGAGCGGCACCGGCTCGTCGCATGCTGCGGAGTTGCAGAGGTGAGGCCCCTCGAGCCTGTTCTGGTAGTCGCCAATCTAGGGGCATTCGTCGTATTGGTGCGACTGATCCAGCTCCGCCAGCTCGCCCGCCGCGCCACGAACGCCGTCGAACGCACGGCCACAACGGTACCGAGCTATGCACGAGGAGGGTACCGTTCATGAACCGACGCGAGCCCGGCAACGGGGTTCTCTTACCGCCGAGCACAGCAAGGCTTGCGGGAACAGCGCCATGTGGACTGCCAGGCTCTTTCGCCACCGGCTGCCAGGGCGGGCTGCCGCTGCGGCGTGGCCGTATGTCTTCGCCTGGCGATTCTCGTGAAGTCAGCCTTGCACCTCACGTGGCGTGAGGACCTAGCGTCGAGCCATGGCTACCAGCTCTGCAGAATCCACGAAGGTTGGCGACCTTGCGCGCTTAACTGGCTTGACGGTCCGCACGCTGCACTATTACGACGAGATCGGGCTGCTGTCGCCTGAGCGGAGTAGTTCAGGGCACCGGCTCTACTCCGCGGACGACGTCAAACGACTCTATCGGATCACGCTGTTGCGTCGACTTGGCCTTCGACTCGACGAGGTTGCAGCGGCGCTCGATGATCCGGCCTGGGACCTTCAGGTCGCGATGAACCGCCACATCGAGCAGCTCGACCGCCAACTCAGCGTGGAGCACCGCCTCCGTGACCGGCTGGCCGCCATGGTCTCGGCGATCGGCGATCGCCGGGATGTCCAAACCCGCGAACTACTCGACACATTGGAGGACATGGTCATGTTGAACGCCAAGGTACGCAGTCGGATTCCTGGTCTCGTGTACGCGGACGTTGCGGCCGCCTGCGATTTCCTGACACACGTCTTCGGACTCGAGGCCGGACGCGTGGACAGGGACGCCGCTGGCGTGGCGCAGCACGCCGAGCTTACGGCCGGCGACGGCGTCATCTGGCTCCACCGTGTGGCTCCCGAGTACGGATTGCAGTCGCCGCAGACCGCCGGCTGCGACACCGCCGGCCTGTCGGTCATGGTCGATGATGTCGACGCCCACTACCGGCACGCCAAGGACGCTGGCGCCGTCATCGTGTACGAGCCGGCCGACATGCCCTACGGGGTACGCGAGTACGGCGTCCGCGACAGTGAGAACAGGTTGTGGTCGTTCATGACGCCAATCGAGTGACGGAGCCACCGGGCGCGGGTTTCCCGTTTGCTGCCGGGGCGTTGCCGGCCGACGGCACGGCCTTCGCCAGCCAGGTCCCACGGCGATCGACAGCGGCCAGTGATCGGGCTACCGCCGTCGGGGCAGGCGCCGACTAGATCACCCGTTGGACAACGATCGCGGCGAGCAAGGCCGCGCCGACCAGGAACCCGAAGACGGCCAGCATGGCTGCCCAGTTCCACCCGAAGCCGAGCCACGGATCCTGCACGAGCAGCGTCACGTACCGCAGCGGGAGCAGGTCGCCGATCCACTGCATGGCGGTGGTCATCACCTCGCGGGGCGGGCCCGCACCGGTGAGTATCAACATGACAAACCACGCCATCACCCCTGCCCCCTGTGCCGAGCGGGCGGTGGGCATGGACAGGCCGAGCAAGATGCCGATCGCGGCGAACGTGAGAGCGGCAAGGACGAATGCCACGATCACCCCGCCGACCTGTGCCGGCGCGTGGATGTCGTAGATAAGCGCGGCAGCAGCGATCACTAGGACAGCGCTCACGGTGGCGAGTGCCAGCGTGACGAGGACATGGGCGCCGATCAATGCGGCGACGGGCACCGCGGATGCCCGGAATCGGCGCAATACACCCCGCTCCCGATAGCCGGCCAGGTGTACCGGAAGCCCGACCAGGCCGAGCGATGCCGTCACCAGGGCGATGTAGGCCGGCACGTAGAAGTCCATCGGGCCGACGCCGCGGTAGACGTCCGGGTCTGGCAGGTTGCCGAATACCCCTCCCAGGACGATCAGCAGCACGATCGGCAATGCCAGTGTGAACACCAAGGTGAGCGGCTCGCGGAGGAGCAGCTTGAGCTCGACCCAGGTGGACTTGGCCAGGATCTCCATCAGGGCTCCGGTCCGGTCAGGCGTAGGTACACGTCCTCCAGGTCGGCCTGGGTCACCCGCAGGTCGGCCGGAATGGCGTCGCGTTCGGCGAGCACTCGGCCGACGTGCGCGATGGCTGCGGCATCGCCTCTTACCTCGAGTCGGCCGGCGTGCCACCGGGTCTGGTGGACGTTCGGCAGCCCGTCGAACCAGCTGACCTGCTCGGCCGTGCCGCCGAAGCGGATGACAGTGTTGCTCGGGTGCGTGGCGATCAGTCGCTCTGGGGTGTCGAGTGCGACGATGCGGCCACTGCGTACGATTGCGACGCGGTCGCACAACTTCTCGGCCTCGTCCATGAAGTGGGTCACGAGGACGATCGTTGTGCCGCGGTCGCGGATCTTCTCGATGAGCTGCCAGGCCTCCCGGCGGGCGGTGGGGTCGAGCCCGGTGGTCATCTCGTCGAGGAAGACCAGTTCCGGCTGGTTCACCAGGGCCAGGGCAACGAGCAGGCGCTGCTGCTGTCCGCCTGAAAGGTCGGCGAATCGTGCGTTGCGCTTGCCATCTAGCCCCCAGTCACGCAGCAGGACATCGCGCGCGATTGCGTCCGCGACGGTGGCGCCGAACAGGTCGAGGGCCTCCCAGACTTTGATCCGATCCGGCAGCGCTGACTCCTGCAGCTGGCTGCCGATGCGCCGCCGCAGGGCGCGCGGCTCGGCGTGTGGGTCCAGGTCTAGGACGGACAGGTCGCCACCGTCGGGCCGGCGCAGCCCTTGCAGGCACTCCACGATGGTCGTCTTGCCCGCACCGTTGGGGCCTACGATGCCGAAGATCTCACCAACCTCCACCTCGAAGGACACGTCGTCAACGGCGACGAGTGACCCGTAACGCTTGCTGAGGTGATGAGCAGCAACCGCGATTCGCGCTGCAAGATCAGCGGGACGCTGTGCCATGTGACCACCTTCGCCACTGGCCTGGTGATCATCCAGGGGCATAAGACCTGGGTTGTTTCGAAGAATGCGTCTCCGACGGCTCCGGCCAGGCCGGCCGAAGTACCTACCGCCGCCACCAGGGCTGCCCATGCTGCTCCGATCCGCAACTCAGCCGTGTGCGTTCCCACGCCTTTCGCCGGCAGAGGAAGGAGCGTGGTGCTAGACGCGTTGTTCTATTGCTCGCGTGTAGATGCGCACGACGTCTTCGAGATTAGGGGGATTCGGTAGCGGCGAGTCGGTGGCTGTTGTGTTGTCGACCAGGACCGAGTACGTCGTCTCGTCGTCGCCAGCGTGTTCGAGAACGACGACCCGGTGCGATCCGAACTGGTGGGTTTCGAGGATTCGCTCCATCGGTTCCTCCGTTGCCTCAAGCGCGGACCGCGTTCGCGACCTCGCTAGCTGTGTGTCGAGCCGCGCGTTGCTTGCCGTCGAACGAGCACAACTGGGCACGGCGCATGGTGGATGCAGTAGGACGCGACGGTTCCCAGGTGAAGCCCAGGCAGTTCGCCTCGACCGGTGGCGGCCGAGCACGAGCATCGCGGCATCCTCCGCCTCGGCCAGGCCGGTGATGGCATTCAGCAGGGTTGTCTTGCCAGATCCGTTCGGACCGATGACCGCAGCGACCAAACCGGCAGGCACCGTCACATCCGACGGCGGCAGTGCCAGCTTGTTCCCGTAGGCCACCGCGATGCCGCGGCCCCGGATCGCCGTGGTGAATCGATCGGCAGGCATCCGCCCTCCCTAACCCATGATCCCGCAACCGGACATGGCATCCGAGGGTCGGACAGCCGTGCTGACCAGGACCTTGGACCCCGTAGACGAGAACAGGGGACGTTGGGCCGTGGCGGATCGAGTCGTACTGGGCCCTACGCGGAGGACTCATCGTCGTCAGGGTGATCGCGAGGATCACTCGCTAGGAAGGACTTGGCGGCCTGTTGCTCGTCGACGTGCCCCTCAGGTGTGAAGGTGCTGCCGAATCCCAGGGCGTCGAAGCCGCGGTGCCCTTGCCCGCCGACTGGAGCGGCCTCTAACGACACGGTGGTCGCCACCGGATCGCACACAGCTCGCCACGGCGGAGCCCACCTTCTGGCGACCTAGAGACGGCAGAACGTGCTTGTCGACAAGGCCACGGTAGGTGTGCGCGGTGTTGATCCCGAGTCTCGACTCTTAGGTGCCGGTCGAGCAGCTGCGCGACTGTGGCGCTCGTACGTGGATTGCGCCGCTCGTCGACCTGGGCGAGGAGCCGAGTGCGGACCTTCTCGGCCTCGCGAACCGCCTTGGGGCTTGGCGAAACTGTTTCGCGTAGGTCATGTCGGCGACCGGTAACGGGGTCCACGCCAGCGTAGACACGCTGACATCTGCCCGTGCCATGAGCGAGATGTAGCAGCGGTTCGTGCCATGAACAGTGCCACAACACCTCGCAACCCGATCGAGTCTTGGCGACTTCGATGAGGGAGAATCGCTGGTCACAGGTGGTGCTCCATCAGGTGTGGTGCGCCATCAGGGACTCGAACCCTGAACCCGCTGAT
>DASTNZ010000142.1:0-11541 GCA_035762665.1 Jiangellaceae bacterium | reverse complement strand
GTTGAAGGTCGTCAAGCTCACCGGCGGCTCGGCCTCAACCACGTTCACGGTGCCAGACGAGCCCGGTGACCACGAGGTCAGCGCGCAGTGCGATGCCGACGGCAGCCGAACCGAGTCGACCAACTTCACCGTATTGCCCGTCGACGTGCCGACCGTGATCGTGCCGAATGTCGTCGGCATGTCAGTGGACGAGGCCACCCGCACGCTCATCGCCGAGAACCTGGATACGGGCGAGGTCGCCGGCGATGGTGACGTCGTCGTGGGTCAGGATCCGCCGGCGGACGACGAAGTACCCGTCGGAAGCACCGTCGACATCACCGTCGCAGCGGACAAGCCGGAGCTCGTCGTCGTCCCCAACGTGGTCGGCTTGGACGTCGCGGACGCCTCAGACGTGCTGGCAGCGCAAGGGCTGGAGCTCGGTGATCAGGTCGGCGACGGCGACATCGTGCGCAGCCAGAATCCCGACGCTGGCTCCCTTGTGCCACCTGGAAGCCTCGTCAGCATCAGCCTCGACAGCACAGTCCCGCCGCCACCGCCACTGGTGGCGGTGCCCGATCTGACCGGGCTAACGCTCGAGGATGCCGGAGCCACCGTGGCCGCCGCCGGGCTGGCCTTGGGCAACGGTGCGGACGGCGACGGCAAGGTCCAGGCCCAGGATCCCGCGCCTGGAACGCTGGTTCCGGTTGGTACGGCCGTCACGCTGACCCTCGCGAGTTCCACGGAGACGCCGTGGTGGCCGGTCGCAGCGACGGTGGCGCTGTTGCTTGCCGTCGCGTCGGCGGCGTTCAAGTCGACCCGTCCCCGCCGAGATCGCAGGTGGCTTCGCAAGCACATGCGACTAGTCCCTGGCACGGCGTCAGCGCCTGAGTTCGACGTCAGGGAACCGCGCACAGAGCAGGCGGCACCAACGCTCGTCGTACGCCTACAACCGCGGGCGGACGCCGGAATGCAAGTCCTCGAGGAGGTAACACCGTGACAACCACCATCCTCAACCCGCGGGTGACCGCCCGCGCGTTTCTCTTCGACGACGGCAGCGGCACCGACACCGCGACCGTCATCGGCCGTGAGATCAGCAAGCGCGGTGTCGCGAAGGCCTCGTTCCGCGGAGTCCGCAGGCTCTCCGGCTCCGCCCTGGAAGCGGTGGACAAGGAGATCGGCACCGTCACAGACGGCCTGCTCGACATGGACCTTGGCGACATCCTGGTATCCGGCTGGCGCAAGTACTCCGAGCTCACACAGCCCGCACAACGCACACTGGCCGCCCCAGGCAGCGAAGAAATTGTCGTGCTCGCGACGCACCGCGTCTCAGGCGCCTACCACCCGCGCGTCGATCTCCTCATCGACGGAGTACTGCTGAACTCGTTCGAGTTCGAGCTGACAATCGTCTTCGAGGTGACCGGCGTCTCCGCGGTGGTGCGATCCGGCGACCTGGTAGCACTGCGAGGTGGCGAATCTAAGGTCACTGCCACCCTGAGCCTGGAGGGCGCGAAACTCGGGGCGCGAAAGCAAACGCTCGATCTCGGCCTACTGATACAGCTACAACGCCCTATCCCATTGGTAAAGAAGCCGACCCCGTTCGTACCGCCGCAGGTCGCCGGGGCAGATACAGACACAGCGCTTACGTAGATCACCGCCCCAGCAGCATCAAGAGCTCCGAGACGACGATCACCTGCGCCGCAGTTCACGGCAGACATGTACCCAAAGGCCGCGGAAGCCGTCAGATCCGTAGGCCTCTGGACGAGCCACTTCGACCAAACCGCCAGCAAGACCAACACCCCCAGCACAGTGATCCACCGGTCATTCGACACACCAAGCGTGATCGCATATGGGTGCCGTGACTTACCTGAAGCGATGAGACGCATGATCTGCTGACGGCGCGCCAACTACCCCTTGACGGTAGGTCCGCCCAGCGCCACCGCCGCGACCGCGATGGCGCTGGCGGTCGTGACCTTCATGACCGTGGTGGCCACAGCAGCGAAAGCCGCGATCGCCTCCAAGTGTGGACGACGTAATCAGTGCCGAACTGGTGTGCAGAGCTCGCGCAAACGAAATGCTCGGCGGGCTCTCCCCGCACGTTCATCACCACGCCAACGACGTAGACGGTGTGGCGGCGGCCTCACGGTCTACGAAGACCAAGCACTCCCCGATCCGTCAGTTATAAACTGAGTGAGGGACTCCGAGGCCAGGCCCACCACCGGCTGCCTGGTAAGGGCAACACGACCCGACTTGGGTCAATTGAGCGCGGACTGGAACCAGGGCCGGGCATCGTGGGACGCATGACCGAATCGGTGTGCCCGTCGTGCGGTTGGTATTCAACCGCTGGCACCAACGGGGTCGAACCACCGTTCCCGGCGTCGCCAGCGTGCTACGACGCCTACCTCGAACTGGCGGCTTACAGCGCGGAGCGAGCCCGCTGGGACTTCCTTCATTAGCAGGCCGTCGACGCTTATGCCGCTTAGCACCCCCGGTCCGCCGGCAAAGCCGATCAGCGTGTGGTTTGCGCTCGTGGGGCTCCACCTTGCCCTCGACCGAGGCCGAACCGGCCGGCAGCTGCAGCAGGCACACATGCAACTCGGGCGACACAAGCAAGTCTGGCCGCCCTTGCGGCCACCTGTCGATCTAAGGTGCACAACCGCCGGGGACCTCATTCGCCACTTACCCGGTGACGATCGTGGCGCCGCCACTCTGCGGTGGGCCGGCGATGTCTGGTCTCGTTGGGCCGACAGCCATCACCTCATCGCGGAGCTGTGCACAGACCGGGACCTGTGACCCGCGCCATCCGTGGCAGAAGCAGACGTCCGAGGAGAGTAACCCACGCTTGATCCACTGAGGGACGCGTTCGACGAGCGTTGCTTGTTCGGCCTCAATGGATCTGGATCGTTGGGACCAACCGCCTTGGCGCCGACCGATCACCGCAGTGGTCACCAACCGGTGGCAGCATGCAGAGTGATGACGACTGCATTGCGCTCGGACGACGATCGGACCGTGGCCGAGCCCGGACCGCTACGGGTCGCCGTCGTCGGCGCGGGACCCGCCGGGATCTACGCCGTGGGTGCACTGCTCGAGGCCGACCCGGCGGCGAGCGTCGATGTCTTCGAAGCCCTGCCGGCGCCGTTCGGGCTGGTCAGGTACGGTGTAGCGCCGGACCGCCCGAAGATGAGGTCGGTGGCCACAAAGCTGGCCGAGATCCTCGCGTCGCCGCGAGTGCGGTTCCTCGGCAACGTCGCCTACGGGACCGACCTGACCGGCGAGGACCTGCGCCGGCACTACCACGCGGTGATCCACGCGAGCGGCTCGCCGAACGAGCGCGCCCTGGGGATCCCGGGCGAGGATCTCGACGGAAGTTTCGCGGCAGCCGATTTCGTGGCCTGGTACAACGGCCACCCGGGGGCGACCGACCAGGGCTTCCTGGACGCGCGCGACGTTGTCGTCGTGGGCGCGGGGAACGTCGCCCTCGACGTCGCGCGAATGCTGCTGACCGACGCCGAGGCGCTGGTCGCCACCGACCTGCCGGCCGACGTGCTGGACGCCTGGCGCTCGGCGCAGGCCACCGACGTGTACCTGCTCGCGCGGCGCGGACCGGCGTTCGCCAAGTTCACTACACCTGAGCTGCGGGAGCTCGCCGACCTGGAGGGTGTCGGGCTGATCGTCGACCCGGCCGACCTGGAGCTCGATCCGGCCAGTGCGGCCGTCCTCGTTGCCAGCCGGGCGGCGAAGCGCAACGTCGCGGTCCTCCAGCAGTGGGCGGCGGCGCCGGCCGCCGCGCCGCGCCGGATGCATTTCAGCTTCTGGGCCCGGCCGACCGAGATCCACGGGTCGCGGCACGTCGAGGGCGTCACGGTGGAACGGACCCGGCTCGACGACACCGGACGGCTGGTGGCGACCGGGGCCACGGAGCGGGTCTCCGCCAAGGCGGTGTTCCGCGCGATTGGCTACGCCGGCACGCCGGTTCCCGGGCTGCCGTTCGACGAGGCGAAGGCCACCGTCCCGAACTCGGCGGGGCGAGTCACCGGCGCGGGCCAGGCGGGCCGGTACGTGGCCGGCTGGATCAAGCGCGGGCCGGTCGGGGTCATCGGTACCAACAAGAGCGACGCGGCCGAGACGGTGCGGTCCCTGCTCGCGGACGTCCCCACGCTGCGGGCGCCGCCCGAGCCGGATCCGGCGGCCGTGCTGGTCACCTTGGATCGGGCCGGGGTGCGGTACTTCGGCTGGGACGAGTGGCTGCGGCTGGACGCGTACGAGGTCACCGAAGGTGAGCGCCGGGGGCGACCCCGGGTCAAGGTGCGCACCGTCGACCAGATGCTCGACATCGGTACCCGCCGTACTGAACATCGCGCCTAGATCTGGACGAGTCTCGAATGGCTCAGGCCGGGACGGGGGCGTCGTTCGCCGGTCAGGCTGAGGACCCGTTCTTCCTGGACGTGGGCGTGTTCGACCCGGCAACCCCGTGATCGGCATCTGGTCCTCGGCGGCGCGCCAACCGCGACTGGCGACCTTCGTGCGCTCCAGCGTGGCGCCGGCGATCGCCAATGGTCTGCGCGAACCGGTGGCCGTGGCGAACAGGTTGGGTGCGGGGCTCGATTTGGGGTACTAATCGGTAGTGTCGCGGGGTGCCTGCGTAGGTCCAGAAGGTGAAGACGGCTTCCGGGGCGACCGCCATGCAGATCGTTGAGAAGAGCGGTGGCGTTTGCCGGATCGTGGAGCACATCGGATCAGCTCACACCGACGCGGAGCTGGCGGTGCTGATGCAGGCAGCGCGTGAACGTTGCACGACAGCAGGTGCTTGATCTCGACCTGGGGCCCGGACCTGGACGCTGGCATGGCCAGCCCGATGCTAGCTCATCGAGCGGCTCACTGCCGGGTGCTCCGCGCGACCAGGGTCACCAGCGAGCGTTGGTTCGGTGAGAGCTCCGATGCGCGTACCGGCAGACACCTTCAGTTCAGGACAACGACGCAGTCCATGGTGTAGTGCTACGCGGCTCACTCGGTCGGTTCGCGCAGCTTCTCGAAACTATCCGTCCAGCGGTCGTGGTCAACAGCAAGCCGCGCTTCGGTCGCAGACTCGCCCGGTGAGAGCACCACCCGTGGCCTCACGGACATGGTAGAGAGCTCACGTGACGGTATCGCGGTCGTCGGGACTGGGGCGGTTTCCTAGCGGATGGCGTGGACGCGACGGTTCGGTGGGTCGATCTTCAGGAACTGGGCCCGATGGGTGAAGCGATCGTGAGCCAAGCCGGGGCACCAGGTCCCCGGGTCGTCTCTCGTTCACTCGTGGACACGGCTGCCACACTTGTTATGTGGCGGCCACTACTCACGGTGGCATGTTGCCACAACGGTGGGTGCGTACATTCGCCGGTACTCGGAGTGGCTCGTGGCTATTGGCGCGGCTGATGCCCACCTCGACCACGCCGCCTTCCGAGTCACCGGGCACCGATACACGCTCACCGCCATGATGACGGGCCTACCGGTGATCTTGTTGACGACCACGGGGGAAAAGACGGGGACCCACGCATACCGTTCCGGTGCTGGGATTCCCCATTGCCGAGGGCCTGGTCGTGGCGGCTGGCAATTTCGGCCGGCCTTGGGATCCTGCGTGGTGTCTGAACCTACGGTCGAATCCGCGTGCCAACCTCGACGACGGTGGCGAAGCGCGATCAGTTGTGGCCCATGAGCTTGCGGGAGCGGCACGGGAGGCGGCGTGGCAGCAGTGTCTGTCGATCTACCCGGCTGGGGCGGCGTACGCCCGCCGAGCAACTCCCCGCGTCATAGCCGTCTTCATACTCAGGTCCGATTCCTGATTCGACCTGCAACCTTACTCGGTTCGCAGAAGAAGTGTGAGTTGTCAATTCACCTGCACCAGGCCATACTGGTAGCTCCCTAATCCAGGGTGGGCAGGCGGGAATCCTGCACGCTCCTCCCCACATGCCGTACTGCCCGCCAATCAAGCGGATCAGCCCGGTGGAGTACCCCAGGCTGGTCACGACGGTGATGACTGCCAGCGTGGCAAAGAGCAGGGATGCCCACCGGGTGCGGCGCGTGTGCGGCAGACCGCGCTGGATGACTCGTGACCCGGGCCGGGATGCCGCCGGAGGAGGACACCTATGGGTTCGAGATCAAGTGGGACATCGCCGCGGTACCCGGAGGTCTTGCTGCTGACCCGGCGGCTGGCCTAACGGAGAGTCGTGCTGGACAAATGCTGGTCGCCTTCGACGACAGCCGCCCAACGCCGCCGCCCCGGATGCACGTCAGAGCCGGGAGATCCGCCGCCGACAACGCGAGATCCCCGTCACCGCTTGTCACCCGTGTCGTGTCACCCAGCAGGCGTAGACAGGACGGTGACCGGCGGTTTTGGTCGCCACATGAACCCGGACGGTTGGTCTCGTCGGTAGGGATGATGCTTGCAGCGCACGAGTCGGCTCGTCAACTGATTGGCCGATGGTGGCGAATGGGATGACGTCGGGGCTCGCTGGCACATACGATGTGGCCGTGAGGCGACTTCACCGTCTCCGGGCGCTCACCTCGCTGTGTCTTGCCACGACGTTCCTTGTCGCGGGTTCGTCGATCGGCAATGCGTCCGACGCCTGGCCGGACAACGGTCGCACCGCGACGCCCAAGACTGCTGAACGCATGCTGCAGCACCCGGTCACACTCATCCCTGAGTTGTGCCCGGCGCCGTTCGATGCGAGCACCCGGTGCGGTCTGGCCACCGTTCCGGCGGATTGGGCGAAGCCCGATGGCCGTACCCTCGAGATCTGGTTCGCTTGGGTCCCGGCGCCGAGCGGCACCTCGACGGGAGTGACCGTGCCGTTCATGGGTGGGCCCGGTGAGGCCATCTCCGAGGTTGCCGAACTCTTCCTGGCTTTGGTTCCCGCACTGCCTGACCGTGACATGTTGATCGTCGATGTGCGCGGCAATGGCAGGTCCGGCCGCCTCGGCTGCCCAGCTTTCGACGCCGCGCAGTGGATTCCGGCCGGGCAGGAGCAGGTGGACGCGGTGGCGAGCTGCGCGCACGAGATCGGCTCCCGCCGCGATGACTACACGACGGTGGGCAGCGTGTTGGACGTGGAGGCCATCCGGCGGGCGTTGAGCCTGCCGAAGCCCTCACTGCTGGGGGTGTCGTACGGGACTTGGGTGGTGCAGACGTACGCCGTGCTGTTCCCGGACATAGTGCAAGCGGCGGTGATCGACGGAATCGTGCCGTTCGATCTCGATCCGTGGGGTCGGACCTACACTGACGCGATGCAGCGGGTCCTTCGGCTGCGCTGCGAACGGAG
Organism: Jiangellaceae bacterium; assembly: GCA_035762665.1. Taxonomy (GTDB): domain Bacteria; phylum Actinomycetota; class Actinomycetes; order Jiangellales; family Jiangellaceae; genus JASLBX01. Next base: position 4,267 of record DASTNZ010000142.1, on the reverse strand, counting down.
CACGCTGTGCGACCCCGACGGGGCCGACGCGCGGGTGCGCCAGGTCGCGGCGAGTCTGGCCGCGGAGCCGGTGCCGTTCCCCACCGCCACGCGGCTGCTGACCGAGGGTGCCTTCTCTCACATGAGCCTGTTCGCCATCCAGTACAACTTCGCCGACTACCTCACCGCGATCGACGATGCCCTGGACGGCGACTACACGCCGCTGCTGGCGTTGACCGAAGCGATAACCGCTCTGCCCCCTCCTAACCCGCTCGGTGGAGGCCGGGGACTGATCGCCGCCGTGTCCTGCAACGAGTACAGCGCACCGTTCGACCTGGACCACAAGCTCGCAAAACGAACCGCCGATTTCAATCGGCAGCTCGCCGAGATGCCTGACGACGCGTTCGGCTGGTTCTCCAAGCAGGGTTGGGTCGATTCGGCGTGGGAACAGGTCGACTTCTGCCTTCAGTACCCCACACCTCGGTTCTCGCCCAAACTGCGACCCCCCTACGACGGGCCCTTCCCCGACGTGCCCGTGCTGATGTTGAACGGCGACCTCGACCTGCAGTCGCCGTTGGAAAGCGCCCAACGGGCCACGAACAACTGGCCAAACAGCGCCTTTCTCACGATCACGGACGCCACCCACGTGACGCTGTCCACAAACGAATGCGCGCTCGGCGTGGCCTTGGGCTTCCTGAACGACCCGGTACTGCCCGACGAACAGACCTGCGACAGCCAAGCAGCGGACTGATCACCGTCTCCCGAATCATGCTCTGGATGATTCGACCGGCGCGGCGCACAGTGCGTGAAGGGACGCACATCTACGGGTCGTACGGTCGAGCTCACCGTCTCTGTCCGGAGAACCGGACGGTCGAGCACGCGGGCGTCAGCGTCACGCAGCCACAGGCTTCGGGCAGGTGGCTGTGCCGGTCTGTGCGACGGCCGGGCTCGCTATTTCACGGTGGCGGTGCCCACCCACGGCGGCCAGTTCGTCACCGGGTCGGCCCAAGTGAGCGTGGTCCTAGCGGTCAGACAGGGCCGGCCAAGCAGGTCCGGCACTCGGCGCAGATCCCGGTCGAACCTTTAGTGACGGTCACCGTCGCGTCCCACGCGCAGCCCGCCGGCGGCAGCGAGGCCGTGCTGATCAATGGCACAGCCGCCACCCCGACCAGCAGTACCGGCCAGCCCTCGGACGTCTCGGTGTTCAAGTACCCGGCCCACGGCATGGGTATGCGAGTGGGCGCCAGAACCTCGAGACCCGCGCGCTTACGTCGAAGTCGGCATCGGACGGTCCGTGCAGCGACGAATAGCGACGAATGCTGCGACGGGGTGCGCGCACATGAAGCAGCATGTGGGCTGCACAACCGTCGGCAGGAGGACCCGCTATCGACGACGAGTCCTGCGACTTGCACCTTGAGGATGGCATGGCTACGCCCTGAGGGCTGCACACCGTCCTGCCGAGATCGCGCAACCCGGCCCCGAGCTGCGCGAGTTAGGGATCGTTACCGACCACACTCGCATCGTTGGTGGGCGCCCGGGGGTGCAAATTTGTCCGGCACGCCGTACCGCTTGGACTAGTTGTGATCTTGGTATTGCCTATGCAGCAAGGGCCACGGCCTCAGTCCTCTAGGTTCCCGTTGAAGAGCCTCGAGCAGCCTGCGCCGCGCCTCGTCGAGGCGCTGCAGCACAAACCACACGCTTCTCTGTGCATCGGTGAGGATCGGGAGCATGATGGAGCAAGGGTTCGCCCGCTCGAGGGGGGTGGGGACAGCAGAGCCGGGCGCACATCAGGAGCAGATCCGTCAGCCGCGCGGCGTGGCGCGGTTCTTCCCACGCAATCCTGAGGAGTCCTCATGCTTAATCGTTTGTTCGCCGGCATCTTGTTCGCCGGCATGCTGTCGCTAGGTGTGATGTCACCGGCAGTGGCCCAACCTCCGGTGACCGAGACCAACACCGCTAAAAATGTGGTCGAGACCTTCGTCGACGTTGGCCCCGGATGTGAGGACGGCGCACTGTATACGGTCACCACGACCAGCAACTTCATCGAGCATGCCACCCTTTTCCCGGATGGCCGGGGTCACTTCACGTTCACCCAGACGGGCACGTTTGTCGCCGTGCCGCTGGAGGACCCTAGCCTGCCCACCCTGTCCGGGCACTTCACCGTTTGGGGCGGCTTCAACGCCAACGGCAAGTCCGTGAACGGCACGTTCACCTTCAACATCAACGCCACCGGGTCGGACGGTTCACGCGTCCACCAGCACGAATTGGAGCACTTCAACACCACACCCACCGGTGCCGAATTCTTCTTCACCCGCTGCCACAACTGACATCGACACGGCCAGAGCCGTCCGTGGGTTCGGATAGGTGCCCGCGGCGGAGGCCTGACCGCGACGAGTACGGAAGAGACCTGATCCCCTACGGCCCGGAACCGAAGTCTGCGGCCGTGAAGGGCCGCAGCTCCAAGCGTGCGGTTCGCAACGGGTACGCCGGCCGCAACACCGCTCAGCCCGTGAGAAGTGCGGGCTTGTCGATGGTGAGGGTGAGGGCGTCGGCGCCGACGGTCGCTGCGATCCCGAGCGGAAGCGTGGCAAGGCTCGCGCCGTGGCCGAGCGGAAGGCCGTAGAGCACGGGTATTCCGAGATGGCCGAGGCGGGTCTCGAGAACCTCCTCGAGCGTCTTGGAGCGGGGTGATGAGGTCCACTCGTGCCACTCGCACCCCGCGAGTTCGCCGACGACGATGCCTGCCAGGCCGCGGAGCTTGCCGATCTGGTCGAGGTAGAGCAGCGTGCGGTCGATGTGGATCGGGGCTTTGCTGACCTCTTCGAAGAAGAGGATTGCGCCGTCGAGATGGGGCTCCCATGGCGTGCCGACGGTGTAGATCAGGTCGCTGAGGCAGCCGCCGACGAGCGGGCCGCTCGCCTTGCCTCCGGCTATCGCCGTGAGGGTGAGGCGGTCGGGGTCGGCGGGTACGGGTCCGGTGCCGTCACCGGCCAGAACCTCCAGAAGGCGGTTGCAGGTCAGCGTCGAGACCCCCGGACTCCCGAACATCGTCAGACCGGGTCCGTAGAAGGTCGCAAGTCCGGCTCTGCGCAGCAGCGCGGCATGGAGCGCGGTGATGTCGGAGGAGCCGAGGAAGGCCTTGGGTGTTTCGGCTATGGCGTCGAAGTCGAGCAGCGGGATGACCTGCGCCGAACCGTAGCCGCCGCGCATGCACTGAATCGCGTCGATCTCGGTGTCGGCGAAAGCACCCTGCACGTCCTGCGCCCGCACCTGCGGACTGCCGGCGTGCCAGTCATCCCGCTCGAGGGCGGCGGGAGCGAGCTTGACTCGATATCCCTGAGCCCGCCACCACGCGATGCCGCGACTGACCTCCGCGCGGCTCTCAGGCGGACTGCCCGGCGAGACAACCCCGATAGTCGAGCCGGGCGGCACGGCGCGGGCCAGGGTAACGGCCACGGAGCTATGCTACGCGGCCGCAGGCACCGCGGAACTCCACTTTTGCGTACGGTCGTGCCTGACCGACCTTGCTGAAGGTGACGTGTGCCGGCGTTAGCCGGGTGCGCGCCGGTGCTCCTCACGGGACGTGCGGACCGCCGGCGGTTGTTGATGGCCATAACGATGACGACGGCGACCAGCCCGAGCGTCGAGGTGGCGACGAGCCGCACCCAGTCGTGGGCCGGATCGACAACGACCGCGTAGGCGTTGAGTGAGGCGGACAGGACGCCGCGAGCGGCCCCGGGAGTCGACACAGGCGATCAGCAGGCGCGGCCCGACCCGGCGCCGAGCAGCACACCAATACCGATAAGGACCTCGCCGCCGCTGCGGGGCGTGGGCCAGGGCCAGCGGCACGTGGAGGGCGGCGAACTCGGCTGCAGTGGCGATACTCCACCGACCATGCCCAGCGCGCCACCGCTCTGCGCTCGGCGAAACCGGTCCAGGCCATCTCCTCCCACACGTTGGCCCCAGGGCGGGCCGTCCTGGCGCGAGTCAGGACGACCGCCGTTTCGCTTGTGTGTTTGCCCGGCCCTGGCGCTGTTGAGTTTGTCGCGGTGCCACCTGAGCGATGGTGGCCAATCAGTCCGCCCATTCCGACCGGAGGATGCTGTATAGGTTGCCGTCGCGGAACACGCCCTGACGCCATTGCGCGCCCCGGATCACTCCTTCCTTCGTGAAGCCGATCTTCTCTAGCGCGCGCTGCTCGGCGATGTTCTCCACATCGGTGTGGGCCTCTATCCGATTGACGGAAGTCTCCTGAAAGAACCGAGCCACCAGGGCTCGTTGCGCAGTC
>DASTNZ010000141.1:0-3487 GCA_035762665.1 Jiangellaceae bacterium | reverse complement strand
GCGGCCCTAAGCGGCGACGTCGACCATCTCCCGGTTGGTGGCCACCGGCAGGAACTTCTGCGGCTGGCCCTCGACTTGGAGTTTGGGCATGCGCTCGTTTAGCCAGGCCGGCAGCCACCAGTTCGCTCGTCCGAGCCAATGCATGACCGCCGGCACCAGCAACATCCGGACGACGGTTGCGTCGATCAGGATCGCCGATCCCATGCCCACACCGATGACCTTGATGAGCACGTCGTCGGAGGGGATGAACGCGGCGAACACCGCGACCATGATGGCGGCGGCGGCCGTGATGACTCTGCCCGTGCCGGCCAGCCCGTCGACGATGGCCGTGCCGTTGCCGTATCTCCGCACCCACGACTCGCGCATCCGGCTGATGAGGAACACCTCGTAGTCCATCGACAGGCCGAACAGAATGGCGAACACTAGGACCGGGATGAACGCGGGCATTGGCGTGGCAGTATCGATGCCGATCAGTTGGCCGAGCCAGCCGCCGTCCAGGAAGAGAGCGATCACGCCGTATGCGGCGGCGACGGACAGCAGGTTCATCACTGCGGCGGTGATCGGTATTGCGATGCTGCGGAACGACAGCATGAGCAGCAGCATCGACAGTGTCACTACGCCGCCGATCAGGAACGGCAGCCGTTTCACGATGTTCGAGTTGCTGTCGATCTCCATCGCGGTGATGCCGGTGACATGGACGTCTGCGCCCGAACTCTCCATGATGGCGGGAATCACGGTGTCGCGCAGCTGGTGGACCAGTTCCTCGGTGTCGGCGTGCTGCGGCCCGTTCTCGGGGATCACTGTGATCAGCGCCGCCTCGCCGTCCGGAGCCAGCTGTGGCGGCAGCACGGCGGCCACCCCTGCGGTGTTCTGCACGGATGCGGCCAACGACTCGACGACCGCTGCGTCGCCACCACTGGGATCCGCGACGAGGATCAGCGGTCCGTTGGCGCCGGCGCCGAAGCCTTCGGTGACCATGTCGTACGCCTGACGGGTCGAGGTCTCCGCCGCGTTGTTGCCCGCGTCCGGGAAGCCGAACCGGGCGTCGAGGAACGGGTAGGCCAGCGCGAGCAGCATCCCGACGCCGAGCACGCTGGCGACGATGCTGTGCCGGTCGACCAGCCGGCTCCACCGAACCCAGCCGCGGGCCGGCTCGACGTGCCCACCCTCGGCTAACTGGATCGGCCGCCGACGTCCCAGAGGTAGCCGCAGCCGGTCCACTCGGGTGCCCAGGTAGCCAAGCAAGGCCGGGAACAGCGTGGCCGCCGCTGCCATCACGAGCAGGACGGCGGCAATCGTCACCACCGCGGCACCGCGCATGAACGACAGTCCCATGGCGAACAGGCCGAGCATACTGACGACCACGGTGCTGCCGGCGACCATGACCGCCCGCCCGGCGGTGTCGAGCGTAGCCACCGTCGCGGCCTCCGGCTCCAGGCCAACGGCCCGCCACTCGCGGAACCGGGTCACCATCAGCAGGGTGTAGTCGATGCCGAGCGCGATGCCGAGCATTGTCGCCAGCGCGGTCGTCCAGTCTGGGACGTCGATCACCGCGAGGATCAGCCCGGTCAGCATGGCGCTGGCGGTGAGCCCAAAGATGGCCACGATGAGCGGCAGGCCGGCGGCGACCACGGAACCGAAGGTCACCAAAAGGATCAGCCCTGCGACGACGAACGCGATAGCCTCCGAGCCGATTTCACCCATCTCCGCCAACTCGACCGCAGAGCCGCCCACGGCGACGTCCAACCCGGGCCGTTCGGCGGCCTCGGCGGCCGCAAGCAACTGCTCGGTGTCCTCGACCGGCATGTCCTCCGGGTTGGTGACGTCCAGGTAGAGCCTGGCGAGCAACGTCCGGCCGTCCGGCGCCATGCCGCCCGGAGCCGCGTAGGGATCCTCGACACCGGCCACGTGCGGCAGGCCGCCGAGCTGGGCGAGCAGGTCGTCTACCTCGGCCTGCACCGCCGGATCGTTCACGCCTTCCTCGGTGCGGATCACGACGTCGAGAGAGTCGCCCGCCTGCGCCGGAAACCGCTCCCCGAGCAGATCCAGCGCCTGTTGGGAGTCCGACCCGGGCACCGAATAGTCCGCTGCAAACTCGCCGCCGAACGCCGCGGACAAACCTGCGGCCAGCACGATCGCGGCGATCCATGCCAGCACGGCCTTGCCCTTGTTCCGGAACGCGACACCGGCAAGGCGTCCCAGTGGACCGGACCGCGACGTCCGCGCTGGATACTCCATTGGCGCGAGCACCTGATCAGTCGTGCCCGGTCTTCCGTGAAGACGGGGTTGTCTTCGGCTGTGGTTGATCGAAGTTGTGTGCCGCACATCCGGTGTGTCGGCTCGGTCGAGCCTCTCGGCCAGGCCGCTGATGTGATCCATTGCCCTCTCCTTCCTGAGACACTTCGAATCTCCTTCAGCGGGCCGCCGGCACCCAGCCGGACAGCTGGAGACTTCCGGTGCTGCTAGCTGGAATTCACGAAGGTGAGGACGGCAAGTACCCTGCGACGACCGTCCGCATGGCTGGGATTCGTACTGGCGGAACGTGGGGCAAGCATCGAAACGCGCGGTCAAGGACCCGAGATCGGACCTTAACCGCACGCTGCAAACGCCGGTTGGTTAGGGGCGTCAATGGGCGAATTCCCGCCGGAGGCGAAGCATTACCACCACCATGCTCGGAATCATGAGCGCGTGCTGGATCACGCTCAGCTCGCCGCCCGTGATGAAGCCCAGCCAGAGCACTGGAGTCAGCGTTAGCACGGGGATGAACATCGCCGCGGCCATCTCCATCGTTAGGACCAGCTGTAGCCCTCGGCGCCGCATCCACCACACCATCGGCGGTCGGTGCCAGGCCGGCGGCTCCACCGCCGGCGATCACCACAAGGGTGTAGCCGCCGCTCCTGGCAGCACTCACAGCGTTGGTAGCCAAGGCTAGAGTCGAATAGGGACGCTCACGGATCTTCGCGTGCATGTCGACTGCTGCTGGCCGCAGCCGCCCGCACAGGGTGGGCGAAGCGAGGTGCTACTTGCCGGTGAGTGGCTTCGGCTCGCGCGTCATGAACCAGCTGGTGACGCCGAGGACTGCGGCCTCCGCGGTCACGTGGTAGCCGAAGCGCTTGTAGAGACGAACGTTCTCGGGCTTGTCGGTCTCGAGGTACGAGAGCATTCTCCGCTGATCGAGGCGTTGGCAGTACTCGGCCAGGAGCATGCTGCCAACGCCCCGTCCTTGGAGCTCAGGATCGACTGCGACCGGACCGAGATGGGAGTGTGGCTCGGCTGGGACGTACTTGACCCAGGCCGACATCCAGCGGCCGAGCCGAGGTGCGGCCCGCCCGGCGATGAGGAACGTCGGCACCCAACCCGACTTCGAAGTCGTCGGCGAGGCGGCCACCGGGCGCGAGGCGGTGGACCTGGTCCGGGCTCACCGGCCGGATGTCGTGCTCATGGACGTGCGCATGCCCGAGCTGGACGGCATCGGTGCGACCGCTGA
>DASTNZ010000140.1:0-14541 GCA_035762665.1 Jiangellaceae bacterium | reverse complement strand
CGATCCCCGACGAGAAGTGGGGCGAGCGGCCCAAGGCGTTCGTGAAGCTCGCGGCGGGGCAGGAGGCGACCGAACGGCAAATCATCGACTTCTGCCGCGAGCGCATCGCGCACTTCAAGGCGCCCGCGGCCGTCGAGTTCGGGGACCTACCCAAGACCTCGACCGGCAAGGTCCAAAAGTACGTCTTGCGCGAGCAGGCGTAGGGCAGCCGGGTTGTGGGTGGTCGCGGACGCGGATGACTATCGGCACTGAGCGAGCCGGCCGCCGCCCGCACCTGTCGGCGCCCCGCCAACCGCCCTCGCGATATGGATGAGAACACGCGTCAGCGGAGACTATCGCGTTGCACCCTCGCAACGCACTCAATTCGGCAATTGAGGAACTGCTGATGGCACACACCGAGCGCTTCTGCGTGGTGCCAGTCGTGGTGCGAAACGCCGGCAATTGGCGGGGAACAAGGTGCCGCACGAGGTGAGGGTGAGTACAAAGACGCAGGTAGAGGCCATAGAGGCCGACATCGACGTCACTCATAATCCCTTGGCCGTGGGTTCGAGTCCCACCCGCCCCACATCTCACCTGCAGCGATGTGCGCACTAGTTCTTATTTCGATTTGCGTGGTGTTGTGCGTGGTGCGAATCTTGTTCTACCGTGATCGCCGTGGCCGGTACGAGCGCCGCGCGGCAAACGACATCGCGGGCGGGTCGAGACGCTCCCATCCGGCGCGCTGCGGGTGAGTGTCTACTCCGGGGCCGACCCACTCTCTGACCGCTGCGTGTACCTCCGCGAGACGGCCCCGGGCGGTCCGCGTGCGGCGGCAGAAGCCAAGAAGGTCCGCACGCGGCTGCTCAATCAGGTCGACGAGAAGCGCAATCCTCGCACACGGGCACCGTCAGCCAACTGATCGATCGCTGGCTCGAAGTGATCGACGTCGAGGCGAGCACCAAGCATGGTTATGTCAGCAAGATCGGCAAGCACATCCGGCCCACCGACGGCGGCAAGGTTGTGAGCTGTAACCTGGCGTGCAGGAAGGGTCTCGGCTTTACCTCGCCGCCTTCCGCCCGTTGAGACGAGCGTTGCGTCGCGCATCTTGGTGGTGATCGTGTCTGCCCGAGCACCGGACCTCTCGACCGCGCACGTCATTGTTACCGGAGGGTCGAGCGGCATTGGCCGCGCGTTCGTCCGGCAGGTGGTGGGTCGCGGCGCGCGGGTTTCGGTGCTTGCCCTGCCGGATGACGATCTTGCGGACACAGAACGCGAGTTGCGGTCCCGCCACGCGATCGTTGCGACCGTTGGGCTCGATGTGGCCGACCCGGCTTCTGTCGCCGCGGCGGTCAGCGACGTCACCGCCCAGCTGGGGCCGTGCGATGTACTGCTCACCTGTGCCGGCATCGCGCATCCGGGATATTTCGAGCAGCTCGACGACAGCATCTTCCGGCGCACCATGGAGGTCGACTATTTCGGCACGTTGTACGCCGTTAGTGCCGTTGTTCCTTCCATGATCGAGCGCCGCCGCGGCAGTGTCGTGGGCGTCTCGTCGGGGGCTGGGTTGGTCGGCGTCTTCGGCTACACCGCCTATGGCCCAGCCAAGTTCGCGGTACGCGGGCTGCTCGAGTCGCTGCGGTGCGAGTTGGCACCGTACGGAATACACGTCGGGTGTGTCTGTCCGCCCGACACCGACACCGCGCAGCTGGCGTATGAGAATCGGTTCAAGCCGTACGAGACGCGAGCCATCTCCGGCACCATCAAGCCGCTCTCGGCCGACCGAGTCGCAGGCCACATAGTCCGCGGCATCGAACGGCGTGAGTTCCTCATTCTGCCTGACTGGCGGAGCCGGCTACTCGCCCGGACAGTTGGCCCGTTCCGCGGCACCTACGCTGCGGCCTTCGACCGTGCAGTGCGCCGGGCCAGGAAGCGCACAGGTCAACTCACCCGGCCCGCCAAGTAGGCCACGAGCGTGGCGCCGAGGCCGATCGTCCATACGTTGATGACGAGTTCGGCCCGCATCGGTGCCGACGTGGCGAGATGACGATAAAGCCCGTTGTCGATGTTGAATGTCACGTCCATCAGCCCGAGGAACACCAACGCACCGGCGGCTGCGAGCGAGAAGGCGACCCCCACCCCGCTTCCGGTAAGCAGGCCGACCGCACCGATCACGGCGCACGCGGACATCCAGGCGTCCGCGACGGGGAACGCCCGCTGGAACCGGAGGTACCACTCCTCGTCCACCACGTTGACGGTGCCGTGCAGGAAGAAGTCGATCCAGTACGCCACCGTGACGACCGCGGTCACCAGCAACAGCACGGCGAAGAACGTGTCCACCGTCAAACCCCCGGGCCGGCCGAGCGACTCAGCAGCCCCCGAGCCGCTGCCAGGATTCGCGGCACGTTGGGCAGCGTCTCCTCCTCCAGCGCCAGGGCGTACGGGATCGTGCTCTCGGTGGTGACTCTGCCGAACCGGGCGGACACATCGGATTCGGCGAGCACCGCCGCCACCTCACCAGACAGGCCACCACGCTGGTAATCCTCGTCGACCACGAGCACGCGACCGGTCCGGCGGGCCAGGCCCAGCACTGCATCCCGGTCCAGCGGCGCTACCGACCGCAGGTCGAGAACGGCCGCCTCCACCTCCTCGTCGGCAAGCTGCGATGCAGCCTCGACCGCCAGGTGCACTCCGACCCCGATCGACACGATCGCCAAGTCGTCGCCCTCACGGCGGACCGCCGCCCGCCCGAGTGTCGTCGGCTCGAACGGTTGCGGGACCTCGCCTCGTGCACCGGCGGCCGGCACGGCGAAATCGACTGACGGGCGGTGGGTGCCTCCGAGGTAGTCGAGCCAAACCTCCGACAGCAGCTTGTGCTCGAGGAACATGACCGGACCCTGGTGGTCCAGCGCCCCAAGCAACAGACCCGCGGCGTCGGCGGGTGTCGACGGGACGACCACCGCCAGCCCAGGAATTCCGGAGAGCAGACCCCACAGCGCCTGCTCATGCTGACCGCCGTCGCCATAACCGCCACCGCACGCAGACCTCACGACGAGTGGGACCTGCCAGCGGCCACCACTAAACGCCGTCACCTTCGCGACGTGGTTGAGCAGCACGTCGAACGCGACGCCGATGAAGTCCACGAACGTGATCTCGACGACCGGTCGTAACCCCGCCATCGCCGCGCCGAGCCCAGCGCCCAACAGGGCCGCCTCACTAATCGGGGTGTCCCGTACGCGGTCGGGACCGAACCGCACGAAAAGATCACGGCGCAGCATGCGCACGTCCTCCCCCAGCACCACGACCCGGCCATCCTGGCCCATCGCGTCGCCGAGCGCGGCGTCGATCGCCGCGGTGAACGTCATGCTAGGCATCGGCGTTCACCCCGCCCTAGCCAAAGCGGACCGTACCGCGGTATCAACCTCGGCACGAGCCGTGTCCCGCAGGTGCGCTGCAACCTCTGCCGGCAAACGCTGGGCCGCTCGCAGAAGAGGATCGCGGCGGCTGATCGCTCGCTCGATCGCCACCACGCCGAGCTTCTGCCCAACCGTGGCCAGGGCTCGCAGCCGAACGGATATGGGCGCTCCCGGCTGCTCGCGCAGCGCGACGACCAGTGGCCGCATCTCGGTGGCGAGCTCACCGGCTGCGTCGGCCAGCCGGACGAGAGGGTCACCGAGGAAATGCCCCTCGATGCGCTGGCAGCGGACCAGCAAGAATGATGGACCGCGCCCGCGGCGGGCCCGCTGCACAGCGTGCTGTGCGGTCCGCCAGACGGTTTCGACGTCATTGCCGTTGACCTTTGCGACCGGCAGCGCGAACCCGCGTGCCCTGCGGCGCAGCCCTCCTGCCGTCACCGCACGAGACCGCGTCGTCACCGCCCACCGGTTGTCCTTACACACGAACACCACGGGCAGCCGCCACACCGCGGCCAGATTGAGGGACTCCATCAGCATGCCCTCATTCATTGCCCCGTCGCCGAAGAACGCGACCGTTATCCGGTCGCTGACGGCGTACTGCGCGGCCAGCCCGAAGCCGCACGCCAGCGGGGCCGGTGCGCCAACGATCCCTGACGCCGCAGCCAGATGCTCCGGGGACATCAGGTGCATGTGCCCCCCGCGGCCGCGGCATAGACCGTCCTCGCTGCCGAGCAGTTCAAGTAGCAGTGCCTCGAGGTCCACCCCCCGGGCCACGAGCGCCGGGGTGGACCGATAGTCCAACGCGAGCGAGTCACCGTCCTCGACATGGGCCAAGACCCCGGCGACCACCGCCTCTTCGCCGATCCCCAGATGCATCTCGCCGGACACCAGACCACGTCGCCAGAGCGCGCCAATCGCCTCCTCGACGTACCGGATCCGGCACATCTGCGCGTACAGCTGTCGCCGGTCCGGCGTGTCCTGCGATGCCATCGGCCCTCCCGTAATGCTGACAAGCCAGAGGCTAGGCCAACCAGTTCGTCCATTACGCTGGCGACCGTAGCAAGGCAGGAGCGCTGCTGGTGGTGACAATCGCGTCACCGACCGCCGGCTGCCGCACAGTCACATCCCATGAGCGTGGCGCCACCGTGGCTCGGTCGAACAGGCGAGCCGAGGCCGAGCAGGGTTAGCGGACGACCCGCCCCCGTGGGACGCCAGAGCCCGCAAGCGGCGTGGTGTCGATGTACCTGACCTCGTAGACGCGCGCGGGAGTCCCCCGATCTCGACGCGCTGGCGGCCCGCTGTCCGACGCCGTCTTCGACGGCGAGAAGGAGAATAGAGCAACCGAAAGCACACGTGGCCGCCGCCTGGAGAACAGCCGGCCGCTTGAGCAAGAGGAGGCCATGACCATGGAGGCCAACGGAGGGGCGATGACACGCGGGCAGCGGGCGGAGTGGCGCGACCCGGCGCTTGGTGTCGCGCGCGAGCTCGACCTGCCGCTGGGCAGGCTGCGCTGCTTCGAGGCAGGCACCGGTTCCCCGATCGTTTTCCTGCACGGGCTGCTGGTGAACGCCAACCTGTGGCGCAAGGTCGTGGCCCGGCTCTCGCCCGACTTTCGCTGCGTCGCGCTCGACCTGCCGCTCGGCTCGCACACGCTGCCGATGCCGGAAGCTGGCGACCTGACACCGCACGGCCTGGCCGACCTGGTGGCGGACGCCATTGACGCGCTCGCGCTCGAAGAGGTGACGCTGGTCGGCAACGACACCGGCGGTGCCCTTTGCCAGATGGTGGTGACGCGACGGCCCGAGCGGATCGAGCGGCTTGTGCTGACCTCGTGCGACTATCGCGACACCTTCCCGCCGCCGATGTTCCGCTACTTCAAGGTGGCGGCCGCCATCCCTGGCGCGATCAAGCTGCTGATGGTGCCGATGCGCCTGCGCCCGCTGCGCCGGCTCCCGTTCGCGTTGGGATGGCTGGTCAAGCGGCCGATCGACGGTCTGGCCGAGGACTCATACCTACTCCCGGTCATGACCATCCCCGGCGTCGAGCCGGACCTCAAACGCGTCATCAAAGGAATGGACCCGCGCTACACCAACGAGGCAGCCAACCGGCTAGGCGAGTTCGACAAGCCGGCGCTGATCGCCTGGTCGCGCGAGGACCGCTTCTTCAAACCAGCGCACGCGCAGCAGCTAGCCCGCGACCTGCCGAACGCCCGGCTCGAGTGGATCGACAATGCCCGCACCTTCTCCCCCGAGGACGAGCCGGGCCAGCTCGCCGAGCTCATCGCGAACTTCGCCCGCGAGCCAGCGTGACCACCTCATTCGCGTCGTCGGTGATCCTTCCCGCCTTGCCCACTGTGCGTCTCTCTCGGTCATGCGACCAACTCACGTGGTGGGAACCTCAGGTACCGGGACGAGGCTCCGATGAACGAATCGCTTCGCCGATGACGTGGACGAAGTTGCCCGGCGCGTCGAACGTGACGGCGTGAGCGGCGCCGTCGATCTCCCATACCTGCGCTGTCGGGATGGCCCGGGCCAACGTGCGCGTGATGGGCGCGCATGTAGCTGGGGCTTCGCGAGCCATACGTGCACACGAACGGTGCGGTGATCTTCGCCAAGTCCTTGGGGCGGGGGTAGCCGAGGATGGTGCTTTCCAGATCAGCGATGACTGATTTCCCGTTTTCCTTGGCGGTCCGTCGCCATTCTTCGGGGAATTGGTCCCACGCGCTTCCGCCATCGCGATAGGCGTAGACGAAGCGGAGAAGCGTTTCGGTTGCCTCGGCGTAACGACCTCGCCGTGCCTGCCACTCCATTCTCGCCAGCATGCCGAGGGCCGGCGCGCTGGGGTGCCGCAGCGCACGCCAGGGTGACTCGTGTAGGACGGCCGCACGGACGAGATCGGGTCGACGGACCGCCAGACGTAGTGCGATAGCCGCCCCAGCGCTCGTCCCGACCGCCACTGCCGGGCTAGCCTCTAATGCTTCCAGGATTCCTGCGGCATCCGCCGTATGCTCTGAGGCCGAGCGGACAGTCTTACCCCCCGACCGGCTGTACCCACGCCGGTCGTACGCGATGACTCGGCCCAGGCCGGCGAGATCGCCAAAAAAGGCCCCCCACGTCGAGGCGGTGCTGCCGGACGGAGGGATCAGAAGAATCGGCGGACCCTCGCCCTTCTCCTCGTAGTAGAAATTGATCCCCCGGACCTTGATGAACCCCATCGTCAACTCCTGCCTAGTTTCTCGAACTACGCGTGGCAAGCCTCCTGCACACCGCACTGTGCAGACAGAGGCGAACGGTCCCGCTCACAAGGCAGGCGCAAACACCGATTGCGCGAGGTGCACTGGGCGAACGCCTTGGCCGTTTATCTCACGTCCCTCAGACATTGGTCCTGCCTGCACCGTGAGGTAGGGCCGGGGGTCCCTACTCACCGGGACCTTCGGCCCTCTTGTCGCGTTGACGCTCATTCCGCGTGACGGCCACGGGCTCGGAAGCACGACCGTCGCCGTCGAGGACCCGCCGCTGTCGCCCCGCCGAGGCGTTGGTCAAGGAGCGCACACTGATCGGCAGGACCGCACGACCCGGGTCATGACCGGACGTTCCCGGAGAGGCCTTGCGCTCCAGGCCTCCGGCATCCTGGACCGACTCGACCGCGGCGGTTGGATCACTCGGGAACGCGATCCGTCGATCGTTTCGCCGTCGTCGTCCGTGGCCTCCGTGACCGCAACGCCGAGCTGTTCCGGCTCCTTTTGGTTCGTCAATGGACCAGATCTGCGCCGACTACACCGTCGTCGAGCTCGAGTTGCTCGCCGAATTTCTCGACCGCAACACAATGGCCGGACGACGAGCCACCGACGAACTCGCTAACGACTGAGAAGGTTTGAAATCCGGCGTTGTCACTTAGGTGGCAATAAATTCCTGGCAGATTGTGACCGCGTGTGTCCGGCAACGTGCACCCGTATGGGCGTAGATGTGTTCCAGATGATTTGCGACGGTCGCTTCGGCGACCGAGAGCCGGCGCCCGATCTGCCGATTGGTCAGTCCTTCCCGGACCAGTTGTAGGACCTCCCGCCCCCGACTCGTAAGTCGGGGAGCGGGATTGATCCGTAGCGCGCGGTCTTGAGCGTCAATCACTTGACTGCCCCGACTGAGCCGCAATGTGGCGCTCGATTAGCCAGTTCACGTACTCCCGCTGATGGCGGGCGTGGTGGAGGTTGGGATCGGCTGCCTGCGACTCCGGGGCGACCTGCGAGACGTCGGCGGGTTGGGATTGGGCACTGACCACGCCGGCTCCGAGGATGCCGACAGCTGCACCGAAGGCGGTGCACGCCAGAGCGGTGCCGATCATCCAGAGGCGACGGCTTGGGCGAGTGTTGAGCGTCGACGACATGGTGTTGCTCCTGTCTGGTGTGCAGTGCACGTGCACTGCGAGCTGGTGACCCGATGAGGGGTCGATCTGCTTTTCTTCTTTGTCGTCCCGTTGGGTCTCACGGCGCCCGTCGCTCGGTATCACGCGGGTAACACGGGTGTTGACGACGTCGAGTGCGGAGCCAACAGTGCGAATGTGGGGATCGCGGTTCTCGGGCCGCTTGAAGTAAACGGTGCGGGGGACGGGCTACGACGGCGGGATCGTGTGGTGCTCGCCGTCCTGGCCATGCAGGTCGGGCAGATGGTCAGTCCCGACCGGCTGGCCGATGCGCTGTGGTCCGAACTGCCACCACCGTCATGGAACAAGGTCATTCAGGGCTGCATCTCCCGCACGCGACGGTTGCTGGGTCATGCGGCAATCGAAACCACCGATCACGGATACCGCCTGGTCATTCCATCCGAGGAGATCGATGCGCGGCGGTTCGAGCGCATGGTCGGCCGCACGCGAGAGTTGCTGACCCTTGGAGAACCTGAACGTGCCGGCCACGTGATCGCTGAAGCGTTGGAGCTCTGGCGGGGCAATGCGTTGGTAGATCTCGACGACTGGGAGCCCGGGCGGGTCGAGGCCGGACGGTTGGAGGAGCTTCGCCTGGACGCTGAGGAACTCCGGTTGGAAGCTGCCCTACGGGCTGGGCGGTATCGAGAGGTTCTTGCGGAAGCCCAAGCGCGGGTGGCGAATGCCCCGTTGCGCGAACGGCGGTGGGCACTTCTCGCGCTGGCCCAGTATCAGGCCGGCCGTCAAGGTGAGGCGCTGCGGACATTGCGTAAGGCCCGCGCCATCCTCGTTAATGATCTCGGCCTCGATCCCGGTCCCGACCTCGCGGCCTTGGAAGAGGCCATCCTGCGGCAGGATCCCGCACTGGTCGCCGACACGGCACTTCCGGAACCGAGCGCTACGTGTCCCTATATGGGGTTGGTTCCGTACGATGTGGCAGATGCCGAGGCGTTCTTTGGGCGAGACGCCGATGTGGACGCCTGCCTTCACCGGTTGACGACCGAGGGCGTGCTCGTGATCGTCGGGCCGTCGGGCTGCGGCAAGTCCTCTCTGGTGCGAGCCGGGGTTGCGGCCAGCCTTGAGCGTGACGGCCATAGGGTCGCCGTGATCACGCCCGGTTCCCGGCCAAGTCAGGCCCTCACAGCAGTGCCGCGGTCGGGTGCACGACCAGTGCTTGTTGTGGACCAGTGTGAGGAAGTCCTCACACTGTGTGATGACGCCGAGGAGCGGGATCGCCTCTTCTCGGCTCTCACGGCTCACGCCGAACGTGGATGGCTGGTTGTCGCGCTGCGTGCAGACAGTCTCGGCGAAGTGTCCAGGTACCCCGGGTTCGCGAGACTTACCGAGCGAGGTCTGTACATGTTGGGCCCGATGGGCGAGTCCGACCTGCGCGCTGCCATCGAAGGACCGGCGCATCTGGCTGGTCTGCTTCTGGAACCTGGCCTGGTCGATCTGTTGGTCCGCGAGGTCGAAGGTGAACCTGGCGCCCTACCACTGTTGTCGCATGCCCTCCAGGTGACCTGGGAGTTCCGCGAAGGCCGGACGCTCACCGTGGCGGGCTACCGGCAGACGGGCGGAATCCAAGGCGCCGTCGCGCAGTCGGCAGAGGAGGTGTACGAGAGTGTCGCGCCCGAGCAGCGCGCTGTCTTTCGCAACCTGCTATTGCGCCTGGTGTCGACGGGACCCGAGGGCGAGCCTTTGCCCGTGAGGGTGCCTCGTCGGCAGATCGCCACGGATCCCTCCCACAACCGGATGATCGAGTCGTTGGTGGATGCCCGGCTCGTGACCAGCGACGACGATGTGATCGAAATAGCTCATGAGTCGCTGGCACGGGCGTGGCCCCGGCTTCGGGCGTGGCTCGACGACGACGTCGAGGGCCAGCGCATCCTGCGGCATCTGAGCGTGGCCGCCGACACCTGGCTGGCGATGGACCGACCGGACAGCGAGCTCTATCGAGGTGTCCGGCTCAGTAAGGCCATTGAGTGGCGTGAATCGGTCGAGCCTCATCTGACGCCGACCGAACAGGAGTTCCTGGACGCGAGCGTTCAGTTCGCCGATGCCGAACAGGAGGCCGAGGAGAAGCAGCGCCGTCGCGAGATGAGGCTGCGCCGCCGGGCGCAACGACTTCTGGGCGTCGCCGCCGTCTTGCTGGTGACAACGTCTCTTGCCGCTTACGGGTTCGTGCAGCGGAACGAGGCCAACCTGCTGGCGGACCAACTTGCGGCGAGCACCGAGCCCGTCTCGCTGGCGTCTCATTCGGTAGTCGTCGGCGAGACCGAGAACGACCCTGAGCTGGCCATGCTGCTAGCCCTGGCCTCACTCGATAGCAGCGCTAACGCGAACCTGCCCGCGCTGAGGGAGGCCGAAGAGGCGCTGCACTGGGCCATCCAGGGAGCCGGAGTCCCGTACCCGATCACGGACGGGCCGGTCGAGGTGCGGCTTGGGCCGGACGGTCCGGCAGGCATCTATCGGCTTCCCCTCGAACAGTTGGTGAAGATGGCCCAGGACTACCTGCACGGCCGCATGCTCACTAACGCCGAATGCGAACGGTTCGACATCGAACGCTGTCCAACCGGCGAATCGACATGGCCTGCCGTGCCTGCAGTTGTCGGCGCATCATCCGCGACGGACACACTCCAGCAGCTGACCGGGACGACCGTGGCGCTTACCCTGGAGACGAGCGTGGCGATCGCCGGAGAGTACAACGACACATTTCGAGAGGAGACCCGCAGATTTCAGGACCAATCCGGCATCAAGGTCGACTCTCTGTCCAGCGATAACATTTTGAACTGGATCATAAAGGGTGCCCAGGCCGACGTACCGTTCCTCGCCAACCTCGAGATCAACGCTATGTCTAGCGATCGCATTTTGAAATCGATCATAGGAAGTGCCCTGACCGACGTAGCGTTCGTCTCCAGGCCGGTCCTCGATTCCGCCGCCCGCAATGGTCATCTTATCGATTTGGGCAGTTATCTCGATCTTGAGCAGGTGCGCCGCCAGGTGGGGGAAAGCCTCACCGAACTTGGCCGTATCGGCGACGGCTATTACGGCGTTCCGCTTCGGGTAACCGTCAACGGATTAGTCTGGTATCCCAAGCCGGAATTCGAGCAGGCTGGATACACCATCCCACGGACGTGGGACGAGTTGCTCCGGCTGAGCGAACAGATTGCCGCCGACGGACGCACACCATGGTGTCTGGGGTTGGCGTCGGACGACCACTATGACGGCTGGCCCGCAACCGACTGGATTGAGGCGCTGATTCTCCGGATTGGCGGTGTTGAGCGCTACGACCAGTGGCTTAGTCACGAGATCGACTTTCAGCATCCCGTCGTGCGCGAAGCGTTCACCCGGTTTGGAGAAATTGCGTTCCCGGAAGGATTTATCCAAGGCGGCATCCGCTCCGCGAGCCGACTGAACTGGCTGGACGCGGCAAAGTCCCTCACTAATAGCCCGCCGGAATGCTGGCTCCTACTGGGTCCGAGCATCCTTCCGCGATCGCTTCCAGTCCACTGGCAGATCGGATCGAATGTGAGCTACTTTCCGCTGCCTCCCATGACGCAAGGCGAATCGACACCCCTGTTCGGTGAGTTGACCTTCGCAGTTGCTTTACATGATCGCCCAGAAGTCCGCGCGTTCATGCAGCGGCTCCTAGAGGCGGAGTGGGGAGAGGCATGGGCGTCCAGCGTGGGTGTTCCCCTTTTCGCCAACGTCAGGCTCAAACCAGAGGCTTGTGGAGGACCCCGGTTAATCGCGCCGGCGGGAATGGTCGAAGATCGCATCCGGTTGTGCCAACTGACTCGAGACGCGATCGCCTCGGATCAATGGCGGCCGGACGCGTCAGAAGTCATGCCGTCCGATGTTGCGGGAATTGAACAACAGGTCGGGGGTCGGGGAGCGGGCGTACGAGGAGCGTTTCTCAAAGGCGTGGAGGACTACGTCAAACACGGTCCAGGGAACCTGGATCAGATCCTGGCTGAAATCGACGCCAGCTGGCCCCAGCGTGAGCTAGGCGAATGACATGCGACCGACTGCAGTACGGGATGATAAGCGGCGTGCAGGAGCTGAAGACGTTCATCGCGGATCTGCCGTTCCACAAAGCCGTCGGTGAACAGGGAAAGGACTGCACCCTCCGGGCAGGGAGATGACCCTGCTGAGGCGTTGCACAGAACGCAGAGTGCCGATGGGCGGGTCAACTGGGACGTCGACGGTGACAGTTCGCCTGCCGGGCGCGGCCATAAGACTGGTACCCACACTGCTGACTTGGGCCACGCCATTTGCGTCATTCGACCTGGGCGTTGACATGGGGCCTGGGTCAGCGCCTGTCGAGGCGCGGTCGCCGGGATCCCCGGCACACTGTCGGTGATGCTCACCGTTTGGACGCCACCAGTCAGGAACGTGTCCGATCGATGGTCAGACAGATCACGCGTCACTCTGGAATGCCGCTCGCTGCACCGGCTGCCACAGGCAGCGTCGTCGCATGCGGGCAACGCCCTGTCATCGGCACGACCGCGCCACCAGGGTCATGAGCGTGCGACTTCCATGGTTCCCACTAGCAGTTCACTTCCTGTTAGCGGCGACCCAGTCATTAATGTCGCCGATATAGTTCTCTATCCTTCGTAAACCGCCACCGGTTACATGATGCGCGAGAAATGGCAGCTTTATCTCCTCACCCTTCATGATGTCCACGACAGGAAAGCCAATTGGGAACTTCCCTACTTCGTGCAGATCGTCGGAGTACCGGGCTCCCACCACATCCTCGCGCGGATACCTCGTGGTCCGCACTCCCCGGCACACCGGCATGGCATCTCGACTCAGGACCACGCGCTTACGCCAGGTGATGAACAGCACATACAGTGCACCCAGGATCATGCCGATCCCCATCACCGTGGAGATCGTCCGCTCTGTTCGCTTGGGATTTCGGCTGCTGACTCGGTCACTATCCCTATCGCCATCAACAGAAAGAATACCCACACGGCGATCACTAACCAC
Organism: Jiangellaceae bacterium; assembly: GCA_035762665.1. Classification (GTDB taxonomy): domain Bacteria; phylum Actinomycetota; class Actinomycetes; order Jiangellales; family Jiangellaceae; genus JASLBX01. The sequence continues at coordinate 1,744 of DASTNZ010000140.1, read as the reverse complement.
CGCCATGGATTACTCAGCACCTTGGTGTCCTGTCTCAACAGAGCGTCTCCTGCGGATTAGCCACACACGATCCTGACCTCGTTGCCGCCGGAACGGACGCCGCGCCGGTGATGACCGCCCTCCGCCACGGCGTCATCCAGTCGGGGCAAACGAGCCCGAGCCTAGCTGCCGACGTTGTGGGCGAACCATAGTCAACATCGGCACGGGTGAACAGCAACGGTGGACCCACGTAGCCGCGAGTGGTGGTCTGAACGTCTGCTGCCGAGCGGCCTCGTTCACCACCGAGGACGGATGGGACGACGATCTGCCTCGCTCATGGGGAGCCGCGCCCTAGCACGCGAGGCAGCCCGACGACGATGTCGGCGACGTTCTCGTTGGTCGCTTCATCGCGGCCAAATGGCTTCTACCCGTGCAAGCAAGCTCACTCCTCCCCACCTGCCCCATGGGCCAGGCGGACCGTTGACTGAAGCCAACGTGGCCGAAGCGCCGGTACGGTCGACAGATCGTCGATGTAGAGGTACTCGCCGATACTCAGGGCGTTGCTCACCCGAAACCCGGCGACCGAGACGCCTGTTCGATGCCGTTCCAAGTACCGCTGCGAGCGGTAGTCCTGTGAACGAAGCGTCGCCGTACTTCAGCATTCGGACGCATCCATCCACCAGGAACGCACTCGCGCAGGGCCTGTACGGCGGTCGGGTCTCAGGGCGTTCGAGTTCCTTAATCACGCTCATGGGAACCAACGCGACTCACGCCGCCGCACGTGCCGCTTCGGCGGCTAGCTGCTCGATCATCGACAAGATGCGACCTGCGGCAGATCCGGACACTCATTTCAGGCCCGAAAGCGTGCCGGGCGTACGCGTCAAGAGAATGAGCGCTGGTGTACTCGACAGCCGTCTGCAGCCGGGTCTTTCCTGAGTACCATGCGAGAGGGGAGGAACGGCATGACCAGCAAGAAGCGCAGCAAAAAGCGCAGCAAGCAGCGCAAGCTTTATCAGAGCCCGGGTGTCTATGGGGAGGAAGTGTTAAGCGGCGCCAGGCCGATCGAGGGAGTGGGTACTGCCGTTGCTGCGTTTGTAGGGCTTGCCCCGCCGAATCCAAAGCGCGCGGCGGCCGCGGTACTCGTCGTCGCCATGGTGGTGTGGGCGGTCCGCCGACGCCGCTGACCACACATCGGCGACCTGATCCCGGCCCCGCAGGTACGATTGCCAGTTCACGTCACAAGCGCCGTAACCGAATCGACTCGCCGCATCCGGGCATGGCCGCGCGGATTGCGGCAGTTGAGTGCGTTTCGTCTGACTGTGAGGATCACAGTCAGATGAGTGCGTCGCCGGCGGTAGGAGCATCCTGCACAAAATGTCACCGCAAAGTCCGGGCCGGTTCTACGGCCTGACGACGGGGTGCCCCGTCGCGCGACGGTGAAGATGTTCGTAGGTTCCAGGTTGGCAGCATCTGTGCGAGGTGGCGGGGGCCGGTGATGCGGATCTCTCCGGATCGAAGTGCGTCGGTCCACGCGAGTTGCTTCGTGTGCCAGAAGGTCAGAGTCTTCGCACTGGTCGAGACGACCAGGTCCTCGTCGAATCCGGGCGGCTTCGTGCAAACCTCAGCATCGGTGGGAGTGACGACCAACCAGATGCTGCGCCTGCCGAGTGGCTGGTCTGTGAGCTCGAACCGCACCACGACCCGTCGATCGGGGAGATTGGCGTACGCCAGGTACACCGTCGACCAGGTCCAGAGCAGGAACCGC
>DASTNZ010000139.1:0-3163 GCA_035762665.1 Jiangellaceae bacterium | reverse complement strand
GATGGAGCGATCGCGGCGGCACAGAATGCCGGCGGACGCTTCCTCGTGATTGAGGGTCCGCCCGGGATCGGCAAGACCTCGCTCCTCGCCAACGGACGGGCGCGCGCTACAGCTGCCGGCTTCCTCGTGCTCCAGGCCAGGGGTAGCGAGCTCGAGTCCGGGTTCTCGTTTGGCATCGTTCGCCAGCTCTTCGAGCCCGTACTCGCGCAAGCGAAACCCGATCACAAAGCGACGCTCCTCCACGGGGCAGCAGCACACGCGGGCCGACTGTTCGGTGCCGAGGCCGAGATGGCACAGCAGGACGAGGACGTCGCGTTCTCGCTTCTCCACGGTCTCTATTGGCTGACGCTCAACCTCTCCGAGAGGCGACCGCTTGTCATCGCGATCGATGATCTGCAATGGGCGGACACGCCGTCACTGCGCTGGCTGATCTATCTGGCACGCCGTATAGAGGGGCAGGGCGTCTGCGTCATCGCGACGATCCGGCCCGGGAGCGAGGAGAGTCCTCTGCTTTCAGAACTGTTGGTCGATCCGGGAATCGCCGTGTTGCAACCGAGCGCGCTGAGCCTTAACTCGGTCACCGCGCTCGTTCGGGCCGAGCTGGGCGCGGACGCCGATGAGGCGTTCTGTCTTGCCTGTCACCGCGCTACGGGTGGCAACCCGCTTCTGCTTCGCGAGCTCATGCGGACGCTGGCTGCCGGGGACGTCCGCCCAATCGCCACTTCTGCGACGGTCGTCGAGCGCGCGGCGCCCGACGCGGTCGCACGCTCGGTGAGGCTGCGCCTTTCGCGTCTTCCCTCAGAGGCCGGCCGGCTCGCACGTGCGGTCGCGATCCTCGGCGACGGCGTGGATCGCGAGCGTGCCGCGGCGCTAACGGATCTCGAGCACCGGCAGATCGCGCCCGCAGCCGCGCTCCTCGCGCGCGTCGACCTTCTCCGGCAGCGTCCACCGTTCGCGTTCATCCATCCCGTTGTCCGGAACGCGGTCTATGAGAGCATCCGTGCGGAGGAGCGCGAGTCGGAGCATGCGCGGGCCGCTGAGATCGTGAAGACCGCCAAGGCGCCACCGGCGCACATTGCTGCACACATTCTCCTGGCACCGCCCGGAAGCGTCGACGGTGCCGTTGCCATCCTCCGCGACGCGGCGCGGGAGGCAGTGAGTGAAGGCGGCCTCGAGGGCGCATCCAGCTACCTCCGGCGCGCCCTCGACGAGCCGATCGGGGACGAGGAGCGCGCAGCCCTGTTCGTCGAACTCGGCGCGATCGAGCTAAACCTCGGCTCGACCAGTACGGTCGAGTATTTCCGGGAGGCGATCATGCTGACCGACGACCCCAAGCGCCGGGCTCAGGCGCAGCTCCACCTCGGTCGGGCGCTCTACCGAGCCGGCCGCGACGAGGAGGGTGTGCGCGTAGTCAAAGAGGCACTCAACGAGTGGACGCACGCGGATGACCTTCGGCGGCGCCTCGAGGCAACACTCGTGGCGAACGCAACCCGGCTCGCACGACGCCTCGAGGAGGCGCGCCGCCTGCTCGACTCACTCGAGCTCGACGTGGGCGAAGGACAGGGCGCGAGGATGCTGCTCTGCCTTCGGGCCTACCACGAGGCCGCCCGTGGCGGCAACCGCGAACGCGCCGCTGCGGAGGTGCAGCAGGCGTTTGGCGCGATGAGCGACGACGAGCAGCGCTCGGCGTACGTCGCCGCGTGCTACACCCTCCTGGTTAGCGACCACCTCGACGAGACCGTCCATCTCCTCGACACACTGATCGCGCACGCCCGCAAGGTGGGCGCCGTATTCAACTTCGCCGGACTGTCGATCATGAGAGCGACCTTCCACTACGCACTCGGAGCCCTGCCCGAGGCTGAATCAGACGCGCGAACAGCGCTCCAGGTCGTCCCTGACCGACAGGTGTCTTGGGGCACATGGGCGTACGGCTGGCTCGCGCAGATCCTGGTCGAGCGAGGAGCGGTCCACGAGGCGGCGGCGACCGTGAATGCCGGCGAGGGCGAGACACCAAGCGGCGCCGACTCCTTCTCGCGCCTACCCCTGCTCCGCGCGCGCGCAGTCGTCGCGGTCGCACGCGGCGATCACCAGACCGCACTCGCCGACGCCGTCGCGCTTGGCGAGACGCTCGCGGCATATGGCCACTCCAACCCCGCATTCTCCTATCCCAGCTGGCGGTCGTTGGCGGCTCAGGCCCAGTTCGGGCTTGGCCAAACCGACGAGGCGCTGCGACTGATCCGGGAGGACGTCACGCGGGCACGCGCGTGGGGCGCACCCCGCACGCTCGGCCGCGCGCTTCGCATGCTCGGTGTGCTCGAGGGTGCCGAGACTGGACTCGAACGGCTCCGCGAAGCCGTTGGTCTGTTGGAGCACTCGCCCGCGCGGCTCGAGCACGCCTACGCCCTGGCCGATCTCGGCGGCGCGCTGCGCCGCGCGAACCGCCGGACGGATGCCCGCGAGCCGCTCCGGCGGGCGCTCGAGATGGCGCACCAGTGCGGCGCCACGCGGTTGGCGGAGCGCGCGCACGACGAGCTCGTCGCCGCCGGCGCCCGGCCGCGCCGCCGCGTGTTCACGGGAGTCGATGCGCTCACGCCGAGCGAGCGGCGGATCGCGGCGATGGCCGCCGACGGTCTCTCGAACCGCGAGATCGCCCAGGCGCTCTTCGTCACCCTCCGTACCGTCGAGATGCACCTGAGCCAGGCCTTCCGCAAGCTCGACATCTCCACCCGGACGCAGCTGCCGGGCGCGCTCGCGACCTCGCCGCAAACCCCAGGCCGGGTGCCCGCGGGCTGACCCGAAGCAAAACCCTTCGGTTCTTTCCACGGGCCCTCCCCGTCGCAGCCGGCACGACTCCTGCGCGACTGTGAACGAGCAACGACCAACCCAAAAGGAGGCCCCGATGAGCACCATCACCGAGGCGCTGCTCAGGCTTCGACTTCGAGTCCAAGCGGGTCGCCGGTGGCGATCTCGACTACGCCGCCATCCGCGCCGCCATTTTCGAGGCCACGAGAAGGTGGCGGCATGAGCCGGCCAACCTGGCGCTTTGTCCGCCACTACCTCGAGATGCTGGCCGCGATGGCCATCGGCATGGTCGTGCTCGGCGCCGCATCTGACGCATTGCTCGAGCTGCCCGACCGCACGGCCGTCACGCTCGTCGAGATGG
>DASTNZ010000138.1:0-2830 GCA_035762665.1 Jiangellaceae bacterium | reverse complement strand
GTCGCTGTTCAGCGGAATCGGCGGTCTGGAGTTGGGTCTGGAACGCGCCGGGATGACCGTGGTGGGCCAGGTGGAGATAGACCCGTTCTGCCGTCGGGTCCTTGAGAAGCACTGGCCGGAGGTGCCGAAGCATGACGACGTACGGACCTGCGTCGAGTGGTGGGGAAGGGAGGCAAGACCCGCTGTTCACGTTGTCGCCGGCGGCTTCCCCTGCCAGCCGGTCAGCAACGCGGGGCTCCGTCTCGCCCAGGACGACGAGCGGTGGCTTTGGCCGGTCTTCGCCGATGTTGTTCGCCACCTTCGACCGGACTGGGTGCTGTTGGAGAACGTCGCAGCTCTGCTTGGACGGGGAGCTGGCGACGTACTCGGAGACCTGGCCGCGTGCGGGTATGACGCGGAATGGGACTGCATACCGGCTGCTGCCGTCGGCGCCCCTCACCTCCGTGACCGGTGGTTCTGCGTTGCCTACCCCCAGCGCGACCGACTACGGGAGCAACCAGTCGCCGAGTCCGGGCGCGGCGGTCCGGCCCTCACTGTCGTCGATGGCGCGTCACAATCTGTGGCCTACCCCCACGACGAAGGACGCGACCGGAGCACGGAACTTCAGGCGGGACGGGAGACCGTACGACAGCCAAGCCCGGTACGGCCCGACGCTGACGGATGTCGTGCAGCAGACGTGGCCGACGCCACGTGCATCCGACGCGCAAACCGGCGCAAGCTACGGCCGGCTGAGAAGACACGAGGGCGGCGGGCCGAACCTGCTGGCGGCCGTCCGGATGTGGCCCACCCCGACAGCACGGGACGGAGGCCGCGGCCGAGGTTGGGATGGCCCCGGCCGGCCGCTGAGCGAAACGGCTGGTGGGCCGCTGAACCCGACGTGGGTCGAGTGGCTTATGGGGTTCCCGCCCGGGTGGACCGACTTAGAGCTCTAGGCAACGCCGTCGTCCCCCAGGTCGCCGAACACATCGGCCGACTGATCATGGAGGTGGCGGCGTGATGTGGTGGTGCCGCGAAGACGGCTGCGACGAGTGGTGCTCGACATGAGTCGGTGGCGTTGGCAGTGCTTCCTGTGCCCGCAGCGGGGTCGGTGCCAGTCGATGGAAGACGCGGTGTCGGCGTACTGGTGGCACTATCAAAAACGGCACCGGGAACCGCTGTGACCTGGGAAAACAGTTGCGTGTCGAGCGCGTGTCTAGCGCCTGGAGATGGGACAATTAGGGGTCGGCCGGGTGCGCAAACACCCGGCCGAAGGACCACCCATCCGACCTTCCCGGAAGGGGCCCCCCGTGCATGGTATGCACGCCGCGCGGTGCGGTGCACTCCTTCCCGGCGAGTCGTCGTGGTAAGGCCGTTCCGGTACGAGTGGGACGGCACCGTACGACGCCTGGATCTTCCGTCGAACGCCAAGCTCGTCGCCGCGTACGTCTCGCAGTACGCCGACATGGCGGGCATCAACGCGCGCCCGGGGCTCGGCCGGCTGGCGATGGAAACCAGGCTGAACGAGAAGACGGTCCGTCGCTACCTGAAGCTGCTACGTGACGTCGGGCTACTCGTGCGGGTCCGCTCGGGCTCGGGCCAGGGCCGGCGAGGGAAGGCCGACGAGTACCGGCTGGCGATTCCCGAGGACATCCTGGAGCGCGTAGCGCTGGTCACGGAGCGCCGGAACACTGGGCATCAGAAGTCCACTGTTCCCCGTGTGGAAAACGCTGTGGATGACGCCCGCAAGGCCGAAGAACACCGGACATCTAGCGCCCAGTGTTCGGCCGGAACACCGGGCATTGAGAGCCGGAACAGTGGACATCTGGTGCCCACCCAAGTACCAGAGACCACGCCAGCAAAGAACACCACGCCAGATAACCACTCACTCTCAGAGCGAGAGGTTACGTCGCGCGAGGCGGATCACCCGAAGACAGCCATCGATAAGGGTCTTGGTTGGTGCCTGCCGTGCCGGGCCGCCGGCAACTACACCCTCGCCGCCGACACCGAGAGCGGTACGGCGTGCGACTTCCACCTTCGTGAGGAGAGCCTTCATGGCCAAGTTTGAGATCGGCGACGAGGTTCGGATGCCCGGAGCACCGTTCGTCGTCGAGGTGGTGGAGATCGGCACCTGCGACGACGATGGCTGCGACGCGGAGATCTTCCGCTTCAAGGACCCGGAGTCCGGCGAGGACGACTGGATGCACACCGCCGAGTTCGAGCGCGCGTAGCAGATCCAGATATCACCGAGGGGGAGTAGAAGATGGCCGACGTTTCGATCATCGATCAGGTGTACGCCGAAGCGCGCGACGACCTGAACCGGCTTCTGCCGCCGGCAAGGCAGGCGCTAGCCAAGAGCGGCACCGAGTTGGCGGCGGTGGAGTTGGCGTCTGGCTTGATACGGCAGCCGGAATGGACGCGCATCATGCTCGCGTCGGTTCTCGGTGCTGCGCTCGTGCGCCTCGCTGCGCAAGATCACGCCGAGGGGGAGCGGTGAGCTACACCGACCGACGCGAGGAGATCCACGTCCGCTACCGGGTCGACGGAACCACCTACAACGACCTGTTCGCCTGCTCCGGTGCGTCAGTGACGATGCTACGGCGGGGCAGAACGGTCATCCTGCTGACCGACGGCTCGGATGAGCAGGGGCCGGTGTCAGCCGCCCACTACGACCGCGTGTACCGGATCTTGCGCCGGCCAGTCCGGGAGGTCACCGATGGCGGCTGAGCTACCCAGCAAGATCGAGCCCCACCCGGTCGTCGTAGCAGCGGCCCGAGCTATCGCCGCGCACTCGTACACGGTCAGGCGTAAGCCACCGGGCGTCGAGGAGCTAGGCGAGATGTGCGAGGTGGCT
>DASTNZ010000137.1:0-4848 GCA_035762665.1 Jiangellaceae bacterium | reverse complement strand
CCACTTGGCCGCCGCGCAGCAGATGGCGGGCAGGGACAGCCGCCCCGTGTTGAGCGTCTGCAGCGCGATCTTGAGCCCGCGGCCTTCCTCGCCGAGGCGGTCGGCGGCCGGGACGCGGACGTTGTCGAAGACGGTGACGCCATTCTCGATCCCGCGCAGCCCCATGAACTGGTTGCGGTGGGTGACGGTGATCCCGGGCGTGTGGGCGTCGACCACGAACGCGGTGATGCCGCCCGGGTGCCCTTGGGAGCGGGGCACGACCGCCATCACCACCAGCATGTCGGCGATCACGCCGTTGGTGGTCCACAGCTTGGAGCCGTTGAGCACATACGCGCTGCCGTCCTCGGTCGGTGTGGCGGTGGTGCGCATGCGGGCCGGGTCGCTGCCCACGTCGGGCTCGGTCAGCAGAAACGCGCTGACCTGGTCCTTGGCCACGCCCGGCAGGATGCGCCGCTGCTGGTCCTCGGTGCCGAACAGCCGCACCGGCTCGGGCACCCCGATCGACTGGTGGGCGCTGAGCAGCACGCTGATCGAGGAGTGCGCCGACGCCGCCAGGGCCAGCGCCCGGTTGTAGTACACCTGGGACAGGCCGAGGCCGCCGTAGCGCTCGTCGATCTTGATGCCGAACGCGCCCAGCTCGCCCAGGCCCCGCACGACTTCGTCGGGGATCTTGGCGTCGCGCTCGATCTGCAGCGGGTCGACCGTCTCGCGGAGGAACGCCTCCAGCCGCGCCAGGAAGGCCTCGCCCTTGCGCCGCTCCTGCTCGGTCGGGCGCGGGTGGGGATGGATCAGGTCGAGCCGCAGCCGACCGAGGAACAGCTCTTTGCCGAAGCTCGGCTGCTGCCAGTCCTGCTCGCGCGCCGCCTCGGCGACCTTGCGGGAGTGCTGCTCCGTATGTGCCTGTGTGTCCCGGCTCACCGTACCGCCTCCGTTGCCGGCTGCCCGTTGCTGGTCCTGGACTGATTGTGCCCGTTCGACCAGGCCTTACGCGCGGTCGGTGGTCTCATCGTCCGTCGCCTCACGCCGCGCGGACCTGCAGCCGGCCGCCCAACCTCGCCCTCGATGGCGCGGGCGACGTCGCCGTCGCGTTCCCCAGAGAGCCCAAGCCTCTGACCGCGTGATCTGCCCGTGGTGCGGCCCCGCCGAGGTCGAGCGGGTCGGCGAGGTCGGACCGACGGTCATGACATCCCAGTGGCTCTGTGCCGCCTGCGCGAGCCCGTTCGAGCGGATCCGCAGGCGCGGCCGGTCGTGAGCGACCCGTCGACGAACTTCCTCACCCGCTACAACGACTTGTCGGTCCAGCGTCGTATGGTCTGCTCGCTGATCACGAGCGATGGAGGAAGGGTGGACCGCTGAAAGCCGACTCTGAACCGCAGTGAGGCAGCAACCGAGTCCGCCGGCGTTGTTGCATTGCGGTGACCAAGGGCATGCTGGAGCCTCGATCTCCGCCCGATCAGATGGTCATGGCCAGTTCGTCGAATCCCTCCGGCACCCTGCATCAGCCCTGTGTTGCGTCCCTGGAATTCATCTGACGGGCGGCGAGGGCACTATCGGCTGCATCCTCTGGTCGAGCACGGTGAGCCGCTCGCCGGTCAGGTGTCCAGCTCGATCTGCTGGCGTAGCCGGACGCTGAACGCCTGGATCGTGCGGGCGGCGTCGTAGCGGCACCGGTTGAAGCGTCGATCGACGGCGGCTCGGACGGGCCGGCATGGGCCCCGGCGGAGGCGCCGGTTTGGTCCCGAAGGTGGCCGACCACCCCCAGCGCGGCAGTACGCTTGGTACGACGGGCGCTGGCCGCGAAGGGAGCAGGCGATGCTGCGCGAGACCGACGTCGTGGTGATCGGCGGGGGCGCCACCGGGACGGCCGTGTTGTGGGACCTGGCCCTGCGCGGTATCGAGGCGGTCCTGGTGGACCGCTCCGACCTGGGGACGGGCACATCGGGGCGCTGGCACGGCGAGCTGCATTCGGGCGCCCGGTACGCGGTCAACGACCTGCCGTCGGCCCGCGAGTGCGTCGAGGAGAACGCCGTCCTGCGCCGGATCGCGCCGCATACCATCGAGGACACAGGCGGCTTCTTCATCCTGTTGCCCGAGCACGATCTGGGCTACGGCGACCGTTTCGTCACCGGCTGTGCCGAGACCGGCGTGCCGTGCGAGGAGGTCGACCCGGCCGCGGCCCGTCGCGAGGAGCCGGCCCTTACCGACCGGATCGAGCGGGCCTTTTGGGTGCCGACCGATGGCAGCATGGACGCCTGGAGGCTGCTGTGGTCAATGGCCTACGGCGCCGAGGCCAGAGGCGGCCGGGTCCTGGTGCACCACCCGGTCGTCGGCTTCGAGCGCGACGGCGACGGTCGGGTCAGCGCGGTCCGCGTCCATGACCTGGTCGGCGGCAGGGGCCGGACCATCGGCTGCCGCTGGGTGATCAACGCGGCCGGGGCCTGGGCCGGCCGGATTGGTGCCATGGCCGGGGCCCCGTTCCGGATGGTCCCGGACAAGGGTGTCATGGTCGTGATGGCCGGCCGCTACGTGCGCTCGCTGGTCACCCACTGCCGCATGCCGACCGACGGCGACATCATCGTGCCGGCCTACGACGCGGCGATCCTTGGGACCACATCGACCGAGGCCGACGACGCCGACGATCCCAGCGTCGCCCCGCTGGAGATCGACCTGATCATCGACCAGACAGCCAAGCTGGTACCTGCCATCGCCCACGGCCGCGCCCTGCGCGCCTACAGCGGCCACCGGCCCCTGTACGACCCGGTCCAGGGCGAAGCGGGCGGGCACGGCCGCAGCGTCAGCCGCACCTTCACCGTCCTGGACCACGAGCCCGGGGATGGAGTGCCCAACTTGCTGTCGATCGTGGGTGGCAAGCTCACCACCTCCAGGCAGATGGCCCAGAAGGTCGTGGACGTCATGGTCGCCAAGCGTGGCGAGGAGCGTCCCTGCATGACCGCGATCACGCCCCTGCCCGGCGCCGAGCAGGGCATCCGTCAGCCCACCCGCCCGCTGGCCCGCCCGTCGACCGCTGCCGGGCAGGCCGACGGCCCGCTGGCCTGCGAGTGCGAGCTGATCACCCGCCGCACCATCGAGGAGGCCGTCGGGGCCGGCGTGACCCAGCTTGACGACCTGCGCCGCCAGTACCGGCTCGGCTTCGGACCTACCCAGGGCGGCGGGTGCGGTTGGCGTGCCGCCGCCGTCGTCGCGGCCAGGCGGCCGGACGTCGGTGACCCGCTGGCCAACCTGCGCTTGTTCATGCAGGAGCGCTGGCGCGGGCTGCGAGCGGTGGCCTGGGGCCAGGCGGCGGTCCAGGCGCTGCGCAACGACGCGATCTACCGCGGCATCCTCGCCCTGGACACGGTGGAGCGGGAGCCGGGCGAGGACGAGCAGATCCAGGCGGCCGCCACGGGCGACGACTGGTCTGGGCCGCGCCAGGCCGGCCCGGGGCGTGGGGTCGGCGGGGAGGGCCTGACCGGCGACACCGAGGGGCGCCGGGCCACCGACACCGGGCCGCCCGGCGGCCCCCGCGGGCCGCTCCCGGAGCCGACCGAAGGGGGCCGGTGATGGGCGCCGACGTCGTGGTCATCGGGGCCGGCCCGTCCGGGCTGGCGGCAGCGGCCATGCTGGCCGAGGCAGGCCGGCAGGTCCAGGTGATCGCGCGCGGTCACGGCTTCACGCACTGGGCCGCCGGCGGGATCGACGTGCTCGGGCGCCTGCCGGCCGGGGACGAGGCGGGGGCGGGGGAACCCGTGGAACGTCCGTTGGAAGCACTCGGCCGGCTACCCGACGGGCACCCGTACTCGCTGGTCGGCGAGGGCGCGCTGCTGGCCGGGATCGGGCACGTGCGGGCGCTGACCGACCGGGCCGGCATCGAGCTGGTCGGCGACCCGGCCGTCAACCGCAGCCAGATCACGGGCATCGGGACCCGGCGCACCACCGCGCTGCTCCAGACCCAGAGCGACGGCGCCCTCGCCGGGCGGGTCGCCGCCATCGGCTTTGCCGGCTTCGAGGACTTCTCGTCCCACCTGTGCGCCGACCGGCTGCACCGGATCGGCCTGGACGCCGTGCCGATCGAGATCCCGCTGCCCCAGGGATTCCGCGGACGCCATGTCAACGCGGTCGAGCTGGCCCGCGCCTTCGACGGGAGGGAGTTCCGCGGGGCGGTGGCCGGCACGCTCGGCCGCGCCGCCGCTGGCGCCGACGTGTGCGTGGTCCCGGCCGTGATCGGGCTCGCCAACGCCGCCGAGGCGTGGGCCGACCTCCAAGAGCTGGCCGGGCTCCGGGTGGTTGAGGCGGCCCTGCCGCCACCGTCGATTCCGGGGCTGCGGCTGTTCGACGCCTGGCGAGAGCGGCTAAGCGAGCTCGGTGTGGGCTGGCGGCTCGGGCTCCCGGCGATCGGGGCCGAGCGCGACGGCGACCGGGTTACGGCCATCCTCGGCGAGGGCGCCTCGGGCCCGGTCCGGATCCCGTGCGACGAAGTGGTCCTGGCGACGGGGGGCGTGGCCGGCGGGGGGATCGAGACCTACCGCGACGGCACCCTGACCGAGACAGTGCTCGGGTTGCCCATCGATGGCTTCGCTCACCGTACCGAGTTCCTGGCCGCGGACTTCTTCGGCTCGCATCGGCTGGCCCAGGCCGGCGTCAGGGTGAACCGCGAGCTCCGCCCGGTCGACCGCGCGGGCGCGCCCGTACTGGGCAATGTGCGCGTCATCGGCACCCAGCTGGCCGGTCACGACCCCACCGCCGAAGGCTCCCGCGAGGGGGTCGGCCTCGCCACCGCGGCCAGGGCGGCCGAGCTGCTGGCCGGGGCCCGAGCAAGAGGCTAGGTCCTTGCCGTCGTTGAGCAGCCGA
>DASTNZ010000136.1:0-14660 GCA_035762665.1 Jiangellaceae bacterium | reverse complement strand
CGGCGTGTCGTTCGATGTGAAGCCCGTCCGAGCCGCCTACCCCGCGTTGTCCGACGGTTTTGCCTATCTCGACGGCGCGGCCGGGACGCAGGTTCCGAACGCGGTCATCGACGCAATCGCCAACGCGTACCGAAGCGGGATCGGCAACGTGGGTGGCGCCTTTCCGGCGAGCGACCGTGCTGGCGAGATCGTGGCCGAATGCCGCCAAGCGGTCGGCGACCTCATCGGCGCCGAGCCTGCCGGCGTGGTGCTGGGACCCAACATGACCACCCTCACCTACCGCGTGGCGTACGCATTGGCAAAGATCTGGCGGCCTGGCGACGAGGTGGTCGTCTCGCGGCTGGACCACGACGCGAACGTCCGGCCCTGGGTTCAGGTCGCTGAGCGTGCCGGCGCAACCGTCCGGTGGGCGGAGGTCAACGACGACGGCGAGCTTCCGGTCGAGCAGTACGACTCACTGCTAAGTGAGCGCACCCGGCTGGTCGCTGTCACCGCGGCCAGCAACGTCCTGGGGACTCGCCCGGACGTCGCCGCAATCACCGCGAAGGCCCACGCCGCTGGAGCGCTCACGTATGTCGACGGCGTTCACGCGACCGCGCACGGGCCTGTCGACGTGGCGGCGTTGGGTGCCGACTTCTACGCGACCAGCGCGTACAAGTGGTCCGGCCCGCACATCGGGGCCGTCGCGGCCGACCCGGCTGTGCTGGCCGAGCTTCAGCCGGACAAGCTGGCGTCGTCCCCGGACTCCGTGCCGGAGCGGTTCGAGACCGGCACATCGCCGTTCGCGGACCTCGCCGGAGTTACGGCGGCAGTGGAGCACCTGGCCAGTCTCGACGCTGACGCAACCGGGAGCCGCCGCGAGCGCCTGGTGACTTCCATGTCCGCCGCGGAGGCACACGAACTTGAGCTGTTCGAGGTTCTGCTGGCCGGCCTTCAGTCCATGGATTGGGTACGAACGTACGGCGCGCCGCGGCGCCGCACCGCCACCGCCTACTTCACCGTCGCCGGGCTCACGCCGCGCCAGGTCGCCGAACACCTCGCCGCCGCCGGTATCAACGTCTGGAACGGCCACAACTACGCCTGGGAAGTCACCGAGGTGTTCGGAATCCGGGACCGTGGGAGTGCGGTACGGGCCGGCCTCGTCCACTACAACGACGGCGGCGACGTGGACCGCCTGCTCGACGCCGTCGCGGACCTCGCGGGCTGAGCCGGCAGGACGATGCCCCAGGCGAAGACTTTCGCCGCCTTTGCAATGCACACCGATAGGAAGCGCTTCCTCCACGTGCGCATTGCAAAGGCGCCGAGGGGTAAGGGCTCCCCCTTGGCGGAGGACGGTCAAGAACGGCCGTGCACCTCGAAGTGGCTCACTCGTGTTTCCCGGTCGACCAGGTAGTTGTCGTCTTCGGGATAGAACACGGCGACTTCGATATCGTCGCCGGCGAACCCGCGAATGCTGCCGAGCTCGTCCCACCAGCTCACCGTGATCACTTCGGTGGTGCCGTCACCAAGGTCCCGGGTCCACATCTGGGCGCCCTGGTTCCCGGGCGTCTGGCGGTACTCCTTGATCCCGGTGCCCTCGATGTATTCCACGTACGCTGCGACGTCTTCGGTACGGATCTTGCCACGCCACATTCGTGCGATCACGCCGACTCCCTCGGTCGATTGCCGCATCTGATGCTGCGACCATGGATCTCATGGCCGCATGTTGCGAGCCTCAAGGCTACGACCGGATCTTCGGCGCCAAGCAGGCGCGGCGGGCTGCTGCGCGTTACCGCAAGTCGGGCCTCACGTGGGCACCACGCCGCACCGCCGAGCTGTTCAGGGACGGAGTCATCTCCGGGCGGTCGCTGCTGGAGATCGGCGGTGGGATCGGCGATCTGCAAATCGAGCTACTACGCGCCGGGGTCGACCGGGCCACAAGCGTTGAACTGTCACCCGGCTACGAGCAGGTAGCGGATGAACTCCTCCGAGGCGCGGGGCTGGCCGGCCGGTGCGAGCGGCTGGTTGGAGACTTCGCCACCGACCCGGAGCTGACCAGGCCGGCCGACATCGTGGTCCTGCACTCGGTGGTCTGCTGCTATCCCGATTCCGTGCGCCTGCTTGCACCGGCAGCAAAGGCCGCCCGTCGGCACCTCGTCATCAGCTATCCGCGCGAGACGTGGTGGCTACGGGCCTGGGCGCCCATTCAGAATCTCTATCCCCGGGTGCACGGCAGCGACTTCAGGTTCTACGTGCACCCGGAAAAGAGCGTCCTCAGCGCGCTCGAGAGCACCGCTCTGCGAAGGGTCCACCGTGAGGCGAACTGGGTCGACCACCTTGCCGTGTTCTCCCGCGCGCAGTGACGTCAGTCGAGCGCCGAGAAGACCTCGTAGATCATGAATGCAGGCCACACGATGCCTTGCAGGATGGCAAGTACGTACTCCCAGAACGCGTCCGCCTGCTGCCAGAAGTAGACCCACGCACCGAAGATGCCGAGGCCATAAATCGCGCCACCCGCCGCCGTGCCGGAATTGTTGCTCATCCTCGATCTCGCCCTTCGTCGACGTCCATTCGGGTACCCGTGATCAGAGGGTTGCACATGTCATGGATCCGGCGCAGCGCCTTGATCGATCGCGGCTCAGCTCAGCCCCACGGCGACCGGCACGTCACGTTCGGTCGGCTCGGCTCTGACGGTGAGGTCGAAGTACAGATAAGCCAGCACGAGAGCCACGTAGGGCATGGTCGCGACGTAGACCGCCGCCGCGACGAGGTTGATCACACCGAACGACGCACTGGAGATGAGCAGCAGGACGATCCCGGCCAGCGGCCCAGTTGCGGCACCGATGCCGACGACCAGCACCGCCACCAGTGCGACGCGCCACCACCGGCCCTGCACCAGTTCCCGGCTGCGCCGCAGCGCGCTTGCCGGGCCTCGTTCCTCCACCATTACCGCCTGAACGGCGAATCCGTACCGCACTGCGAACAGCAGCGCCAGTGGTGCCGTCACCAGGGGAACGAGCAGGAGACCTACCATGAGAACGAGGATTGCCGCCACCGCCGCTAATGACCGAGCATGACGTCCCACCTCTCGGTAGGCCGAGCCCAAAGACACTGGACGTCCTCGTGCGATATCGATCAGTACCCGCGACACCGCGGCCAGCACAGCGAAGTAGGCGAGCAGCGAGAGCGTCCCGCCAAGCAGCAGGGCGAAGAAGGCTGCCCACGCATGCTGGTCACCGTCGGCATCGGCCAGCGAGTTCAGCCCGGAGGTCTCGACCAGCAGCCACTGGAGCCCAACGGCCACCAGCATGACCGGCAGATACATCAACCCGATGCCGGCGAACCAGCGCCAGTGAACCCGGTACATCCGGCGCGCCGCGACGAGCAGCTGGCCGGCGGCCCGCCGCTGAACGACAGGGTGCGGATCGTTGGGTGCCCAGGTCGTTCGAACCGCCGCGACAACGATCAGGGCGACGAGCACTGCTAGCGCGATCAGGATTGCCGTCGGCTCGCGGACCAGCGCTCGTAACCAGTCCGATCCCGTTTCGACGGCATTGCAGAAGATCTCTGAGACATTCGGCCCGACGACAGGGCCGAGCGGGACGGTCACGCTCTCGTCGCGCCACGTCCGCTCCGACCAGACGATGGGCGCTATCCACTGCTGCTTCATATTGGGGCCTGTCGGGCCGTTGTAGAAGGATTCCTGGCGCTCCCCCCAGCGACCCTCGAAGCCAAGCCATGGGTACGCCGCCAGGTAATCCGCTGAGTCTGTCGGAACGACGGCCACCTCGGGCCGAAGCTCGAAGTGGTCGCCCGTCGTGTCGTCGCAGCCGACTCCGGTGTCCGAGCTGCGGCCGAGGTAGAGCGCCGAGGAGAAGAAGTTGGCGTGCGAACCTTCCGCCGCGTAGACGACTGGGTGGGTGCCGTCGACGATTTCCAACTTGTCTGATCCCCATTCCGCCCGCTCGGCGCCAGAGTGCTGGCTGTAGCCGAGGAGAGTGGGCGTCGTGGCGAGGGCGGCCTCCGCATCCTCGGCCTCGAAGACAAGCTGGATCATCTCCCAGTCGCCTTCGTGCTTGTTGTTGAAGTCGTTGTAGACGTAAAAGAACCAGTACTGGAGGGCGATCGAGTCGGGCCTGGCACTATCGCTCACGACCCTGGCGTACGTGGTGGGCGTCTGGCCGTCGCCGATCTGCCGCGACCACCTTTCGTAGTCGCACCCGGGTGCGAGTGCCTCTCCGGGAAAGTCCAGGTGGTAGCCGGTGAGGCCGGCCCCGAGATCGGACGCGCCGGCACCAACGTCGATCAGGTCATCGGACGCCCACGGGCCCCGAAGTGCGACGCTGGCGTTGTCCAGGACGGCGTCGGCCCGGACCGGAAGATACGGTTCACCGTCTCCGCACGGTTCAGCCTGGGCCCGAAGCCGAACGACAGGTGCGTAGCGCTCTGCGAGTTCCTCGGCCGGCTCGTCCTGAACGCTCGTGGCTTGGGCCGGTGTGGCAACGGCCCATAGCAGGCCCGTGCTGACGACCAGTGCGACGGAGACAAGCTTCCTGCCTGCGTTCACGACGGCGCATCGAACAACTTCTCCCACCGCCATGGCACCTCCCGTCGAATATCGACCCGCTCGTGTCGTTACCCCTGAACTCCAGCCAACGGCAAGATCGTCGCGTACGCTATCGCACGCCCGAAGTGCACGCTCCGATCATGACAGCCAGATCCTTGTGGAGTGACGCAGGACAGGAGATCACATGCAGCAGCACACAGGACCACGCTTCGACATAGGTGAGGCGGTATCCGCGGGATGGCAGCGGCTTTGGCCGAATATCCTCCCCATGGCCGCGTTCGCGCTCGTTGTCTGGTTAGTCAACCTTGTCTTCCAGCTTCTCCAAAGGGACGCCAACGCCGGCGGCCGATTCGTCTTCGGCCTGATCTCGTTCGTCGTCAGCCAACTCGTGGCCATCGGCTGGATCAAGATTGCCTTGGACATCACCGACGGTCGGCCCGTCAACGCCCAAGCGGTCATCGACAAGTTCCGGCTTGTCGTGCCGTACCTCATCGCGGCGTTGCTCTACGCCCTGATGGTCACCGTCGGTCTCGTTCTGCTCATCGTGCCGGGCATCATCGTGGCCATTGTCTTCGCGTTTTACGGCTTCCACATCGTCGACACAGGGAGCACCGATCCCATCGGCGCGTTGCGTCGGAGCGCAGAAATCACTCGCGGGCAGCGATGGCAGTTGTTCCTCTTCGGGCTCCTCCTGATCGGACTCAACCTGTTAGGGATACTTCTGCTGATCATCGGCGTGCTCTTCACGTCGGCGATTTCGCTGCTGGCTGTAGCCCACGTGTACCGCCGGCTGGTTTCGGCGCCTGGTACCACAGCCGCGCCCGAAACTCCGTAGCCTCTCGCGACGGCTCGTCCATGGGGAGGGCGAACGGGCGCGCCACCCTTCGCGCCGTGGGCTGGCGGGTAGAGGCGCTTACTACTCTGCGAACATGCAAGGCGGCGACAGAGCGGCACGCATCGATGACGTTCACAAACTGGCACGCACGATGCCTCACGTCACACTTGAGCACGGAAAGCAGGGCAACCCCATCTATCAGGTTGGCGGCAAGTCGTTCATCTACTTCCGCAATCCACGGCCCGACGCCGTCGACCCTGAGACCGGCGAACGCTACAGCGACGTGATTGTGTTCTGGGTGCCGACAGAGGCCGACAAACAGGCCCTCGTACAAGATCCGACCACGCCGTTCTTCACCACGCCGCACTTCAATGGCCACCCGTCGGTGTTGCTTCGGGGAAGCCGTGTCGGTGAGCTGACCCGCCAAGAGCTGGCAGAGATCATTCAAGATGCGTGGTTGTCCCGCGCATCGGCACGCCGGACCGAGGCATGGCTTAAGACTCAGGACCTCGACAACGGCTAGCCAGCGACGGCTACCGCCCTAAAGCTCGGCGATCCTCGAAAAGGCCTCCCAACCGCCGCCTGCCAGTGGTTCAATGGACAGGTGGCAAGATCGCTGCGCTGCCTGATCGGCTGGCACAAGTGGGCCAAGCGGCTCGCCGACGACGGCGCGACCTCCTTAGTGTGCTTACGATGCGGCCGGGAGGGCGATGCCGCTCCCAGGCAATGGTTCTAACTCCGACTACCTCTGATCGCCATCTGGCTAGCAACGACAGGCGGGTCGAGGTCGCGACGTCGGCCGACACGGGCCGGCACGGTCCGACGCAGGTGGATCTTCGACCTGGACGCCGGGGTCGAGCATCCAGAATCTAGTCGGGCATCCACCGATGAGTTCCGGTCGGCGGCGTCGTCTGACGGGTGTTATGTCGGCAATGACAACACAGAGGAGCACCCCATGACCTCCGAATGGACAACCGACGCGAAAGGCACCGGCCAGTATGCAGAGGTCAACGGCCTCCACATGTACTACGAGGTCCACGGTTCCGGCCGACCGCTGATCCTGCTGCACGGTGGCCTCGGATCGGGCGAGATGTTCGGGCCAGTCCTACCGGCGTTGGCCGAACACCGCCAGGTGATCGCCGTCGACTTGCAGGGTCACGGCCGCACAGCGGACATCGACCGGCCGATCGACATTCGGCTGATGGCCGACGACATCGCTGCCCTTATTGACCATCTCGAGCTCGACACGCCCGACGTCGTGGGCTACTCGCTCGGCGGAGGGGTTGCGCTCTTCACCGCGATCAAGTACCCCGACATGATCGGCCGCCTGGTCGTGGCGTCGATCTACTTACGTCCCGATGCGATCGATCCAGCACTTCTCGCGCAACAGGGCCAGGTGAACGCCGCCGCGGCGGAGTTCATGAAGGACACCCCGATGTACGAGCTCTACGAGAGAGTCGCGCCGCGACCCGAAGATTTCCCGCGGCTACTGGACAAGATCGGTAATTCGATGGCGCAGGACTTCGACTACACCGAGGAGGTGCGGAACCTCAAGGTTCCGACGTTGCTCGTCGGCGCTGACGCCGATATGGCCCCGCCGAGCCACTACGTCGAAATGTTCAGGCTCCTCGACGGTGGACTCCGCGACGGCGGGTGGGCCGGCGAGGGCCGACCCAAGGGCGGTCATGCACTCGCCATCCTGCCCGGCCTGACGCACTACAACGTCTTCAGCTCGCCACTGTTCGCCACAGCAACGCTGGCGTTCCTCGACGAGCAGAACTGACCGAGCGGTAGACGCGGGTGGCGGCGCACTGGTCTAAGCGCTGACGGCGCCCGCCGGCTCCCACAATTGGATCGGCGTACCCTCCGGGTCGGTCAGCTCGGCGAACCGTCCGTTGGGATACGCCTCCTCGTGCTCTTGGACTTCGATTCCAGAGCGCCGTAACTGGGCGATCATCGCGTCCAGATCGCGCACCCGGAAGTTGATCGCCCACTGTTGAATAGGACGTCGGAAGTACTCAGAGTCGTCCGGAAACGGCGCGAACACCGTTGGGCCAGCTTCCTGCTTCCAAGGCTGCTCGTCGTACGACTCCGGTGGCCCGTCGACGCCCAGATGCTCGGCGTACCAGCGCGACAGGCCCGCCGGGTCGGCCGCCCGGAAGAACACGCCACCGATCCCTGTGACTCGCTCCATAGCGCAACTACCCCGATCGAAATTTGCAGGCTCACTCAGTGAGACGATGCTGCTCATCCTAGGCACACGCCGATGGCCTCTAAGTCACGTCGCTGAAGGAGCGAACTCCGGCGGCGTATCACCCAGCGAGATCAACAGCGTCCGCAACGTCGCACCCAAGCGGTCACGCTGAGCTTGTGTCAACCCCGACAGCAAGCGGTCTTCGTTGAGGTAGTGACCGCTCGCGATTTGGTCGACCAATACGAGTCCGCCGGACGTGAGCGTGATCAACACTCGCCGCCGATTCTCCGGATCGGTCTCCCGAGTGACTAGCCCCCGGGCGACCAGTCGGTCCACCCGGTTGGTAAGCGCCGAGGAGCCGATCATGACTGTGCGGGCCAAGTCGCCAGGTGTAAGGGTGTACGGCTCGCCCGCGCGCCGCAGCGTGGCGAGGACGTCGAACTCCCACGACTCAAGACCGTGACCAGCGAAGTACTCCTTTACTCCCCGCTCAAGCAACCGCGAAGCCCGCGACAACCGCCCGACCACGGCCATCGGTGAGACGTCGAGATCGGGCCGGACCTTCGTCCACTGGTCGACGATCTCGTCCACTGTGTCCCGCACGGCCGCACCCTTTTCTTCGATGTCGAACTGTTTGACGGAATGCTAACCGACACGTCATTGTTACGGTGTCGTATATTTCGATGTCGAAACGATGAGGTTCCTACCATGAGACAACTTGTTCGACGGCTCACCCGCAGAGTGCGCAAGGCGCTGACCGCGCCCGCGACGCAGCCGTGGTCCCCCACCGTCCGCGACTACCCGCGCAGGAATGGCTCGATGACTCACACCTCCGCTCGCTGCACGCCCTAGCGGCCCGTACCTTCAGAGTGGTGCCTGAGGCTCGTAGGGTGTCGTCCGACGGAGCCGACGCCGGTCCCCTCTGAAGGTGAGGAATTGAATGCCCGCTCCCCGCTGGCTCGCCAGAGCCAATCGAGTCGGGTTCAACCACGCGGTCCGGCTCATAGCGCCGCGGTTTCCCGGCTTCGGCATTGTCGTACACCAAGGCCGGCGGTCCGGCCGCACGTACCGGACGCCGGTCAATGTGTTCCGCCGGGAAGGCGGCTTTCTTATCGCGCTGACCTATGGGCGCGACACGGACTGGGTCAAGAACGTGCTTGCCAGCGGTGGTTGTGAACTCGAGACCCGCGGGCGGAGATACATGCTGACTGCACCGCGCGTGTACAGGGACGAGCGCCGCAGCAGCGTGCCACCGCCAGTCCGAGCGGCGCTCCGGGCGATCCAGGCCGACGACTTTGTGGCTCTCGACATCACCCGTCCCGCACCATGAGGGAGGCCACTGCTGCCAGCATTGGAGCATGCAGACTTGGGACGCCATCACGTCACGGCGCAACGTCCGCGAGTACGATGATCGGCCGATCACCGACGAGGACCTCAATCGGATCCTCGAAGCTGGTCGTCGCGCGCCTTCCTCACGGAACTGGCAGCCGTGGGACTTCATCGTCGTCACGGATCGGCCGCAATTGCAGGAACTTTCGCAGGTGTGGCAGTTCGCCCGTCACGTCGCCGGTTCTGCGGCGACCATTGCCCTCGTCGCGCCCGAACCAGCGAATGATAGTGAGCGCGACTGGATCCAGTACGACCTCGGCCAGGCCACGATGAGCATGATGATCGCTGCCGCTGATCTTGGCATCGGAACCGGCCACGCCTCCGTCTCCGACCAGGAACGTGCTCGACGCGTCCTTCGGCTACCGCCTGACCGCTTCTGCGCCTACCTCATGGCCTTGGGTTATCCCCTCACTCCCCTCCGGCCGATCAGAAGGCCGAGCCGGCGATCGTTCGAGGATGTCGTCCACCGCAGCCATTGGTAGCCCGCTCTTCCGGAGCATGCCTCAGGATTCCTGAGCCAGATGCTCGCGGGCGGTCTCGTACGACCCTTCCGGCGGCGCCGTGTCGGGCCCGTAAACGAGGTGCACCACGCCGGTCGCGAAGGTCTGCGACGAGATCAGCGTCAAGGGCAGTGTGGGCGCACCGTCCTCGAACAGCCGCATGCCCCTGCCGACCGCAATAGGGTGCACGAAGAGGTGAAGTTCGTCCACCAGCCCGGCGGCGAGCAGCTGGCGCACCACGGATACCGAACCGCTCAAGGCGATATGCCCGGAGCTCGGGTCGTTCTTCAGCGCCCTGACCGTCTCAACGAGGTCCCCCTGAAGTTGCTCGGAGTTGCGCCAGGTGAACTCAAGCTGATGATTAGATGCGACGATCTTGCGCATGTCACCTAACGCCTTGGCGAACGGCGCGTCCTCTTCGCCGGCTACCTCCCGCTCAGGCCATGCCCCGGCGAAACTGTCGTACGTCTTGCGGCCGAACACCATGATGTCGGCCACACCCTGGTTGGCATTAACAGCTGCGCCCATCTCGTCGTTGTAGTACGGGAAGTGCCAGTCCGCCGGGTCCTCGACGACTCCGTCAAGCGCCATGAACAAGCTTGCTGTGATCTTGGACATCAGCTGGCTCCTTTCGATACCGGTCAACCATCTGACTATGCCCAGCCGCGAAACTCATCGCGCGCTACGCCAGGAACGCTGTGATGGTCGACGTGAACCAGTCTGGCTCGTCCAGCCATGGGTAGTGGCCGGCTCTCGGCTGGGTGACAAGTGTGGCGTTGGGGAACAAGCCGGCGAACTCGGCGACAACGCTCGGAGGGGCCGCGACGTCGAGTCCTCCGGCAAGGAGCAATACCGGCGCGCTCAGGTGGCCCAATGCCGTGCGGGCTGTCATTGGGTCGAAGGCACCGTCGGCGCCGAATATGCCGGCTGCCTCGACGTTTCGTTGACCGTCCGCGTCCGCGCGATGGGCCTTTGCCGCGGCGTCCCACCGGCCATAGGTGAGAGGCGCGATGGCCGCCACGTCGTCCGCAGTGGCGCGGCCGACCTGTATCGCCTCGAAAGCCGTCGACGCCGCCTCAAACCACGGCTCGTCCTTTCGGAGCCGCACGAGTTCGCGCCGAATGTCGCTGTAGACGGTGATTCCAACCGCCTCAGTGCTCGGTGTTACCAGGACGAGCTTGCCGACGCGCTCCGGGTACTTGATCGAATACAGTACGGCGAGGTCCGCGCCCGCGGAGTGTGCGAGCAAATTGATCCGCTCGACGCCGAGGTGCTCACGTAATGCTTCGACGTCGTCCGCGAGGTGATCGCAACGGTAAGACGCGGTGTCTGCAGGTACCTGCGACTGGCCGGTGCCTCGGCAGTCCAACAGGATCAGCTGCACTCGCCGGGAGAGTTCGCCGAGGTCGCCGAGATACCCGGAGTCGCGCATCGGACCGCCGGCCAGGCAGACCACTTGGGTGCCCTCCCCGAGCACGCGATACGCGAGAGCCGTTCCGTCATAGGCGGAGAGGATGGGCACAGCTGGATCATCCCAGGACGTCTCATTGTCGAGCAACCGCGGAACACGGGCCCTGGTCCTCAGTACCGTCGAGATGGTGGACCGTCTTCCCCACGCGGTCAGACCGACGGGAATGCATCAGCCAACTCGTTCGTGCTCTCTCCGAGTGGGCTGGTTGGCGTCAAGGTGAACACCGGACTGCTCGGTCTTGGCGAGGAGCATGTGATGAGTCGTGGCGATCGCCCACAGCACGACCATGGTGCCCATCAGCACGGCAATGCCTGCATCGCTGGCCCAGACCAGCATGTGCACGCCGCCGGCAACGGCAACCAGGCCGAGTAGTGACGTGATCGCCAGGTAGACCTTGTTGCCGTGGATCAGCTGGTCGAAGTTCGGTACAACGGCGACGGCGGAGGCCGCAAACCCCAGTCCGAGTAGCACAGCTCCCGTCACCCGCACACCGCTCATGCCGGCAAACGCCGCATCGGCGAGCCATAGCAGGTACAGCACCACCGCAATGGCTACGAAGCCGGTGGCGATGAAGTCTCTCTTCGGGAAGCGCATTTCTGATCCCCTCCTCGCCTGCAAGGCTCGCGACAGCACATGCAGGCCTGTTATGAAGGATCGAGCATTCCGCGTCGCTCAGTTGATCCGGTGCATCTCCCGCTCGATGTCTTCTTCGGTCACGTCACGCCGGTAGAAGGTCTCCCAGCCATCAAGGATCAGTAACACACCCCATCCGGCAAGCACCCAGCCCGGCCAGAAGTAGCCGAACCCGGACACCGCCCAGATCCCGATAAGGAACGCGTTGATCACGAGGTAGGCCAAAAGGTCACCACGGAACTTGCGCTTGCGAACCGCTCGCGCCCGCGCCTTCTCGTACTGTGCCTTCTCGTGTTCGGAGGTTGTCTGCATCTTCCCCACCTCCTCGACCACAGAATCATCCACTGTCAGCATCTCTCCGGCCTCCGGCTCGCGTGAGAGCCATTCGACCTTGACGGGGATGACGTTCGTCCGTCATCGACCCGAGGGAGCCCGACGGCGCTCCCATCACGGACTGCTCTTATGACATCTGCCCGCCAGCCCGACCGCCGGTTTCAGGCACAAGCACTGATCGGGCGAGGTCGTCGAGCGCGCTGCGGACGCCCTCGGCGAACACCTCCACGTCCGGGCAGCCCTCCCGGTCGCCGACCGCAGTGAGGTTGAGCTGCCCGGCGTACGAGAGCACGGCGACGACGAGCGTCAAGTTGCCCATCGTCGGCATCATTGGGAACAGCTCCAGCAGTCGCGCGCCGGCAAGATACAGCGGCACCGGCGGACCCGGCACGTTGGTTACGACCAGGTTCACCGAACGCTGCCGAGGGAAGAGCCCGTACCAAACGCGTTGGGCTGCGACGAATCGGAAGATCCCGCTGCCCGCCTCAGGGCGGGCCTTGTGCTTGCGCGCGGCCGTCTCAGCCGCGATCAACTCAAGCCGGCGCACCGGATCGGGCTCGCCGAGCGGAAGCGGCACCATCATCCACCCGGGCTTGTTGCCCTGAGCCTGCCCAGGCTGGTCTTGATGCTGGGAGATGGTCACCATCGCGCGCTGCACCAGCCCGTGAACGTCCTCGCCACGGCTTGCCAGCAGCTGGCGCAGGCCGCCGGCCACCGCGGCCAGCATCACGTCGTTGACCTTGGCGTGGTGGATGTGGGCGATCTGCTTGGTGGGATCAAGGCGGTCGCGGACGATGGCAAGCCGGCGGTCGGCGCCAACCGGGTGGTTGAGGCTGGTCTGTGGGGCACGCTGCTCTGTGAGGACTTCTCGCCACGCCGGTAGTGCCCGTCGCGCCAGGTGCAGCGTCCTGCCCGGATGGGCCAGGCCCGACCACCCGCGACCTAATTCCTGCCGGCGCCGGCGCAGGTTGTCGCGTAGCAGCTCACTGGCAGTCGGAATCGGTCTCGGTGTCCAGTCAGGCGTGACTTGGGAGGGCGCATCGGGGGTCAGATCGAGCAGCGCCGCGAAAGCGGCCAACGCCGCGGCGCCGTCGGCGAAGGCGTGATGCAATCTCAAGAACACGCCAACCCGTCGCTCCGGCAGCCCGGGCAGCAGCCACAGCTCCCACAGCGGCCGGGCCGGATCGAGCCGCCGCCGCGCCAATTCCTGGCAGGCCTGCAGCAACTGGGCTTCGTCGCCCGGCGCGGCGAGCGCGTGGACCCGGATGTGGTCGCCGATGTCGAAGCAGGGGGCGTCGACCCATAGTGGCCAGCCCAGCCCCCGCCGGGGTCGGTACAGCAGCTGCCGGAAGCGGGGCACCAGATGCAGTCTCGGCTCGAGGTGCCCGCGGACGGCCTCGACCCGGACGCGACCTTCGCGGTCCAGCAGGCTGGTGCCGTCGAGGATGGCGAGGCCCCCGATGTCGGTGGACCAGCCATAGTCGTCCCACAGCAGCAGGAACAGGTCCGACGCCGTCAACCGCTCCAGGCGACGTGTCTCGGCCATCACGTCACGCTCCTTACCATCGTCGATGCGGCAGCTCGACCACGCGGTTCGCCCCGCGGGGCGAACCGAACCAGACCAGGACGGCCTTTCGGCATGGCTGTCTATCGCCGCGCCAGGCCATCGGCGCGATTAGACAGCTGCTGTTGTTTCAAGTCCCTGGAGGAAGGCGTACACCGTGATGCCGCCGGCATGCTTCATAGCTAGGTCCCTCAGCTGCTGGGAGACCTCGCCGAAGGCGATCATCCGGTGGTCGAATGCGTAGTCCCTGAAGAGGATTGCCCGCGCCTCCATGACGTGCGTGTTGTGCTCAAAGAGCCCCTGTTCATTGAGGTATGCCTCGTGGACCTCGCACTCCGTTCCATCCTCATTGATGAACCAGTCGTAACGAAGGGTCTTCGTGTCCTGCTCCCGAGTGATCCGCATGATCTCCGCCGCTTGGGCTTTGAATCCCTCTATTTGACCCGGACGGATCCTCACGTGAGCGTGCAGTTCCAGATGTCCCATGACTCCCCCTTATAAAGACGCCGCCGATACTGGTCGGTCAGATCCGCTGATCGATCGGGTCGCCATCGCCCCGCATCGACTTCGGCCGCTTTTCTCAGACGGCCTTCGGGACGTGACCCCTGTAGATCACTCGCATGATCTTGTGGCCGAAGTCCGCGGTCGGGTCGAACATGAGGGGACACCCACCATCGATCACCGTGATGCCGTGCTCGCGCCCGTAGGTTGTGGCGGTGTCGCTGACACTCCCCGGCCCGTAAGACCGGTGCATCCACACCTGCTTGATGCCGAGCTCGGCGCACTCGCGCACCGTGCCCTCGGCTTTATCCGGCGCAGTGGCGATCACGACGGCGTCGACTCCTCCCGGGATGCTCTTCACATCGTGGTAGCTCTGAGCACCCTCAACCCGGTCTGCATTGGGGTTGACCGCGAACACCTCGTAACCCCCCCGGTCGCGCAGACGCTTGTACACAGTGTTGGCCCCATGGCCCTGCGGCGTGCGCGATACGCCCGTCACGGCGATCCGCTTGTTCGCCAAGAACGCGGAAGCTGCTTCTTTCATGGTCGGCATCGGCCACCCCCCGTCATACTGCTGCACCTTCCTTAGGGCCAGTAGGAGCTAACGGCGAAGGGTTGAGAAGTGACGAAAGACTCTTCGTTTCAGGGCATTACGGCCCACGGTGAACCCGCCGTAGGCGTGCTCGCCCCGTGT
>DASTNZ010000135.1:0-4561 GCA_035762665.1 Jiangellaceae bacterium | reverse complement strand
GGCAGCCGCCGCCCGCGCGATTTGGTGTGGGTGGGCCTCGCCGCGCTGGGCATCGCCCTGTTCGGCGCCGGACCCACGAAGGTCGACGCCCTCGGGTTCGGCCTGGCACTACTCGCGGGCGGCTGCTGGGCGCTGTACATCGTCTCGACGGCGGCGACCGGGCGCCGCTGGGCCGGCGTCGACGGGCTGGCGGTGGCCAGCACGATCGCGACCCTTGCCATCGCGCCGTTCGCCGTGGCCGCGGCGGGCGCGCGCCTGCTCGAGCCACGCCTTCTGGTGCTGGGGGCTCTGGTCGGTCTGCTCAGTTCGGTGATTCCCTACAGCCTTGAGATGGCCGCCCTACGCACCCTGCCGCCCCGGGTGTTCGGCATCTTGATGAGCCTCGAACCGGCCGCCGCGGCGCTGGTGGCTGCCCTCCTCCTCCGGGAATGGCTCACCCCACTGCAACTGCTCGCGATGGCCTGCGTGATCGCGGCCAGCGTGGGCGCGGCCCGCACGACGTCGGCCCGCGACGTCGTCCCCGGCGACTAACCGCGAGTGTCGATGCGCACTTTCAGCCAAGGATGTGGCGCATGCCCGAGGGGCGATCTTGGACGTCTCCTGGGGCGCTGACTGCCCTGCTCTGGTCTGCGACCCACGCACGACGGGCGTGATCCGGGCGGCCCCTGGAGACCGCGTTCTCCGGCAAGGGCGTGGTCGAGGCCGGCGCGAGCACTGCGTCGGACGACGTGGCTCAGTTCCTCCAGGCCGTTCCAGGTTGCTACATTCGCGTCGGGGCGACGGATCTGACGGCCGGACCTGCCATCCCGCACCATCATCAGCTCTTCGACCTGGACGAGCGTGGGTGGCTGTCGGAGCGCAAGCGCTGGTCCGCGCCACGCTGGCACTCCTAGCCTGACGCTGGGGTTGGGACGCGTGACCGGGAGAGGGGAAGACGTGGATCGGGTGCTCCGGGGTGGCCGGGTCGCGGGAGTCGAGGAGCCCGTCGACATCGTCGTGAAAGACGGCGTGGTCGCCGAGATCGGTCCGGCGGCGGCCGCACCGGCCGACACGGAAGTCGTCGAGCTCGACGGTCGCCTGGTGCTTCCGGGGCTGGTCGACGCGCATTGTCACCTGGATAAGACGCTGTTCGGCGGGCCGTGGGTGCCGCATCCGGCCGGAGACGCCCTGTCCGAGCGGATCGCCAGCGAGCGCGGGCTTCGGTCCCGGCTGGGAGTGCCCGACGTCGATCGGATCACGACGCTGTTGGAGGCGATGGTGGCTGCGGGCACCACCCACGTGCGTAGCCACACCGACATCGCGCCCGAGCTCGGGTTGAGCGGGGTGGAGGCGGTCCGGGAGGCGGCGACCCGGATGGCCGGTCGGATCGACATCGAGCAGGTGGCGTTTCCGCAGTACGGGATCCTGCGTGAACCAGGCACGGCAGAGTTGATGGCCCAGGCCCTCGCGGAGGGCGTGGAGGTGGTCGGAGGGATCGACCCGGCGGGGATGGATGGCGACCCGGTCCGGCACCTCGATGTGGTCTTCGATCTGGCCGATCGCTACGGCAGCAAGATCGATATCCACCTGCATGACGGCGGCAGCCTCGGGACCTGGCAGCTCGAGCTCATCTGCGACCGAACGGTCACGCTCGGCCTGCAGGGCCACGTCACCGTGAGCCACGCCTACGGCCTCGGCCAGGCTGCCCCGGACGATCAACGGCGGCTGGCGGCACGGCTGGCCGAAGCAGGGATCACCATCACCACCGCCGCCGTCTACAACTTCCCCGTCCCGTCGGTGCGGGTGTTGCGATCCGCTGGGGTCAACGTCGCCTGCGGCCACGACGGCATCCGGGACTTGTGGGGGCCGTACGGGACCGGGGACATGCTCGACCGGGCGATGCACCTTGCCTACCGCAGCACCTTCCGCCGCGACGACGACATCGATCTGGCGTTGCAGGCCGCCACCACGGGCGGCGCGACCGCGCTCGGACTGCCCACCTACGGGTTGGTCGTGGGCGCTCCTGCCGACATGGTCGTGGTCCGCGCCGACCGGCCCGCTGAGGCGGTGGTCACCCGCCCCGTTCGTGATCTCGTATTCAAATCAGGTCGCCTGGTCGCCCGCGGCGGCGCCTGCATCTGATGGCCTCGTATGAACGGCCTCCCAGACCGGGGGGCCTGCCGGCGGTGAATAGATCTGTGGCGAAGACAGGCACCAGCGGGAATCGCTCGTTCAGTAAGGCAATAGGTGACTCTCTGCTTGTGCGAGGAACCGTCAGCCTTTGTGAGCAGGCCCCGCTCGACGAGCGCTGCCAGCCAATCGGCGAGAGTCCGACGAGATCTGATCTGGGCCGGCCGATCGCCACCGTTGTCAGATAGTCCGGAGGCTGCCCGAGCCTGGCCGTCTCCTCCCGGATCGCTGCCGTTCGCATCTCCGGGGCCAGCTGATCCGCCTCGTCCAGGACTGTCTTCACGATCGCCTCGAACATCGCCTCCTGCTCGTCCCTGCTCATTCCGGCTAACCGGGCCGGCAGGTAGCTCCGGTAGATCCGGGCCACCTCGGCGCGAATCTCCTCCAATGTTCGCCGGGTCAGCACCTTCGAATCGTGGTCACACACGACCACCATCTGCTTGCGGTCTGCCAGATCGATCCCGACGATCGCGTTCTCGGTTGGCACCAACTCCCGTAACCTAGCCAACCGAGCGGTGCGGTTACGGTCGCCCCGAGACACGCCGCTAGCGTTGCCCATGAACGTCCTCTTCCTGCGATGGGACACCAAGCCCGACAAGCGCATCAGGAGGACGTTCCCATGTCCCGCATCGACACGCGGAACGTCTATCTATGCCGCCGATCGTGCCGGTGAGCTTCGCGAGTTTGCGCGCCGCCGCTGGTCCCCGGTGTCTAGGGGTCACGTGGCGGATCAGCGGCCCTCCGTTGCGAAAGGCGCTCCCTCGCGAGGTCGGCCGCAGCTGGTTCGAGGTGAGCCGGACGGCTCGCTGACAACGCCCGCGCCGGCTCGTTGCAGGCCGTCGCCTGCAGGGTTGTCGAGACGACCTGCTATTCGACCGCGATGTCCAGTTCCATTCCCATGTCCTTGTGATTGCCCACGGGACAATAGAGTTCGTATTCGCCCGCTTCCAACGTGACGGTGAGCGAGGCGGAATCGCCGGGCGCGATGTCCTCGGTCTCTTCCTCGAGGCCCTGGCCCTCGATCTTGAGCGCATGAGTGGTCTGGCCGTTGTTGGTCGCAACGAACGTGTATGCGCCTGGCGCGAACTCCGTCGTCGAGAGCTCGATGGTGAAGTCCTGTTCGTCGACGTCGATCACCGTTCCGGTAGTGACGCCGCCTGTCGGAGCCGACGTCGCTTGATCCGGAGCCGACACTTCCGAGCCCTCGTCGTCGCCACATCCAGCGACCGAGAGCACGGTTAGGGCAGTGATGATGATCAGACGCATAATGCGATAATTAATCGCCTTCAAAGGCTTCGGACGAACTCCCACGGGGTTCCACCTCCCCTATTGATCTCCTTCATACCAGGTACCGGAGTCCGGCCGGGTTCAAACCACCGGCGGCGTTCCCACACCGGCAGCCCCGAAGCCCGCATACCTGCCCGATCAGGGCCGCGTCCGAGTCTTACGGGCAGGGCGTCGCCTGGAAGACGCCAGTTGGTAGTCCCGTCTGAACATGCGCCTGGTGGGCTGTGCCGGTGATGATGCTGTCGAATGCCGCGTTGCCTCCGGCCGGCAACACAAAGTGGCAGTGCGGGCCCTCTGCGCTCGCGCCGCGGTTGGCGTTCGCCACGTTCCCAAGGTTGGCCGGTTGGATGTCGGCTTGTGCCAGGCCGGCACCCAACGAGAGCACCAATGCTGTGACAGCCACGCCAGACGCGGCAATGACTCGCTTGATCATTTTCGGACTCCCTCCACAGTGGGTCGTGCTCGCCCGGCGGTCGACGCGCATATCGCACTCGGCGCTGTGCGGCCCCGGGTGACCGTCTCGATGTAGGTACGGTTCAGCGGTCGAAAGGGTTCACCGGATGCGCGACTGCCGCCCGCGCCCTCAGCCGAGAGCGATCCGCGGTCGCTGGCCGGCTACTGTCGCAACATATCCTCCGCCGGGGCGGCGATGGCGTTCAAGCTCATCGAGTGCGCCCAAGCCAGATGGCGAGCGGTGTACGCGCCCCCCACCTCGTCGCGCTGGTCAGAGCCGGCGCGATGTTCGAGAACGGCGTCATCGTCGAACGACCCGACGAATCAGCAAGCGAAGCGGTGACACTCACGCCGCATGACACGCTGATCCACAGCCTTGACTATTCCTCAGGGGCCGTACGGCGATTCCCGTGATCGTCACCCGCCAATGTGCGGTGGCGCTGCAGGTAGTTTCACCGTGACGCAGAGCCCCCCAGCGGCCCGGGGGGTGAGGGTGAGGGTTCCGTCGTGCGCATCGGTGATGCTCTTGACGATTGCCAGGCCGAGGCCGACGCCTACGTGGTCGGTGCGTATGCGTTGGGTGCCGCGCTGAAACGGCTCGACGAGCGTGGAAACCAATTGTGTTGTGAGCTTCTCGCCGGTGTTCTCGACA
>DASTNZ010000134.1:0-12711 GCA_035762665.1 Jiangellaceae bacterium | reverse complement strand
CGCCCATCGCGGGCAGCCCCGTCCGTCGTCTCCTCAACCCGATTACACGCTGCCGGGCACAGCCCCATTCCAGCTATGCAGGGACAGACGACGGACGCGGCACCGACCAAATGCTTGACCGAAACCGCCTTACGCTGATGGTCGGACGTTGCGTGTGACCCGACTCGGGTCATGACCGGGCGTTGGCGTTAGCCCCGGGTTGAGGCTGCCGGGCTTCGGCTAGGTGGGAATGATGACTTGCTCGATGATGCGGATCAGGGCGGTATGGGTGTCCTGGTCAGCAGCGGCGACCAACCCGCCCACTCCTGTGTGCAGGGGCTGTCCGTGCAGTCCGGCGACGATGCAGCCCGCGGCCTGACACAGCGCGATGCCAGCAGCGAAGTGCACACTGTCCCGCAGGTCGCCTTCGGTCACGTAGCCAGCGCGCCTTCCTGCGGCCACCCAGGCAGCCTTAGGGACCAGGTTGTGGATCGCGGCCACTGCAGCCGGCGTGCCGAGGTCGTCGCCTATGGCCTTCTCGAACTCCGCATGCCAGGTGCCACCAGGACGTCGCGCTCTGGGCGATTCGGGGCGACAGTGTGAGGATTGCTGCAGTCCGCATCAACTGAGCTGGGAGTCGCATCGCCGATCCCGGATGACCTACCGCTGCGTGTGAGGAGACGAGTCATGTGGTCGCTACGCAAGGACAAGGAGATTTACTCCGCCGATGGTGGCTGGTTCCAGGCCCGATGGCACTTCTCCTTCGACCGGTACCGGGACGAGCAGCAGATGGGTATCGGTGCGCTGCGGGTGTTCAACGACGACCGCATCGTCGGCGGTGCGGTATGGCCAATGCACCCGCACCGGGATATCGAATCGCTGACCTATGTCGTCGACGGGCATTTCGAGCACGCCGACTCGCTCGGCAACAACGGCATGCTCGAGCCCGGCGCGGCGCAGGTGATGAGCTTCAGCCACGCCGGTGACGAGCACTCAGAACGCAACGCCTCGGACACCTCGTCGCTGCGGTTCATCCAGTTCTGGGTCCTGCCGGCCACCGTCAGCCGCGCCTCCACCGTCCAGCAGCACCAATACACCGAAGCCGACCGGACCGACCGCTGGCTGCAGATCATGAGCCCACCCGGCGAGGACGGGCTTGACTTGCGCCAAGAGGCCCGCGTCTGGGTGAGTCGACTGACACCGGATGCCGGGCTGTCCCGCCGCTTCGACGACAGCCGCGGCGCCTACGCCTACCTCATCGACGGCGCTGGAACCCTCAACGGCGAACCTGTCGCGACCGGCGACGCGGCCAAGATCCACGGACCGGAAGACCTTACCGTCACCGCGGATGACCCGATGGAGCTGATTGTCATCGACGTGCCCCTTCGTTTCCAACTCGTCGGGGTCTGGGCCCGACAATGAGGTCGCTTCGCCCGGATGCTGGCGATCGGTCGACGTGTTCGGCAGCACGTCCTATCGATAACAAGCGCGCACGAAGCCATGGAAGGCCCCCCGCTCAAGTCCCGCTCCCGCCTAGCCGCCGTGATGGCCGCCACCGCGTCGGCACGGCCCGCTAGTGCCCACCCTGCCGAGGGTCACAGACGATCACACAGCGAATGCTCCCGAAAGTGTTCACAAGGTTTCGCCCCGGAAAGCGCGGTGTGTCGGGCCGTCGTGCCCGTTTGGCACCGGGGGAAGGGCCCTGCGTACGCCAAAGCATGCCGCGATTCCTTCGTTGCGGTGTCAAGACGCCGATGTCGTGGCATGCGAATCCCATACGCCAGCGTCCGAGCAGAGCCATTCGGCACCGCTTGGTCGCATGCCGTGTTGCCCTGTCGCGGTTAAGCGCCACGGTCAAATCACGGTCAAACGATCAAGAGACCGGGCACCCCATCTGGGCGACCGGCCTCTCACCTGCACTTACGTGGTAGCGGGGGCAGGATTTGAACCTGCGACCTCTGGGTTATGAGCCCAGCGAGCTACCGAACTGCTCCACCCCGCGTCGACTCACTGAAGTTTACGGGACGCCGACCACGGACACCAAATCGACAGTGCCCTCCCGTGATCATTGTTGTCAAGAAGGCTGAATGCGGTCCCTCAGGAACAACAACGATCACGGGCTTGGCGGCGTCGGCCAGCGGACTCGTCACCCGCCTTCGATCTCGGCCAGCCGGTTAAGAGCGTCCTCGAGCCGCTGGAGCGCCTCGCCATAGGCTGCCCAGTCACCGGCCCGCTGTGCCGCCTGGGCCTCGTCGAATGCCTGCTGCGCTGCATCGATGAGTTCCTGGGGAGTTTCACCGGTCACCGGCGGCGGCTCCTCTTCCACGGGGGGCGGTGTCTCTTCCTCGGCGGGCGGAGTCTCCTCTTCGGCCGGAGGTTCCCCTTCGACCGGCGGGACGTCCTCCGCGACCGTCTCCGGCTCACCGGTGTCGATGCCCGCCTCACCCAGGAAGACGTCGTCGAGCGCCTCCTGCAACGTCGAGGCGAAGCCAACGCGCTCACCAAACGAGACCAGCACCCGGCGCAGCACCGGGAAGGTTGCCGCCGTCGCGCCGGACTGCTGGACGTACACGGGCTGGACGTACATCAAGCCCCCGCCGACCGGCAGGGTCAGCAGGTTACCGGTGATCGTCTCGGCGCCGCCCTGGCGTAACAGGGAGAGCTCAGTCGCGACCGACGGGTCGGACTCGAACCGGTTGGCGACCTGCCCCGGACCGTCGACCTGGGTATCTCCGGGCAATCGGAGCACTTGTATCTGTCCGTACTCGTCACTGTGTGCATCCGCGTTGACCGCCATGAAGCCGGCCAGGTTCTCACGTGCCACCGGGGTGTACGTGGTGGTCAACGAGAACGTCGGCGCGTCCGTCTCAGGCATCCGAATGCTCTGGTAGTACACCGGCTGCGCGAAGTTCGGATTGGCCGGATCCTCTGGCACCACCCAGCGGTCCTGGCCTTCGTAGAACGTCGAGGCGTTCGTGACATGGTACTGCGACAGAAGTTCCCGCTGGATCTTGAACAGGTCCTGCGGATACCTCAAATGCGCCATCAGTTCGTCGGAGATCGCCGACTTCGGCTCCACCGTATCGGGGAAGGCGGCCATCCAGGTCTTAAGCACGGGGTCTTTGTCGTCCCAGGCGTAAAGCTCGACCGTACCGTCGTACGCGTCCACGACCGCCTTGACCGAGTTGCGGATGTAGTTGATGTGGTCTTGCGGCTGGGCGACTACGCCGGGCAGGACGATCCGCGAGTCGCTCGTGGCCTCCTCGATGGAGACTCGCTGTGAGTACGGGTACGAGTTAAGTGTCGTATACCCGTCCATGATCCACACGACCCGATTGCCAACGACCGCGGGGTACGGGTCGCCGTCGACCGTCAGCCACGGCGCGACCTTCTCCAGCCGGGTCCGCGGGTGCCGGTCGTAGAGGATCACCGACTCCGAGTTGATCCGGTCGGTCAGCAGGATGCTGGTCTCCTGGAACTTGGTGGCGAACAGCAGGCGCTGGAAGAACGAGCCAATGGCGACCCCGCCATCGCCCTCGTAGGTGATCGGTTCGTTCTGCGCCTCCCCGTCGCCACTGCCGATCGGGATGTCGAACTCGACTGGATCGCTGTCTTTCGGGGCGCCGACGATGGAGTAGTCCGGCGAGTTCTCCCCGAAGTAGATGCGCGGCTCATAATCGCCGAGTTCATCGGTGATGTCACCCCGCGCCGGGATGTCTTCCTCGGCCCACACCGGAGCACCGCTGGGCTGGCGGGCGTTTCCGTACGCGGCGACGACGCCGAAGCCGTGGGTGAACGTCGTGTGCCGGTTGATCCAGTTCTGCTGGCCGGACGGCAGCCGGTTGATGTCGATTTCGCGAGCGGCGATGACGATGTCCCTTGTTTCATCGTCGAGCTCGTACCGGTCGACATCGAGCAGCTCCGGGAAGGTGTAGAAGCCTCGAACCTGCTGCTGTTGGGTGAAGGTGGCGGACACGACGTTGGGGTCGACAAGCCGGATGCCCGGAATGCTTTCGGCATCTTGCTCCAGCTGGCCGGCCTCCACGGTGACGGTTGCGTTGTACGAGAGGGTCTGCGCGTCGGCTACCTCGTAGGCGTCGCGCGTCGCATCGATGTTGCGCTGAAGGTACGGCTGCTGGCGGCTCAGCTCACTGGGACGCACCTGGAAGGACTGGACGAGGAACGGCCAGAGCCCGCCGAGCAGGATCGCCGACAGCACGAGCAAGCCGAGCGAGATGCCGGGCAGCAGCCAGTTGCGCATCCACACGTTCACGAAGAACAGCACCGCGCAGATCAGGGCGATGAAGACCAAGATGATCTTGGCTGGTAGTAATGCATTGATATCCGTATAGCCGGCTCCGGTGAACGGGTTCTGCCCGATCTGACCGTCCGAGATCAGTAGGTTGTACCGGTCCAGCCAGTAGGCCGCCGCCTTCAGCAGGACGAACAGGCCGATCAGCACCGACAGGTGCGCCTGCGCGGCCGGCGTCACCCGCTCGCCCGCTGTCTGGAGCCGGATCGCGCCGTAGACGTAGTAGGTGATGGCCGCCGTGATCAGCCCGATGACCACGACAGCAAATCCGAAGCTGACCAAAAACCGCCACCACGGCCAGTTGAAGGCGAAGAACCCGATGTCGGTGTTGAACTGCGGATCTTCTATCCCGAAGTCGCGGCCGTTGCGCCACAGCAGGAACGTCTCCCAGTTCGACGACGCGCTGCCGCCGGCGATCAGGCCGATGAGAATCGCTGCGACGATGATGACCCACTTGCGGACTGGGTCGATGGCGTCGCGGTAGCGGTCCAGGCTCTGCTGCTCGACGCTCAACGGCCGGTACCGCGGCCGGAGCCGGTACGCGATCATCGCGTTCAAGACGACCGACGCCGCCATGACGACGCCACCCACGACGAACAGCCCGGCCTGGGTGAGCAGCCTCGTCGACCAGACGTTGGTGAAACCGACGGACTCGAACCACATTTGCTCAGTGATCAGGTTCACCGAGACGCCGTAGAGCACGGCGATGACGGCAAGCACCACCAGCGTCGGAATCAGTGCTCGCGACCGGCGTCCTGTCGAGGTACGGCCTCGGAACGGGTCAGCAGGGCGAGGGAAGTCGCTCACGCAGACGAAACTATCCCACCTGCACGCATCGTTCCCATTCAGCACCACGAGCCGCATTCATGTGACGATGTTGTGATGTCCGCAGTAGCCGAACCACTCCTCCGGGCCCTGTCCGAGATCGAGAGCCATGTTGCGAGCCAGGGCTGGGACCAACCACCGCGGCTCTATGCCCTGGCGCCCACCGATGAATTGCTCTCGAGGGAGCCCACCCTGGCGCGCGAGCTGGGTCTGGACGCGGCGGCGGCTCCCGGCTCGCTCACCCCGATCGAGCAGGAACTGCCGACCACATCAATAGAAGAACTGCTCGCCACGATCACCTGGCCGGAGACCGTAGCCGGTTGCGCGCTCGTCGTAGAGCGAATCGTGCTGCCGCCTGCCGCCGAGGAATCCATGCCAGATGACCCGGAGACCGCGACCAGCTGGGCGCAGAACCATCCGAGCCGAACCGACGTCCGCATCGTCGTGGGTGTGCTCCGCGATGGCCGGCAGAAAGCTGTCATGCGGGTCCGCGGCCACGACGACGAGACGGACCTGATCCGCGACCCGGAGTTCAGCCCGGACCTCGGCGCCGCGCTTGCCGCAACCTTGGCCTAAGTCGGCATAACACTAGTTGATCACCTGATCGTCGCGATGTGGTCGGGCGCTCAGCCCACCGGGCAGCTCGGCAGCGACTCCGTGTCTCCGGCCCCGGCGGCCTCAACCGCCTCAATCGCGTCGTCGAGCGTTTCGATGCTGACCACCTGCATGTCACCGTTTCGAGCGCCGGCCACATCGTCGCAGTTGGATGCGGGCGCCAGGAACAGCTCGATGTCGTCGCCAGCCGCGGCGGCGATCTTCTGCTGGATGCCGCCGATTGGGCCGACCTCGCCGTCGCCGTTGATCTCACCGGTGCCGGCGACCCGTAGGCCTTCGAGCAACGCCCCCGGGGTGAGAGTGTCGTAGATGGCCAACGCGAAAATCATGCCGGCACTTGGCCCGCCGATTCGGTCGTCGATGTTCACGTCGATCTGCACTGGGAACTCGTACCCGACCGCCACGCCGGCGCCCACCTGGGCGTGCCCCTCGCGCGACTCCACGGTGTCGACCGTTAAGGTCAGCGACTCGCCGCCGCGGTTCACCGCTACTTCGACCGTCTCACCCGGTTCATGCGCCTGCACCGCGTTGACGACGTCCTGCGGCGTCGCCACCGGCTCGCCGTCCACTCCCTCGACGATGTCCGCCGGCTCGAGCGTCCCGTCTGCCGGCGAGTCGTCCACAACCATCTCGATCACGACGGTCTCGGGAACGTCGTACCCGAGTTCGCGCAGCGCGGCGGCCTTGGCGCTGTCCTGCGAGCGCTGCATGTAGCGAGCGTTTTCCTCGCGGACATTTTCGGAGGTCTCGTCCGGTCCGTAGATCCTGTCGCGCGGAATGATCGCGCGGTTGGGATCTGCCCAGGCCTGGAGGGCGCTCAACAGGTCGAGCCGCGCGTCGGCCGGCGTCACGCCCACCGTGGTGAGGTTCAGCACGCCGTCGGTTTCGTACGTCTCAGCCCCGTCTACTGAGATCACGTCGTCGCCGAGCGCGTTCTCCATCGGCCCGGGCGAGTACACGACGTACGGGACGGGCAGCAACGCCGCGACGGCGACGAGGACGACGAGGATTGCTCCCGCGAACGCGAGCGTCGCAGTCCGGCGAGTCATGGGTTCGTGTTGTTCCTAGTCTGATGGGAGAGATGTGGCCCGATAAGGGTACGTGGCTACGGAGAACCGACCCACTCGTCTCCCCCGTCGGCGAACACTTGGTGCTTCCAGATCGGCACCTCGCGTTTGAGATCGTCGATGAGCCGACGGCAGGCTTCGAAGGCCTCACCTCGATGTGGCGCCGAGGTCGCGACGACCACGGAAAGATCGCCGACGGCCAGTGCTCCAACCCGGTGGACAGCCGCGACGGCGCACACCGGGAAGTCCTTGGCTACTCGCCCGGCGACCTCGCGGAGGGTGTCTTCCACGCTGGGATGCGCCTCGTAATCCAGGGCGGTGACGTCCTGGCCATGGTCGGAGTCGCGGACGGTGCCGATGAACACACAGGTGCCACCGGCTCGCTGGTCCGCTACGGCCGCAAGCACCTCGTCCACGGAAAGCGGCTCGTTCCGGATGCCGATCAGCCGCACCACGCTCATAGGTCATATTCGACCATGCCGAGCCGCATTGGCGCGCACCCGGATGTTCTGCCGGCGCCAGAGCCTGATCAGCCTTTGGTCCCAAGCCGGACCTCAAGGTAGTCCTGCACACCCGCCAGGTCCGTGCCGCCGCTGCGGTAGCCGATGTGCCCGTCCGGTCGGATCAGGTAGTGCACCAGGCGGGAACTACGCATACCCAACCGGTGCGACGCCTCGCCAGTGTGGTCGTGCAGCACCCCTGGAACGTCGTCGCGGGCCACCCGATGGACCGTGACCAGGCCGGCCCAACGATCTTCAAGCTCCGCGACGGCAGCAGCGGGCCAGCCGGCGGCGGGTCCGCACAGCAGGAGGTGAAAGCCCGTCCCGGCGACGGCACCATGCAGCGTCCCGGGCTTGCCGCCGTCAGTCACTGGCGCGTCCGGCAGCCTGTCTCCGGGCTTGGGCCCGCGCCGCGCCGGGTTGGGGCCTTTGACAGACAGCGGGCTGCGGCGGTAGCGGATGGCCAGTTGCGAGAGGGTTCGAAATCCTAACGCCCGGACCCGCTTGGGCCGGGCGGCCAACGGCAGCAGGCGCGGAACCAGTTGGACGCGGACGAACCGCACGAGCGGGTTGGTCGAGGTGCCGGCGGTGAACGCCCGGTCGGTGAACTGCAACACGCGGCGGCCGACCGGTGCTCGTTCCTGCTCGTAGGTATCCAGCAGGGAAGGGCTGGCCCGGC
This sequence comes from Jiangellaceae bacterium, assembly GCA_035762665.1. GTDB lineage: Bacteria > Actinomycetota > Actinomycetes > Jiangellales > Jiangellaceae > JASLBX01. The sequence goes on along the minus strand of DASTNZ010000134.1, from coordinate 4,734 downwards.
CGGAGGCGACCAGCGCGAGCTTCCATCCGAGGTTGACGGCGTCCTGAACGCCCGTGTTCATGCCCTGCGCGCCGGCTGGGCTGTGAATGTGCGCGGCGTCGCCGGCGAGGAAGATCCGCCCCGAGCGGTAGCTGGTTGCGCCTCTGTTGTGCAGCCTGAAGTTCGTCATCCACGCCGGGTCGCTCAGCCGCACCGGCATGGCCGCGTACGCGTCGACCAGCGCCTGGACCTCGCCGAGGGTTACCGGGCGGTCGACCGGCGTGGGGTCAGTTCTGGGCCGCATCGCCAGGAGACGCCAGGCCGTCGGCGACCCGAGCGGAAAGAAGAACAGGATGCCCCGTGACGCCATAAACGCGTGCGCGGCGCCGGGCTCTATCCCCGTGGCTTCCACGTCGGCGAGTACGAAAGTCTGCGGGTAGGCCATGCCCTCGAAGGCGATGCCGGCCTGCTCACGGACTGTGCTGTGCGCGCCGTCGCAGCCCACCACATAACTTGCGTGGACGAGCTCCTCCCGGCCGTCCCGGCGCCGCAGCCGGCATGACACACCGCCGGCGGACTGGCCCAGCTCGCGGAGCTCGACTCCTCGTTCGATTTCGACGCCATGGTTCGTGAGGTGGTCGCCGATTATGCGCTCGGTCTCGGCCTGGGACAGGAACAGCAGGTACGGGTACGCGGTGTCGTCGGCGCCGATGTCGAACAGCTGAACGTGCACCAACTTGCGGCCGGCGTGTAGCTGTAACCGAACGGCACGGTTGCCACACTCGACCATCTCCTCGGTGACACCGAGGCCGGCCAGGACCTCGAGGGTGCGCGGCTGGACCGCCAGCGCGCGCGATTCGTGAACCCGGTCCAGCGCACGGTCGACAATTCGGAACGAGGCGCCGTACCGCCGCAGTTGCGCGGCCAGCGCCAGTCCAGTCGGACCGGCACCGACCAGTAGGACGTCCACCCGATCGGGCATCGCCGCTCACCCGGCGGTGGTCCGCCGGTAGCGCAGGACCGCGGCAGGCATGGTGACCACAATTATCGCGCCGATCCAGACCAGCGCCTGCCACACGGGTTCGGCGGCCGGACTGCCGAGGGTCAGCGCTCGTAGCGCATCGACGGTCACGGTGATCGGGTTGACCTCGGCGAAGGCCTGCAGCCAGCCGGGCATGGTGGCAACCGGCACAAAGGTGGAGCTGGTGAACACCAGCGGGATGACCAGGAGCAGGCCGGCCAGTCCGGACGCCTCTGCGTTGCGCACGAGCAATCCGATCAGTGCGTTGGCCCACGAAAAGGCGACGCCGACCAAGAGCGCCAATCCGATCGCGGCCACTGCGGCGCTGACACCTGCGTGGAAGCGGAATCCGATCAGGTACCCCACGCCGGTCATCAGACCCAGGACGAACAGGTTGCGGATCGCATCGGCCAGCGTGCGACCGGCGAGCACGGCCGAACGGGTCATGGGCAAAGCGCGGAAACGGTCGATCATTCCGGTAGCCAGGTCATCGGCGATCGCCACCCCGGTCTGCGACGCCCCGAAGGCGATCGCCAGCACGAAGATGCCCGGTAGCAGGTAATCGACGTAATTCTGCGCGCCGGGCGTATTGATCGCACCGCCGAACGAGTAGGTGAACAGCAGCACGAAGAACACCGGCTGCACGGTGGCGAACACGATCAACGTCGGCACGCGCACGAGCCGCCGCAGGTTGCGGGCGGTGATCGTGGCGACGTCCGCCGCCACCCACGCCAGGCCGGAAGTTCGAGTCTCGCCGGTCGCCAGGGTCGTCATTGCTCGCCTCCGATCTCGACTGCATCGGCGTCTTCCGAGGGCAACGGCTGGCCGGTCAGGGTGAGGAACACGTCATCGAGTGACGGCCGCCGGATCGCCACGCTGGCCACACCGACGCCCGTCGCGGCGAGTGCGACAGCCAGGTCGGCGAGCACCTGCGGCCCGTTGTGGACCGGTACCACCACCCGGCCCGTATCTGGGTCGTGTGTCGGAGGCCCGGAGCCAACGCCTGCGACCGCGGCCAACACAGTACTCGGATCAGCGCCGGGCGCCGCCTCCAGCTCGAGGCGGTCACCTCCCACCTGTGCCTTCAGCTCGTCCGCCGTACCGCTGGCGATCACCCGGCCGGCATCCATGACCACGATCGAATCCGCGAGCCGGTCGGCCTCCTCGAGGTACTGGGTGGTCAGCAAAACGGTCGTGCCCTGCCGGGCTAGCTCGGCCACCAGCCGCCACAGACCGATCCGCCCGTGTGGATCCAGACCGGAGGTCGGCTCGTCCAGGAACAACACCCTCGGCTGCGCCACCAGGCTGGCTGCGACGTCGAGCCGCCGGCGCATCCCGCCGGAGTAGCCACCGGCGACCCGATCGCCCGCCTCACCCAGGTCGAACGCGTCCAGCAACTCGTCTGCGCGCTGCCGAGAACGGGTACGGCCGAGCCCGGACAACTGACCGATCATCTGGAGGTTCTCTCGGCCGGTCAGGTACCCGTCGACCGCTGCGAACTGCCCGGACAAGCCGATCACTCTGCGGACCGCCGCCGCCTGGCCGACCACATCAAGCCCCGCTACCCGAGCGGTACCGGCATCCGGTGGCAACAGCGTCGCCAGGATCCGGACCACAGTTGTCTTACCCGCGCCGTTAGGGCCGAGCAACCCCAGCACCGTCCCTGCCGGGACCTCCAGGTCGACACCGGCGAGTGCCTCAACTGCCCCGAAGCGCTTCACCAATCGCTCGGCGACGATCGCTGGCTTGGCCATCACCACACCGCCCAATACGTAGGATTCCTAGCTATCGCCTTTTGAAGTAGGATACCTACTTATGAGGCCGGAAGCGCAAGCCCTCAAGGGTCATCTCGACGTGCTCTTGCTGGCTGCTCTGGCCGGCGGCCCGCGACACGGCTACGCGATCAAGGAGGCGCTGCGGGAAGGCAGCGGCGGGCGGTTTGACCTCCCAACCGGTACCGTGTATCCGGCATTGCACCGGCTCGAACGGGCGGGGCTGATCGCCGGCTCGTGGTCCGTCGTGGACGGGCGGCGCCGCCGCAGCTACCGCCTCACCGATGAGGGCAAGCGCAAGCTTGCCGGCGAACGCGCCAACTGGCGCGAGTTCGCCCGCGCCGTCACAGGGATGCTGGAGCGGGACCCATGGCCGGCCACCAGCTGATCGACGAGTATCTAGCCGAGCTGGCGCGCCGGCTGCCGGGTGCCGACGTCGACGAGCTTGCCGACGGCCTCGATGAGACCTTCCAGCACCACCGGCGGCGCGGCTTGCCTGCGGCGAGCGCGGCCGCGGCCGCCACCGCCGAGTTCGGGCATCCCGATCTGATCATCAAGGCGTTCGTCCGCCAGGCGCCCGGGCGGCGAACCGCCTTGGCCCTGCTGGCCAGCGGGCCACTGTTCGGTGCGCTATGGGGATCGTCGCTGATCAGCGCACACGCCTGGACCTGGCCGATCCCCCTCGGTGCTGCCGTGGCCTTCGGAGGCACGTTGCTCGCGGTCGTCTGCGCGCTGATTGCCGCCACACTGAGCCGCAGTTATCGGCGGACGAGGCTTGCTGGGCCGGCATGCGGGCTGCTCGTCCTGCTCGACGGTGCCATGCTCGCCGCCATTGCCCTGGCCGCACCGGCGCTGAGCTGGCCGATGGCCCTGGCCATACCGGCCAGCCTGGTCCGCATCGGACTCGCGGCTCGCAGCGTTCCGCGCATTCTCGCCCACTAGTTCAGCGTGTCGCGTCGGCGTTGCAGGAACTCGCGCTCGGCGGCGTTGTCGGTGCGCGCAATTGCCGCGTCGTAAGCCTGGACTGCGTCGGCGTCCCGCCCCAGCCGCCGCAGCAGGTCGGCGCGTACGACGTGGAACACGTGGTAGCCGTCCAGTTCGAGACCGTCTAGCAGCGCCAACGCGGCCTCCGGTCCGTCGACCTCGGCCACGGCAACAGCCCGGTTGAGTGCCGCGACCGGGCTCGGCGCGATGGCCATGAGCTGGTCGTACAGGACCAGGATCTGCCGCCAGTCCGTTTCCGCCGCTGTCGGAGCATCGCTATGCACCGCGTTGATCGCGGCCTGGATCTGGTACGGGCCAGGCTGGTTGCGGCGCAGGCACTCGCGGACGATGGCCTGGCTTTCGGCGATGAGCTCGCGGTTCCACCGGCTGCGGTCCTGGTCGGACAGCAGGACCAGGTCGCCTGCCGGGCTGGTGCGAGCGTCCCGGCGTGACTCGGTCAGCAGCATCAGCGCGAGCAGGCCCTTGACCTCTGGTTCGTCCGGCATGAGTTCGGCAAGCAGCTGGCCGAGCCGGATCGCCTCCGCGCAAAGGTCCTTACGGACCAGGCGATCACCCGAACTCGCCTGGTAGCCCTCATTGAAGATGAGGTAGACGACGGCGAGCACGGACGTCAACCGGTCCGGCAGGTCGGCCTCGCGCGGGATCCGGTACGGGATCCGCGCGGCGCGGATCTTGCCCTTGGCCCGGACGATGCGCTGTGCCATCGTCGGCTCGGGGACGAGGAAGGCGCGCGCGATCTCCGCTGTGGTGAGCCCACCCAGCAACCGGAGTGTCAGTGCGACCTGAGTGGGCCTCGCCAGCGCGGGGTGACAGCACGTGAAGATCAACCGTAGCCGGTCGTCCCGCACGGGTCCCTCCTCAGCCGGCGCTTCACTGGCGCGAAGGAGCGCGGCCTGGGCGTGCCGCTCGTCACGAGATGCCTCCCTGCGGAGCCGGTCGATAGCTCGGTTGCGGGCG
>DASTNZ010000133.1:0-7812 GCA_035762665.1 Jiangellaceae bacterium | reverse complement strand
ATCCACAGCCCGGGCTCGGCCAGCTCAAGCGCCAACTGGTCGAAATACAGTTCCGCCGCCCGTTCGTGATCGTCCGCGTTAGCAGCCGGGGATGTCAGCAGTCCCAACACCGCTACGACCAGTGCGGCAGAAACCGCCCGTGCCACCCGCCCCATATCCCGGTGGCGGCTGGCGAACAGCCGTTTGGCGAGCCGGCTGACGCGGCGGCTGGTCGACTCGCTTGTCATCGCAGTGCTCCCGCTCGCATGTCACGGCAGTCGGCGCAGACTGGAACCTCACGCCACACCCCGTTCGCGGGCGTGTACATCCAGTCGGTGACCGATACGCCGTGCCGGGCGTCGAAGAAACAATCCGCGCGTCGCGGCGGCAGCGGCTGCCCGTCCAGCCGGGCTCGCGCGCACGCCAGCCGCCACCGGCCGTACTCGCTTGTGGCCCGGACTGCCCGCAGGACGAGGTCGTCCGGCTCGTCGTCGATGGCGCCGCCGACCTCGGAATAGGCGTCCATCGCAGCCTGCGCGTCGGCGGCCACATCCGGGTCATCCAGCTGGAGGTCCGCGGCGCTGATCTCCTCGCCGAAGCGGGTCACGTCCTCGCGCGCCAGGTTCCGTCGTTCCTCCAACGTGTCCAACTCGTCCGGCAACACCTGAAACGACGGCCGGTAGAGGGCGGGCCCGTGGCCGGCTGAACCGCGTCTTCGCCACCACAGCAGGCCACCGACGGCCACCGCCGCCAGTGTCACCCCGACGACCACGAACACCAGTGGCGACAGCGCACCGCTGCCGGCCTCCGGCAGCTCGGGAACGCCCAGCTCGTCCAGGACGGAGTTGAGCAGCGCCGCGGGCTCGCCGCGGGTGAAGTTGTCGAGTTGGCCCGTCAGCGCCACATCGGCCGGCGGACTGACGCCCACAGAGCCGCTGTAGGTCCCCGTCCCCCCAAAGACCACGAAGAAGTGGCCGTCGCTACCGAACCGGTCGACAGCCTCCCGGACAAACGCGACGCCACGCTGGTCATCTGTCGCGTCCGACATGGTGGACAGCGCCACCGCAGGCACCACGGCAATGTGAATAGCCGGATCGTGCCCATGCACCCGCTCCGCGAGATCGGCCGCGTCATCCTCGGTCATGAGCAAATGTTGAGTCCGATCGACGTAGACAGAACCCACCCGCCACGCATCCACCACCGCGTCGACATACGACTCATCCGACGCCACGCTCGCCTGAGCCGGCACCACCGCCAACATGGCGCTCGCCCCCACCGCGACTGCCGCGATCAATGACCTGCTCACACCCACCGGATCACCAGTCCTAGCGGCCAAACCTCGATGCCATCATCGCACCAAACACCGGAGATCAGGCCTGACACGGATCGCCTGAATGACAGTGGATCTGGATCTTGGATTGATACGCCGAACAGCTAGAGCAGGCAAAGCCCAGCGCGGAGATCTCATAGGCCCAGGTGGCTGTCACGAGAGGTTTGCGGCTTGCGAACATCGCCTCGTCAGACCTGTTGACTACGGCGATCGCGCGAAGTGCGGCTGTTTATTGCCCTGGGCTGGCTGGCCGGTCAGTCTGCGGGTAGGTGCCCGGTCGGACGCTTAGGGTGCCCCACGCCTTCCGGACTGCGGATCCACGGGCACGCGTAGCCGCCGTTCTGTCCATCCTTTCGCTCCTGCCCGCGCTGCCGCAGTCGGGACGCGAGCTCTGCGGTGACGTGCGCCTTCACCTGCTCCAGCAGAACCTCTCGTTGCTTCGGCGTTGATGCGGTGACCGGATCGAAGTCCCCGCCGAACCGGACGTCGGTGTAGGTCCGGTCGGGACTGTTGTGGAAGTGCAGGAACGGCTTCGACCTGAAGTGGAAGTTCGGTGGGTGCTTTCCCCTGTCGCGCTGGCCGTCAATCTGACGAAGTGACGCGACAAGCTCGTCGAAAGTCATGCCTTGACTCACAGGCGCAGCGTTGCCGATTGACGCATCTCGTCGTCGGGACCTCTCCCGACGCCAGCACCGTGCTAAGCCGTCCGTGACCGATAGGCGCATGCGTCGTGCGCCGGCTTCCGATGTCACCGACCGGCTGCCCGGGATCTTCGAGGACCATGACCTCGTCGGTCCGGAAGACGACGCGCTTCAGGAGATGGCCCGCTCGATGCGGCAGAACGGCACCCGTGGCCGTCGGGCTCGTGCAGCCTCACAGCCGGGATCTCAGCACGGCGACCTCGGGCCACGGGTCGAAGCCGTGCTCGACCAGCCAGCGGACCGCCCGCAGGCTTCGCAACGACCACCACGCGCGGATCACGTCGAAGTCGACGTGGGTGCCGTAGCCGGCGACGACGTCGCCAAGGTGCTCCTCGTGTCCGAGCGTCAAGCTGGCGAGGTCGTACAGGGCATCGCCCTGGCCCGCCTCGGACCAGTCGACCACGCCGGTGATCTCGTCAACGTCGACGAACACGTGGGTGACCTGCAGGTCGCCGTGCGTGAACACCGGTGTCCACGGCCGAAGCGCAGCCTCGGCAACCCGGCGGTTGCGCGTGACCACGTCGGCGGGAAGGACGCCGTTCGTGACGAGCCACTCGCATTCGCCGTCGAGGTGCGATGCGATCTCGTCGAGGCTCCAACCGGGCCATGGCGGCAGCGGCGCGTCGTGCAGCATCCGTGCGGCGGCCCCCGCCGCGGCCCACGCCGCCGACGACGCGATCGACGGCTCGCCGAGGCGGCCGAGTGCCGTCCCTGGGAGGGCGGCGAGCGCGAGCACGGGCGGCTTCCGCCACAGGACCTCCGGAGTCGGGATCGGCGCCATAGCCATCGCCTCGACCTCGACGTCGGTGCGCGCCTGATCAGCGTCGATCTTCAGGAACACGTCGCCGACGCGCAGGGTCGCCCGCTCGTGATGGGCGACGACGACCTCGACCCCCTCCACGTCGGCCATTATCGCGGGATGACCACCGACGTCGCCACGAGTTTTATCGCGTGCGACTGCGCGTCCGCTGCGAAGCTCGTCTCACGCATGCCTGCCCAATCGAAAAGGTGGCGCCGCATCGCGTTCTCCCATGCAGCGCCCGTCACGGTTTCGATCACGCACCCGAGCACGCACCAGCCCACGTTCGTGTATGACCAGAAGTTCGCCACGGGCAGGCTCCCGTTGGTATCCGCTGTGAGCCGCGCGAGCGCGCCGTCGTCCCCGTCAGTTCTGCTGGCGAAGCCGAGCTCCAGCCCTGCGCGCAGCGGAAGCCCGGAGCGATTCGCAAGGATTCCTCGCAGGGTCGCGCCTTTTGCCAAACCACTTCCATGCAGCTCCGGTACGTGAGCGGCCACCGGGTCATCGAGCGTCAACCGGCCTGCGTCCGCGAGACGAGCGATCACCGTCGCTACCATCGACTTGGCACCGAATACCTCAACGCCTCCGACGAAGCTGAGCCGCGAGATCGCCCTCTTTCACCTGACAATCGTAGGGCTGACAGGAGTTTAGAAGCGCTGCGCCGATGATGGCCGCCGTTCAGCGTCGGCGGGCCGGGTCACTGAGCCGGACGTCAGTCTTGGAACGGATGCGTTTCCTGCCACGGTGCTAGCGGCTCCGGCTGGGCCGGTTTTGATCGTCTCGGCTTCGCCCATGGGATCGGCGGCTGGCGACGGGTTGCCGGCTCGGCGAAGATGCGGCCCAGGTTCTCCTCGGAGAAGAAGTCGACCGGCGACACCGCACCCGAGACCACGCTCACGAAGCCGTCCATCGCCTCCTGGTTGCCGTGCATAGCAGCGTGCAGCTCCCGCATCTCCGGCGGTGGCGGCTCGAGCGTGGCGATCTGGGAGGTGACCTCGTACATCGGCATCACCGCGGCGTCCCGCTCCTGCTGCCAGTCAGCCATAGCCTCGTCGTAGGGTTTCGCGCCGCTCAGCCAGGCGTCGATCGCGTCCGTGCACCGCTCGGCGTCGTGGAAGGCGTCGGTGATTCCCTGGGCGGTGATCGGGTCCGTGTTGTATCCGGCGTCGCCGATCAGTGCCCACCCGGGCCCGAACGGCTTGCGGAAGTAGCCGCGCACTGCGCCACCGAGGAACGGCGCCTCACGCCGAGCGCTTTCCCGCCGCGAGGCGATGCTCGGCACCAGGCACAGCGTCGCGAGGAAGTTGGCCTCGACGTTGGCCTTGTAGGCCTGCGCCTCGGCGTACGGCCAACAGGCCACGATAATCGTCAGGCCGTCGTTGGTTGGCGCGAAGCCGAGCCAGCGGTTGGGCCGAATATAGGTCTCCATGCCGTCCACCGGCAGGTTGCTGAAATAGCTGTAGAAGCCGTACTGCAACCTGGGCTTGGTGTTGTACTCCTGAGCCTCGACAGCCCTGGCGACATGGCTGGTGCGGCCGTCCGCGCCGATCACGATGCGAGCGCGCTCGACGGTGTCGCCGTGTCGGATGCCGACCACCGCGCCGTTCTCGACCACGAGGCCGTTGACGTTGAAGTTCTCCCGCACCTCGGCGCCCGCTGTCGCCGCCGCCTCGACGAGGATCGCGTCGAGGACTGTACGACGGGGAGCGTACGCGGTCGTGATCCCGTCGACCGGCCTCGTCGTACCCCTGATCGTGAACGGGCCGAAGTCGAACGCGTAGGTCTCGACCGGCGGGCACCCGGTGGCCACTACCTCGTCCAGCAGCCCCCACCGGCGCAGGGCGGCCACGCCGGGCGCGTGGATGAAGTGGGTGGACACGGTGTCGCTGGGGAAGGTGGCCCTGTCGACCACGAGGGTGTGGTAGCCCTTGCGGGCGAGCAGCATGGCGACGGGCGAGCCTGCGTCTCGTGCCCCGACCACGATGGCGTCGTACACGGTGTCCTCCTGGCGTCCGGGGTGGTTGCGCTGCCAGCAATCGGCACTGCGGCGTACTTGTCGGGCGACAACCGACCGCGCTAGTCCCTGCGGTGGGAGGCGGAGCTGGGAGGATCAGGCGGGCACGACCTGCGGGTACAGGGCGAAGTGGACGTCGGCGACGTCACGCACCGACTCCTCCACCCGATAGACGTCGCAGATCGTGCGGGCGAGGCGGCTGGCCATGAATCGCTCCATCGAGGCTGCGGAGTCCCAGACGTACACCCCACCGTGCTCGCCGGTTCGGAAACGCAGGTAGTACTTCTGCAGCAGCCCTGGGACGGCGAGGTACTCGGAGGCGCGCACCTGGAAGAGCTCTGCGATCCGCTCTTCCGGAAGTGACGACCGGAACCGGACGATGTGGATGACCATTGTTCCTCCTAAGGGTTGGTCTTGCCGCCAGGCTGGCGACCCAGGCTGGAGCGGCGCTGGAGTCTCGCTGGAGCGGAGGGCGTCCGTATACTGCGGATGTGGATTACGGGCTACTCGGCCCGTTTCGCGTGCTCGACGACTTAGGCGCCGAGGTGCAACCGTCTGCACCCAAGGTGCGCGCTTTGCTCGCCTTGCTGCTGCTGAACTGTGGTCACCCCGTCAGTGCCGACAGGATCGCCGACACTCTGTGGGGCGACGAACCACCCCGGTCGGCTGCCAACCTGGTCCACGGCTACGTGCGCGACCTGCGCCGGCGGTTCGGGATCCAGGGGATCTCGACGGTCACGGGTGGGTACCGACTCGACGTCCCGCGAGGCTCCGTCGACGCGCTCCGGTTCGAGGACCTGGTCCAGGCCCGCCGGTACGGCGACGCGCTCGCGCTGTGGCGCGGGGCGGCCCTGCTCGAGTGGGCCGAGCAACCCTGGGCACGGGCCATCGCCACGCGGTTGGAGGAGGAGCGTCTCGTCGCGCTGGAGTCCCGCCTGACCCTGGACATCGACGCGGGCTTTGCCTCCCTGGTAATCGGTGAGATCGGCGCGCTCGTCGATGAACACCCGCTCCGTGAGCGATTGCGCGTGCTGTTGGTCAAGGCGCTCTACGCCGCAGGCCGGCAGGCGGAGGCGCTCCAGGCGTACGCGCAGGCTCGCCGCTACCTCGTCGACGAGGTCGGGCTGGAGCCAGGAGCCGAGCTGCGCGCGGTCGAGGCCGCCGTGTTGGCGCAGGACCCCACGCTCCTACCCGCACCTCCCCGTCCCGCGGCAGCGCCGCCGCTTCCGGTGACCCCGCTCGTTGGGCGCGAGCGCGAGCTTGCGACGGTGCGCCGCGCGCTCACGGTCGCCCGGCTGGTGACACTGGCCGGGCCCGGTGGGGTGGGCAAGACCAGGCTCGTGGTCGAACTCCTCGCAGCGCCATCCTCACGCGCGGGGGCGGTGTGGTTCGTGGAGCTCGCCAATGTGTCTGACGACGCCGATGTCTCACTCGCTGTGGCTCGGGCACTCCAGCTGGCCGAATCGCCTGGCCACGAGATCGATCTCGTGTGTGACTATCTGTCGCGGCGACGCGGCCTGCTGGTCCTCGACACCTGCGAGCATGTGGTCTCGGGAGCCGCGGAACTGGCCACCGCACTCCTTGCCCGCTGTGCCGACCTCCAGGTCCTGACGACCACGCGCGAGCCGTTGCGGACGCCTGGCGAGCAGATCGTCCAGCTGAGCGGGCTCGACGACGCCGCCGCCGGCTCGGTGTTCGTGGCCCGCGCCCAAGCGGCGAGCCCCCTGGCTTCGCTCGACAACGACCAAGTGCGGGGCATCGTCCGCAAGCTGGACGGGCTTCCGCTGGCGCTCGAGCTGGCTGCCGCGAGAGTCGCCTCCCTGTCGCTAGAGCAGCTCGCCACCGCCCTCGAGCGGCCGCTCGACCTGCTGGGGGGTGACGTCCGCTCTCCTGACCCAAGACACCTCACGATGCGGGCTGTCATCGGCTGGAGCCACGACCTGCTCGACCCAAGCGACCGGGAGGCGCTCGCCGCACTGTCGGTGTTCGTGGGCGCGTTCGACCGCGAGGCAGCATGTGCCGTGGTCGGTGACGGCGGTCCCCGGGCAGTCGAGCACCTCCTTGCGCGCTCACTGCTCGCGCGGGACGCGGACCTGGCCGGACGGGCCAGGTACCAGTTTCTCGACCTGGTGCGGCACTTCGCCCAGGAGCAGGCAACACCAACTATGCGTGATCGTGCTCGCAACCGTCATCTCGAGTACCACGCGACTCTTGCGGCTCGGCTGGACGGCCGGATCCGGACTGCGGAAGCGACGGCATGGGCCGCGGTCGCCCGCGGATGCGCGGACAACCTGCGAGCCGCTGCGTCGTACGCCATCGCCCGACACTTGGCGTCCACGGGTCGGCTGGTCGCCGACCTGTACTGGCCGTGGTTTCTCGACGGGTACCTTGCCGAGCTGCGGTCCTGGGCGACGGCAGCATTCGGCTTCGAGAATGACCCGCGCATCTGCGCTCGTCTCCTTCGCGTGTTGGCCTCCGCCGCACTCGCCCAGGGGGACACCCCGGCAGCAGTTGAGGCCGCGGGCCGTCAGCTCGACACCGCGCAGGATCTGCCGGACGAGGAACTCGTGGCTCTGGCCCACAATCTGCTCGGGATGGCCGCCTGGGCGCGAGGCGACTATGCCGCCGCCGGAGTGCAGCACCGGGCCGCCCTCGACCACGCACGCAGATGCGGGCAACCGTGGACCCTCGCCCTCGTCACTGCGCTTGCCGGACGGTCGGCCCACCAGGCTGGAGACCACGACGTCGGCTCGGCCATGCTCCGGGACGCCGAAACCCTGGCGGAGGCAATCGGCGAACCAATGGTGTTGGGCAGCGCCCTGGACTATCGCGCGCACGCGGAACTCGCCGCGGGCCGCACCGCCGAGGCCGCCGCATCGGCGACCCGGAGCCTCGCGGCGTACCGAAGCATCGGCTACCAGGAAGGGCTCGCCTCGGCCGGCACCCTGGCGGCCAACCTCGCCCTCATGGGCGGCGATCACGAACGGGC
>DASTNZ010000132.1:0-4759 GCA_035762665.1 Jiangellaceae bacterium | reverse complement strand
CTGGCCGATTTCTACCGGAAGGTAACCACCTGGGAGGTCACATACGGCGACGAGGACTTCACCTATCTGGGAAACGGTGGACCGATCCAACTGGGTTTCCAGCGCATAGAGGGATACCAACCGCCCGGATGGCCGGACGCGGGCAAGCACTCCCACCTCGACTTCGCGGTCACGGATCTCGAGGGCGCCACCAAGGAGCTCCTCGAGCTCGGCGCGACGAAGCCCGAGTTCCAACCGGGCGAGGGCGCATACGTGGTGCTTGCCGACCCCGAAGGCCACCCATTCTGCCTGACGACAGGCGACTGACCGGCGCATCACCTCAAGCAGCAGTTCCGGCGCGCTGGTAAGCCGTCGCAGCAGGGCGAGGAGCGTCTCCCTCTCGGCATCGCTCAGGCCGCGCATGGCGGGGTAGTCAGCAGCGATGCGCTGCTCGAGTCCGCGCCGCGACTCGAGACCACACAGACCGGCTGACGGCGCCGTCCGCCGATAAGTCAAGGAAGAGATCATCATGACGTTCTCAAACCGAGCAAGTACTGACAGCAATTGGTCGCGCGTCAGCAGCCGGGCCGTGTGTCGCGTGGCCCGTGTGAGTGGTGGGCTCGACGCAACTGGTGACGCGAGAGACTAGATGAGACTGACCACCGAAGCGCTGGGCGGTGTCCTGCGCGATGGCCCGTTTCGAAGTTTCTGGGGCGCCTTCATGCTCTCGGGCATCGGCGACGCCATGACAAAGACGGCGCTGGTCTGGTACGTGCTCGAGACCACCAATTCGGCGTCCGCGGTAGGGCTGCTGTTGCTGGCCTACGCTGGGCCGGTCAGCATCGGCGGATTGATCGCCGGGCATCTCCTCGACCGCTTTGATCGCCGCCGCGTCATGCTCGTCGACAATGTGGGGCGCGGGCTAGTGGTGGCCTCCGTTCCCATCGCCGCCGCGACGGGCAACCTGATGTTGTGGCATGTGTACGTCGCCGCCGCCCTCTATGGCCTCTTGTTCATGATCAGCCTCGCCGGCACACCCACTCTCATCCCATCGTTGGTGAGGAAGGACCAGCTCAATGCTGCCAACTCGCTGGAGACCCTCGGGTTCACGGTCAGCGGCGTGGCCGGCCCGGCTCTGGCCGGGTTCCTGATCGGCGGCATCAGCGCTCCGTACGTACTCGCCGTGGACAGCGTCACCTACTTCGCCTTCGCGTTGGTGCTGGCGACATTGCCCCTACGTTCGGAGGCAGAACCAACCGCGACGACGAAGACATCGTCGTACCGCTTGACTGACGCCGTACGCCTGCTGCTCGGGAACAGCGTGTTACTGAGCACCACCTTGATGTTCATGGCCTTCAACGCCGGGAGCGGCTTTCTCCAAGTCTGGCTACCGCTGCACGCCAACGCTCTCGCTTCCGGCGACGGCGCGCAGCTATATGGCATCTTGCTCGCGGTGCTAGCCGCTGGCGAGACGATCGGCGCGCTGGGTGCGGGAACCTTGTCCGGGCCGCTGTCGGAGGGCCGGATGATCTGCGCCGCCCAGATCCTGGCCGGCCTGGGACTCGGACTGGCCCTCGTGGGGCAAAGTGTGTGGTCAACCGCGCCGGCGCTGTTCCTGCTCGGCTTCTTCAGTGGCCCAATGACAGCCTGGGCGCAAACCCTACGCATGCGCATCATCCCGCCCGAGCTGCACGGCCGCAGCTTCGCCCTCCTGCGCATGCTGATGCAGGCAAGCGCGCCCGCGTTCAGTGCCATCGGTGGCGTGCTTTTCCCAGTGGTCGGTCTAACCGCGATGATCGGGATGTCCGTGGGTCTGATCGCGGCGCCCGGCGTCGTGGGCACCCGAGTCCGTAGCCTCGTAGCCTCCACCACCCCCGTTGACCGGGACCTAGGGGGCTGGTAGCGCGGGGCTCCCACAGACCGACGACACCATCCGCCAAGTCCTAGCCGTCCTGGCCTACCTCAGAAACAACGAGGGTCCGTAGAGCGAGTCTGACCTGCGGCTGGCCAGGTAGGTTCGGCTCATGGCCGACGATCGGTCCGGATCTGCAGCACCGATGATTCGGCCCCCCTCGCCCTGCTGAGCTCCACGAATGATCAAGACTAGCGGTGGCGAGCGTTCACCACGGCCGCATGCATGCATCAGGCAGTTCCCGCCGCCCCGTCGGTGGGCTCTCCGGTTCGTCTACACAGTGCCGAGGGCGGCTGTGGGTGGCATGCGAGCGGCTCGGGCTGCGGGGTAGGCGCCGGCGATGGCGCCGACGAGGACGGTCGCGCCGGCGCCGCCGGCGAGTGCCCATAGGGGTAGTGCGAATGGCCAGTCGCGGCTGGTGGCGAAGGTTGCGGTGGCGATTCCGCCGAGGGCGGCGCCGGCGATTCCGCCGAGGCCGGCGAGGAGCACCGATTCGCCGAGGAATTGGCGGCGTATGTGGGCGCGGGTGGCGCCAAGGGCTCGGCGCAGGCCGATTTCGGACCGCCGCTCAAGCACGGCGATGACCATTGTGTTGGCCACCCCGATGCCGCCGACCAGCAAAGCGACGCCGCCGAGTGCCAACAGTAGCGTGGTGAGTGTCTCGTCTGCGGCCGCTTGGGCGGCGAGAGCGTCCGAGGGCCGGCTGACGGCGACTTCCTCCGGGTGTGCGGGGTTGACGGTGGCCGGTAGCACGGCTCGCACATCGTCAACCGCGGACTCGTCCGACCGCTCGTAGATGATCGTCGGAGAACCGTCGAAATCGAGCAGCTCCATGGCGATCGGCCAGCCGATCATGACCGAGGAGTCCAGCTCGGGCGCGAGCGGCACCGGGTCGAGGATGCCGACGACGGTGAACCACTCCTTCCCGAGCCAGACTGCGATGCTGCCGTCGGCTCGGTCGACGCCAAGACGTTCGGCCGCGGTGGCGCCCAGCACGACCGCCGGGTAGGTCGCCAGCGCGTCGTCGAGCCAACGACCAACGTCGACGGTGCCGCTGACGGTGCCGAGCAGGTCGGTCCGGGCGGCGTTGACGGCAAGCCCGTTGGTCTGTTCCTCGGGGATCTCGTTGTTGCGGTAGACGGCCGCGTCGCTGACCGTGCCAACAGCGCTGACGGCGGTCACCGGACCAATGCGGGCGACCATGTCGACGCTGTCTTGGGGGAGTTCGGCCTCGCCGCCGGCGAGCGTCTGCCCGGGTTGGACGGTGAGCAGGTTCGTGCCGAGCTCGCGGAGTTGATCGTTGACTCGTTCGCGGCTGCTGGCCGAGATGCCGACCACGGCGATCATCGCTGCAATCCCTATAGCGATGCCGAGCGCGGCGAGCACTGCCCGCAGTGGCCGGGCACGCAACCCGTAGAAGGCCACGTGCGCGACGTCGCCAAGACGCAGCCGCGAGGGGGACAAAGTGGATGCGTTCATGACTGGCTCGTCCTCTCATCGGACTCGATTCTGCCGTCGAGCAGATGCACCTGGCGGGGAAGCTCGGCCGCCACGGTGTGGTCGTGGGTTATGACCACGATCGTGGTGCCCGCGTCATGCAGCTCATGCAGAAGCTCGAGCACGGCGGCCCCGGACGCGGAGTCCAACGCGCCGGTGGGTTCGTCGGCAAGCAGCAACGATGGTCGGCCCGCCAGAGCCCTCGCCACCGCCACCCGTTGCCGCTGCCCGCCCGACAGTTCATTGGGTCTGTGATGTGCCCGGTCGGCCAGCCCGACCTGCTTCAGCGTCTGCCAGGCCCGGTCCCGCCGCCGAGGACGCGGCAGCCCGGTGTAGAGCAGCCCGTCGGCCACGTTGTCCAGGGCCGTCACGCCGGGTGAGAGGAAGAACTGCTGGAAGACAAACCCGATCCGGCGGGCACGCAGGGCCGACAGTTGCCGGTCGGACAGCCTACTGACTTCCCGCCCGTCGATGCGCACCAGCCCGGCGTCTGCGCGATCCAGCGTGCCGAGGACGTTGAGCATGGTGGTCTTGCCCGAGCCAGATGGTCCGATGATGCCGACCATCTCGCCGCGCTCGATCCGGAGGGTGACACCGTCCAAGGCCCGCACCGGTGGGCGGCCCGGATAGATGCGGCGAACGTCCTCCATCAGCACAACCGGCTGCTCAACCATGACCGGCGAGGACGGCATCTCGGTTTGGGCGCGTGTGCTCACCGGCCAGCCACCCCTACGACGGTTCCTTCCCCGATGCCCGCCCCTTCGACCTCGACCTTGCCGTCGGCGAACAAGCCAGACTTGACGGAGACGATCGAGGTCGACCCGTCGGCGGCCACAACCTCCAGCCCGTAGCCGCCCTCGGCCAGAGCGAGCAACGCGTTGACCGGAACGACCAGCACGTTCTCCCGCTGATCGACATCGACGACAATGTCCACCGGAGAACCCAGGAACAACTCGTCGACCTCGCCATCCAGCGTGACCTCGACCTCGGTGACAGTGTCATCGGAGCCGGGATCCTCCTCGCCGCCCGGGTCGCCGCCGCCGCCTTCGGACGAGTCGTCCTCCACCACCGCGGCCGCCGTCACTGTTCCAGCGATCTCCTCCCCGCCGGGAAGACCCACCGTGACGTCGGTACCGACCTTCACCAGGTCACGGTCCACGACGTCCACCTCCAGGCTCACGACCTGCTCGGCGCCGGTGACGTCCAACACCGCCGTGCCCGGAGCCACACTGCCACCGACCCCGACATGCACGGTGTCGACGCGGCCACCGGCGGGCATGAAGACCACGTCCGAACGCCGCACCACACCGGTCTGCTCGGCACCAATGTCGTCCTGCCATTCGCGCACCGCCACCGCGGTGTACCAGGTGT
>DASTNZ010000131.1:0-38886 GCA_035762665.1 Jiangellaceae bacterium | reverse complement strand
TCCGCGCTGACCATGGCCGAGTACTTCCGCGACGTGCAGAAGCAGGACGTGCTGCTGTTCATCGACAACATCTTCCGGTTCAGCCAGGCCGGCTCCGAGGTGTCGACCCTCCTCGGCCGGATGCCGTCCGCCGTGGGGTATCAGCCGACGCTGGCCGACGAGATGGGTGAACTGCAGGAGCGCATCACCTCGGTGCGCGGTCACTCGATCACCTCGATGCAGGCCATCTACGTTCCTGCCGACGACATCACCGACCCAGCGCCGCACAACGCGTTCGCTCACCTGGACGCTAGGACGGTGCTCTCGCGGCCGATCACCCAGCTCGGTATCTATCCGGCGGTGGACCCGCTGGACTCCTCCAGCCGGATCCTCGACCCCGCCTACGTGGGCGAGAACCACTACCGCATCGCGACGACGGTCAAGGAGATCCTGCAGAAGTACAAGGACCTGCAGGACATCATCGCCATCCTCGGTATCGACGAGCTGTCCGAGGAGGACAAGGTCACCGTCAACCGCGCCCGGCGCATCCAGCGGTTCCTGTCACAGAACATGTACGCGGCCGAGGCGTTCACCGGCCAGCCCGGTGACACCGTGCCACTGTCCGAGACGCTCGAGTCGTTCGACGCGATCTGCAAGGGCGAGTACGACCACCTGCCCGAGCAGGCGTTCGCCTACGTGGGCAACGTCGAGGACGCGGAGAAGAAGGCCGCCAAGCTCGCCTCCTGAGGACTGGTTCCGTGATCGAATTGTAACCGGACAAAAGGCGCGCACCTGGCATCGCCGTGGCCCACTGCGGCGGGCCGCAGATCGTCCCGCGATGCCGGCCAGGTAAAGTGGCGCACTAACCGTTCGAGGAGTAAAGAGTTGCCTGGGGAGCTGAACGTCGAGCTCGTGGCGCCTGACCGCAGGGTATGGTCCGGCACTGCAAGCATGATCGTCGCACGGACGACCGAGGGTGAGATCGGCATCTTGCCGGGTCACGAACCCGTCCTTGGCCTGCTCGTGACGGGCCAAGTCACGATCCGGACCATCGACGGCGACACCGTTCTCGCCGCCGTACACGGTGGTTTCCTGTCGGTATCGGATGACACGGTGTCGATCCTCGCGGAGATCGCCGAGCTGGCCGGCGAGATCGACGTCACACGGGCCGAGGAAGCACTCCAACGCGCCCAAGGCGGCGATGCCGACGAAGAGCGACGCCGCGCCGAGACGCGACTGCGTGTCGCCCGAGCTCGCTAGCGGGCGTAGGGGGCCGCGCGACGATGACAGTGCTGGAATGGGTCGCTGTCGTCGTGGCGGGTGCAGCCCTCCTGGTCGGACTTGCCTTGGGTGGGTTGTTCGCGCGCCGCACCGTCCTGCAGCGGCGGGGCGGTTTCGACATGTGCCTTCGGATCGGAACGGCCGGGTGGAGCGATGGCTGGGTCTTCGGCATCGCGAGGTACCGCGGCGATGTGCTGGAATGGTTCCGGACCTTCAGCTTCGGTATGCGGGTGCAGCGGATACTGCCCCGACGTGATTTGACGGTGGTGGGGCGGCGGCTCCCCGCGGCCGACGAGGCGTACGATCTGCCTGCTGGACACGTCGTGCTGATCTGGGAGGTCGGTGGCGAGCGGCTCGAGGTGTCCATGAGCGAGGCGGCGTCGATGGCCTTCCTGGCCTGGCTCGAGGCCGCGCCACCAGGCGGACATCTGGTGGCGTAGCAGATCGAAAGGAACCCAAGCGGGTGGAACGACTTCGAGTCGTCGGCGGAGCATCCCTTCGCGGCGACGTCCAGGTACACGGAGCGAAGAACAGCGCCCTCAAATTGATGGCCGCTACCCTCCTGGCACCTGGCACCAGCGTGCTCCGCGACGTGCCGGTCATCACCGACGTCCACTACATGTCCGAGCTGCTGCGGCGGCTCGGTGCCGAGGTCCGCCGCGACGGCACCACGGTGACCGTCGAAGTGCCAGAGCAGATCCACCACGCGGCGCCCTACTACCTGGTGCGCAAGCTGCGGGCGTCCATCTGCGTGCTGGGACCGCTGCTCGCCCGCTGCGGGGCCGCCGATGTTGCCCTGCCCGGCGGCGACGCGATCGGCTCGCGCGGACTCGACATGCATCTGTCCGGCTTGGAGAAGCTCGGCGCGACCGTCAGCGTCGAGCACGGGTACGTCGTAGCGCGCGCTGTCGACGGGCTGGCCGGCGCCTCCATCTGGCTGGACTTCCCCAGCGTTGGAGCGACCGAGAACATCGTGATGGCAGCGGCATTCGCAAGGGGCACGACGGTCATCGACAACGCCGCCCGCGAGCCGGAGATCGTCGACATATGCCGGATGCTGCTGAAGATGGGCGCCAAGATCGATGGAATCGGGACGTCAACACTACGGGTGGAGGGCGTCAGCGGTCTCCACCCGACCGAGCACACCACCGTGCCTGATCGCATAGTCGCCGGTA
Organism: Jiangellaceae bacterium; assembly: GCA_035762665.1. Classification (GTDB taxonomy): domain Bacteria; phylum Actinomycetota; class Actinomycetes; order Jiangellales; family Jiangellaceae; genus JASLBX01. The sequence goes on along the minus strand of DASTNZ010000131.1, from coordinate 36,451 downwards.
CGTGGGCCATCGCGGCCCTTATGACGCGGGGCGACATCACCGTCACGAACGGGCGCGCAGAACACCTGGAGATCGTGCTCGACAAGCTGGAGCGCGCGGGCGCCGTGGTCGAGAGCGCCGGTGACGGGTTCCGGGTCGCCATGTCCGCGCGGCCCCGCGCATTCGACGTCGTCACGCTGCCCTATCCCGGGTTCCCGACCGACCTGCAGCCCATGGTCGTGGGCTTGAACTCGGTGGCGGACGGGACGGCGATGGTGACCGAGAACGTCTACGAAGCGCGTTTCATGTTCGTCAACGAGCTCGCCCGCCTTGGTGCGGATGTCCGTACCGATGGCCACCACGTCGTGGTACGTGGCCGCGAGCGGCTGTCCGGTGCCCCGGTCGTGGCCACCGACATCCGGGCCGGCGCCGGGTTGGTGCTGGCGGGATTATGCGCCGAAGGCGAGACGATCGTCTCCGCGGTCCACCACATCGACCGCGGCTACCCCGACCTGGTCGGGCAGTTGACTGCTCTCGGTGCGGACGTCGCCCGCGAGCCCGACCCCGACCACTTCGAGGCCTGAGGCATGACGCGCGAGGAGTGGGCGACACCACGCAGTACGTGGACGACGATCCAGCCGTGGATGGGCCGCGCCGGCCTCGCGGCCTACCTGGCCGTGCTGGTGAACTACATTCTGCGTGACGGCTTGCCGACGCACCGGATCGACCAGACGATCTGGATCCTGGCCGGCATCGTTGCAGCCAAGCTCGGCCGCAACTGGCGGGTGCATGTCCGCGCAATCGTCGACTGGCTGCCGCTACTCGGTGCGCTCATGCTCTACGACTTCACCCGAGGTATCGCCGACACCCTGGGGATGCCGTTACGAGTCGCCGAACTGGTGGACGCCGAGCGATTCCTGTTCGGTGGTCACCTACCAACGGTTTGGCTGCAGGAGCGCTTTTATACGCCCGGTGATCCGCAGTGGTGGGATGTTGTCGCCTCCGCGGTCTACTTCTCGCACTTCGTCGTGCCCTGGGCGCTCGCGGCGGCGTTTTACGTGGTCTCGCGGCCGTTGTGGTGGCGTTACATCCGGATTGTGCTGTTGCTGTCGTATACCGGCCTGCTGACGTACATCCTGGTACCGGCCGCGCCGCCGTGGTACGCAGCCTGGAGCGGCACGATCGACGAGAACGTCGAGCGCAACATCGGCAGTGGTTGGTCGGTGATCGGGCTGCGGTTTGCCAGCGCGTGGTTCAACGACGTCCGCGCGGACGCCAATATGGTCGCTGCGCTACCGTCCTTGCACGCCGCGTTCGCGCTTCTGGTCTGCGTGGGACTGTGGCCGGTGGTCCGGCACTGGTTCCCCCGGGTACTGCTCGTCGCCTTCCCCGTAGCCATGGGCATGACGCTGGTGTACAGCGGAGAGCATTACGTCGTGGACGTCCTGCTCGGATTCGCCTATGTCGGGCTCATCGTGCTGGCCCTGCGGCTGTGGGACCGCTGGCGGCACCAGCGGCGAGCATCGGAGGAGTCGGTCTTGGAGGCGTCAGTTGAGCCCGCGGACCTGCCGGAGCAGGTCGCGAGCCTGGGCAAGGTCGGCTGGCCATACCAACAGCCGGTACCGGCCGGGAGCCTCGGCGATGGTGTTCCTGACGCCGGCGTCGAAAAGAACGTCCTGAATGGCGCTCAGGTCGTCGGTGGTGACTCCTTCGGCGATGGGTTCAAGCAGTCCATATTCCCGACTACTTTCGACCAGCGAATTCCCCTTCCCAAACGCCCAACGCGCAACCAGGATTAGCGCGCTGAGGAGAGCCGCGGCTATCAACGGCCCCAGCACGTACATCGCGCTCCCGGTTCCCGGCATGTAACCAGTGTGACGCGAGGTGGCGTCAGGTGCCCGCGATTTTGCGACGTCAGCGTTTCCGCCTGGTATGTGAATTCGCGGAGTCGTGTCAGCCATATGAAGCAGGCTTTCGGCCCGTGCTTCCTCTACGTGAGCATTGCAAAGGAGGGCGCGGGCATCGGCCGTGGGCGTGGCAGCGTCGGCGGATATGCTGCGACTGCCCGGGGCAGTACCGGATGAAAGGGGTTAAAATGCCGCAGAAGGTGGCGGTGATCGGAGCAGGGCTAATGGGTTCTGGCATCGCTCAAGTCGCCGCGGCGAACGGTTGGGACGTCGTGCTGCGCGACATCACCACCGACGCGCTGAGCCGGGGCATGGCAGCGATCGAGAAGAGCACCGAGAAGTTCGTCAGCAAGGGATCTATGTCGGCCGACGACCGAGCGGCGGCCCTCGAGAGAATCGCGACGACGACCGACCTAACGGCGGCGTCGGAGGCCGACATCGTGGTCGAGGCGGTCTTCGAAGAGATCGACATCAAGCGGGAACTGTTCGGCCAGCTGGACCGGATCTGCAAGGACGGCGCCGTTCTGGCCACTAACACCAGCGCTATCCCGATCACCAACATCGCCGCCGCCACCGAACGCCCGGAAGCCGTGGTCGGTACCCACTTCTTCTCACCAGTGCCGATGATGCAACTGTGCGAGTTGGTGCGCGGCAGGCACACTTCGGAACAGACGCTGGCCGTGGCGCGCTCCTTCGCCGAGTCGGTGGGCAAGACCTGCGTGGTCGTCAACCGCGACGTCGCCGGCTTCGTCACAACCCGGCTGATCACCGCCTTCGTCATGGAAGCGATCCGGTTGTACGAGTCCGGTGTGGCGAGCGCGGCGGACATCGACACAGCGTGCAAGCTCGGCTTCGGTCACGCAATGGGACCGCTGGCAACGACGGACCTGACCGGGTTGGACATTCTGCACCACGCCACGACCAACATCTACGACGAGACGGCCGATCCCAAGTTCTTCCCGCCCGAGACCTTGACCAGGATGGTCGCTGCCGGCGACCTCGGCCGTAAGGCCGGACGAGGCTTCTATACCTACGACTGACCGCGACCGCCCCGGCAGTGAGGTGCCTTAGGCCACCTCACGGCTCGGATAAGGCGGGCCTAAGGTACCGCCACCGGCGAAGATGCGGCGTCTGCCCGATGTGGGTGGGCCTCCTTACGGACGAGTCTTTAGGCAACACGAGGAATGTCCAGAGGAGCCCACAATGACGATCTACACCGACACCACCCACATCCTGCTCAGCGAGCGGATCGCGGATCTACGCCGCGAGGCGGACCATGAACGGTTCCTCCGCGCCGCTCGGCTTTCCCGCCCGCGCCGCCGGCCGTCCCGGCCATGGTGGCACCGGCTCGGCAGACAGAAGGTCAGCGCGCACGGCGCCAGCCGCCCCGCTCAGGCCGCGTGAGCGCCGAGGACAGCCCCGCCCTGTCGGTAGCCGATGACAAGATAGGGGACGTGACAACGTCCCTCCTGAGTCCCGGCTTCGTAGGGCGGGGCTTCGAGCTGCAAGCCCTCGGTTTGGCGCTTTCCGATGCTTCGGATGGCCATGCCACAGCCGTGCTGCTCGGTGGTGAGGCGGGCGTGGGCAAATCGCGTCTCATCCACGAGTTCGTGGGCGAAGCAATCGCCCAAGATGCCCGGGTGATCCTCGGCCAGTGCGTCGAGCTCGGCGGCGACGGGCTCCCGTTCGCACCTATCGCCGGCGCGCTCCGCGACTTGTCCGGGCAGCTCGGCACTGAGCGGCTGGTCGAGATAGCCGGGCCCGGTGGCTCGGTCCTGCCAACTCTCCTGCCGGAGCTGGGCGAGAGCGGCGAGACGATTTCTGACGGCCGGGGCCGGTTGTTCGAGGTCGTCACCGTCCTGCTCGAGCGGGCATCAGTCGAACGTCCGCTGGTCTTCGTGGTCGAGGACTTGCACTGGGCCGATGCATCTACGCGCGATCTGCTGCGGTTCGCCATCCGCGCCCTGGACGGCGCCCGAGTGTTGATCATCGCCTCCTACCGCAGCGACGAGATTCACCGCAGGCATCCACTGCGGCCGTTCTTGGCTGAGCTGGACCGTGTGCGAGCGGTCCACCGGATGGATCTGCCGCGGTTGTCGCGGGACGAGGTGGAAGAGCAGCTCACCGGGATCTTTGGAACCAAGCCCGCGCCGAGCGTCGTGGAAAGGATCTTCCGTCGAAGCGAAGGCATCCCCTTCTTCGTCGAGGAGCTCGCCCGGGCTGAAGCCGATGGCCAGCACGGCACGCTGCCGGACTCACTGCGCGATTTGCTGCTCGTCCGGGCTGAGCAGTTGAGCCCACCGGCGCAGGAAGTGCTCAGAGTCCTATCGGCTGGCAGCGCGAAGGTCGACGACGCACTACTCAGTGCCGTCGTGGAGCTCGACGAGATCCGGCTTGAGACGGCGCTTCGGGAGGCGGTATCGGCCAACCTGATCCGCGTGGAGGGCCAGGCGTACGCGTTTCGCCACGCACTGCTTCGTGAAGTCCTGCACGAAGACGTGCTGCCCGGCAAGCATGCGAGACTGCACACCCGGTACGCCGAAGTGTTGGAGGCTCGGCCCGAGTTGGTCAGCAATGGTTCGGCAGCCGTCGAGATCGCGCACCATTGGTATGCCGCGCACGAGCACGAGCGAGCCTTCGCCGCGTACCTGCGGGCCGCCGAGGACACAAAGCGCACATACGCGCACGCCGAGACGCTTCGCCTGCTCGAGCGGGCACTCGAGCTCTGGCACCGGACGCCCGATCCAGAAGCTGTCGCCGGCACCAGCCGGGCCGGATTGTTACGAAAGGCCGCGCAGGCTGCCGAGGACGCCGGCGAGATGGAGCGGACTTTGGCGCTCGCCGAAGCAGGTTTGGCAGAGCCCGGCGTCGAAGACGATATCGATGTATACGGCGCCCTGCTGTACACACGCGTTCACACGCTCAAGAGCCTGGGGCGGCACGAAGCGCTCGACGCGGCGGCAGACGCCCTGGCGAACATCCCCGCGACCCCTCCGACGGCAGCACGGGCACGGTTGCTCAATCATTTCGCGGCGGCGCACATGATGGACGGCAGGTTCAGCATGGGCATCCCACTAGCGCTGCAGGCGGTGGAGGTTGCGCGGGCGTCGGCCGCTCCCGAAGCTGAGATGCGGGCCTACAACACGCTCGGACCGTCGTACGTGCACAGCGGCGATATCGAGGCTGGCTTCACGGCGTTCGAGACGTCACGGCGGCTGGCCGAGGGAAACCCTCGCCTCGCAGTGGGTTACCACATCAACTACTCCGATTCGCTGAACCTGCTGGGTCGCCATGCCGAGGCGGTCGAAGCCGCGATGTCTGGAATAGCGCAGGCGGCCGAGATCGGCACGGCGCGGAACTCCGGCGCGATGCTTGCCGGAAATGCCGCCGAGCCGCTGATCGCCCTCGGCCGGTGGAACGAGGCTGAGCGTCTCATCACCGAGGCCATCGACCTCGATCCGCCACCGCGGCATATGTGGCATCTGCGCACGCTGTTCGCTCAACTGCAACTGCTCAGGGGCAACCTGGACGCTGCGCGCGAGTTGCTCGAGGACGTTCAGGCCCGGCAGGCCGGACGTGCTGTCGACTCGCAGTATGCGGTGCCGGTGAAGCACCTATTCGCCCAGCTGGCGATTGCGCAAGGCGACCTCGATGGCGCGTGGCGGCACGTCATCGCCGCCCTCGAGCGGACCGCCAGCCCCGGCTATGACCTGCCGGTCCTGGCCACCGGGGCACTCGTCATCAGCCGGCTTGCGCGTGGCGGGCTTCCTGTCCCAGAGGACGGCGACGCCGCGATCCGAGCCGCCCTTTCCGGCATCGGTGAGTGGGGATCCGCACCCGTCTGGCGCGCCGTCATCGATGCCGAGTTGGCGGACGACCGGGTAGGTAGCGTCGATCAGTGGCGTGAGGTCATTGCCGCTGTGGACGCCGCCGAGGGTCCGGTACACCTGCGTCCGTATGCTCGCTACCGGCTGGCAGAGACGCTCGTCGCGGCAGGGGATCGCGCCGCTGCCTCCGACGTGTTGCGCGATGCCGCCACGCTGGCCGGCCAACTCGACGCCGGCCTGCTCCGGCAGTGGATCGGCGACCTCGCGCGGCGCAGCGGCATCCGATTGCTGGATCAGGTGAGCAGCCAGAGCACCGCCAGACTTACTGCCCGCGAGCTGGAGGTGCTTAGGCTCGTCGCTGCGGGGCGCAGTAACCGCGAGATCGGCAACGAGTTGTTCATCAGCGCCAAGACGGCGAGCGTGCACGTGTCGAACATCCTGGCCAAGCTGGGTGCCAGCGGCCGGGTCGAGGCCGCCGCCATCGCCCACCGGGACGGTCTGCTCGGCGACGCCGCCTAGCCTCGTACCAGAGTCATTCGGCGGTCGGCGGCGGGAGCGGCCGGATCCGCGCGGTCACGGCCTTGTAGTACGCGCTCGCATCGGGCCGGTAGAGCAGGAAGAGGATGGCCCCGGAAAGGGCTATTGTCAGGAAGCGGGCGACGATCGCTACGCCCGCTGCCTGCCCCAGGCTGAACACTGTGAAGGCGATATTGAGTGGGCCGAGCACGGTGGCGACGATGCGAGACCATTCGATGCCTTTCTGGTTGGTCTGGGCCATCCAGATCCACATTGCGATCGCAAGTATGTCGATGACCGCGACGCTCAGCAGCTGGGTGTTCATTGCTCGCTCGACCTGGTCCGCGGTCAGGTCGGGCTGCTCTTCCGCGATTTGCTCGCGCAGCTCGACGCGGGCGGCAAAGCTGAAGATCAGGGCCAGTGCCTGCAGGCCGGCGCCCACGTACATGAGCTTGACCGCGGCGAGCAGCGACGACGGCGGCCCGACCAGCCGACGGCTCGGCTCTGCTGGCGGCCCGCCCTCGGGTTCGGATGGCGGTGGCGTGTTGGTCACAGGCGCTGCCTCAGTATCGCGGCTGACGCGAGACCGCGTTGTAGTACTCGGTGGACTCGCGGCGGTACAGCAGCACGAGGATCCAGATCGACAGCATTACCAGGGCGAGGTTCATGACCAAACCGATGGCGTCGTTCTGCGCGAGGCCGAGCAATCCACCGAGGACCGCGATGCCTCCGAGAATTGTTGCGACGACGCGCGCCCACGCCCTGCCGTTCCGATTAGTGCGCGCCATCCAGATCCACAGGCCGACCGTGATGAGACCGATCACGACCATGAAGCCGATAAAACCGGTGGCAGTGGAATCGATCTCACGTGCGGTCACGTCGAGATCGGCGTCGGCGAGGGCGTCGGCGTAGTCATCGCGCATGCGGCCTATCAGTAGGGCCCAGATCAACGACAGCACGGCGCCGGCGTACATCAGTTTGACCGCGGTCAGGATCGACGATGGCGGCTCCGGCTTGCCCGGTGGCTGCCCGTACGGCGGGTAGCCCGAGGCCGGCCATTCCTGCCCGTATTGTCCGGCCGGGTAGCCCGGGGGGACCTGGCCCTGATATGGCGGGGGCATCTGGCCAGGACGCTGCGGGAATTCCTGGCCTTGGTGAGGCGAGGGTGCGTCGCCGTAACGCGGCGGCTGTGCCGGATGGTTCTCGCCCGGCGTTTCGTACGGATCCGATGGCGGCGTTGTCATGGCGTCCCTCCGGGCTCTTCGGCGTCACACCCTATCTCTTCACCTTCGCCCGGTGAAGTTCTCACAAACATGGATCGGCAACGAGCTTCCGCCCGTCAGCAGGCTCACCCAAGTTTCAGGGCACCGTAGGCGCTGTCCGGCACGGCCGGGGATTGTGGTGGCACCGGTAGGACGGGCCGGTACGGCTCGCCGGGTGCGGGCCGAGAATCGGCGTCCCCCTTGTTCGGCCACATGGCCATGGCTCGCTCCGCCTGAGCGGTAATGGTCAGCGAGGGGTTGACGCCGAGGTTCGCCGACACGGCCGCGCCATCGACGACATGAATACCCGGGTACCCGTGGAGCCGGTGGTAGGGGTCGATCACCCCGTCCTCCGGCGTGATCCCGATGGGGCATCCGCCGAGGAAGTGCGCCGTCATCGGGACGTCGAAGAGCTCACCCCACGTGCCGCCCGGCGTGCCGTCGATCGCCTCGGCCAGCAGTTCGGCCACCTGCTGCCCCTCCGGGATCCACGTCGGGTTCGGTTCTCCGTGACCTTGCCGGGACGTGAGCCGGCCGCGCCCGCCGAACCGGCCCCCTTTGCGCGAGACTCGCAGTGAGTTGTCCAGCGACTGCATCACCAGCACGATGATCGTCCGTTCGGACCACCGCGGCAGCAGTGCCATCGTCCGTACGAAGGTCACGGGGTGCCGGGCGAACAGGCCCAGGTGCCGCAGCCACCGCGGTGTCCGCTGTCCACCTGGCACCTGAAATGGCACCGAGAGCAGCCCCATGGCATTCGAGCCCTTGCCGTAGCGGACCGGTTCTACGTGGGTTCGCGGGTTCGGGTACATCGACGAGCTGATCGCCACTCCCCGGGAGAAGTCGACCTTCGACTTGTACGTCATCGCACCGACGAGGGCCTCGGAGTTGGTCCGGGTCAGGGTGCCCAGCTTCGGAGAGATCCGTGGTAGTACGCCACGGTCACGCATCGTATGCAGGAGCAGCTGCGTCCCGTATGTGCCTGCGGCGAGGATGACCTGGGCTGTCGCAATGGTCGTCCGAGCCCGGCGCGGCCCATCGGTTGGTCGCACCTCGACCTGGTACCCGCCGTCCGGCCGCTCCCGGACAGCCGTCACCGTCGTCATCGCCTGGATCTGGGCGCCGCCCGCCTGCGCCAGGTACAGGTAGTTCTCGGTCAGCATGTTCTTCGCGCCGTAGCGACAACCAGTCATGCATGAGCCGCACTCCACGCAGGCCCGCCGCGCTGGACCCGTTCCGCCGAAGTACGGGTCGGCGATCTCCTCGCCGGGCGGGACTCGCGGCGCCGCGCCGTCGGCGTCGTGACCGTCCCCGAAGAACACCCCGACGGGAGTGAGCCGGAACGTCTCGCCTACCCCGAGCCGCTCGGCCGCCGCGCGAATCTCGACATCCGCGGGCGTGACCGTAGGGTTGCCGCGCACGCCGAGCATCCGCTTGGCCTGGTCGTAGTACGGCGCGAGCTCTGCCCGCCAGTCGGTGATCTCGCGCCACTGTGGATCGTCGTAGAACTCGTCCAGCGGCTCATACAAGGTGTTCGCATAGTTCAGTGAGCCGCCTCCGACCCCCGCGCCGGCCAGCACGACGACGTTGCGGAGCAGGTGAACGCGCTGGATGCCGTAGCACCCGAGGCGCGGTGCCCAGAGGAACGACCGCAGGTCCCACGAGGTGCTCGGGAGGGTGTCGCGGGTGAACCACCGACCGGCCTCGATGACGAGAACGCGGTAGCCCTTCTCGGTCAGCCGGAGCGCCGCCACGGAGCCGCCGAACCCCGAACCGACGACGACCACGTCGTAGTCGAACTCGGCCATCGTCACCTCCTACCAGCCGCCTGTCGCGACTGTAACCGCTCGGCCGGTAGGTTGCTTGGCGTGGCGGAGCTGCATGAGCTGACCGCGCTCGAGCTGGCGGCGGCGATCCGGCGGCGTGAAGTGTCTCCCGTCGAGGTCCTGACCTATACGGAGGAGCGCGCCGAGCACCTCGGCGAACAGGTTGGCGCGTTCGTCACCCTGACGCCGGATCTGGCACTCGAGCAGGCACGGGCGGCCGAGGCGATGCTCGTCTCGGGAGAGGCGTTACCGCCGTTGCTCGGCGTCCCCTGCCCGGTCAAGGACCTGACGCGGGTGGCGGGCGTGCCGTGTTCGATGGGCAGCGCCGCATTCATCGGGCAGGTTCCCGACGTGGACGACGGTGTCGTCACGCTCCTCCGGTGGGCCGGCACCGTCATGGTGGGCAAAACCACAACCCCTGAGTTCGGGGTGCCCTGCTACACCGAGCCCGACATCGCCGCCCCTGCCCGCACGCCGTGGGATCTGAGTCGCTCCGCGGGCGGTTCCAGCGGCGGTTCGGCGGCTGCGGTCGCGGCCGGTATCGTCCCGATCGCCGCCGGGTCGGACGGTGGGGGGTCGATCCGCATTCCCGCGAGCGCGTGCGGCCTCGTCGGGCTCAAGCCGAGCCGCGGCCGGGTAAGCCCTGGCCCGTACGCGGTCAACGGTGCAGGGTTGGCCACCAACGGCGTGCTCACCCGGGACGTCCGTGACACAGCCGCCCTGCTCGACGTGCTGAGCGCAGCCTGGCCGGGAGATGCGTATGGGCTGGCGCCGCCTCGCACGCGCTTTCTGGCCGCATGTGACGCCGATCCGCCACCACTGCGGATCGGTGTCCTGACCACGCCAGTGATCGTCGACGAGGCGCCGGTGGACCAGGCGTGCCTTGACGCTGTCGCCGCCACGGCTACTCTGCTCGGCGCACTGGGCCATGACGTCGAGCCAGCGCCCGTGCCGTTCACGACCGAGTGGTGGCCGTCGTTCGAAACGATCTGGGCTGTAGGGGCATTGCTCACTCCGGTGCCGGCCGAACTGGAGGAGGTACTCGTCCCTTTGACCAGGTGGCTCCGCGCGAAGGGTCGCAAGATAAGCGGGCTGGATTACGCGCTTGCCATGTCAGGTATGCAGGAGGCGACCCGGGTGGCAGCCCGCGCATGGGACAGGTTTGATGTGATTCTTTCGCCGACGCTGGCGCGGCTACCGGTCCGGGTAGGAGAGTTGCGTAACGACGACGACCCGGCCGCCGATTTCCAGGCGCAATGCGAGTTCACCCCCTGGACCAGCGTCTGGAACCTCACCGGCTGGCCGGCGATAAGCCTGCCGCTGCATCGGGCGGAAGCGGGAGGCAGCACGCTACCGGTGGGTGTAATGCTGGGCGTTCCGGCGCTCGGTGCCGAGGAGACACTGCTATCACTGGCGGCCCAGCTCGAAGCCGCCCAGCCCTGGCGTGGTGCCCACCCACCGCTCCGATGATCACGGGAGAGTGGGCAGCGACTCGTGGGCGCCTGCCTCCCGGTCACAGGCCTGTGCCCGCAGGGCGCGGTCGATGTCGGCCAGGCCCTCCACGACCAGGCGCCGGGCGGCGTCCGGTAGTTCGGCCGTCTCCAGCCAGGAACGAATCGTTTCGGCCGTCTCGATGTCCGCGAGCAGCCGGGGGAACAGCCGCACTACGATCGTTTGAGCCGACTCGTTCGTCCGTTGAGCCCACACCCTCGGCACGGCCTCGAGGTAGAGGGGAACGTACGGCCGGACGAGCGCCCGCTGTTCCGCGTGGGCGAATCCGGCGGTCGTGGCACTCAATAGGGCGTTGGGCAACTGGTCGGACTCGACGGCCTGGGCCCACGCCTCCGCCTTGGCCTCCGCGGTCGGCCGGGACGCTCGCGCGTAAGCCGCCTGCTTGCGCCCAGCCGCCGTGTTGTCGCGTTCGAGCTCGGCGTCGATCGCACCGTCCCCGGCCGCGCCAATGATCACCAGCCGGTGCAGAAGCGACCACCGCAGATCCGTATCCACCGAAAGGCCGGGCAGGATGTCGCCTCCGTCGGTCGTGTTCAGCAGCGCCCGGAGCTCCTCGACGTGCTCGGCGCTTGCCACCGAGGCGGCCCAGGCGCGGGTGAACGCGAGCTGCTGGTCGCTCCCGGGCTCGGCGCTGTGTGCCATCCGGTGCAAAGCGCTTGACCAGCGGGACGACAGCAGCAACCGGTCGGCAGGGTCGGCATAGGTGTCGATCGCGTTGCGGGCGGCCGCGAGCACGGTTTGGACGACGGACATGTCGGTCTCGCGCTCCGCGCCGGCGAGTACGAGCTCGACGTACTCGCGGGTCGGCAGCTCAGCATCCCGGAGCATGTCAGTGGCGGCCGTCCAGCACAGTGCTCGCGGAAGCGGCTCGGCGAGCGCGCCGATGCCGGACACAAGTGTGTGCCGCGAGTGCTCGTCCAGCCTGATCTTTGCAAACGAGAGATCGTCGTCGTTGAGCAACAGGAGGGAGGGCTGCTTGACGCCGGCCAGTGCGGGCACCTCAGTGTGTTCACCGGTGACGTCCAGCTCGATCCGGTCCCGCCGGACCAGCGCCCGCTCACCATTGGTGTCTGTCCAGTCGTATAACCCGATGGCGATCCGGTGCGATCGCAACGTGGGATGTGACTCTGCGGCAGTCTGCGCGATGGTCACGGATGAGTACGTTCCGTCCTCGCCAAGGTGGACGTGCGGGGTGAGCGTGTTGACGCCCGCTGTCTGGAGCCACTGCTCACCCCAGGTGGAAAGGTCACGGCCACTGGTCCGCTCGAGGTGGGTGAACAGGTCGGCGAGTGAGGTGTTGCCCCAGGCGTACTCTGCGAAGTAGGCGCGCACCCCTTCGAGGAACGCCTCTCGCCCCACCCACGCGACCAGTTGCTTGAGCACGCCGGCACCCTTTGCGTAGGTGATGCCGTCGAAGTTGACCTCGACGTCCTCGAGATCACGGATGTCCGCCGAGATCGGGTGGGTGGAAGGGAGCTGGTCCTGGCGCAGGGCCCACAGCTTCTCGGAGACGGCGAACGTCGTCCACGATTCGGTCCAGCGGGTGGCCTCCGCCTCCGCGAGCACGCTGGCCCAGGTGGCGAACGACTCGTTCAGCCACAGGTCGTCCCACCAGCGCATGGTCACCAGGTCGCCGAACCACATATGGGCCATCTCGTGGAGAATCGTCTCCGCCCGCCGCTCGTGCGCGGCGTCGGTGACCCGGCTGCGGAAGATGTAGTCCTCGTGGTAGGTCACACACCCGGCGTTCTCCATCGCGCCTGCATTGAACTCGGGGACGAAGAGCTGGTCGTACTTCTCGAATGGGTACGGCAATCCGAACGCGTCCTCGTAGAAAGCGAAACCACGCCTGGTGATATCGAAGAGTTCGTCCGTGTCGAGATAGCCGACGAGCGACTTGCGGCAGTAGAGCGCCAGCGGGAACGTTCGGTCCTGGCCCTCGTATTCGCTCTGGTCGACATGGTATGGGCCGGCGACGAGCGCGGTGATGTAGGTAGATATCCGCGGTGTGATTGAGAACTTCCAGCGGCGTTTGCCGTTTGCCTTGCGTGGCCTCTGGGCCGGCGCGTTCGAGATGACCAGCCAGTGCTCGGGCGCGACGACGGTGAACTGGAACGTCGCCTTGAGATCGGGCTGCTCGAAGCAGGCGAACACGCGCCGCGAATCGGCCACCTCGAACTGGCTGTAGAGGTAGACCTCGTCGTCGACCGGGTCGACGAACCGGTGCAATCCTTCGCCGGTCTTCATGTATGCGGCGTCGGCGACCACCCTGACCTCGTTCTCCTCGGCCAAGTTGTCCAGCCCGATCCGCGCGCCGTCGTAGACAACGGCCGGATCACGGCGCTCACCGTTGACGACGACCTCGTGGACCGCCGGAGCGATCAGATCGAGCCAGGTGATGGAGCCGGGCTTGATGCGGAACCTGACGACCGTCGTGGACGCGAAGGTTGTGTCGCCGGTGGTCAGGTCCAGCTCTACCTGGTAAGAGTCGACCTCGATCAGATCAGCGCGTTCGCGGGCCTCGTCACGGGTGAGGTTGCTGCCGGGCATATCGCCGATCATGGCAGATTAGGGTGCAGCCGTGGGGAGTACTCCTGGCAGTATGTCCGCATGCGTGTCCACCTCGGCGCCGATCACGCCGCCTTCGAGACCAAGAATTACCTCGCCGAGTCACTCCGGGCAGCCGGTCACGAGGTGGTCGACCATGGGCCCTTCGAATACGACGCGGAAGACGACTATCCGCCGTTCTGCCTGCGAGCGGCCGAGGCCGTAACCCGCGACGTCGGCAGTCTCGGGGCAGTGCTGGGCGGCTCCGGGAACGGAGAGCAGATGTGCGCCAACAAGGTCTCCGGCATCCGGGCGGCGCTGGCATGGACCGCGGATATAGCCCGGCTCGCGCGGGAGCACAACGATGCGAATGTCGTAGCGATCGGCGCCCGTCAGCATCCCGTTGAGGACGTCCTGGCATTCGTGGAAACGTTCTTGGCGACGCCCTACTCGGGAGACGAGCGTCACACGAGGCGGATCGAAATGATCACTCGGTACGAGAAGACGGGCGAGCTGCCCCCTTTGCCGGGCGGCGCAGCCCGGTAGCCTCGGCCTCCGTGATCGCCTTGTCGTCCGGACGAGACACGTCACGCGCGCGCATCGCCCCCGACACACCCACCTGCGAGCGCCGGTCGACCTGGTCGAGCCGGCGAGACGGAACCGAACCCTTGGTCGCCATATCACTACCGTATCCCGGCGGCATTGGCTGATCCTCTTCTGGAACGACAGCGGGAAGGATACTGTCGCGGGCGTGGCAAGGGCGTCGCAGGGTCCAGGTTCGGCGAGCCGGCGGGTGCTCGCTCGAGTCGGGCGCCGGATCACGCGCGAGCCGTTCGGCTTCATCGGGCTGATCTTGATGTCCAGCGGACTTTTCATGTTGGCCCTGCAGTGGCCCGAACTGGCTGCCCTACTCGCCGGGCCGCTGCTTCTCGGGGGCTTGGTGTTGACCTTGCCATCGCTCATGCTCCTGGTGACGGTTACCGGCGTGATGCTGCTTGCCATCGGCGGGACACATGGAGTTGACGCCGGGTTTCTCGCCGCCGTGGTGGTCGTGGCCGTGACGGCGGCCGTCTGGTTAGGCTCGGCACGCTCGCGGGCGCGGCTGGGGGTTCGGGGTACGGTCGGCGAGGCCATGCTCGTGGACCTACGGGATCGCCTTGTCGCGCAGGGCGAGATGCCCGCGCTTCCGCGGGGCTGGGAAGCAGAGATCGTGAACCGTTCGGCCGGCGGCGCCACGTTCTCCGGTGACTTCCTGGTGGCGGCCCGGTCGGCGGACCGGATGCTGCTCGAGGTGGCGCTTGTGGACGTGTCGGGCAAGGGCCTGGCGGCAGGAACCCGGGCTCTCCTACTCTCCGGCGCTTTCGGTGGGCTGCTCGGATCGCTGCCTCCCGCAGAGTTCCTCCCTGCTGCCAACGCCTACCTGTTGCGGCAGGAGTGGCCCGAAGGTTTCGCCACAGCGATCCACTTGGTCATCGACCTCGCGTCTGGTGCTTACGAGATCCGTTCTGCCGGTCACCCACCGGCAGTTCGGTTCACCGCCGGTTCGGGAAAGTGGACGACGCTGGAGACCACCGGCAGTCTGCTCGGGGTCTTCGAGAAGGACGACTACCCACCCGTGTCCGGACGGTTGCAGGCCGGGGACGCCCTGATGCTGTACACGGACGGGCTGGTCGAGACGCCGCTCCGCGACATCAGCGACGGAATCGACAAGCTGCAAGGAGAGGCCGAACGGTTGGTGACGCGCGGGTTTCGGCACGGGGCGCGGCGGTTGATCGACGCGGTGTCCGACTCCGACCTGGACGACCGGGCACTGGTGCTCATCTGGCGGCGCTAGGGATCGGCGACAGTCTGGGGTTAACCATGCGGCTGGACGAGGGCGAATGCAGGAAGCGCTTCGCGGTGGCCCGAATCGCCCGCCTCGCGACGACCGGTAACGATCATCAGCCGCATCTCGTCCCGGTGACGTTCGCGCTCACCGGCGACCGCATAACCACAGCTGTCGACCAGAAGCCGAAGTCCACAACCAACCTGCGTCGCCTGCACAACATCGCTGCAAATCCCCGAGTCAGCCTCCTGGTGGACCACTACACCGATGACTGGTCGAAGCTGTGGTGGGTCCGGGCTGACGGTACGGCGAGCGTCCACACCGACGACACGAGGCGTCACGCAGTGATCCGCGCGCTGGCCGCGAAGTACGCCCAGTACCGGGACGATCCTCCACAAGGGCCGGTCATCGAGATATTGATCCATACCTGGCGGGGCTGGGCGTCCTGAGCAGCGGGCGGTCGGACGAGGGAGGGGAGGCCGCGACGGGCCCGTGAGCCACCTGCCTCCCGTCGCGCTGCGCGAATGCCTCACGGCCGCCAAGCGGCTGCCGCGAACAGCCCTGTTGGGTCGTAATCGGCCAGCACTCGCTCGAGCCGATCGGTGTCTGACCCGTACGTCGAGGAGCGGTCGACGTCGGCCTCGTCCTGCAGCCCGGCGAAGTTGAGGTAGACACCTCCATTGGCGTACGGGCGCATCGCTTGCCAGGTGTCCCGCGCCCAGTTGATGACTCGCTCGTCGTCGGCCGGGTCGGTCCAGATGGCGTCGATGCTGACGTTGAAGGCGGCGCCGCGGTGCGGGTAGGCGCTTTCGTCTCGCGATACCCGGTCGATGGCGCCACCCAGGGTCCGGATCGCGATGAGCGTCTCCGGGTTGGGCCGCCGCCGGTCACATTCCACCAACGTGGCGATCGCCTCGTCGGTGAGTTCGTCGAGATTGTGTGACTTGAAGTAGTAGCGCCCACCATCCGGCATGAGATCATCGACGGCGCTCTGCACTTCGACGTAGGGCAGCGTCTCACTTTGGTCGATCAACGGTGTGCCGAGGCGGCGGTACGGCGCGAGGGCATCGGTCCCAGCCACCGGGTCACCCGCGTATACACCGATTGCGAATAAGACCTTGGTGCCGTGCATCTCCTCCGGTACGGAGGGTTCCGGCGGAATGCTCCACAGGATCGCTTGCGGGCTGACCGCCTCGGGCGCCGCCACCGCGGCGTCGCGCCAAGCGCGAAGCGCGGCTTCTGCATCTTGGTACGGGTAGAGCACTTGTGCTGCGGCGACGTCGGGGCCGAGTTCGTGCAAGTCGAACTCGAACGACGTGACGACGCCGAGGCCGCGGCCGGCACCACGGGCGGCCCAGAACAGTTCGGAGTCCTCGGTCGGGCTGGCCGTCCGTACCCGGCCGTCGGCGGTGACGATCTCGATGGACCGCAAGTTGTCGCACGCCAGGCCGAATGCACGGTGCAGCACGCCCATGCCGCCACCAAGAGTCAGCCCGGCGACGCCGGTCACGGACACCTCGCCGCCGGTCGTCACGAGGCCGTGCCGTTGCGTCGCTTGGTCGACGTCTGCCCACCGCGCCCCACCCTGTACCCGTGCGGTACGCGTGATCGGATCGACGGTGACGTCCGTCATGAGGGAAAGATCGATGACCAGCCCGTCGTCACAGACCGCACTACCGGCAACCTGATGACCACCGCCCCGGACAGTCACGATGGGCCGGTGGCGAGCGGCGATGCGAACGGCAGCCACAACATCCGCAGTACTCGCGCAGCGCGCAATTGCTGCCGGTCGGCGGTCGATGATGCCGTTCCACACCTGGCGGGCATCGTCGTAGCCGGGATCTCCGGGCGTGAGCACGGCCCCGGCGAGGACATCACGCAACTCCCGTACCAACTCCGTACCTACGGCACCGGTGGCGCGGGTGTGCTCGGTGGTCATTGCGGCCTCCTGTCGAATTCGCGACATGAAGCGACAGTACGCGCGATCGGAGGGCCGGCTCATCGGCGAAATCATGCAGAAGGCGCGTTGGCTCCGATGGTTGGTTCTAACCATGGAACGATGGTGCGATGCGGCCCAGCGCGAGGCGGTGGGGGCGGCGCCTCATCAACCGGCTCGACGAGATGGTCGAGCGCACACCGGCGGACCGCGAGCGGTATGTGGACTTCCTTCGAGTGTTCAGCATCGCAGTCGTGATCATCTGGCACTGGAGCCTGTCAGTGATCTTCTGGGACGATGACCGGTTCGTGATGCCGAACCCCATCAACCACGTTCCAGGTGGGTGGCTGTACACCTGGTTGCTTCAGATCGTCCCTGTCTTCTTCATCGTGGGCGGTTACGCGAACTACGCGTCCTGGCAGGCGTCGCGGCGCCGCGGCCAAGCCTGGCCCGGATTCTTGCGGCACCGGCTGGCCCGGCTGCTGACGCCTGTGCTGGTCTTCGGCGTGGTCTGGCTGGCGTTCGAACTCGCCGCGCACGCCATCATTCCCGGCTACCCGGGTGTGCTCAGCTATGCGTGGATGGTGTTCACGCCGCTGTGGTTCGTCGCGGCGTACGCAGGAGTCGTGGCGCTAGTGCCGGTCACCGCGGCGCTGCACCTGCGGGCCAAGTGGGCTGCCACCGGGGGCCTCGCAGCAGCGGTCATCGTTGCGGACACCGGTCGCTTCGCGCTGGATGTGGAGGCGTTCGGCTGGTTGAACAGCGCGATGGCCTGGGTGCTAATCCACCAGTTCGGGTACTTCTATCGCGACGGCACTCTGCGCCGGCTGGACCATGCCGGTGCTGCTGGCCTGGCCGTCGTCGGCGCGGGGATGCTGGCGGCCATCACGACCTTGGGACCCTATCCGCGCTCGATGGTTGCCACCCCTGGCCAGGAATTCAGCAATATCCTGCCGACGACGATGGCCATCCCGGCCGTTGGACTCCTGCAGCTCGGAATACTGCTGCTTGTACGTGACCGGGTATCCCGCTGGCTTCAGAAGGTCGAGGTGTGGCGTGTGGTCATTGCCGCCAACTCAGTCATCTTGACCGTGTTCGTGTGGCACATGACCGCCCTGCTGATGGCGTTGGTTGTGTACCGCGCCGTCGGGGGCGAACCGCTGGCGTTTCCTTCGCTCGCCTGGTGGGACCAGCGCTGGTTCTGGCTGGTCGCGCCCGCACTCGTCCTCGCTCCACTCGTTGCTGTGTTCGGGCGGTTCGAGACCAGTGGCCTGCTCCGGTCGCGAGGCCGCGCCCAGCGCCGAACGCGATAGCCCTGACCTCGCGCTGGTGGACCTGGACTTCATCGCCGTAGGTCGGCGTCGCCGAAACTCGGTTGCCCGCGAGCGCATACCCGGGTGACCCTGCTCGGGTGAGGATCCGGCAGATCGACCCGAGCGACGACGTGGCTTTCAGCGCGTGGTTCGCCGTCTATGACGCGGTGCAGAAGCATGACCAGCCCTGCGGAGCCTGGTGGCTTGAACGCGAGGCGCGCG
This sequence comes from Jiangellaceae bacterium, assembly GCA_035762665.1. GTDB lineage: Bacteria > Actinomycetota > Actinomycetes > Jiangellales > Jiangellaceae > JASLBX01. The sequence continues at coordinate 17,779 of DASTNZ010000131.1, read as the reverse complement.
TCATCCATGAGGGCACCGACTATCGCGACATCGTGCTGTGGGTGGCCGATGACGAAGGCGACAGCGTGGGCGCCGCCGGACTGGATATGCCGTTGAAGGACAACCAACGCCTGGCAACCGTCGAGATCGCCGTGCGTCCCGACCACAGGAGGCGCGGGATCGGGACGGCGTTGCTGCGGGTCATGGAGAAAGAGGCGGCCGACCGCGGCAGGACGAGCCTGCTCGTCGGTGTGCATGGTTCGACGTCGGACAAGCCGAGCCCGGGCATGTACTTCGCCGAGCGTCACGGCTTCATTAGGAGGATCACGGACATCATGCGGGTGCAGCGCCCGCCATTTCAGATGGAACGCCTGACGGAGCTGGAGCAGGAGGCGCTGCGGCATGCGGCCGGATACGAGCTGGTCACCTGGCATGGCCGGATTCCCGACGAGCACATCGCCGAGTACGCCCGGCTTGCCGGCCGGATGTCCACGGACGTACCCCTGGGTGACCTCGACTACGAGCCCGAACTGTGGGACGAGGAGCGGGTCCGCCTCGGCGAGGACCGTCGGATCAGGATGGGCCGTGACTGGTGGTGTACTGTCGCGGTCGCCCCGGATCGGACGCTCGCCGGCATGACGGAGATCGGCCTTGCTGTCGACAGCGACCACAGCGCCTTTCAGGGCGATACGATCGTGGACCGACCGCATCGAGGACACCGGCTCGGCCTCCTGCTGAAGATCGCCAACCTTCGCGCACTTTTGGCCGACCGTCCCGGCGTCCAAGCCATCTGGACCTGGAACGCGGCGTCGAATCGCCACATGATCTCGGTCAACGAGCGACTCGGCTATGCCAAAGCCGGCTGGGAGGCGATGTACCAGCGCGACTGAGCGGCTTCAGTGCCTGGGAGACTGAAGCCGTGAAGTTCAGCAACACGATCACTATCGACTGCCCGCAGTCTGCAGTGTTCGCCTACCTCGCCGAGTTCGAGAACATCCCACGGTGGAACTACGCCATTGCGCAGACCCGGAAGATCACTGACGGGCCGGTGGGTGTCGGAACGCGGTACCGCCAGACACGCACGTTGCCCCGTCGCATTGATGAGACGTTCGAGGTGGTCGTTTTCGAGCCAGAGCACGCGCTGGCAATTCGGGGGGACCTCGGTCCGTTCCACGGGGACATCACGTATGTTCTGGACTCGGCGGGCGGTGCGACCAAGCTCACCAACACCGTTGATTTGCGGGCATCCGGTCCGTCGAAGGTTCTGGCGCCGCTGGCGTCGTCCCAAATCAAGAATGCAGTGGCGGCCAACCTGGACGTGCTGAGGCAGATCCTGGAACAAGGGAACTGACCGGCTGGCCGGGTCGAGTCGGTCAGAGCTTGCGGAGGCGGATCCGGCGGACGGCGTGATCGGCACCCTTGAACAGGACGACGGACGCCCGCCCGCGGGTCGGTGCGATGTTCTGGCTGAGGTTCGGACCGTTGATGGTGTCCCACAGGCGCTGCGCGCGGCTGACCGCTGCGTCGTGGTCCAGCTCGGCATAACGCTGGAAGTAGGAAGACGGGTCGCGGAACGCCGTCTCTCGTAACCGCAGGAACCGCTCGACATACCACTGCCGCACGTGTTCCTCGACCGCATCAACGTAGATAGAGAAGTCGAAGAAGTCGCTGACCGCGAGTTCGCTCACGCCGTTGGGCCGGGTGCGGGCCGGCTGGAGCACGTTCAGCCCCTCGATCAGCAGGATGTCGGGACGCTCGACGATGATCTCGGCGTCCGGGACGATGTCGTACGTCAGGTGCGAGTAGACCGGCGCTCTTACCTCCGGCGCGCCCGACTTCACCTGCGCGACGAACCGCAGCAGCGCGCGACGGTCGTACGACTCCGGGAATCCCTTGCGCTGCATCAGCCCGCGCCGCTCCAGCTCCGCATTCGGCTGCAGGAACCCGTCCGTGGTCACGAGCGAAACCCGCGGGTGTTCCGGCCAGCGCGCGAGCAGCAACCGCAGCAACCGGGCGGTGGTCGATTTTCCGACAGCGACCGATCCGGCGATCGCGATCACATACGGCGTCCGCTCCGGCAGCTCACCGAGGAACGTCTCCGTGGCGTGATGCAACTCGGCCGTCGCTGCCACGTGCAGGTTGAGCAACCTGGAGAGCGGCAGATAGATATCCCGAACCTCGTCCAGATCGATGAAGTCACCGAGGCTACGCACCTCGTCCAGCTCCGCAGCCGTGAGGGGGAGTGGAGTCTTGTCGCTGAGCTTGGACCACGCAGACCGATCCAGCTCGACGAACGGGGAGGACGGGGAGGAATTCTGTGCCCGTACTTGAGTCAACGAGCAACCTTTCGTCGGGTTTGTCGCGCCAGCCGGTTACCCCCGTGCCGGCGCGCCGCGACCAGGATAGGGCGATCAGCAATGCGGAACGGGCGTGCCCTCTGGCGTACGCTGTGCCGAGTGTGCGGAATCGTAGGGTACGTAGGCGAGCAGCCGGCACTCGACGTCGTTCTTGAAGGACTGCGTCGCCTCGAGTATCGCGGATACGACTCGGCCGGCGTGGCGCTCGTCGCCGACGGCGCGCTGGCGTCGGCCAAGGCGGCCGGCAAGTTGGCCAACCTGGAGAAAGCTCTGGCCGACGATCCAATGCCGGCAGCTACCACTGGCCTTGGGCACACCCGGTGGGCGACTCACGGACCGCCCACTGATCGCAACGCACATCCCCATCTGGATCAGGCCGGGCAGGTCGCCTTGATCCACAACGGGATCATCGAAAATTTTGCCGTCCTGCGGCGTGAGCTCGAGGCTGCCGGCGTCACCCTGAAGTCCGACACCGACACTGAGGTCGCGGCCCACCTGCTCGCAGCAGAGATGGCCGCCGGCGCCGAGCTTGGCGACGCGTTGCGTCATGTGTGCCGCCGCCTCGAGGGAGCGTTCACCCTCGTCGCCGTTCACGCCGGGACGCCGGATCGCGTGGTCGCCGCGCGCCGCAACTCGCCGCTCGTTGTGGGCCTGGGTGATGGCGAGAACTTCGTCGCGTCCGATGTGGCGGCGTTCATCGCGCACACCCGGGACGCGCTCGAGGTGGGTGACGGGCAGGTCGTGGAGATCACGCCGGACGGCGTCACACTGACCGACTTCGATGGCGCTTCTGTGGAAGAGAAGCGATACCACGTCGACTGGGATATCTCGGCGGCCCAGAAGGACGGCTTCGACTACTTCATGCTCAAGGAGATAGCCGAGCAGCCCAAGGCGGTCGCCGACACTCTCCTCGGCCGGGTGGACGAGGCCGGCAATCTCACTCTTGACGAGATGCGGCTCTCCGACGACGAGCTCCGCGACATCGACAAGATCATCATCATTGCGGCGGGGACGTCCTACTACGCGGGCCTGGTCGCCAAGTACGCGATCGAACACTGGACCCGGATCCCTTGCGAAGTGGAGTTGGCCAGCGAGTTTCGGTACCGCGACCCGATCGTGGGGCAGCGAACCCTCGTCGTCGTCATCTCCCAGTCCGGCGAGACGATGGACACCCTGATGGCGCTGCGGCATGCCCGCGAGCAGGGAGCCAGGGTGCTGGCGATCTGCAACACCAACGGGGCGACTATTCCGCGCGAGTCGGATGCCGTCCTCTATACGCGGGCGGGCATCGAGGTGGCCGTGGCATCGACCAAAGCGTTCCTCACTCAGATCGTCGCCTGCTACCTGGTATCGCTGTACCTGGGCCAGGTCCGGGGGACGAAATGGGGCGACGAGATCGCCGTCGTGCTCCGCGATCTGTCCGCGATGCCACCGAAGATCGCCAAGGTGCTCGAAAACCTGGAGCCGGTACGGAAGTTGGCCCGTTCGCTGTCCTCTGCCACGTCCGTGCTGTTCCTCGGCCGGCACGTGGGCTATCCGGTGGCGCTGGAGGGCGCGCTGAAGCTCAAGGAGATCGCCTACATGCATGCCGAGGGTTTTGCTGCGGGCGAGCTAAAGCATGGCCCGATCGCCCTGGTGGAGCAGGACGTGCCGGTCTTCGTCGTGGTCCCTTCTCCTCTCGGGCGGTCCGTGATTCACGACAAGATCGTGTCCAACATCCAGGAGGTCAGGGCTCGGGGCGCACGGACGATCGTGATTGCGGAGGAGGGGGACGAGGCGGTCGTCCCGTACGCCGACCAGATCGTCCGGATACCGCAATGCCCGACGCTGCTTCAGCCGTTGCTGGCCGTGGTTCCACTCCAGGTGTTCGCGTGCGAGATGGCGACGGCTCGCGGCTTCGACGTGGACCAGCCGCGCAACCTCGCCAAGAGCGTCACCGTCGAGTAGCCGCCACGCTGCCGGTCGATCACGTTCGGCAGGCGGCGCGACGTACCTACAGGCGTGCATGCCTGTAGGTACGTCACCAACTCCCGTGGGCGGCCCTCTGACGATTGCCCCGTTGCCTGCTGAGCGCGGCCGTCAGGCAGGCGGACGCGGCGATGGCGGGCAACCCGACCACTGGCGTCACGAGGCCGAGTAAGCGAGCGCGAGTGCACCCATGGCGATAGCCGTGCCCACGGCAATGATGATGCCCAGCACGAGGACGGTCGCGATCTTGAGGGCGCCCCATGTGGAGTCCGCATTCGTTACCCGTCGGTCGGACGCATGACGGGTGGTTCCTCGGCGGCCCGGTCGCGAGCCCGCGAGTAGAGCAGCCCGGCCACCATGAACGGAGCGATCAGCAGCGCAAGGAACAGCGGCACGCCGATCCACGGCGAGAAGCCGGTGCAGTCCGTTTCTGTCACGCCGCCCGGCCCCCGAACCTCCGTGCAGGTCTGCCCGGGGAAATACAGGCCGAGCCACAGCGCCATACCTGGCCCACCGGGCACGACGAGCGTCCCCAAAAGCTTCTCGCGGGTGCTCCAGCGGCGGGAGCCCCAGAGCAGGACCGCGCCGACGGCCCATCCGATGATGGGTACGAACGACCCGATCGTCAGCAGTAGCGCCGCGGCCAACTCCAGCCCGGTGCCGGATTGAGTGGCTACCAGCTCAGGCCCTGCAATCGCTGCTGTCTCCTCCCGCGCGGCAGCCACGATCTCTTCGGGCTCGCCGAGGCGATCAAGCATTGTGCGCACCGTTGCCTCGTCGGCCGCGGCTCCAGCGGCGCGAGCAGAGTCGATATGTTCTCTGATCTCCTGGAGCAACTCCGCGCGCCGCGCAGGAGGCAAGTTGGCCGCGGCCACGTCCAGGCGGCTGAGGTAGTCATTTACGACTTGATCGACGCTGGCGCTCATTGCGGTTCTCCTGGAAGTAGCTGGTCGACGGCATCGCGGAAGCGGCGCCATTCGGCGGTGAAGGCATCGAGGGCTCGGCGGCCGGTCGGGGTGATCGCGTAGTAACGGCGGGGCGGGCCGGATTCGGACTCGGCCCATGTCGTGCTCACCCACCCCTCTCGGCGCAGCCGGGAAAGCAGGGGATAGATCGTGCCCTCGCTGGTGACCATGCCGTCGACGTCGCCGAGTCGGCGGACGAGGTCGAAACCGTAACGCGACTCATCCACGAGCAGTGACAGGACGCAGTATTCGAGGACACCGCGCCGTAGCTGCGACAACGGGTTGCGTGCTCCACCCGGTTCCATGCACTACAAGGTAGCGGGTGGAACACGAAACTCCAAATTGAAGCGTCAGTCTCGGGGGTCCTGTTGCCTTAGTGCTCGCAGGTGCGCAGTCGCTACCGACCAATCGCGACGATCAGAATCGTGACGACCCACTCAGCCCTGGCCTCGGCGTATGCGAGGCTAGGGCCGTGATCGTGGGCGTAGGCATCGACGTGGTCGGCGTGGCTCGGTTCGCCGAGACACTCGAGCGCACGCCGGGCCTTGCCGATCGGCTGTTCACCATCTCGGAGCGACAGCGGGCAATCGCGTCGCAAGCCGCCAGGTTCGCGGCCAAGGAGGCCCTTGCCAAGGCGCTCGGCGCTCCGGGCGGTCTGCATTGGCACGACGCCGAGGTCGTCAGCACCGACGACGGGCGGCCCTGGCTGCAGGTGTCCGGTACCGTGGCGAAGCGTTGCGCCGAGCTCAACGTCGAGACTATTCACCTGTCGATCTCGCACGATGCGGGCATCGCGTCTGCGGTGGTCATCCTGGAGAGTGCAGGAACGGACCGTGCCGATGCCGCGACACCGCCCGAATGGCCTGGGAGCATCCTGTGATCGGCGTCTACAGCGTCCGCCATATCCGGCTGGCCGAAGCTGAACTCATGGCGCGGCTGCCCGAGGGCGCGCTCATGCAACGGGCCGCCTCCGCGCTCGCGGCCCAGTGCGCCCGGGTGCTTGGCGGGCCGTACGGCGCCAACGTCGCCTTGCTCATCGGGGCGGGCGACAACGGCGGGGATGCGCTCTACGCGGGCGCACGGTTGGCCCGCCGGGGTGCGCGAGTGGACGCCGTCTTACTGCGGCCGGACCGGGCCCATGCAAGCGGGCTCGCCGCGTTCCGTGCGGCCGGAGGGCGGGTCAGCGACCGTCCCGTCCGATCCATCGCTCGTGCCGACCTCGTCGTCGACGGAATGCTCGGCATCGGCGGCAGGGGCGGCCTGCGGGACGACGCGGCCCGGCTGGCCGAGATCACCGAGGACCGTGGCGGCCTCGTTGTGGCGGTCGACCTGCCCAGCGGGATCGAACCGGACACCGGTGAGACGCCAGGCCCGCACGTCCGAGCCGATCTTACGGTGACGTTCGGCGCACGCAAGATCGGCCTCGTCGTTGACCCGGCGGCGGCTGCTGCGGGCCGCATCGTTGACGTCGACATCGGCTTGGCGCCGTTCTTGCCGCGACCGACGATTCAGGTGCTGAACGACGCCGATGTGACGAGCTTGTTACCCGTTCCCGGTCGCGACACCGACAAGTACCGGCGCGGCGTCGTGGGCGTGTTGGCCGGATCGCCCGATTACACGGGTGCCGCAGTGCTGTCGGTGGGCGGCGCCGTCCGCGGTGGTGCTGGGATGGTCCGGTATCCGGGCGAGGCCGCCGCTGCGGTCCGGGCCCGCTGGCCCGAAGTTGTTGCGGCGCCCGGACGGGTGCAGGCGTGGGTGATCGGCCCTGGTCTGGGAGAGTCCCAGCGCGCGGAGGTGGCCAAGGCATTGGCCGAAGGTGTGCCGGTGGTCGTGGATGCCGACGGCCTCCGCCACCTTCCCGAGCGGTTCGATACGCCGGCCCTGCTCACCCCTCACGCGGGAGAGTTGGCGCGCCTGCTCGGCGAGTCGCGGGAAAACGTCGAGGCCCGGCGGCTCCACTTCGCCACGGAGGCGGCCCGCCGCTGGAACGCGACCGTCCTGCTCAAGGGCTCGACGACGCTGGTCGCCACGCCCGACGGCCGCGTGCGGGCCAACCCCACTGGATCGCCTGCGTTGGCGACGGCAGGATCAGGCGACGTGCTCACTGGTCTAGCTGGATCGCTAATGGCCGGCGGTCTCGATCCGCTCGACGCCGGCAGCGTTGCAGCGTATGTGCACGGCCTTGCCGGTCGGCTGGCGGCGCGAACGGCGGGCTATCCGAGCGCGACCGACGTTCTCGACGCGCTACCGCAGGCCTTCCCGCGCCGCTGATCAGGCAGCGCCGGCTGGCACAATCGAGCGCATGAGCGAGACCCCCGTCCCGCACGCTGAGGTGCGGGTCGACCTGACCGCGATCCGCGACAACGTCGCCGAACTGCGAGCCCGGGCGAACGGCGCCGCCGTGATGGCCATCGTCAAGGGCAACGCGTACGGCCACGGCCTGGTGCCGGCAGCCCGCGCGGCGCAGGCCGGCGGAGCCAGCTGGCTCGGGACGGCGGTGGTCGAAGAAGCGGTCAAGCTTCGCACTGCGGGCATTGGCGGGCGGATCCTCGCGTGGCTAGCCGCCCCGGGTGAGCAGTGGTCGTCGGCGATCGAGCGTGACATCGACGTATCGGCCAATGCGCCGTGGGCGGTAGCCGAGATCGCCGAGGCGGCAGCCGCAACCGATCGCACCGCCCGCCTGCACCTCAAGGTCGACTCCGGGCTCGGTCGGGGCGGCTCGGCCGTCGAAGACTGGCCGGAGTTGGTGGACGCCGCCGCCAAGGCCGAGGCGGACGGCCTGGTCAGCGTCGTCGGCCTCTGGTCGCACTTCGCCAACGCGGACGTGCCAGGCCACCCGTCCATCGCGGCTCAGATCGAAGTATTCCGCGAGGCGGTCCAGCATGCCGAGGCGCGGGGGCTCCGTCCCGAGGTTCGTCACATGGCGAACTCACCGGCCATCTTGACCCGACCCGATGCGTACTTCGACCTGATCCGGCCGGGACTGGCGTGTTATGGCCTGTCACCAATCCCAGACGAGATCAAGCCGCCCGATGTCGGCCTTCGTCCCGCGATGTCGGTGCGTGCCAGGTTGGTGCTGGTCAAGCGGGTCCCCGCCGGGCAGGGCGTTTCGTACGGGCACCTCTACGTGACAGACCGGCCGACCACGCTTGGACTCGTCCCGCTCGGGTACGCCGATGGCGTGCCGAGACACGGCTCCGGTGGGGATGGTGGCCCGGGTGCACCCGTCCTTGCGGCAGGCCAAATCAGGAGGGTGGCCGGCCGAGTCTGCATGGACCAGTTTGTGATCGATATCGGCGACACGGATGCCCGCGCCGGTGACGAGGTGGTGCTGTTCGGCGACGGCAGAACCGGCGAACCAACGGCCCAGGACTGGGCCGAGACATGCCGGACCATCTCATACGAGATCGTCACCCGGTTCGGGCCGCGTCTACCACGGGAGTACGACGGCGCAGCGGAGATCGGCCTGTGAGCAAGCTGCTGTCGTTTGGCCGTATGGCCGGCAACGTCGGCATGACCTTTGGCGTGGCCGCAGCCGGTGCCGCGATCGGGTTCGCCGCCGAGCGGTACGCAGTCGGCCGGTCGCTGCGTGGCGAGGATCCCTATGCCGAGGAGCCGCTCGGGACGCTGCGGGGTGCCCCGTACACAATCGAGACCGATGACGGCGTCCACCTGCATGTCGAGGTCGACGAGCCGGATGGCCGTCCCGATCTGACCGTCGTGTTCACCCACGGCTACGCACTGAACCTGGATGCGTGGCACTTCCAGCGCCGCGATCTGCGTGGGCAGGCGCGGTTGGTGTTCTGGGACCAGCGCTCGCACGGCCGCTCGTCACGTGCGCCGGGGGAGACGGTGTCCTTCGACCGCCTTGCCGCCGACCTCAGCCAAGTCATCGACGAGACGGTGCCCAAGCGAGCGCCGGTGGTCCTCGTCGGGCACTCCATGGGCGGCATGACAGTGATGGCGTTGGCCGAGGCGCGCCCGGAGCTCTTCGCTGACCGAGTGGCAGGTGTCGGGCTGGTGGCCACCAGCCACCAGAACATCTCCGCAACTCTGGGCATGCCCGGGCCGGCCGGCCGGCTCGCGCACCGCATCGCTCCCGGACTCGTGGCGGCACTGGCTCGCCAGCCGGACCTCATCGAGCATGGCCGCCGCGCCGGCAGCGACCTCGGATACGTGCTCACCCGGCGTTACTCGTTCGTGGGCCGGGCGTCGCCATCGCTCGTGGCGTTCACCGCACAGATGAATGCAGCAACACCGATCGATGTCGTCGCCGAGTTCCTGCCGCTTTTCGCCGCCAACGACCAGCGGGCGGCGGTGGCCGCGCTGCCATCGTTGCCCGTGCTGATCGTGGGTGCGGAGGAGGATCGGTTAACACCGGTCGAGCACAGCAGGGAGCTCGCAGACCTGCTTCCCGAGGCGGAATATGTCGAGGTGCCAGAAGCCGGGCACATGGTGCTGCTCGAACGGCACGAGATCGTCACGGACTATCTCGAGAAACTGCTGCAGCGGGCGCGAACCGCGCGGGTTCGCTGGTGGCGCCGGAGGAAAGCCCGGTGAGCACAAATCGTTCCTGTGCCGGCTCAGACATCCAGCCAGACAAGGCACCGGACAGCGACAACGTGCCCGCGGAGCCCCACAAGTCGGGACCGGTGACGGTGGAGGTCCGCACCGCCGACGACATGCGACGACTGGGCCAGCGGCTGGCCGCCCAGCTCCGGGCCGGTGACCTTGTGCTCCTTCGCGGACCGCTTGGCGCGGGCAAGACGACCCTTGTGCAAGGGGTCGGGGAAGCGCTGGACGTCCGCGGACCGATCACCTCCCCGACGTTCGTACTGGCGAGGGTCCATCCAGCGCTGTCCGGTGGCGCGTCACTCGTGCACGTCGACGCGTACCGGCTGCAGGATTGGGACGACCTCGAGACGCTCGACGTAGAAGCCACCCTCGACGAGTCGGTCACCGTCGTCGAGTGGGGTGAGGGTCTTGTCGAAGGCCTTGCCGACGACCGGCTCGAGATCCGGATCGAGCGCGAGCCGGCGGCCCCCGGCGATGCAGACGATGATGCTCGGATTGTCACGGTCGTGGGAGTAGGCGAGCGTTGGCGCAGCTCCGATGCGGCTGCCTGGCTAGCCTGACCCTCATGCTGCTCGCCCTGGACACGTCGACGCCCGCGGTGACGGTGGCGCTGCACGACGGCGCGAAGGTCATCGTTGAAATCGTCCGCGTGGACGCTCGACGCCACACCGAGCTGGTCGCACCATCGATCGCCAAGGCATTGGCCGAGGGGGGCGCCGAGCGGAGCGATCTCAGCCAGATCGTCGTCGGTGTCGGGCCGGGGCCGTTCACCGGGCTGCGGATCGGGCTCGTCACCGCCAGGACCTTGGGCGCAGCTCTCGGTATCCCAGTCCACGGCGTGTGCAGCCTGGATATCGTGGCTGCCGCGGTCGAGGTTGACGGGCCGTTTGTCGTCGTGACAGACGCCCGGCGGCGCGAGGTCTACTGGGCGGCGTACTCGCCTCGCGACTCTGCGCGACGGGTGCGCCGGACCCATGGTCCGGAGGTGGTGCGGCCGGTCGTAGTTGCCACCGAACTACCCGCGGCGGGTCCTGGCGCTAAGCAGTATGCCGAGTTCTTCCCGAATCACATTGGCCCCGAGTACCCGAGTGCGGCCACGCTCGCCACGGCGTACGCGGCCGGCACGGTTGAGATCGTCCCGCCCGATCCGATGTACCTGCGCCGGCCCGACGCCCGCCCGCCGGGCGAGCGCAAGCCGGTGCTGTCCCGATGACCTACCGGCTCCGGCCGATGCTCGAGCCGGATGTCGATCGAGTTGTTCAGGTCGAGGCCGAGCTGTTCGCCGGTGACCCACCGTGGACCGCCGAGCAGTTCCGGTCCGAGCTCGCCGAAGTTCCTGGGACGCGGTGGTACACGGTTGCGGAGGACGAGTCCGGTGAGCTGGCCGGCTACGCGGGGCTGCGCGTGGTGGACGGGACAGCAGACGTCCAGACCATCGCGGTCGTGCCCGCCCACCAGCGCCGCGGCCTGGGAACGACTCTCCTCGGCGCACTGATCGACGAAGCCTTCCGGCGCCGCGCCACCGAGATGCTGCTCGAAGTCCGCGCCGACAATGAGTCGGCACAGGCCCTGTACCGGCGGCATGGATTCGAACGGATCGCCCGGCGCCGCGGGTACTTCGGAGCCGGACGCATCGACGGCCTGGTGCTGCGGCGGTGGTTGCGGACGTGAGCCATCATGGATCGGTGGCAGAAGCACCTCTGGTCCTGGGGATCGAGACGTCCTGCGACGAGACCGGCGTGGGACTCGTGCGAGGCACTGAGCTGCTCGTCGACGCTGTCGCGAGCTCCGTGGACGAGCACGCCCGGTTCGGCGGCGTGGTTCCCGAGGTCGCGAGCCGGGCGCACCTCGAGGCGATGGTGCCGACCATCGAGCGCGCCTGCGCCGAGGCAGGTGTGACGCTCGCCGACGTCGACGCCGTGGCCGTGACCTGTGGCCCCGGTCTGGCGGGCGCGCTGATGGTAGGTGTCTCGGCTGCCAAGGCGCTCAGCCTCGGCCTCGGACGACCGCTTTACGGCGTCAACCACCTGGCCGCCCATGTGGCCGTCGACCAGCTCGAGCACGGTCCGCTGCCGGAGCCGACCATCGCCCTGCTCGTGTCCGGTGGTCACTCTTCGCTGTTGCTGGTCGAAGACCTCACCGCCGAGGTCCGGCCGATGGGCCAGACCATCGATGACGCCGCCGGAGAGGCGTTCGACAAGGTGGCCCGTGTTCTAGGCCTGCCGTTCCCCGGCGGCCCGTACATCGACCGCAAAGCCGCCGAGGGTGACCGGGCCTACGTCACGTTCCCCCGTGGACTCACCAGCCCTCGCGATATGGAGCGGCACCGCTACGACTTCTCGTTCTCCGGGCTCAAGACCGCCGTTGCACGATGGGTTGAGGCCAGGGAGCGGGCCGGCGAACCGGTGCCGATGGCGGACGTCGCGGCGTCGTTCCAGGAAGCGGTGGCCGACGTGCTGACGTCCAAGGCGGTGCTGGCGTGCCGCGAGCATGGCGTCCACACGTTGCTGATCGGAGGAGGTGTCGCCGCAAATTCGCGCCTTCGCGCGATGGCGGCAGAGCGGTGCGCCGACGCCGGGATCACACTGCGCGTCCCACGGCCCCAGCTGTGTACCGACAACGGCGCGATGGTGGCCGCCCTCGGCGCCGAGCTGATAGCCCGCGGCCGGCCGGCCAGCTCCCTCGACCTGCCCGCCGATTCTTCCCTGCCGGTCACCGAGGTGCTCGCCGGGTGAGCCTGCCCATTGTCGCGGTCGTCGATACTGGCGTGGACGACGCGCTGGCGCTGGTGGTTGCGGCCCGCCATCCAGCGGTGGACCTGCGCGGGGTGGTGTGCACGGCCGGCAACGTCCCGCTGCCCCGCGTTCTGGCGAACACGCAGTATGTGCTCGACCTGATCGGCGCGAAGGCACCCGTTGCGGTCGGTGCGGCCCACAGGCTGGACGGCGGCCGGTTCGGCGATCGAAGTGTCCACGGACCGGACGGGCTGGCGGGTCTAGGACCGCCGGACGCGCCTACCTGGCTCCGAGTTGTCGGGGCGGAGCCGCGTAACACTGCAGGCCCGGCAGTAGTCCGGCTGGACAAGTCGGGAGAGATTGCGGTAGCCGACCTGGTCACGCCCGATACCTTCGTCGTCTCGCTCGGGCCGCTGACGCCCCTCGTAGGCGTGCCAGCCGGCCGTATCGTGGCCTCGTACTCCCGTCGGGGAGAAGCGAACTACGAGATGGATCCGGCGGCGGCCGAGGCGGTCGCGGTGGACCACGCCGACGTTCCTGACCATCCAGTGCCAATCACTCCGGGCGAAGGCCCGGTCGGCGAGCTGGTCAGAGGCCTGCTGCGGCACCAGAGGCACCGCGGCGCCGGACTCGGTGACGCCGCTGTCATGCTGCATATTGCCGAGCCGGATCTCGACCGGGGTCGCTGGGCACGCAGGCTTCAAACACTTGCGGCCAGGAGAGACTGAGCCGCGATGCGCAGCCCAACATCCATCGTCGCAGCGGGATTCGCGCTAGCAGCGTGCTCGGCGGGTGGTGCCGCGGACAATCCGCCGACCATGCCGGAAAACCCTGTGACCGCCTCTCGCACGTCCATTCCCAGGCCGGCACCTCCTCCGCCGCCGCCACCGCAACTGCCCTGGGGGCCGACACAGGCCGAGTACGACGAGGCGGCTGCGATAGTCGCCACGATGTCCACGCAACAGATGGCCGGCCAGGTGATCGTGGCGCAGTACGGCGGCACCGATGCGCCAGCGGATCTGGTTGATCGATACCACCTCGGCGGTGTGATCGTACTGGGCGAGAACGTGCGTTCGCCCAGCCAGGTCCGCGCCATGATCGCGGACCTGCAGGGCGCCGTAGAGCGCCCGTTCCCGCTCGTCGTTGGCGTCGACCAGGAAGGTGGACGGGTTGCCCGCGTCAGGGAGCCGGCGACCGAGTTCCCGTCCCTGATGACACTCGGGGCTGCCCGCGATCCCGATCTGATCGCCCAAGTTACGAAAGCGAGTGGTCAAGAGCTGCGCGCCATGGGCTTCACCATGGTGTTCGCACCCGATGCCGATGTGACGAGCGGCCCGGACGATCCGACGATCGGCACTCGGGCCGCGTCCTCCGACCCGCAGATCGTGGCACAGGTCGTGACCGCTGCGGTGCGCGGCTACAGCGAAGCCGGGATTGTGCCGGTCGCCAAGCACTTCCCCGGCCACGGTTCGGTGGCTGCCGACAGCCACGTCGAGCTCCCCGTGCAGTCCGCGTCCCTTGATGAATTGGCCGAGCGCGACTTCGTGCCGTTCCGGGCGGCGATCGCTGCCGGCGTCCCATCGGTGATGGTGGCCCACCTGAACGTCGAGTCCATCGACCCCGGGGTGCCGTCGTCAGTCTCACCCGCCATCGTCGGCCTACTGCGTGACGAGCTTGGCTTCGAAGGCCTGATCGTCACCGATGCTCAGGACATGGCCGGGCTGGCCGGGTTGTACGGCGCCGCCGAGGCGGCCGTCCGGTCCCTGGACGCCGGCGCGGACATGGTCCTGATGCCCGCAGACCTGGGTGCTGCTCATTCCGGGATCGTTGCCGCCGTTGAGTCAGGGCGGTTGGACCCGGATCGGCTCGCCGAAGCGGCCACACGAGTCGTGGCCCTTTCCATTCACCAGGCCGCCGTCGGCCCGCCTCCGGACCCAGATGTCGTGGGCTCACACTCAGAGGAGTCGTATGCGGCCTCGCTGGCCGGAATCACCGTCGTCGCCGGCCCATGTGAAGGCCGGCTCGTGGGTGATGCGATCCAGGTCGTCGGCGGTGATGCGACGGACCGGTCCCGCCTGGTCGAGGCGGCTGAGGCCGCCGGGCTGGCCGTGGGGTCGGGCGACGTGGTCCGGTTGCTCGGCGCGCTGCCCCCGAATCCCGGTTCTGGTGACGTCGTAGTGTCCCTCGACACCCCGTACGCGCTGGCCGAGAGTGCTGCGGCGACGGCAAAGATCGCCCTCTACAGCCGTACGCCGGACGCGTTCCGTGCGCTGGTCGACGTGCTCACTGGTGCTGCGCCCGCTGTGGGCCGGCTGCCAGTGGACGTTCCCGGCGTCGAGCGCGACGGCTGCCCCACACCCCGCTGATCAGCGGCGAGGGACGACGACGAGGACAGTAGCTCGGCCGCGCACCCGGGTGATCACCAGCGTGGCTTCGTTGCCACCGCGCGGCCGGAGCTCTCGGCGTAGCGCCTCGGGCGTGACGCCAATTCCCCGCTTCTTGATCGTCAGCGTGCCGATCCTGCGCTGCGTCCCGGTCGGCCCGCGCGAGCGCAATAAGGTCGCCGCCGATTCCGCAGCACAGGTCCGCCACAGGGCCGTCAATATCTATGAAGCGCCGGGCCCGGTGCGTGCTGACGTTTGCGCGCGTGGCCTGTTCCAGCCCGTCAGTGGTGAAGAACATGCGGTCCGCGTCAACTGGATCGAACTTGGCCCGAGCCAGCCGGCGCAACCGGGCTTCGGTGAGTGCGGCCGCGACGAGCGCCGGCGGATTGTTCCGGCGAAGGCGGGTGCCGAGCGCGAAGTGGTCTTCTGTCCCGTACGCCGCGACCGTCTCGCTGAGGAGTTCGCGACCACGCGGGGACCGCAGCAACTCCAGCGTCTCGGCGTCCACGCCGAACAAGCCTGCCAGGCACGCCCGGTGCTGGGATGAGCAGCAGCCTCGTGGCGGGGTGGCTGGTGGCTGTCGACCTGCACGCATGGATGCAACACCTGGAGAGGGTGGTGCAGACGGCGTGGGCCGGCAGCGTTGCATCTGTGCAGGCAGGTCGATAGCCCAGCCGGCGATGGCCCGCCCCCAGGGATCGCGCTGTAATCAGCGTCCGATAACATCGCTCGTGATGCTGGAACGATGTGTAGCCCTTGCGACCTGCCGGCAATATGCACAGCTCGATGAGGATGACCGGCTGGTGATCCCATCGCTCGCGGAGCAGGGCATCCTCGCCGAGCCGGCCGTCTGGGATGACCCGACCGTCAACTGGGGCTCCTTTGCTCTCGTTGTCGTCCGCTCGACGTGGGACTACATCGATCGCCGGAACGATTTCCTCGCCTGGGCCGACTCGATTCCTTGCCTGGCCAACGCCGCGGATGTGCTGCGCTGGAACACCGACAAGCGCTACCTGCGCGAACTGGCGCAGGCGGACGTCCCTGTCGTCCCCACCGAGTGGCTCGAGCCGGGAGATGAGATAAACCTGCCCGCCGATGGCGAGTATGTGATCAAGCCGGCGGTCAGCGCGGGATCCCGCGACGCTGGGCGGTTCGATCTCTCGGATGCTGCCCAGCGAGAGCTTGCCGGCAAGCACACCCGAGGCTTGCTCGACCGTGGCCTGACTGCAATGGTTCAGCCGTACTTTGACGCTGTCGATACCGCGGGGGAGACCGCCCTGTTGTTCATGGCCGGGCATTTCAGCCATGCGATCCGTAAGGCTCCGCTGCTCACCGGGCCGGACACGGCCGTTGACGGCCTCTTCCGCTCCGAGGAGATCACGCCGCGGCAGGCGTCGAAGACCGAGCTTGATACTGCCGAAGCAGTGCTGGCGGCCATCCCCGCGGAGCGCGCCGACGAGCTGCTCTACGCCAGGGTCGATCTCATTCCGGCCGCAGACGGTCAGCCCGTCCTGCTCGAGCTCGAGCTCGCCGAGCCGTCCCTGTTTCTCGCCCGCGACAACGGCGCGGCGGCCCGGTTCGCGGCCGCCATTGGCACTCACCTTGACCGAGTGCTAAAGACAGGCTAGGTTTCGGATTGGCACTTTCGCTATGAGAGTGCCAACGGCCACAGGTCACACCGGCACCCGCGACGACGGTGCGATCAGGGCTGGGTCAGAAACGAAACCATCGTGACATCCCGCGAAAGGGGAGGTCAGCAAGTGTCGGTCTCCATCAAGCCGCTCGAGGACCGGATCGTAGTCAAGCCGCTCGACGCGGAGCAGACCACGGCGTCCGGGCTCGTGATCCCTGACACCGCCAAGGAGAAGCCACAGGAGGGCGAGGTCCTCGCTGTCGGAGCTGGACGGTGGGACGAGGATGGCGAGAAGCGCATCCCGCTCGACGTCAAGGTCGGCGACAAAGTGCTGTACTCGAAGTACGGTGGCACCGAGGTCAAGTACGACAACGAGGATTACCTCATCCTGTCGGCGCGCGACGTCCTCGCCATCATCGAGAAGTGAACCGCTGACGAACGCCCCCGGGGTCGCGTAACGACGCGACCTTCGGGGGCGTTCGGCCTTTGAAGGGAAACCCATGCCAAAGATCTTGGAGTTCGACGAGAGCGCACGCCGCCGCCTGGAGCGTGGCGTGGACATTCTCGCGGACACCGTCAAGATCACGATCGGCCCGAAGGGCCGCAACGTCGTGATCGACAAGAAGTTCGGCTCGCCCACGATCACCAATGACGGCGTAACCATCGCTCGCGAGATCGAGCTGGAGGACCCGTACGAGAATCTCGGCGCCCAGCTGGCCAAGGAAGTAGCGACCAAGACCAACGACATCGCAGGGGACGGCACCACGACCGCGACCGTCCTCGCGCAGGCGATGGTGCACCGCGGGCTGAAGGCGGTGGCAGCCGGTGCTGCCCCGATGGCCGTCAAGCGCGGCATCGACGCTGCGGTCGAGGCGGTCACGAGCCGGCTGCTCGAGACAGCTCGTCCGGTTGACGAGAAGTCCGATATTGCCTCCGTCGCCGCGATCTCCGCGCAGGACCCGCAGATCGGCGAGCTGATCGCCGAGGCGTTCGACAAGGTCGGCAAGGACGGCGTCATCACCGTCGAGGAGTCGCAGACCTTCGGAACCGAGCTCGAGTTCACCGAGGGTATGCAGTTCGACAAGGGTTACCTGAGCCCGTACATGGTCACCGACCCGGAGCGGATGGAGGCCGTCCTCGAGGACGCCTACATCCTGCTGCATCAGGGCAAGATCTCCACGGT
>DASTNZ010000130.1:0-62365 GCA_035762665.1 Jiangellaceae bacterium | reverse complement strand
ACCGCATCACCGATCCGCCGCACCACCGCCGGGCCGTCCTCCTGAATCCGGGACACCAACGCCGGCAACCCCGTATCAGCAGCCTCCAACGCCGCACTACGCAACCGCCGCAACGGCCGCACAATCGACCGCGCCACCGCGAACGCGGACAGGATCGTGAGCACGAGCACAGCTAGCACGACGAGAGCAGTCGCCGCAGCCGCCAGTCGTGCCGATGAGGCTGTATTTGAGGCACGCTCGGCGATCGCTTCGGCGTACTTGCCCTGCAGATCGCGCATCACGTTGATCCGGTTACTCGAGACTTCGTACCACTCGCGTGGCGTCGCGGCCTGGCTACTTGAACTGATCAACTCGCGGCGGATTTCGTCTACGTCTTTACGCGCTTCGGAGTACGCGATCCAGTCCCCGGATTCGGCCGCCGCGGCGAATGGTTCGAGCAGCAAGTCCTGCTCGGTCCGGGTTACCGCAAGGAATCGATCCCTGGCGTCAGACACGTCTTCGCCGATCGCGACGAGATGCGCAACAAGGCCGCGTTCTAGCGACGCCGATTCGGTCGACCGAGAGATCGCGTCGAGGACGTCGATCTCGGTCACGAGGTCGGCATCTGTGAGGCCGGTACCGCTGGCCTCGATCACTTCCAGTAGCATACGGATGATCATTCGGTACCGGTCAGGGTCAGCCTGACCACCGTCGGCTCCGCGGGCAACCTCGAGTGTCTCCAGGCTCTGCCGGGCCTCGGAAATCGCCGTCCCGAATAGCGACACGTCGTCCTGCGGCAGCTCATTTAGGCGTGCGGTCAGGACGCCGACCGCCTCGTCGGTCTGATCACGCGCCGAGGCGACCGCACCGTCCCCGTTGATCCCCGCTCGAAGCAGGGCGGTGACGTCGCGCTCGTCCTGAAGCCGGTCGACGACGGCAAGGACAGTACGGGCCGTCTGCGCGTTGCGCTCGACCGAACTTGCAGTGGTGAAGTCGCGGAAAGCATCGTAGAACACAGATGCGCCGAAGATCAGCGCGCCGAGCAGTGGGATGAACACCAGGCCCGCGACCCGCGCGCGAACGCTGCGGTTGTGCAGGAACGAGTAGCGCAGGCCGTGGTGCGTGGTGTCCTGCCGGCTGGGACTGATGTCGTCGGTGCGCTCAGGCTCAGTGGCGACGCCTTCAGGACGAGGTCCCCGCGCAGTGCGCGTCATCAGCTGGTCCTTTCGTCGCGGAGTGTGGTGCATGCCCGCGGATACACACAGTTGGTAGACGACGCTCCCTACAAATGTGCCGTCCTGTCAATATGTGGTGGCCATCATTTACATCGCATGATGCATCGAACGCGTCAAATCGGGCGATCCAGCAATAGTTGTCAGGAGTGTTGGTCGGAGACACTCTTGTGCTTCGTCGGCAGCGTGCTCCTATCGGCGGCCGCCGTACCTGAGTGCCTAGGACAGATTGCCGGGGAGGGCACACGGCCATCCCCGGCAATCCACACGTTCGGCTTTGGCAGCGGCTGCTTCGCGACGCCGCTACCTTCGCTCACTCAGCGCTCGACCTCTCCCGCGATGAACTTCTCCACCAGGTCCCGGCACACGTCGTCGGGGTACTGCTCCGGCGGCGACTTCATGAAATACGAGGACGCCGACAGAATGGGACCTCCGATGCCGCGGTCCTTGGCGATCTTCGCCGCTCGGATGGCGTCGATGATGATGCCGGCGGAGTTCGGCGAATCCCAGACCTCCAGCTTGTACTCCAGGCTCACCGGGGCGTCGCCGAAGTTGCGGCCCTCCAGGCGGACGAACGCCCACTTACGGTCGTCAAGCCAGGCTACGAAGTCGGACGGACCGATGTGCACGTTGCGGTCATCGAGCCCCGCCACCAGTTGGGAGGTCACGGACTGGGTCTTGGAGATCTTCTTCGACTCCAGCCGCTCGCGCTCGAGCATGTTCTTGAAGTCCATGTTGCCGCCGACATTCAGCTGGTATGTCCGGTCGACGGTGACGCCGCGATCCTCGAACAGCTTGGCCAGCACCCGGTGGGTGATGGTTGCGCCGATCTGCGACTTTATGTCGTCGCCGACGATAGGGACACCTGCCTCGGTGAACTTGTCGGCCCACTCCTTGGTACCGGCGATGAACACCGGAAGGGCGTTGACGAAGGCGACTCCAGCGTCGATCGCGCACTGGGCGTAGTACTTGGCGGCCCGCTCCGAGCCGACCGGCAGATAGCACACCAGGACGTCGGCCTTGGTGGCCTTGAGCGTCTCGACGATGTTTACCGGGGCGTCGTCCGACTCGACGATGGTCTCGCGGTAGTACTTGCCGAGGCCGTCGAGGGTGTGACCGCGCTGGACGGTGACACCGGTCGGCAAGACATCGCTGATCTTGATGGTGTTGTTCTCGCTGGCGCCGATCGCGTCGGCCAGGTCGAGCCCGACCTTCTTGGCGTCCACGTCGAAGGCGGCGACGAACTCGACGTCGCGGACGTGGTAGTCACCGAACTGGACGTGCATCAGGCCGGGGACCTTCTGCGTGGGGTCGGCGTCGCGGTAGTAGTGCACACCCTGGACAAGCGATGCAGCGCAGTTGCCGACACCCACGATGGCTACTCGAACCGAGGTATTGCCCGAGCTCATCTGTTTGCTTCCCTTCTCACTGAGCGGGGCTGCCGGCGGCCTCGCCGGTTCCCTTGCGGACACCAGCTGCGGGCTGGTTCGGCCGCACGTTGTCATTCGACTTGCGCTCGACGGTCCCCCGCTCGGCGTTGATCAGCTCGTCGAGCCACCGAACCTCGCGCTCCACGGACTCGAGGCCGTGGCGCTGCAGTTCAAGCGTGTACGCGTCGAGCCGCTCCCGGGTTCGCTGCAGGGCGGAGCGAAAGTGCTCGAGGCGCTCCTGCAGCCGGCTTCGCCGACCCTCCAGGATGCGCATCCGAGTCGCGGCGTCGGCCTTGCCGAAGAACGCGAAGTGCACCCCGAACTGCTCGTCGTCCCAGGATGACGGGCCCGCCTCGGCGAGGAGCTCGGCGAAGTGCTCCTTGCCGTCCGGAGTGAGCTTGTACACGATCTTTCCGCGTCGGCCGCTGAGGGGCGCCCCGGCCGGGTCGACCGTGGAGTCCTCAGCCAGGTAGCCCCGGCGGACGAGATCCTTCAGGCATGGGTAGAGGGTGCCGTACGAAAAGGCACGGCCCCAGCCGAGCAGTGCGTTGACCCGCTTGCGCAGCTCGTATCCGTGCATGGGCGCGTCGTGAAGCAGGCCGAGTACGGCCAGCTCGAGCGCCTCCGCACGTTTGCCCACGAGCACTCCTCTAGGACTACCAATGCGATGTATCGGCTAGATACATCATGTCGATACGAGCACTGTAGGTCTCAAACCTGCTGAACGCAAGCTCGTGCTTCTGCGCCACCCGCCCGAGCGTGATTTAATGCGGCGCATTTTCGCCGTGAGGCCGAGTTCGTCGTAGTCTTGACCATCGGTGCGGCAACACCGCGCTTACCCCTGCCTCCTAGTACCCGAGAGCGCCTGTGAGTACCGACCGACGACGTCCTGCTGGGCGCGCCCGTGCGCGCCACAGTGCGCCGTCCATCGGATCCGACCGAGCATGGAACGAATGGGTCCGCCCCAACGGCGACTCAGGACCGGGCCATGCGCCGGGTAGCCAACGACCCCCGCTCCGGGCGGCGCCGGACTCGACTCGCATGTACGGCAGCAGGCCAGGACCTGCGCGGGCGGCCGGCTCGCGTGGCGGTGGCAACGGGTCCGGACGTGGCGGGTCGGGACGCGGCGGCCGGCGCTACGCCGCCGACAAAGGCAAGCCGTTGTGGCGCAGGATCCTCAGCTTCAAAGCGCTCGGACTGGCCGGGCTCGGCATTTTCCTCCTCGGCGCGATCGGCATCGGAATCGCTTATGCGATGACGCCCATTCCGGATCCGAATGACACCACCCACTACCAGTCGTCGATCATCTACTGGAACGACGGCGAGACCGAGCTGTACAAATTCGCCGAGTACGATCGCGAGCCGGTCAGCCTCGATGAGGTACCGCTGCATGTACAGCAGGCCGTTCTCTCCGCGGAGGACCGCGCGTTCTACGAGCACGGCGGCTTCGACCCCATCGGTATCGCGCGTGCAACTGTGAACCAGCTGCAGGGTGGCGTTGGTGGCGGCTCGACGATCACTCAGCAGTTCGTCAAGAACTACTACCTCACCCCTGAGCAGACGCTCACCCGGAAGGTCAAGGAGCTGTTCATCTCGGTCAAGATCGACCAGCGGATGAGCAAGGAGCAGGTGCTCGAGTCGTACCTCAACACGATCTTCTGGGGCCGCGGGAACGTGCTCGGCATCCAGAGCGCTGCAAAGGCATACTTCGGCAAGCCGGTCGAGGACCTGACCCTGGAGGAGGGCGCCGCCCTTGCCGCGCTGATCCAGAGCCCCAACCGGCACGATCCGACCAAAGACGAGACCACCGCTGCTGCCTTCGAAAGTAGATGGCACTGGGTGCTCGACGGCATGGTCGAGATGGGCGCCATCGATCAGGCGACGGCCGACGCGGCGCAGATACCCGAGTTCCTCCCGCCGAAATCGGGCAACAGCCTCGGCGGTCCGAACGGTTACCTTGTCGACCTCGTCGAACAGGAGCTTCGCGCTGCCGGCCTGGATGAGGACGTCATCAAGACCGGCGGCCTGCGGATCGTCACGACTTTCGACAAGAAGAAGCAGGAAGCCGCGATCGAAGCGGTCAAGCAGGAGTTTCCACGAGGCGAGGACGACGAGTACTGGGAGGACCTGCACGTCGGCCTCGCCGCTGTCCGGCCAGGTACGGGTGAGGTGGTAGCAGCCTACGGTGGTCACGACTATGTGGAGCGAGCCGGCGTCAACGACGCGCTGTCCGCGTTGCAGCCGGGCTCGACCATGAAGCCGTTCGGGGTCGCCGTCGCGCTCGAGGAAGATATCTCGTTGGAGAGCCGGTTCCAGGGGGACTCACCCATCGAAGATCCGCGCCTCGGTGAGGACGACAGCGTCGAAAACCAGGGTGATCGAGATTACGGCGAAGTGGACCTGCTGACAGCGACGGAGCGGTCCATCAACAGCGCCTTCATCGATATGACTCTGCAGCTGGGTTACGAGAAGATGCAGGACTCGATGGTCCGCGCGGGTATCCCAGCCGAGAGTCTGGGCATCGATTCAGATGCGCCCAACCCGGAATACCGGTCTCTGATCGGTATCTCAAACGCATCTCCTCTCGACGTGGCCAACTCGTACGCGACACTCGCCGCTCAGGGACGGCAGACCGACTGGTTCACCATCCAGCGGGTCACGGATCCGTCGGGCAAGGTCCTCCACGAGGCCGAACCGGATCCTGAACAGGTCTTCGAAGAGGACGTCGTCGCCGACGTGACCTATGCCCTCACACAGGTGGTCGAGGGCGAAAACGGAACCGGATACGCCGCCAAAGAGCTCGAGCGTCCGGCCGCCGGCAAGACCGGCACCCACGAAGAGGTCACCTCGTGGTTCGCCGGATATACGCCGCAATTGGCGGCGGCTGTCATGTACTACCAAGGCGACGGCAGCAGTAAGACCTCGCTGAAAGGCATTGTTGACGGCCTACCGGGTGAGCCGTTCCCCGGCGGCAAGGTGCCGGCCAGGACCTGGACGGCTTTCATGAAGGCGGCACTCGCGGACGAAGAAGTCCTGCCGTTCCCGCCGCCTGCCAATATTGGCGAGGCGGTCAACCCGACGCCGACGCCAACGGTCGAACCCACCTGCCCGCCGGGCATGGTCGGGGATCCGACGTCCGACGAGGGTTGCCAACCGGAGCAGACGGCGCAGCCAACCTGCCCACCCGGCATGGAAGGCAAGCCACCGAACTGCCGGCAGCCCCGGCCGACGGAAGATCCGGAGGTTGCCGTGCCGAATGTGGTCGGTGATTCGTCACGTCGCGCCGAACTCCGGCTCCAGCAGGCTGGCTTCGGTGTCGCGATCGAGTACCGACAGACCAACGGGCACACGGCGGACACAGTGATCGAACAGAGTCCGGGCGGTGGATCGTCCGCTCCACCGGAGACGGTGGTGACGATCGTGGTGGCTCAACCCGAACCGTCGCAAACGCCCTGTAACGGGCCGCCGGGTCAATGCAACGACGGTGGCGGCGGCGGAGACGGCACCGACCCCAGCGCCTGAGGTACCGACTCGACGTCCATCCTTAAGCGGCTACTCGACACATAGGCTGTCGGGCGTCAACCATCTCCGGCCGTACGCCACAATGGCCCGGTGATGCGAGAGGCCCCATCGCCCACACCGGTCGCGCTCCCGAGCCGAGATGACCCCACGATCGCAGCCTTAAGCGAGCCGTTTGGTGGTCCGGCCGGCGCCCGCGCGGTTCCTGCGCATCGCTGGTGGGGGCCGATCAGGGTGGCGCTGGCGGTGGCCTGTGTTGTCTTTGCGCTGGGAGCGATCGCCGACACGCCGTGCCGTGACAGGGCCTGGGCCGAACGGGATCATCAGACATGGACGAACCTGTGCTACAGCGACATCCCGTTCCTGTATCGCGAGCGGGGTTTCGCCGACGGAGAACTTCCCTACGCCGATACCCGGCTGGAGTACCCGGTTCTCACCGGTGCGGTCATGCAGGCCGGCGCCTACGTTGCGCAGGCCACGACCGGGAATGGCGGCGACGCTCTAGTGGAGAGCGTTCGGTTCTACGACGTCACGGCCATCGCGCTGGGTATCGCCCTGCTCGTCACCGTGTTCGCCACCGCTCGGACGATCCGACGCCGTCCATGGGACGGCTTGCTGGTGGCCGCATCGCCTGTCGTGCTGCTCACCGCGACGATCAACTGGGACTTGCTCGCCGTGGCCGCCACGTCGCTGGCCATCTTGGCCTGGACCCGGCGGCGCGGCGTCCTCACGGGCCTTTTCATCGGGCTTGGTGCGGCAGCCAAGTTGTACCCCGTTCTCCTGCTGGGAGCACTGCTGCTGGTCGTGCTGCGCTCGCCGAGGCGGCGGCACGATGCAGGACAGTTCACAGCGGTGTTGGGGACGGCCACCGTCACGTGGGTCGCCATCAACCTTCCCGTGTACATGTTGGCCCCGGACGGCTGGCAAGCGTTCTTCAGGTTCAACTCTGAGCGCGCCGCGGACTTCGGGTCCATCTGGTTCGCCTTGAACCTCAACGACGTGACCCTGCCGGAGCCGATCAACCTGGTATCACTCGGCGCGGCCGTCGTGTTGCTGGCGGCCATCGTGGTGCTGGCACTGGCCGCCCCTGAGCCACCGCGCCTCGCACAGTTGGCCTTCCTCGCGGTCGCGGCATTCCTTCTCGTCAACAAGGTGTGGTCGCCCCAGTACGCGCTGTGGCTATTGCCACTCGCGGTGCTGGCCAGGCCGCGCTGGCGCGACGTCGTGATCTGGCAGCTCGCCGAGGTCGTGTATTTCGTCGCCATCTGGTGGTACCTGGCGGGCGAACTGACGGCAGCGCAGTACAGTGCCGCCGTCGGCATCAGAGTGGCCGGCCTGCTGTGGTTGGTGGGCTTCGTCGTCCGTGACATCATCCGTCCCACTCGCGACCCGGTCCGACCGTACGCCGATCCCTTGGCACCGGTTCGGCTTGACCTGGCACGAACATGACCGAGCCGGGCGACCGCCAGGGCGATCGAGATCACCAATCCGGTGCGACTCGCCAGGGCGTTGCTACCACTTCGGGCCACTTGACCACCGGAAACGGGGCGCCCGCTCGCGCGTGGCCGGCGACGCTGCTGCGCCGGGTGCGGGCGACAGATCGTGACGCGCTATTGATCTGGCTGGCGAGCCGGGCATCGATCCTCGTCGTTGCCGGCGCGACCGGATGGTTACTGCTCGGCTCAGACCAGGTCGTCAGGCCGTTTCTCGACCGCTGGGTGCAGTGGGACTTCTACCACTACCGGGGGATCGCGGAGTTCGGCTACGGCGGCGAACCCACCGGAGTACCGAATGAGGCGTTCTTCCCTGCGTTCCCGGCGCTGTTGTGGCTGGGCCATCTACTCGGCCTGCCCCACGTGTTGGCCGGCCTCGTGGTGTCCTTCGTGGCCGGTGCGGTGGCCGCCGTGGCTCTGGCCCGACTGGGTGATCTCGAGGGCGGCCCTGGAGTCGGCCGGCTGGCCGTAGTGGCCTGGGTGTTTGCGCCACCGGCGGTGTTCCTGGCTGCCCCTTACACCGAGTCGTTGTTCCTGGCGATGGCAATCCCGTCGTGGCTGGCGGCGCGGCGAGGCCGCTGGGCGCCGGCGGGCGTGCTGGCTGCGATGGCGTGCACCGTCCGGGTCAGTGGCCTGTTCCTGGTCGCGGCACTAGTCGTTGAGTGGCTTACGTCACGCCATCGCCACGGCCTGGGTGGCGTCGGCTGGCTCTTCGTACCGGCTGTACCGCTGCTTGCATGGATGGCCTACCTGCGCTGGTTGACCGGCGACTGGCTGGCCTGGTTGAACGCCCAGGCCCAGGAGTGGAACCGGACCTTCACCTGGCCCTGGGACTCGTTCGCAAACACCTGGAACGCAGCATTCGAAGGGACCGTGTCGATCGACTTCGTCTGGATGTTCCGGGCGGAGATCGTCGCGGTGCTGATCGGCGTAGCGCTTACGACCGCCCTGCTCGCATTGCGCCGTTGGGGGGAGGCGACCTGGGTCGGCTTGCAGGTCGTGGCATTCGCGACGTCGTACTGGTACTTCTCGGTTCCTCGCGCCACGTTGCTGTGGTGGCCGCTGTGGGTCGGCCTCGCCGTGGTTGCGGCACGGTGGCGATGGGTCTTGTGGGCCTACCTCAGTATTAGCGTCCCGCTGATGGCGATCTGGGCCGCTACGTTCCTGACCAGCCGCTGGGCGGGTTGACCTACGGCTGGTCAGTTCCAGCGGATCTGGTCGAAGGTGGTGGTCGTGAGCCGCACATCCACGTCCAGCTCGTCGCCCACCGCGGGACGCGCTACACCAGGGGGCAGCCAGATCATCGAGCATTGCATGTGCGGGGGTTCGGCGAACCAGCGCTGCTTTCCACCGATGTGGAACGGTGACAGCGCCCAGCCGGCCGCCTCGAGCCCTCCCTTGGCGACGGCAACGGCCCGCTGCCGCAGGGATGCCGCCGGCGTCGGCGCCTCCAGCGCGATGCCGTGCGCCGTCCCGCCCGCGACGATGACGAGGCTTCCGGAGCGCCGCGCCCGCCGCTGGCGGTAGCCGAAGGTGTCGCCGCGCCGCACGTCGTGAACGTCCAGGACGGTTGCGCGGGCACGCAAAGCCGACCGGGCGCCAAGCCATAGCCCGGTTCCTACACGCAGGCGAACCTGCGTGGACAGCTCGGCAGCAAGTGTCGCGACATCCGTCGGGTCGAGGTGGCTGACCCACAGCGGCCCCGGAGCGAGGGCGAGCAATTGACCGGCGAGTGTCCGGGCCTCGCCGAGCCGGTCGCCGGTCAGCGGAAGGTGAAGGGCCCAGCCACGGAAGCGCACCGCACGGAGTAACGCCGCCGCATGGGCTACTTCACCGGCCACGAGACCGTGGCGGCGCATGCTCGTAAGAACCTCGACGACAACGTCCCGCCGGTCCGGCTCCGCTGCCAGATCATGCAGGTCGCTGAGCCGTGAGACGGTATGGATCACGCGGCCTGCCGTAGCTTGGGTGCCGGGTCGCCACGGCGACAGCACGAGCGTCTCGCCCGGAAAGGCCTGCACGGCCGGCAACTCGTCGTACGTCCCCACTGCGAGCGTCGGAACTCCGAGGGCGGCGGCTTCAGCCGCGAGGACGGGCGTCCCGAACCCGTAACCGTTGCCCTTGGCGACGGGAACAACACCGGCGTGCGTCCCTACGTACGACTTCAGGTGATCGCGCCACCGGCCGGAGTCGACCTGGAGGATGAGGGGCACCGCGGGCTCAGCTCCTTCGCTTCATGTACAGGTCGAACGCGGTGTACAGCACGGTCGAGATCGGCAAGTCCCACTCGCCGAGGTACTCGACGGCATCGCCGCCGGTTCCGAGCTTGAACCGGATCAAGCCGGCGTGCGGGTCGTTGGCATCCAGCGTGTCGGTGATGCCGCGCATGTCGTACACCGTGCACCCGTCGGCCAGCGCGTCCCGCATCATCCGCCACTGGATGGCGTTGGAGCCGCGAACATCTCGTTTGTCGGTCGACGATGCACCGTAGGAGTACCAGGCGTGCTCACCGACGCGAACCATGGTGGTGGCGGCGATCAGTTCGCCCTCATGACGTGCCAGGTAAAGCCGGAGCCGGTCGGGCGCCTCGGCGGTCATCGCGCGCCACATGCCCTGAAAGTACGGCAGTGGCCGCGGTGTGAAGCCGTCGCGGTGCGCCGTTTCGACGTAGAGCTCATGGAACGCGGCCAAGTCGTCGACAGTCCCCAGCTCGACGGTCACGCCGGCCTTGTCCGCCTTCTTGATGTTACGGCGCCAGAGCTGATTGAACCCCTTGAGCAGGTCGTCCTCGTCACGGCCGGCCAACGGGACGTGAAAGACGAACTGCGGCTGCCCTGCGGTGAACCCGCCGGCGGCGGTCTGCTGCCGCCACCCGAGATCGCGGAATTGATCCGCCAGAGCAGTGCCCGTGGGGTTGGTGGCGTCCGGTGCCAGGTCGCCGAGGCTGGTGATTGCGTCGTCGGCGAGAGCGGCCTTGACGGTCTCCGTGCTCCACCGGCGTACCTGGACGGGCGGCCCGATGCGTAGCCCGAACGCGCCACGCTGCTTCACGTACGCCGTCAAAGGATCAAGCCAGCGGGCGACGCCGTGGTCGGCTGCGTCAGCCCAATCGATCGCTGGGCCTTCGGGGATGTACGCCAGGTAGCGCCTGATCCGTGGAACCTGCCGGTACAGCACCAACGCAGTGCCGACGAGGGAGTCTCCGTCGAACCAGGCCAGCGATTCGGCTCGCCACTCGCGTTTGACCGCACCCCAGGCCGGAGTCTGGAGGAAGCTCACAGCAGGGCGGTCGGTGATGGCTGCGAGGTGTTCCTCGCGGGTGATCTCACGTACTTGGAGCGCCACGTTGCACGAGCGTACGTGGTGTACCTCGGAGCTTGGCCCGCGGGGACGCCCTGACGTCGATCAAGCAAGAGCTGGGCCACACGCCGGATTGCCGGAGTTGTGCCGGTCCGGCATCACGGACAAATCGGCGTGTCGCCCAGCTCTTGCATGATCGGCGGAGTGGGGGTCAGACGCGGGCGCCCTGGATCTCGACGCCCAGCGTGACCTTCTTGCCGACCAAGACGCCTCCGGCCTCGAGGGCGGCATTCCAGGTCAAGCCCCAGTCCTCGCGGTTGACCTCGGCGCGAGCGCTGACACCGGCAACCTCGGCTCCCCACGGATTGACCCCGACACCTTCGAACGTGACGGCGAACTCGACCGGCTTGGTGACGTTCCGGATCGTCAGATCGCCGATGACGATGAACTCCGTGCCGCCGACGTGCCGGATCTTCGTGGACCGGAAGGTCATCTCGGGATAGTTCTCGACATCGAAGAAGTCCGCCGACCGAAGGTGGTTGTCGCGGTCGTTCGCAGTTGTCGTGATGCTGGCGGTCTTAACGATCATCTCGACGACCGAATCCGTAGGGTTTTCGGCGATTGTCACGGTCCCGGACACGTCGGTAAAGTGCCCACGCACCTTCGTGAACATCATGTGCGTCGCCACGAATCCGACGTTGCTGTGCTGCGGATCGATGCGGAATGTGCCTGGCGCCGGAAGGCTCACACCCTGCCACTCGCGCGTAGAGTGCAGCGTCGTCTCGCTCATGTCTTTGCTCCAAGGGGGTAGGTAGCGGACTTACGTTGACTCAGCAATCATCGCCTTAACAATATTCCTCTGTACAACTGTTGATCGGTGGTAGTATCTTGCGCATGGCTTCGCCACTCTTGGACGACCCCCGGCTGACCGCGGTCGGGCTGTTCATGGAGGCGCATCTCGGCCTCAGCGCGAAGCTTGCGCCGCGCTTCGCGGCGTACGGGTTGTCAGAGACGGAGTATGAGGTGCTCCTGCGGCTGGCCCGTACCCCTGGTGGGCGGTTGCGCATGAGTGATTTATCGGCGCAGACCAGCCTTTCGACCAGCGGCATCACGCGAGTGGTCGACCGGCTCGAACGCGACGGCCTTACCAGTCGGGAGAGTTGCGAAACCGACCGCCGGGGCACGTGGGCTCAGATCAGCGATGCCGGTATGGAGCGGGTCGTAAGCGTGCTCGGCCCACATCTGGACGACGTTGAGAAGTGGTTCACCGGCCGCCTGACTGCGGATCAGTTGGCCGCACTCACTGACGCGCTTCGGGTCATCCGTGATGCGGTGCACCCCAACGCCGTCGCTGGCGTCCGCGAGACGGACCAGCCCGCCGCGATCAGGTGATCAGCTTGCGGAGCAGCGCGATGTCGTTCGTGTGGCCTGCGCCCGGCGTCTCGACGACTACCGGCGTGCCCGCCGCGCGAGCGACTGCCGCGATCAGGTCAGCACCGATCTTACCATCGCCGATGTTGGCGTGCCGGTCGGCACCGGAGCCGAACTCGTCGCGGCTGTCATTAGCGTGGACCAGGTCGATGCGTCCGGTAATCGAGCGGACCCTGTCGACCACGTCAGCCAAGTCGATCCCCCCGGCGTGGGCGTGGCAGGTGTCGAGGCAGAAGCCGAAGCCGTAATCGCCGACGGCTTCCCACAACCTGGCAATGCTGTCGAGCGACCGGGCCATGGCGTTGGTGCCGCCCGCAGTGTTCTCGATGAACACCGGGAGCTTGAGGTCGGTGCGCTCAGCGCATTTCCGCCAGTTCTCGAAGCCGACGGCCGGGTCGTCGCCAGCCAGGACGTGGCCTCCGTGGACGATCAAGCCCTTGGCACCTACCTCGGCAGCGGCATCGACGTGCTGTTGAAACAGCTTGCGGCTGGGTATCCGGATGCGATTGTTGGTGGTGGCGACGTTGAGCACGTACGGCGCATGGATGTAGAGATCAACGTCAGCGGCCTGAGCTGCCGCCTTGAGCGCGGCTGCGCCACCCGCGAACTGCACGACCGGGCCCTTCCACCCCTGAGGGTCGCCAAGGAAGAACTGCGACACATTGGCTTCGCGTTCGAGCGCGGCGGCTACGGGGTCGGCCTGGTCGACGTGGGCACCTATTCGCAATGTCGCCATGGACACCAGCCTACGAGCGACCACTGACACCAGCCCCCTTTCCCGTGATCATCGGCACTTTCCGGGTCATAGTCCGCTAACTGCCGGTGATCAGCGGAGTTGGTCGGCGATTGGGTGGCCGGACTACCGCGCTGGTACTCTGATTCGTCGCCCGGGTCAGGTGCGGTACCTCCGTACTCCCGGGCTGGCTGGACGCACAGCCCTCCTGCCACGGAGAGACCGTGGCCGCGAAGCCCATAGGAGGTGATTGGCACGATGCGTCAGTACGAGGTCATGGTGATCTTGAGTCCGGAGCTCGAGGAACGAACCGTAGCTCCCACCCTCGACCAATTCCTCGGCGTGATCCGCGAATCCGGCGGTTCGGTCGAGAAGGTCGATGTCTGGGGTCGGCGTAGGCTCGCCTACGAAATCAACAAGAAGGGCGAGGGAATCTACGCGGTGCTCGACCTGAAGTGTGAGCCGGCCGCGGTGGCCGAGCTCGACCGCCAGCTCGGGCTCAACGAGAACATCCTACGCACCAAGGTCGTCCGCCCGGACGCCCACTGACCCGAACAGAACGGCTACCCACCCCTGCGGAGGGACCATAAATGGCAGGCGAGACCATCATCACTCTCGTTGGCAACCTGACCGACGACCCCGAGCTGCGGTTCACCCCTAGCGGTGCGCCGGTGGCGAACTTCCGCGTCGCCTCTACGCCCCGGACGTTCGATCGTCAGACCGGTGAGTGGAAGGACGGCGATCCGCTGTTCCTGTCCTGCGCGGTCTGGCGACAGGCTGCCGAAAATGCCGCCGAGTCGCTGCAGCGTGGCATGCGCGTCATCGTCACGGGGCGGCTCAAGCAGCGCTCGTACGAGACGCGCGACGGGCAGCAGCGCACGGTCGTCGAGCTGGACGTCGACGAGATCGGTCCGAGCCTGAAGTACGCGACGGCAAAGGTCACCAGGACCCAGCGCTCAGGCGGCGGGTTCGGCGGCCCAGCGGGTGCCGCGGGCGGCGACCCGTGGAGCACTGCCCCAGCCGGCCAGCCGGCCGGTGGCCAGGCAGGCGGTCCGTCGGCCCCCCAAGGCGACCCGTGGGCAGGTGGCGAGCCCGC
Source organism: Jiangellaceae bacterium (assembly GCA_035762665.1). Classification (GTDB taxonomy): domain Bacteria; phylum Actinomycetota; class Actinomycetes; order Jiangellales; family Jiangellaceae; genus JASLBX01. Next base: position 48,152 of record DASTNZ010000130.1, on the reverse strand, counting down.
AGACGAGCCGCCGTTCTAGTCAATCCACCATCCCGGTCGTGATACCGCACAGGACCGACCGGGCTCCACCAAGACGTTCCCAAGGAGCACCACGATGGCAAAGGCCCCTGTGCGCAAGCCGAAGAAGAAGGTTTGCGCGTTCTGTAAAGAAGGCGTCGACTACGTCGACTACAAGGACACGGCACTGCTACGGAAGTACATTTCCGACCGCGGCAAGATCCGTGCCCGGCGCGTCACCGGCTGCTGCACGCGGCACCAGCGCGACGTCGCCACCGCGATCAAGAATGCGCGCGAGGTGGCGCTGCTGCCGTACACCTCGACGGCGCGCTGAGGAGGGACGTAACGATGAAGCTCATCCTCACCCAGGAGGTGCCCGGCCTAGGCTCGCCCGGCGAGGCCGTCGAGGTCAAGGACGGCTACGGCCGCAACTACCTGATCCCGCGCGGCTTTGCGATCGCATGGACCAAGGGCGGTCAGAAGCAGATCGACGCGATCCAGCGCGCTCGATCCGCACGCGAGATCTCCGATCTGGACACGGCGCGTGAGATCAAGGCCAAGCTCGAGGCGGTCCCGGTGCGCCTTACCGCCAAGGCCGGCGAGTCCGGCCGGCTCTTCGGTGCGGTCACTCCTGCCGACATCGTCGAGGCCGTCAGCAAGGCCGGCGGCCCGACGGTTGACAAGCGGCGGATCGAGGTCGGAAATCCGATTAAGACGGTCGGCCTGCACACCGTCACTGTCCGCCTTCATCCCGAGGTCGCCGCGAACGTTCAGCTCGACGTCGCCGCCGCCTGATTGGCTCGTTGCCGTTCGATCACGTTCGACAGGCTTAGCAACTAGCTACAGGCATGCAGACCCTGTCGGGTACGTCGGCCGTCTGCCGAACGTGACCGAACGGCACGGCAGCGGATGGGCCTACGACGGGCCGCGACGGAAGATCGTCACCAGCACGCGCAGGCCGAGCACCGAGCTCACGATCAGCAGGTTGTACCCAAACAGCGCGTACAGGCTGACCGACTCGGTCACCGTCGGACCGCCGTCGGTTCCAAGCAGCAAGACAGCCATGATGCCCACGGCCGCGGCCAAGAATGCCAGCAATACCTGATGCAGCAGATCGGTAACGGCCTCCCGGTCACGCTGATCCGCGAAGAGCCGGACGTTCATCGCAATCCTGCCGTGTTCCGCCGCGCTGGCGATCCGTTCGATCCGTCGCGGCAGGCGGCGCAGGATGGGAATGAGTGCGATCAGCTCCTCCGTGGCGGCGCGCTGCAATGATGCGGGTTCGAGTTGCTCGGTGACGTATGCGGTGCTGAGCGCGCGGGCCTCGCCGACGAAGTCGAATCCCGGTGCCAGGTGATCGAGCGTGCCTTCCGCTGTCGCGAGCGCCCGTAGGACGGCGGCAAGTTCGGGCGGGATCGACAATCCGTGGTCGGCCACGATACGGAACAGGTCGCCGAACATCCGGACGGTCGAGCTGGCCGCCGAGTCGATGTGCCGAGCCAGGAACCGCCCTAAGTCGCGCTCGAGCGCTTGCTCGTCGACGGTGTCGGGCCGCGGCACCAACTCAAGCAACGCGTCGGTGGTGCCGAGCGGATCGCCGCGATCCACGGACATGAGCAGCCGCTGGAAGGCCTCGCGCAACCCGCTGTCCAGCCGCCCGACGGAGCCGAAATCCAGCAGGCCGAGCCGGCCATCGTCCAGCACAAGGACGTTACCGGCATGCGGGTCGGCGTGAAAGACGCCGTCGAGGAGGATCTGCCGGAGCAGGAAGTCCAGTAGTGATCGGGCGAGCACGAGCCGGTCCGCGCCCATCTCGCGCAGGACTGGCTCGGCCACGTTGACGGGCGTCCCATGCAGGCGCTCCATCACCAGCACCCGTTCGCTGCATAACTCGGCATGGACGTCCAGGACGCGGACTTGGCCGTCACCGCGTGCGGCGGCGGCACGGGCCACCCTCTGGATGTTCTCGGATTCGATCCGGTAGTCGAGCTCTTCGCGGAGAGCTGCCGCCAACCCGCCGGCTAGCGAGCGCAGACCCAGCGACCGTCCCCAGTTCGTCCCGGATTCCAGCCGCGCAGCGAGTCGCTGGGCGATATCCAAGTCACGCTCCACCACCGGACGGATTGCCGGGCGCTGCACTTTTACGACAACGTCCGCACCAGACCGCAGCCGAGCCGCATGGACCTGACCGACCGAAGCTGCGGCGAGCGGTTCGCGGTCGAACGAGGCGAAGATGTCCTCGACGGTGCAGCCGAACTCAGCCTCGAGCACGGCCTGCACACCCGGCCACGGAATCGGCTCGGCGCGGTCCTGCAACTTGCTGAGTTCATCGACCATCTCGGGCGGGAGCAGGTCCCGCCGCGTCGAAAGAATCTGGCCGAGTTTGATGAAGGTCACGCCAGCTGCGTTGAGCGTGTTGCGCAGTGCGACGCCAAGGTGGCGTCGGCCGCCGGAGTCGTCAAGTGTTCGCCGGCGCGTCTCCCGGACGAACGGGCCGAGGCCGTTGCGCAACCCGATGGCGACGATCTGCCAGTAACGCCGGGCCCGGGCGAACCGGCCGCGGATGCCACGTCCCCACACCAACGGCGGTGGCAGGGATCCAAGTGGGACGAAGGCCTCGATGAGCACCAGGAAGATCATCGAAGCCAAGATCGTGGTCGCCATGCCGAGGAGGCCGAGGGCGAGTAGCGGCGCGACCTCCCCCGATGTCGGTTGCCGATCCGCCAGGTTGCCCAGTATTCCGAGCGTCAGCGGCCCGTTGATGATCATCGCCACGACACCGGCGGTGATCAACCGCACGAAGCCGAGGCGGATGCCCAGGAGGCGCTGCGCGATCAGGCCGAAGATCAGAGCCGTAATGAACGCCAGGACAAGCGCGATCGGCAAGGTGATCAGCTGCATCGGGTTCATCCCCCTATCGGCGAGAGCTCGAGGCCGACGGCCAGCCTCTCACGATGGCGCGGGGTGGGCCGGGTCGGTGAATCAGGCCTGGCGCCGAGGGACACAAATCGGTAGGGCTAGCGCGTCGCGCCAGGCACGAGCCAGCCGCCGCCTCGCTCCCGGACGGCCAGGGTGACCGCGCGAGCGAGCGTCCACACGCCGACGGAGAGCCACAGTGCGACGAGGCCGGCTTGTTGCGACAAGTCGAGGAGCAGTACCGCCCAGGCCGCCGGAAGGAACACGGCGACGCTCGCCAACGAAGCCCAAGCCAAGTACCGGCCGTCCCCTGCACCGATCAGGACACCGTCCAGGACGAACACCCATCCGGCGATCGGCTGGAGTACGGCCGCCACGACAAGGGCGCTGACCACGAGCGAACGTACCTCGAGGTCGGTGGTGAACAGCCGGGCGTACAGTGATCCGCTCGCGAGTAGCAACACGCCGAGGACGACGCCGGCGAACACCCCCCACTGGACCATCCGGCGGGTAATGGAGCGGGCGGCCGCCACGTCACCGGCCCCGAGGGTTCGACCCACGAGTGCCTGAGCGGCGATGGCGACGGCGTCCAGGACCAGCGCCAGTAGCAGCCAGGTGTTGAAGACGATTTGATGGGCGGCGAGTGGAGCCGTGCCAAGGGCCGTGGCGACGAGTGTGGTGACGATGAACGCAACCCGCATGGCCAGTGTCCTGATCAGCAGTGGTACACCAGCGCCGAACGAGCGGCGTACGCCGGGCCAGTGCGGCCTGAGCGAAGCGCCATACTGGCGCGCGCCGTTGCGCACAATCACTGCGAATACGGCAGCCATCGCGGCCTGCACGGCGACTGTGCCGATGGCCGATCCGGCAATTCCCAGGCCGGCGCCATGTACCAGCACTACGTTCAGCGGAACATTGACGACGGCTCCCGTCGCAGCAACGACCAACGGGGTACGGGTGTTCTGCAGGCCCCGAAGCACGCCGGTTGCGGCAAGAACGAGCAGCATCGCAGGGATGCCGGCGAGGCTGATTTGCAGGTACGTCTCGGCATGCAAAGCCACATCGGCAGCGGGCCTGAACAGCGACACGATCCATGGCGTAAGCGGTAGGCCGAACGCGAGCGTCCCGGCACCAATGAGTAGGGCGAGCCAGCAGCCGTCCACACCCTGGCGCAAGGCACCGCGGGGGTCTCCGGCGCCGAGCATGCGAGCGACTGCCGCAGTCGTGCCGTACGCGAGGAAGATCGAAAGGTTGACGAACGTGGCCAAGACTGTGGCCGCGATCCCCAAGCCGGCAAGCTCCGGTGTTCCCAGCCGGCCGACGATCGCGGTGTCGGCCAGCAGGAACAGCGGCTCTGCGACGAGGGCACCGAGAGCAGGGAGGGCGAGCCGCAGGATCTCACGGTCGGCGTCGTGCTTGCGCAGGGGCGCGGCTCGGGGCAAAAGCATGGCAGCACCGACAGTATGAGTGGCACCTGACATGCGGCGAAGGCGGTCTCACATACTGAGATGAAGACGCGAGGAGTTCCCGTCCACAGCCCGTGGATGCGTGTCAGGCCAGTTAGCGAACTCGACCGTGGGCAGGGCCGGCCCAGGTGTGCACCTGTTGTCCCCAAGCTTGTCCACAACCTGGGGATTGCTATCCACTGGTCGACGGTTTGGCTTCCACAAGCCTGTTGATGATCTGCTTGGGAGCGGGCCCTACTGACCGTATGTTCCCGGAAGGTAGACGACCGTCACGCGCGTGGCCTACGTGGTGTCAGTAACGTCTGCTAGAACGGATGTATGAAACGGTCGCACGATAGTCGGGGGGTGAGTTAGCCATGAGCGTGACGGAGTTGCCCAATCGGAGTGACGATCACGTTCCGCCGCCCGGCTACGATCGAACGCCTCCCCAGGACATTGCGGCCGAGCAAGCCGTCCTTGGCGGAATGCTCCTTTCCAAGGACGCGATCGCCGATGTCGTCGAGGTGCTGCGCGGCCATGATTTCTACCGGCCCGCCCACGAGACGATCTATGAGGCAATCCTCGACCTCTACGGCAGGGGTGAGCCGGCCGATCCACTTACCGTGGCCGACCAGCTGCTGAAGAACAACGAGTTGGGCCGGATCGGCGGTGCTCCGTACCTGCACACGTTGGTCAACTACGTACCGACCGCTGCGAACGCCGGCTACTACGCCAACATCGTTCGCGAGCGGGCTATCCTGCGCCGGCTGGTCGAAGCCGGCACTCGCATTGTCCAGATGGGATACGGCGGCGACGGGGAGGCTGACGACATCGTCGACGCCGCGCAGGCCGAGGTGTACTCGGTTACGGAGCGGCGGGCGTCCGAGGATTACCTTCCGCTGTCCGAAGTCATGGAAGGCACGCTCGACGAAATTGAGGCGATCGGCTCACGGGGCGGCCAGATGGTCGGGGTGCCGACCGGCTTCGTCGATCTGGACGCGCTGACCAACGGCCTACATCCCGGCCAGATGATCGTTATTGCAGCGAGACCCGCCGTGGGCAAGAGTACGATAGGACTAGATTTAGCCCGATCTGCGGCAATTAAACATCAATTGACGACGGTGATCTTTTCGTTGGAGATGAGCCGCAACGAGATCACGATGAGGTTGCTGTCGGCCGAGGCGCGCGTGCCGCTTCACCACATGCGGGCCGGCCAGATGACCGATGACGACTGGAACCGCATCGCCCGCCGCACTGGCGAGGTCTCTAGCGCGCCGCTGTTCATTGACGATTCGCCCAACATGACCATGATGGAGATTCGGGCCAAGTGCCGGCGGCTCAAGCAACGGCACGATCTGAAGCTGGTGATCGTCGACTACTTGCAGCTGATGTCGAGTGGCAAGAAGGTGGAGAGCCGCCAGCAGGAGGTCGCGGAGTTCTCCCGGGCGCTGAAGTTGCTGGCCAAGGAGCTTGAGGTCCCGGTGGTCGCCATCAGCCAACTCAACCGTGGCCCGGAGCAACGGCAGGACAAGAAGCCCTTGTTGTCCGATCTACGGGAGTCTGGGTGCCTCACGGCTTCCACCCGGGTAATGCGAGCAGATGATGGTAGTGAAGTGACGCTCGGTCAGCTGCTCGCATCCGGAGAGCGCGACATTCCGGTATGGGCGCTTGATGAAAGCCTCAGGTACGTGGTCCGGACCATGACGCACGTTTTCCCGAACGGATGTAAGCCGGTCTTCCGCCTCTATCTCGCGTCGGGCAAACAGATCGAGGCGACGGCAAACCATCCTTTCCTAACCTATGACGGCTGGAAATCACTCGAGCAGCTCGCACCGGGGAGTCGCCTCGCCACGCCACGTCACGTACCGGCACCGCTCGTAAAGACCCCTTGGCCGGAGCCGGAGGTCGTGCTCCTCGCCCACCTCATAGGCGACGGCTCATTCGTCCGTCGCCAGCCGATTCGTTACGCATCTGTCGACGAGGCGAATCTTTCGGCAGTGACCGAGGCGGCACGGCACTTCCGGGTGACAGCGGTGCGAGACGACGACCCAGCGGCTCGCGTAACCACGCTTCGGTTGCCGGCTCCGTATCGGCTCGCTCGCCGCCGGCGCAATCCGATCGCAGCCTGGCTCGATTCGCTTGGCTTACTCGGCCTGCGATCGCACGAAAAGTTCGTCCCGCGCAGCGTGTTCTCGTTGCCGAAGCATCAGATCGCACTATTCCTGCGGCACCTGTGGGCAACCGACGGATCGATCACGATCAACCGGAAAGGCAGTGGCGGTCGGGTTTCCTACGCGTCGACCAGCAGGCGGTTGCTCGAGGATGTCGCAGCTCTACTGCTGCGTTTCGGCATTTCGGGACGGCTACGCACAGTTGGCAGTCGTCCCGTCCGGCCGCAATACACACTCGATATCTCGGGCCGTGACGAACAGTTGAGGTTTCTGCGCGAGATCGGATGTCACGGCGAGCGGGCGGAGGCATGTGCTGACCTTCTCACTCTGCACGAGTCGATCAAGTCGAACACCAATGTCGACACGGCTCCAATCGAAGTATGGCAAGACGTGCGAGCTGCCCTGACGCAGCGCGGTGTGACTCACCGACAGTTCGCCGCTGCGATGAACACCCAGTTCGGCGGCAGTGCGCAGTGGCAACGCGCCCCCGGCCGGGAACGGCTCGCTCGGGTTGCGGCGATCCTCAGAGGCGCCGACCTCGAGATGTACGCGACCAACGACATCATCTGGGATTCCGTCGTCAAGATTGAGCCGCTTGGCGAGCAGGAGGTCTACGACGCCACGGTGCAAGGCCTGCACAACTTCGTAGCGAATGGCATCGCCGTTCATAACAGCATCGAGCAGGATGCGGACATGGTCATACTTCTGCATCGGGAGGATGCATACGAGAGGGAGTCGCCTCGCGCCGGGGAGGCAGACTTCATCGTGGCCAAACACCGGAACGGGCCGACAGCGACCATCACTGTGGCGTTCCAGGGCCACTACAGCCGATTCGTCGACATGGCCCAGTAGGAAGACACGTAGCTCGCACGCTGCCGGCCTCAGCAAGCGCGCCAGCAGCCGCCGGACCGTCGGACTGGCCGCAAAGTGAGACGTGAGTCCTGGCGAGCGGTACAGCCACCGCGCGATCAGTCGATTGATGGCGTGGTTGTGTACTCGGTCCCAGCCCGGCGGGCGAGAAATTCCGACAGCGGGCCAGGGATCTCGGCGGCTCGGCCACCCCAGTCGTAGACGACTGCCGTCTTGGCGATCACGTCATGGAGTGCCCGGTGATAACGATCAATCACGATGCCGACGAGGCCGAGGCCTAGGATCGCGAAGCTGAATGGGTAGGCGACTGTACGGGCAAGGGCCCGGCGAACCGTGAGGGCGGAGCCGTCGGCGCTGACGACGCGTAAGCCGACGATGCCCTTGCCCAGAGTACGTCCGGCGACGGCCAGGCTGCCCCAGATGTACAGGAACGCCCACGCTACAAAAGCGATGATGTAACCGATTCCGGACCGGCCAATTGACTCTCCCAGGATCACTCTCGACAGCAGATCGATTCCGGCGAGAGCCGCGGTGAAAGCGCCGACAGCGATGGCGAAGTCGAGCACGGCCGCCACGGCGCGGCTGACCGCACCCGCGTAATGTCCGGTGACCTGGAGGCGTGCGGGTTCGGTCATAACGGGTCTTTCCCGACGAGGGCCGGCGGTCCTTGCTGGACCGTTGGGCCGCGGCGCAGCAGGCGATCGATGAGTCGATCCACTACAACGTCGAGGCCGGCGATCTGCCGCCGGGCGAGGTCGAGTGCCGAGCCGGCCACCCGGCCGGTGCTCGCAGCCACGATCTCGGGGACGCCGGCCCGTCGGACTGCTCCTTCGAGGTCGACGGTTTGGAGGATCGCATCGAAGTCGACATGAGCTAGCAGTCGGTTGAGTTCGACCCGGTCCATGAGCACATCCACGTCGACGCGGTCGAGCAGGCGGTTTATGTCGACGCGGTCGAGCAGGTGGTTCACCTCGACGCGGTCCAGCAGCCGGTCGATGTCGATCCGGTCGAGCAGCTTGTCCATGTCGATCCGGTCGAGCAACTTCTCCATGTCAACGTGATCAATGACCGTGTCAGGGTCGATCGTCTCGACGACCCGGCCGGTGACTGCGCCTGCCAGGCGGCTCAATCGGCCCTTGTGCCTAACGGGTTGGCCGCCATCTCCGGAAGTCATGAAGCAATCATGCGGCAGGTTGCGCCGATGCCGCGATCAGTCTGCGGAGTTGCGGCAAATGCGCCACGGTGCACTCGGCGGCGAGAATCGCCGAATCTATGGCGGTGGTGATCGAAAACCCCGTAGTTTGGGCACGGCGAACGGGGTAACTCGGCAGCGAGAGTGACAACCCCGTTCGGGAGAGGGGATTGCCACATGTCCATCTCGACAGAAAAGGCTGGCAGTTCACCGAAACTTCAAGTGCAAGAAGTGTCCATCAGCGATGTCGAGCGCCTGCGAAGCCGGCTTACCCCGCCGAACCTGCCGTCTAACATCGTGCTGCGGCCCCAGCTCATGGAGCATCTCGCTGCCGGCGCGGAGGGCCAGGTCACCACTCTCGTGGCGCCGGCAGGGTGGGGTAAAACGACGCTGCTGGCAGCGTGGCAACGGAGTGGGAACCCGCCTGCTCCCGTTGCGTGGGTGCGAATCGATCGCGGATACGAACCGGCGCTGTTCTGGCGTCACGTTGCCGCCGCACTTGCCGACGTTGCCCGTCCAGGGTTGGCCCACGTTACACAAACGCGCACCCATTGGACACCTGCTTCGGTCCTGGCGGAGTTCGGATCCGGGACGAGGGCCGTTCTGATCGTCGATGACTGCCATCACCTTGCATCGGCGGAGGTGTGGGGCGGGATTGACGAGTTTCTGACGTACCAGCCGCGAGGTCTCCACGTCGTGTTATCGGGACGGACCTGGCCTCACGTCGCGCTACACCGGCTGCGGGCAGCGGATGAGCTGACCGAGATCGGCACGGCCGAGCTGGCCTTCTCGGCAGCAGAAGTAGCCGAGTTGTTCAGCGACTACGGGCTCGACGTGCCGCGAACCACGCTGGGGGAGCTCCAAGCCCAGCTCGAAGGCTGGCCTGGCGGATTACGGCTGGCAGCGCGCCGCGCGCACAACCATGCCGATCCTGCGGCGGTGCTGGCCAGCCTCAGCGAGCCGAACAGCGACATTGCCGAGTACGTGACCAAGGAGATGCTGCAGCCGCTGCCGCGAAAGACCCGCGAGCAGTTGGTCTTCCTGTCGGTTCTGGATCCGGTCAATGGAGCCCTGGTCAACGCCGTCACCTCTGGTGACGTCGGCACCAAGTCGCTGGAGCGGTTGCATCGCGATCATGCTTTGACCGAACAAATCGGTGGTCGCGGTGGCTGGTTCCGCATCCGACCCGTGCTCAGAGCGGTCCTCCAGGCACAGTTCGAGTCACTGGACTGGGCGACCCGGAAGCGGGTTCACAGCCGCGCCGCGCGCTGGTACGACGAGCATGGCATGCCCGAGAGGGCGATTCATCACTGGCTGTGCGCTCGAGCATGGGCAGCCGCCGGCCAGGTGGTCATCGGCCATATCGAAGATCTGGCGTGCCTTGCCGATGCCGCGCCCCGGTACGGGGAGCCCGCGCCAACCCCTTCGATCGACATCCTGCAACGGCAGCAGTCTGTTCGGTATGCCGTCGCGGCCGCCCGGGTCCATCGTGGGGACCTGCTTGGTGCCGACGCCGTGTTGGATCTGCCGGCTGATGTGCCGACACCAACCTGGTATGACCAGCTTGCATCCACCACCTTGCGGTTGATGATGGCCCGCCGGCGGGGAGACGCCAGCGCTACGATCCAGTACGCCGACGCGCTCGTCGAGTTGAGCGCCTCAGCGGAGGCCAACCGCCCCGGCTCTCGTCACCAGGTGACCGTCCTGGCCACCATCTCACGGGCCACGGCGCGACTCTGGCAAGGTGACTTCAGCGGCGCCGGGGTGGATCTAGCCACGGTGGCTGCGATGACCCGTAGCCAGGGCATGACCGCCCTGTTTGTCGCCGGCAACGCCTGGAGTGCGCTCGTCGCCGTGGTCCAGTGCCGACTCAGCGAGGCAGCGCAGCTCGCTCACTCGGCTCTGGCGGCGGCGGAGAACTACCCGACGACGTCCTCAGCGATCCGAGGTCCAGCGCAGACGGCCCTTGCTGCCGTGCACGCCCTGAGAGGCCATCCGGTCTCGGCGGAGTACTGGCGTGTCGCTGCACAAGCCACCTGTACCGATCCGCTCCTTCGGGATGCACTTGCCATGCTCGAAGCATGGGATCGCCTCAGTGAGGGCGACGCCGTCACCTCAAGCCAGATCCTCAAGCGAATCCAGCGTGATCACGGCTCCGCCCACCTCCCGAGATTTCTCCATGACGAAATGTCCATGCTCGAGGTCGAGAGCCTCGCCGCACAGGGTCTGCTCGCAGCCGCCAGAAGCCGGTTCGCGCGTGTGGCATCGTCCCAACCGAGTCCGCGCACGAATCTTACTGAGGCACGCCTGTTGTTCGCCGAACACGCAGTCCAATCGGCACTCGACGTCGTGGGTGAGACGATCGACATGGCCGAGGCAACCCGACCCGACCTGATGGTCGATCTGCTGCTTTTCAAGGCACAACTGTCCTACTTGCTCTCGCGACCGATCGACGCCTCAGTCGCCCTCGAAGCCGCCTGCGACCGTGCCGCAGCCGAGGACATCCGCCGGCCGTTCATCGTGTCGGGTACTGCACTGCGTCCGATCATGCGTGAGCACTTGGCCCGGGGCACCGCTCACCGTGCGTTCCTTTGCGATCTTCTGACCCTGGAGGCCGGGGCTCAGGCCCCCACGTCGCCACCCGTGGGCCAGCTTGCCGAGCCACTTACTCAACGGGAACGTCGCGTGTTGTGGTATCTGCCGAGCAAGCTGTCCAACACCGAGATCGCCGCCGACATGTACGTCTCACTCAATACGGTGAAGACCCACATCAAGAATGTGTACCGCAAGCTCGGCGTCAACGGTCGCCGCGAGGCGGTGGCCCGGGCCCGCCAGCTTGACTTGCTGTGACGGGAAGGGGGTCCGGACTCCGGACCCCACAGGGTCCCGTCAGGCCAGCAGCTTGGCCTTCTGAGCCTCGAACTCCTCGGGCGTGATCGCGCCGGCGTCGCGCAGCTGAGCCAGCTTGGCCAGCTCGTCGGCGGTGCTTGCGGAACCGCCCCTGTCGGCTGCGACGTCGCGGACGTACGTGCGTAACTGCTCCTCGCGGCGCCGGGCCTCCTCTGCGCTCCGCTCGGCCATTCCACCGCCTCGCACGATCAAGTAAATGAGAGTCCCCAGCAGTGGGAGAATGATGATGAACAATGACCACAGTGCCTTGACCCACCCTGAGATGTCGCGGCTGCGAATGATGTCACCGAACACCGCGAACAGCAGCCAGAGCCAGGCGATGAACAGGAAGAACCACAACATGGTGAAGAACAGGTTCAACAGCGGGTAGTCGTCCATAAGTACTCCTTCGGGTCATCCGGCCTTACCGTGGGCCGCGGGCAGCAGTACGACATTGGGCGTCGGGCCGCGGTCATCCCTCACCCGCGGAGGGTGAACTTTCTGATGACCGTGCCGGATTAAGCAGCCGTGCCTTTTCGGCCTGGTACTCAGATTCGGTCAGCACTCCCTCCGCGCGGAGCTCGGCAATTCTGATCAGAGTCGTGATCCGCTCGCGTTCGGCCGACAGCTGTGTCCGAGCGATGGCCGAACGCGCGACAGATCGCAGGACTAGGCGTCTGCGGGGGATCACATTGCCTCGTCGAGTGGTAGCCCAAGGGCGAGCATGATCTCGGCGGCGGCGGCCGCGGCCCGTGGAATTCCCACGTGGGGGGTTACCGTCTCCAGGACCCCGAGGACTTCAGCAGCGGATATCCCGGCTGACATTGCGTCCGTAACCTGCCGGATGTACGTCGTGGGCGGAGCATCGAGCGCGATCAATGCACCGAGCGTCGCCGCCGCGGCAAGTCGAGGTTCGAGCGGCTGAACCCCTGTCGGCGAAGAACCACCCAGGGCGATCTCCCGCAGCGCATCGCGTATGTCGTCATCGATCGCCTCCGGCATCAGCCCCTCCTTCACCAGCTTTCGCGGATCCGGTTGAGCAAACGTGGCCCCGGAGCGGGTGATTTGACGTCACCCGTCCACACTTCACCCCGCCGCTGGCTCATCTCTGGCGATCGCCATCAGGGCCTGCTCTCTACATCGGCGCCACGCGGGCTCTAGGAGATGGCGGCGTCCACGTTCGAGCATCGTACGTACTCACGGCCAGTTGACCGAGGATCGCCGGAACCACGAACTTCTGGCCGCGCTCAAGTGGACCAGTGGGTGGCCGCCGCTCATGATCTCACCCGGTTGGGGTGAGGACGGGCGACGAGAGAGGAGACATCGTGGGTGGGTACCTGGGCGAATCTTGGCAGGCTCGCACGCAAGAAGGGGGGTACGGGGCTGATCAGGGCACTGGTCTTCGTTGCCTCCAGCCGCCGTAGGAGTGCTGGTAGCGAAGCTGATCGTGGGGAAGATGGCGATCGGCTGGGGTTCGTTCCTCTCAGTCGTGTGGCGCGCCAGCCAGACGCGTAATGCGGCGTACCTTTGGCCTATCAAGGGAAGGGATTGATCATGGAGCGTCCACTTCTTGCGCGCACGCGGACAGGGTGGGATATCGTCCTTGGCGCATTGCTCGTCATCGCCGGCCTCATCATCCTCGGCAACGCCGTGTTGGCCACCACGGTCTCGGTGTACTTCCTCGGCTGGTTGGCGCTGATCTCTGGAATCGTGCTGTTCGTCGGCTCGCTGTTCCGGATCAAGGCCGGCGGGTTCGGGTCGATCGCCCTGGGTGGTGCCATTCTCGCCGTCCTAGGGCTGTTCATTCTGCGTAATCCTGAGGTCGGTGCCGCGACGTTGACACTGCTCGCCGGTTCGCTGTTTTTCGTCAGCGGGCTTGTCCGGGTGCTGCTCTCGTTCCAGCTTCCGGAGGTGCGGTGGTTGCTGATCGTGAGCGGGCTGGCCTCTATCGTCCTTGGACTGATCGTCTTGCTCAACCTGGCTTCAGCGACGCTCGCGTTGCTCGGGATTCTGCTCGGTGTTCAAGCTCTGCTCGAAGGACTGACGGTGATGATCTTCGGGCGTTGGCGGCCCGTCGAGCCGGAAGTCGAGGCCCACAAACCAGTCGTCTAGCCGTTCGAAGCAAATCTCCCGGAGTGATTACCTCCCGATCGGCTAGCCGGTGGCGGCCAGTGTCACGTCCGCAAAAAGGTGGTCGTATACCCTCGCGCGGTCGAACTGCAGGGCATGCTCTGCGGCCCGGGCAGCCATTGCCGAGCGTTCTTCCGCGCTCATGCCCGACACGGCGTGGTCGATCGCGGCAGCCAGCGCGGTAACGTCCCCAGCCGGGACAACCAGCGCGGTGTCGCCCACGGCTTCGGGGATGCCGCCGGTGTCGGTGGTGATCACCGGCCCGCCGCCGGCCAGCATCTCTTCGACGAGTGCGATGCCGAACGTCTCGACGAAATCCGGTGCCGGCTTGCTCGGCAAGGCGAAGGCCGCACAGCCGGCCATCAAGGCAGGTTTCTCCTCGTCGCTCACGTCGGTGAGGACGACCACGCGATCGTCGTCCCGCGTCATCTCCTGGATGTCCGCAAGAGCTGGGCCGCTGCCGGCAATGACCAGCCGGTGCGACCGGCGGGTGACAGCTTGCCTGAATGCGGCGACCAGGTCGTCTGCGCCCTTCGCCCGCGTCACCCGGGAAAGGAACAGGACGTAGCCGTCGCGCACCAATCCCCGGCTCCGTAGGAACTCGTCGACCCTAGACGGCTCCTGGACCAGAAAGGCAGATGAGTCGACGGCCGGGTAGCTGATGGTGACGCGCCGTTCGCACTCGCTGGCGAACCGCGTGCCACAGTGAAGGTCGACTTCACGTGCCGACGACACGATCAGGTCACGCGTATACGCCGACACCGCGACGCACTTGTCGTTGGCCAGGTAGGTCGAGAACAGAGCAACCGCCGCGCCGAGTTGGCTGCTGCGCAGGCAGGAGCGAACGACGTTGGTGACATCGGATCCGACGGCCTCGGCCACAGTCTGGACGTTGAAGCCGAACCCAGCCGAGCGGGCGACATTCAGTGCTTCCATGACGATGGTGGTGTGCGGAGTGAGGTACATGGACATGCAGACAGTCGGCACTCCCTCACTGAACAGCTCGACCAGCCGGCCGGTGAGGCCGGCGGAATACCGGCCGTCCGGCACTCGGTAGTCGCCCACCGGCTGCGGCCGCTCGACCGAGATTCCCGGGCTGTAGGGCAGGACCGACTCCAGCGGTTTCATCGGCAGCCCTGCCGCCACGAGTAAATCGAGCGGCCAGGTGATCAGACGAACGTCGTCGAATCCACGAGACAGCGCGACCTCGGCGAGATTCCGGGCCTCGCCGGCGTGCCCGCAGATAACCGGGTCTGCTCGCACGACTATCAGCAGCCGCCGAGCGGGCCGGGCAAACTGAGCGATGTCGAGAGGCATTGAAGCTCACCTCATCCGCAGACGGGAGCATGATCTTCAGTCGGCTGTTCCGAGGCTCGGTGTTGCCGCCGCTGAGATTCCAGTGCTCGAAAGTTGGGGCAGCCGCTGACGACGGCAGCTTGACGGGGTTCTGTTGAAGAACCGGCCCGCCGACGGATCGTCGGACGAGCCGGTGCAGTCGATGATGACTCGGCGCCCCCGGAATTCGCAAGTGGGCAGGTCTTGGAGCGGTTCTGGTCAGCCGCCGAGCAGGTCTTGCACCGGGCGTGGCCCGACACGCTCGGGCGCGGCGGCCCCGGAGCGGAATAGGGTCGGAGGGTGAGCAATCTCGAGCTCCGCCCGGAGGAGACAATCTGCCGCAGCGCCGCGGGTGTCGTGGAGCGCGCACCCGAAGTACTCGAACCGCGCGAGGTTCCGCTCGGTGGTCCGCGTGCCATGCTCGTGCAGCGCACGTTGCCGCATCGCGACCGGCGGATGATTGGGGCGTGGTGTTTTGTCGACCACTATGGCCCGCATGACGTGCAGGCGGGTCCGGGCATGCGGGTACCACCCCACCCGCACACTGGCCTGCAGACCGTGAGTTGGCTGCTCGAAGGCGAGATTCTCCACCGCGACAGCCTGGGCAGCGTGCAGCTGGTTCGTCCTGGGGAGCTCAACCTCATGACCTCAGGCCGGGCGATCGCCCACTCAGAGGAGTCGCCCGCCAAACGATCTGCCCGGCTGCATGGTGTCCAACTGTGGGTGGCGCTGCCGGATCAGCACCGGAACATAGCTCCCTGGTTCACCCACCATGCCGACCTTCCGTTGGTCGATTTCGACGCTGCAACCGTACGGGTCGTTATGGGCAGTTATGCCGGGGTGATCTCGGGCGCCGTCACGTACACGCCCCTCGTCGCCGCCGAGGTCGCGATTGCGACCGACCAGGACGTCCAGTTGCCGCTCGACTCCACCCTCGAGCATGGCGTACTGGCGCTCTCAGACGGGCTCAGCGTGGATGGAACCGCGGTCCCGCGAGGCTCGATGATCGTCTTTGACGCGGGCCGCACGGGCGTCGGCGTCGCCACGTCCGGGCCGGGTCAAGCGCTGCTCATCGGTGGTGAGCCGTTCGATGAAGAGCTGGTCATGTGGTGGAACTTCGTCGCTCGCAACCACGAGGAGATCGTCCAGGCGCGGGAGAGCTGGGAGGCTGGTCGCGACTTCGGGGAGGTACGCGGCTACGCCGGTGATCGCCTGGCCGCGCCTCCGATGCCAGGCACGCGGCTCCGGCCCCGGCCGCGGGTTCGCCCGGTCTAGTTCCTGCTATGCGCGGCGCCCTGGACTCCGTCTTCACTTACACCCACGTCAGCCAGCGACTGCGCGGCATGGCCAATCATGGCGTCGACGTCAGCGTTGCCGAGACCTAACCCTACGTGCGTCCTATGTAGGTCGAAACCTCGGTACGCCCGCTCTCCGCCGACGGCAGCGGCAAGAAAGGCGCGCTGATGGCGAGCCACTCGCACAAGATCAACTCCGTCGAAGTGAGGAACGAGCCGCGGGTCTTCAAGCGCGCGCCGGTACAGCAGCGATACGGCTGCCTGGACTCGGTTGATGTCCGACACCAGCCTGCCAAGACCCACGTCCGGCCACGCTAGTCGTTGATCAGCCGGCTTACTACAAGTCGTGATGGTCTCAATCGTGCATCGGCCGGCCATTGGGTCTGGCACAAACATGAGCGTTGTTCTACTTTCGGCTGCCATGGTGCATCGACGTCGGCTCGCCGGCACTGCCGGGATTGTCGCGGTGCTGGCGATCCTCGCTGCTCCGACGGCGGCAGCACATGCCGATCGTGAAGTCGTGTTACCGGACGGCACTGGCAGCGTCCCGGAATACCGGACGGCCGACGAAGCGGCCGAGATCTTGCTCGTGTGCAGCGCTGACGAGGCCGACTTCGAGAGCCGGGTGGCGGGTTTCCCGGCCGAGCTCCGCCAGCGGAACCTCGATCTGTTCGCCGAATGCCAGGACCACGGCTTCGCCACCCTACAGGCCGCCGTGGACGCCGTCACCCAGCCCGAGGCGAACATCTACTTACTGCCCGGCGAGTACCGCGAGGAGCCGTCCCGACCGGACCCGATAGGCGAGTGTGCCGAGCTGGACCGCCCCTGGTACGACGGCGGGCACTACGAGTACCAACTCCTCGAGTTCGACGATCAGGTCGCATGTCCGACGAACCAGAACCTGGTCGCCATCCTGGGTATCCGCGACCTGCAGATCGAGGGCACCGGCGCCGAACCGGGCGACGTCATCCTCGACGCGGGGTACACGAAGCTCAACGCCCTACGGGCCGACCGGGCCGACGGCATCTACCTGAAGAACTTCACGGCCCAGCGGACCACGTTCAACGCGATCTACATCATCGAGACCCAGGGCTTCGTCATCGATCAGATGATCGGGCGGTGGAACGACGAGTACGGCTTCCTGACCTTCGCCGTCGATCACGGGCTGTACACCGGCTGCGAGGCGTACGGCAACGGCGACTCGGGCATCTACCCCGGCAGCGCGTCCGACATCAACAAAGACCGCGGGTATGACGTCGACCGCTACTCCGTGGAGATCACCGGCTGCTACAGCCATCACAATCTGCTCGGATACTCAGGTACGGCGGGCGACTCCGTCTGGGCGCACGACAACGATTTCTCGAACAACACGGTCGGGTTGGCGATGGACAGCCTGTTCCCAGACCATCCTGGGCTGCCGCAGAACCACTCCAAGTTCGAGGACAACCGAATTTACGACAACAACGAGGACTACTACGGCAACGTGCGTGACGGTACGTGCAGTCTGCCCAGCGAGGATCGGAGCTACGAGGACGGTGTCGTCTGTCCCGCGATCGGCGTCCCGCCCGGAACCGGCCTGCTGACTGCGGGCGGCAATTACAACGTGTTCCGCGACAACTGGGTGTACGGCAACGACTATGCGGGTTTCCTGCTGCTACACCCGCCGGCGTTCGTGCGTGGTGAAACTGGGCTGACCACACAGTGGGACACGTCCCACAACAACACCTATATCGGAAACCGCTTCGGCGTGACGCCAGACGGCGAGAGCCAGCCGAACCGGCTCGACGTCTGGTGGGATGGGCAGGGCACTCAGAACTGCTGGCAGCCGGACACCGGCGACACCGTGCCACTCCGGCTACCCGAATGCGGTTCCGAACCCGGCGAGTTCAGCGGGCCGCAGACCTCGCGGGTGTTCGCCGAGCCGGCCACCCTGGCGTCGCTGTACGTGTGTGGCGAATACAGCCTGAGCGAGCTTTACATCCCGTCCGGCTGCGAATGGCTCGGTGCGAGTGGGCTGGGGCGGCTGGACGTGCAACTGACGCTGGCCAGTTCGGCTCTCGTCGGAATCGTGGGCCTGCTCATCTGGTGGCGTCGGTTGCGCCAATCCCGGCTGGTCGCCATCGCGAGCGTGGTGGGCTTCGCGGGGCTGGTGCTCAACGTGATCGTTGTACCGCAATGGCACACGGTGCTGCCGGCAGTCGCGATCGCGTTGATCGGTGGCTGGCTGGTGGCACTCGGTGTCGCGGTGCGCCGGGCCGGGTACAGCGCGTTCGGCTGGTTGACGGTCGCCTTCGGCGCGCTGGCGCTGCTCCACGCTGTCGACAAGGCGGTGGTGATGCTGCCGTGGATCCCGCTTTCGCCAGGCTGGTTCCGCCTGCTGGTCGGAATCGTATGGATCGTGTGGGGGGTGATCGTCGCGGCTCCCTTACGGCGGACGGCGCCCGGCGTTACCACTGAGCCTGCACATGCAGCCGTCTGATGGGCCTGGTTCTTGCTCACAGCACTGGGCCTGGCCACGACCTGCCGATCGCGCTTTCTACGCCGATGCCGGCGGTGCGCGCCGCCGTTCTCACGCTTGGCAGCGTCTGGCAGGTCGACGAAGCACCGCTCGCTCCTGGCGTGGTCGCGTCGGTACAGGTCGTTGCGATCGTGGCAATCAGCGGGCTGATCCTGCCGGCGGTCGGATGACACGCGCCATGCGCCGCCAGCCCACGCAACTGCGCGGGGCAGTACGTGTCGACCAGTTGCTGGACGCCTGCGGCGAGTTGCTCGACGAGGTCGGATATGACGCGCTGACGACGCGATCAGTCGCAACCCGGGCCGGGTCCTCGATCGGATCGTTCTACCAATTCTTTGGTGACAAGAGCCAGCTGGTTCAGGCCTTCGGTGAGCGCAATTTCGAGCGGTACCTCGACAGCATCGCGCGCTTGCTGGAGTCCGACCCGCCGTCAGATTGGACCGACCTGCTGGACCTCGTCTTCGACGAGTACGTCATTCATCGCCGGTCAGTTCCGGGCTTCGGCGTGATCGACTTTGCCCTTACCGGCGGTGAGGACGCCAGCCATCGGTTGGCCGAGCGGTTGGGCGACATGATCGCCAGGCTGTTCAACCGTCCCGCCACGATCCATCTACGCCGCGCATTGCGTGTCGCAGTCGAGACGGCCGACGCCCTGGTCAGCCTTGCATTTCGCGATGACCCGGACGGTGATCCTGACCTGCTCCGCGAAGCTCGGATCATCGTCCGCGGTTACCTGGCGGCTTATCTCGACTGAGGACGCGACCCACCAGGCGGCAGGCGTCGTTTACGCCGTTAACCCACCCTGACTGATCTGCTACTCGCACACAACGCCGTCGATAGCGCCGGTCAGCTCCGACGTGGTGAGGTATCCACAGCTGTCGAGCCGGTAGGCGATGGTCTCCGACTGCATCTGGAACGGTGCCGGGACGCGCCGGACCGGCCAGTCGGCAAACGTAGCGATGTCCGCATCGGGTTCGGCGGCTCGGTATTCGTAGGCCTCGTCGTAGGTCCGCACGATCACTCGACCTGCTATCGAATCGGCCGCCGTGACCACGTGACCGACGAGGTCCGCGAAGATCCGCGACTCCGGGTCGGGTAGCTCGAGGTCAAACAGGTGCTCGAGTGTCCCGCCCTCCCCACCGCCGCGGAACACTTGAGTGGGGCCGGTCTCACCGGTCGAGTCGTCGAACCACGCCTTGCTGATGATGATCGGCCGGCCATCGGCGTCGACCAGAAGTGCCTCGGCGTCGGTGGGTTCGCCGGGATAGGTGTAGCGCAGCGCCTTTGCGTCGACCCGCAGCGGGAGTTGGTCGAGATCAGGTTCAGGTATGCGATAGATGAACAGGTCAGCTAGCCCGACATGGTTTCCGATGTCCCCGATGAACAGGCACGGTGTGTCGTCATCCGGTCCGCAGCGCCCGACGGCTAGGTCTTCGGCGTTGCGTGCTGACAGCCCGTCGATCTCGATGTGCCCGACCAGGGTGCCGCTCTCTTCCACCACCGCCACCTCAGATGTGCCCTGCTGATCGCCGATCACGTAGTACAGCTCGGGATGGCGGTGGCTCGCCGCCATCCCACTCACCTCTGCAACAATGTCTGAGCCAACCTCGCCGAGCGATTGGACGGCTCCGTAGCAGGGCTTGTCGCCGCACGCCGATGGCGGACTTGTGGGCGTGGCGCGGGTGGTCGCCGCCGATAACGTGACCTTTGGCGTGGCGACGTACCCGGCTTCGCCGCCAGCGGAACAGCTCGCGGCAGCGAGCACAGTGCAGACGACCAGGACGCGGAACACCCCGACAAGGTAGCGAAGGCTACGCCCGCCCGACCTGACCTCACCTCCGGTGCGGCATCCGCCCGGCCGTGTGCGCCCGGATTAGGCTGGCCGTGTGGCAAGCGTCGACACCGCGTACGAGGACCTGCTTCGGCACGTTCTCGCCCACGGAAACAAGAAGTCCGATCGCACGGGCACGGGCACGCGGAGCGTCTTCGGCCACCAGATGCGGTACGACCTGGCCGTCGGTTTCCCGCTCGTGACGACCAAGAAGGTGCACCTCAAGTCGGTCGTGTACGAGCTGCTCTGGTTCCTGCGCGGCGATTCCAACGTGCGCTACTTGCAGGAGCACGGCGTGCGGATCTGGGACGAGTGGGCCGACGAGGATGGTGAGCTCGGCCCGGTCTACGGCGTGCAGTGGCGTTCGTGGCCGACCCCGTCCGGCGAGCACATAGATCAGATCTCCCGGGTTATCGAAACACTTCGGCGGGACCCCGACTCGCGGCGGATCGTCGTGTCGGCCTGGAACGTCGCCGAGCTCGACAAGATGGCCCTGCCACCTTGCCACGCGTTCTTCCAGTTCTATGTTGCAGATGGCGCGCTCAGCTGTCAGCTCTACCAGCGCAGCGCAGACCTTTTCCTCGGCGTACCTTTCAACATCGCGAGTTACTCGCTGCTCACGCACATGGTGGCCGCGCAAACGGGCTACCGGCCCGGTGAGTTCATCTGGACGGGCGGAGATTGCCACATCTACGACAACCATCTGGGGCAGGTAGAGGAGCAGTTGTCCCGCGAGCCGTACCCGTTCCCGCAACTGAAGCTCGCGCAGCGGGGGTCAATCTTCGACTACCGCTACGAGGATGTCGAGGTCGTCGGTTATCAGCACCACCCCGCGATCAAGGCGCCCATCGCCGTATGACCCTCGGTCTGATCTGGGCTCAGTCCACTGCTGGAGTCATTGGCCGGGACGGGCGACTCCCATGGCACGTTCCTGAGGACCTTGCGCACTTTCGAGCCGTCACCACTGGTCGTCCCGTGATCATGGGACGGCACACCTGGGAGTCGCTACCCGCACGGTTCAGGCCGCTGCCTGGCCGCCGCAACATCGTCCTGTCGCGTCGGCCGGGGCAGGTTGCCGAAGGCGCTGAGATCGCGGGGTCACTAGACTCCGCCATGGCACTCGTGGGATCCGAGCCCGCGTGGGTCATCGGCGGCGCGCAGGTCTATCGGGCGGCGTTTGGGCGCGCAAGTGTCGCTGAGGTCACTGAGATCGACATCGACGTCGCGGGCGACACGTATGCCCCGGATCTGACCGGATGGGTGCGTCAGTCGGCAAGCCCCTGGCAGGTGTCGGAATCGGGTCTGGAGTACCGCTTCCTGCGATTCCACCTCGCTGCGGACGGTCACCCGGACCCAAGCGACAGCTCTGCGCTACCTGCGTAAACCCCACCTGATCGACACCGTGCCTGCTCAACATGCGGACGCACCTTCGTCGTCTTCAGAGACGCCGCCTATTATTCCTATCTATTAAGTAGGAATGGGGAGGTAATGTGCAGGCGCTCATCGTCCTGGGCTTCGTCGGGTTCGGTGCACAGCTGATCAACAGCAGCCTCGGAATGGGCTACGGCGTGACGTCGACATCAGCACTGCTCGCGATGGGCACTGCGCCCGCGCTGGCTTCGGCGACGGTGAACCTGTCCCAGGTCGGGTCCCAGCTCGTCTCCGGTTATGCGCACTGGCGGTTCGGCAACGTCGAGTGGGACGTTGTCCGCCGCATCGCGCTACCGGGTGCGGTCGGCGCCTTCGGTGGTGCGCTGGTGCTCAGCCGGCTGTCCACGGAGGTGGCCCGGCCGATCATGGCGGTCATCCTGATCGGCCTGGGTATTTACATTCTGCTGCGCTTCACCGTCTGGGGCACGCCCCGCGGCCGGCTGGGGCAGCGCATCCGATCGCGCGTGCTTATGCCCGTCGGGCTGGTGGGCGGCTTCCTGAACTCGACGGGCGGCGGTGGCTCGGGCCCGATCATCACCTCCGCCTTGCTCGCCACTGGGCGGCTGACCCCACGGATGGTAGTCGGCTCGATCAGCGCTGCGGAGTTCGCGATCGTCAGCGCGGGCAGCGTTGGATTCATGGTGGGCCTCGGGCTTGGCGGCTTCAATCTGCCGTGGGTGTTGGTGATGCTGGCGGGAGGCACCCTGGCGGCGCCAGTCGCGGCGTGGCTGACGAAACACGTGCCAGGCCGAATGCTCGGTTCGCTCATCGGTGGGCTGATCATCGTCGTCAACCTGCGTAACCTGCTCTACGGCGGCGCGGCCGAGCCCGGTGCAGGTGTGGCACCTGCGATCCTCGCGCTCGCGATTTTGATCTGGGCCGTCGCAGTGGTGTACTCGGCGCGGGCGCATGTCCTCACGAGCCGAGATCAGATGCGGTCGCTTAGCCGGTCGTAGCGGATCGCGGGATATTCCAGCGGCGCGCTCATGACCCGCGCCGTACTCTTGACAGCTGTATGGACACGCCCGTGAAACCGGCGCTCGCCGACCTCCGCGGGCGCGTGACTGAGCTGACCCTCCGGGATGAGCGGCGGTTCGCCCGGCGGCTAGCTGGCTTGCGCACGATCCGCGACCGTGACAAGCGGGCGGCTGCACTCGCCGACGTCGAGGCCGGCATCTCAGCTGCGGAAGAGTTGGTCGCGCGGCGCCGCGCCAACGCCCCGGTTCCGGCGTATCCGGATGAGCTGCCGGTCAGCCAGCGCAAGGATGACATTGCTGCGATTATCCGCGATCACCAGGTCGTGATCGTGGCGGGTGAGACCGGCTCCGGAAAGACGACCCAGCTGCCGAAGATCTGCCTGGAGCTCGGCCGCGGAATCCGGGGGACAATCGGTCACACCCAGCCGCGGCGAATCGCCGCCCGCACCGTGGCCGACCGGATTGCCGAGGAGCTTGGCGTCCAGCCGGGTACGACCGTCGGCTACAAGATGCGGTTCACCGATCAGGTCAGGGACGACACGTTAGTCAAGTTGATGACCGACGGGATTTTGCTCGCCGAGCTAGCCGGTGACCGGACGCTGCGGCAGTACGACACTCTGATCATCGACGAGGCGCACGAGCGCAGTCTCAACATCGACTTCATCCTCGGTTATGTGAAGCAGCTGCTCCCTCGCCGGCCCGACCTCAAGGTGATCATCACCTCGGCGACGATCGACCCGGAACGCTTCTCGCGCCATTTCAGCGGAGCGCCGATCGTAGAGGTGTCCGGACGGACGTACCCCGTCGAAGTGCGGTACCGGCCGTTCGGGGTTGAGGACGACCGTGACCAGACGCAGGCGATCGTGGACGCCGTCGACGAACTGCGGGCCGAGGGTCCAGGTGACATCCTCGTGTTCCTCAGCGGTGAGCGGGAAATCCGCGATGCAGCCGACGCGCTCCGCCGGCAGTTCCAGCGTGAGGCGCAGCCTCCTGAAGTCTTGCCCTTGTATGCCCGGCTGTCAGCGGGAGAGCAACATCGGGTGTTCCAACCGCATCCGGGGCGGCGAGTCATCCTGGCCACGAACGTGGCCGAGACATCGCTGACCGTTCCAGGCATCAAGTACGTGGTCGACCCGGGCATGGCGCGCATGTCGCGGTACAGTCAACGGCTCAAGGTTCAGCGCCTGCCGATCGAGCCGATCTCGCAGGCATCGGCCAATCAGCGGACCGGTCGGTGTGGACGAACGTCCGACGGCGTGTGCATCCGGCTGTATGACGAGGACGACTTCGCTGGTCGTCCGCGGTTCACCGAGCCGGAGATCCTGCGGACGAACCTGGCCTCCGTCATCTTGCAGATGACCGCCCTTGGCCTCGGCGAGCTGGCCGACTTCCCGTTTGTCGAGCCGCCAGACCGGCGGCAGGTGACAGACGGGATCAACCTGCTACATGAGCTCGGCGCGCTCGACCTCAAACCTGCCGATCCGCGTAAGCGGCTGACCCCGATCGGGCGGCAGCTCGCCCAGTTGCCCATCGACCCGCGGCTGGGACGGATGATCCTGGAGGCCGACCGCAACGGGTGCGTCCGTGAGGTGCTCATCATTACTGCGGCGCTGTCGATCCAGGATCCGCGCGAGCGTCCGGCCGATCAGGAGCAGCAGGCTCGGCAGCAGCACGCCCGGTTCGCCGACGAGACATCAGACTTCCTCGCCTATCTCAACCTGTGGCGCTATCTGCGCGAGCAGCAGAAGGCGCTGTCGGGCAACCAGTTCCGGAAGCTGTGCCGGGCCGAATTCCTCAATTACCTGCGGGTCCGGGAGTGGCAGGACCTCTACCTCCAGCTGCGCCTGGCGGCCAAGCAGCTCGGAGTGACGCTGACGTCGGTGCCCGCTGACAGCGAGCGTATCCATCGAGCCTTGCTGGCCGGCCTGCTTTCGCACCTCGGACTCCAGGAAGAAGTGAAGCGAACGGCGCCCGGTTCCAGTGGCATGCGGGGGCGGCGTCCGATGACCGAATACCTCGGCGCGCGGGGCGCGCGGTTCGCGATCTTCCCAGGTTCGGGGCTGGCCAAGTCGCGCCCCCAATGGGTCATGGCCGCCGAGCTGGTCGAGACATCTCGGCTGTGGGCGCGAATCGTCGCCGAGATTGACCCAGCCTGGGCGGAGGAATTGGCAGGTCATCTGGTCAAGCGGTCATACAGCGAACCGCACTGGGAGAAGAACGCCGGCGCGGTGGTCGCGTACGAGAAGGTGATGTTGTACGGCGTCCCCGTCGTGGCAAATCGCAAGGTCGCGTACGGCAAGGTGGACCCGGAGCTCTCCCGCGAGTTGTTCATCCGGCACGCGCTTGTCGACGGCGAGTGGCGTACTGACCACAAGTTCTTTCACCGGAACCGTGCGCTCGTCGCCTCGGTGGAAGATCTTGAGCACCGGGCCCGGCGGCGCGACATCGTCGTCGACGACGAGGACCTGTTCGACTTCTATGACTCTCGTGTTCCGGGGCATGTGGTGTCGGCGGCGCACTTTGACAGCTGGTGGAAGAAGGCCCGGCGGGACCAGCCGGGCCTGCTCGACTTCGATCCGGCCATGCTGGTCAGAGACGACGCTGGCATCGTCAGCGCGGCGGACTACCCGGACGAATGGGTTAGCGGCAGTCTTCGATTCCGGCTCAGCTACCAGTTCGAACCCGGCACAGACGCCGACGGCGTGACGGTTCACATCCCGCTGCCGCTGCTCAACCAAGTCGAGCCGGTTGGCTTCGACTGGCAGGTGCCGGGTCTGCGGGAGCAGCTCGTGACCGCGCTGATCCGGTCACTTCCAAAGCACCTGCGACGCAACTTCGTGCCGGCTCCGGACCATGCGGCCGAATTGCTGCGCCGCGTTGGGCCGGACGACGGCCCGTTACTGCTGACCCTCGAACGCGAGCTCGAGGCGATGACCGGGGTGAGCATCCCTCGGGGCGCATGGGACCTCGGTCGAGTTCCAGACCACCTGCGGATGACGTTCCGCGTTGAGGACGAGAGGGGAAACCGGCTCGGCGAGGGCAAGGACCTCGAGGCGCTCAAGCGAGAGCTCGCTCCGGCGACAAAGGCGGCGATCTCGTCCGTTACGACCGACGTAGCGCGGTCGGGGCTCCGTTCCTGGACGATCGGTGAGCTGCCGCAAACCGTGGAGGGTAGTCGCGGCGGGCACGTGGTCAAGGGCTATCCGGCTCTCGTGGACGAGGGTGACACCGTCTCCGTCCGGGTCCTGGACTCCGAGGCCGAGCAGCGGAGCGCGATGTGGCAAGGGACGCGCCGGCTCCTGCTGCTGACCGTTCCCTCGCCGAACGCGTTCTTATCCGGGTGGCTCACCAACGAGAGCAAGTTGGCGCTCAGCCAGAATCCGCACGGCAGCGTCGCCGTCCTGCTGGCGGACAGCGTGGCGTGCGCGGTGGACAAACTGATGACCGACACCGGCGGGCCGGCGTGGGACGCGGACGGCTTCGAGAGGCTGCGCGACGCGGTACGCGCCGATCTCATTGACGTGTCGCTCGACGTGCTCGGCAAGGTGGAGGACATACTCACCACCGCGCGGTCGGTTGAGCAGCGGCTTAAGGCCACCAGCAGCCTGGCTCTGGTTCCGGCGCTGACCGACATCCGGAACCAGCTGAGTGAGTTGATCTACCCGGGCTTCGTCACAGCCACCGGGTGGCGGCGGCTGGCCGATCTGGTGCGTTATTTGCGGGGCATCGAGCGCCGCCTCGACAAGCTGCCGACGACCCATAACCGCGACCGGCAGCTGATGGAGCAGGTGCACCGGCTGCGGGAGGAGTACGACGACATGGTGGCCCGGCTACCGGCGAGCCGGCGAGACGACGAGGACGTCATCCAGATCCGCTGGATGCTCGAGGAGCTGCGCGTTTCGTACTTCGCGCAGACACTGGGGACGGCCTACCCGATCTCGGACAAGCGGATCCTGCGCGCCATCGACGCGCTCTGAGTACCCCGAACTCCTGCGGCTGACCGGTCAGCGTGAACCGGCGAGTGCGATCACGTCGTCGAGTTGGGACAGTCCGATCTCTACGTCAGGTGATGGGAACAACCCGATGCTGTGCACGCCGGCAGACTCCAGAGCGGCGATGTGTGCCAGCGCGTCATCCAGCGTGCCGATCGGCCCCAATTCCGCCCACCAGTCAGCGGGCATGGTGGCCAGGCCATCGACTCCACGCTCTTCGTATCGCACAGCGAGGTCGTCGAAGAAGGGCAATACCGTGAGCCCTACGTGCGGGCGTTTCAGGATCGAAGCGAGCCACGGCGCCATGGTGCGGTGGGCGGCTTCGCGCTCGTCCATGACACAGAGCGCGGAGTAGATCGCGACGTGGAAGTCGTCGGGCCGGCCGGCGTGGTCGACCGCCCACCGTACGTACGTCGGGCTGGCGGGCTCGGCCAGTAGCACGCCGCCAGCCGCGCGTCCGGCGACTGCCATGGACTTGGGGCCGCGGACGCCGGCGAGGATTCCCGGCGGGTCGGCCGGCGGGTGATCGAGTTGCACGTCATCGAGGTGGACGAACCGCCCGCTCATCGTTACGCGCTCTCCTGCGAGCAGCCGCCCCACCGCGACGAGCACCTCTTCCAGCGTCGTCAGCGGGGACGGCGTACGCACGCCCATCTGCTCCATCCAAGACTGCACACCGTGGCCGATGCCCGGGATGAAGCGGCCCGGCCCAAGCCCGCACAGCGTCGCGAACTCCATGGCTGTGATGGCAGGGTTGCGCGCGACCGCGGGCACGATGCCCAATCCAACGCGCAGTGAATCGGTGACCGACAATGCCGCGGCCGACAGGCTCGCGCCGGCGGTATAGAAGCAGTCCTCGATGATCCAGAGCTGGTCCGCCCCGCCAGCTTCCAGGCGCTGCGCCACGTCCTTGACAAGAGCGGCCGGGTACGTCCGGGGAAAGCACATCCCGATCTCGGCGCGATTGGTCGACATGACATCGGACCTTAGCCGCCGCTTCCGACAGCCCAGTTCTCCCCAGGCGGTCGGATGAGGTGCGCGGGTGCACATATCGTTGAGCGCATGAGCACACACTTCGACGTCGTTGTCCTAGGGGCTGGTCCCGGTGGTTACGTGGCCGCGATCCGAGCTACTCAGCTCGGGCTGAAGACGGCAATCATCGAGGAGAAATACTGGGGCGGCGTCTGCCTCAACGTGGGCTGTATCCCGTCCAAGGCGCTGCTGCGTAATGCCGAGCTCGCCCATATATTCCGGGACGAGGCCAAGACGTTCGGGATCAGGGTCAACGGCGAGGTGAGCTTCGACTATACGGAGGCGTTCAAGCGCAGCCGCAAGGTCGCAGATGGGCGAGTCAAGGGCGTCCACTTCCTCATGAAGAAGAACAACATCACTCAGTACGAGGGGTGGGGAACGTTCTCGGACGCCAACACTCTGCAGGTGTCGCTAGCTGACGGCGGCAGCGAAACGGTGAACTTCGACCATTGCATCATTGCTGCCGGCGCGACCACGCGACTGCTTCCCGGCACATCGCTGAGTGAGCGGGTCGTCACCTACGAAGAGCAGATCATGACCGACGACCTGCCGGCGAGCATCGTCATCGCCGGCGCCGGCGCTATCGGCGTGGAGTTCGCCTATGTGCTGAAGAACTACGGCGTCGACGTCACGATCGTCGAGTTTCTCGACCGGCTAGTGCCGCTGGAGGACGAGGAGGTCTCGGCCGAGCTGGCCAAGCGCTACAAGCGGCTGGGCATCAAGGTCATGACGTCCACCCGGGTCGATGGCATCGACGATTCCGGGGACAAGGTCAAGGTGACCGTTAGCAACAACGGGAGCGAGCAGGTTCTCGAGACTGACAACGTCCTGCAGGCGATCGGTTTCCAGCCGCGGGTCGAGGGTTACGGCCTGGACAAGACGGGTGTGGCGCTCACCGACCGGGGCGCAATCGAGATCGACGGCCGCGGCAGGACCAACGTCCGGCACATCTTCGCCATCGGCGACGTCACCGCCAAGCTGATGCTCGCCCACGCCGCTGAGGCGATGGGCATCGTGGCCGCCGAGACGATCGCCGGCGCGGAGACGATGGAGCTCGATTACACGATGATCCCGCGAGCCACCTACTGCCAGCCGCAGGTCGCCAGCTTCGGGTGGACGGAGGCACAGGCGCGCGAGCGCGGCTTCGACGTACAGGTGGCCAAGTTTCCGTTCACCGCCAACGGCAAATCGCATGGCCTGGGCGACACGACCGGCTTCGTCAAGCTCATCAGTGACGGCAAGTACGGCGAGCTGCTCGGCGGGCACCTGATCGGGCCGGACGTCACCGAACTGCTGCCGGAATTGACGCTCGCCCAGCGGTGGGACCTGACGGTCCACGAGGTTGCACGGAACGTCCACGCGCACCCGACGCTGAGCGAGGCGGTCAAGGAAGCGGTTCACGGGCTTGCCGGCCACATGATCAACTTCTAAGGGCGATGTCGGCTTTGCTGGCCTGCCGCGGTCCGGCGTTTCACATGGGACGCGCCCGCACCCTTTACGGTGCGGGGCGCCCTTTAGTCCTTTGGAAGGACGCCTTGCCTAGACCTAGTTTCTCGCCCGTGATGTGACTACGAGGTCCAGGTACTCAGGATGGCCTCTCAGCCATTTGGCTACGAACCTGCATTGGACTTCGACCTTGCGTCCGGAGCTGCGAGCGTCCTCGAACAATGTCTGCGCCAGCGTAGAGCCGACACCTTTGCCTTCGACCTCCGGTGCGACCTCGGTATGGATGGCGGTGATGACGTCGCCGTGCCGAGAGACGGCAAGGCTGCCGACCTTCTCGCCGTCAAGGTGAGCCTCGTACATCAATGGCGTCCGCTGGATTTCGATCGTCACCTCTGCCTCCTTCGCCTCGACCGTACAACACGTTGATCCATCAACTATTCCTTCGAAGGCGCCGCCCATTGAGCACAGGGCACATGCCGGTTAGGCGAACCTAATCCCGACAACCCGTGAGCGTCCCTGTCAAGATTCCGTCATGCGCCTGGACCACGTCTCGTACGCCGCAAGACCTGAGGGCCTTGACGCTACGGCCCGCGAACTCGCCATTCTGCTAGGGGTTGAGCTTTTCGACGGGGGCGTGCACCCGAGGTTCGGCACCCGTAACCGAGTACTTCCTGTCTCGGACCGGCACTACCTTGAAGTCGTCGAAGTTCTGGACCACCCCGCGGCCGACAAGGTGCCGTTCGGCCAGGCGGTCAAGGCCCGCTCCGAGGCAGGTGGTGGCTGGCTCGGCTGGGTAGTCGCGGTGAACGACCTCGGCCCTATCGAAGCGCGACTCGGACGTCGTGCGGTCGACGGCAACCGGCGGCGCCCCGACGGATACGAGCTCCGGTGGAAGCAGATCGGCGTGAAGGGCTTGATCAACGACCCGCAGTTGCCGTTCTTTGTTTGCTGGGAGTCCGATCCAGCTGAGCACCCGTCACAGCCAGGTAACGGCGTGGAAATGGTGCGTATCGAGATCGCCGGCGACCCACACCGAGTCGCGGAGTGGCTTGGCGAGCCGGAAGAGCACCCGCTGGACGACGTCGACGTTGAGTGGACGGCTCCGTATGGGCAGCCGGGCATCCAGGCAGTGCACTTTCGGACCTCCGCGGGCCTGGTTCGCATATAGCTTCACTTCCTCCCGGTTGCCGTTCGATCACGTTCACCATGCGTGGCGACGTACCTACATGCATGCATGCCTGTAGGTACGTCGCGCCGTCTGCCCAACGTGATCGAACGACGGGGCTAGGCGTCCTTGGTCTGGAAGCGGTACCAGGCGACGGCCAGGATGATCGCGATGAACACCGCGAACACGCCACCCGACGGCCAACGGTCGAAGAGATTGAAGTCCGGCGCACCTGGGCCCATGTCCGGCGGACCGGTAGCGATCAGGCGCGAGCCTGCGTTGAACGGAAGGTACTTGACTACCGGGACGAGCCAGTCCAGCGCGGGTATCATGGCCAGCCCCATAATCAGGCTTTCCACGATCAGTGGGGTAACGAGCAGCACGACAATCGCCGACGGCACTCCGCGGAAAAGCTGCGCGAGGGCGATGCCGAGCAGCGTCCACAGCAGGACCATCACGACGTAGCCGGGGATGACCTCGTTCAGTGGCTCCGTGGTCAGATCTGGCAGCTCTCCCCAGAAGATCGTGCCGATAGCGGCATTGATCACGAGCGATACGACGACGACGGCCAGAGTGACGAGACAGACCACCACGATCTTGGCGGTGAGCAGCCGCGACCGTTGCGGCACTGCCATCAAGGTTGGCTGAATCGTGCCGTACCGGTACTCATGACCCACGGCGAGAATGCCCATGATCGCCATAAAGACGGGAATGAAGGTGGCGAACTCGCCACCGCCCAGCAGCACATTGGCAGCGATCTCGGGGGTGATCGGGTCATCCCGCGTAACCATGGCGATGATCAATGCAATGCCCGCCGTGACGAGGATTGCCAGCCCGGTCAGCCAGTAGGTCGAGCGCAGGGTGCGGATTCTCATCCACTCGTAGCGCAACGCGTCGCTCAAGCTGCACCCCCGGCGGTCTCGTCAGCGCCCTGTCTGCCATCGGACGGTACAGCGCCCATCACCTCGGCGACGTCGCGCGCAATGTACTCCTCTGACGCGCCAGTGGCCGAGATGAACGCCTGCTCCAGGGATGCGCTGTGGGTCGCGAGCTCGTGCAGCAGGATCCCCTCGCGGTACGCCAGTTCACCGACAGCCGGCGTGTCGAGGCCGCTGATCAGCAGCGAACCGTCCGGCCGGGTTTCTACGTCAGCGCCTTCGCGGCGCAACGCCTCGGTGAACGTATCCGCGGACGGGGTCCGGACGACGACGTTCTGCTTGGTGAACGTCTGGACGAACTCGTTCATCGTGCCGTTGTAGATCATCTTGCCTCGGCCGATGACGACGAGTTCGTCGGCCATAAGTGCCATCTCGGCCAGCAGGTGGCTCGAGACGAACACCGTCCGGCCCTGCGCGGCGAGTGACTTCAGCACGTCGCGCAGCCAGTGGATTCCGTGCGGGTCGAGCCCGTTAGCCGGCTCGTCCAAGATCAGCACCTTTGGATCGCCTAGCAAGGCCTGCGCCAAACCAAGCCGCTGGGCCATGCCCAGCGAGAAACCCTTGGGCTTGTTGTTCTTCACCTCGGTGAGCCCGACGAGTTCAAGCACTTCGTCGACCCGAGTGTCGGGGATCCGGTTGGCGGCACCGAGCATCCGCAGGTGGTTGCGCGCCGTGCGGGTTGGGTGAAAGGCCTTCGCTTCAAGGACGGCGCCGATCTCGTTCATCGGGTCCTTGATGTCGCGAAACCGCCGGCCGTCGAACCGAGCCTCGCCCTCGCCGTGATCGAGATCGAGCATGAGTCGCATCGTGGTGGACTTCCCGGCGCCATTCGGGCCAAGGAAGCCCGTGACCACACCGGGCCGTACCTCGAACGACAGGTCGTCGACGGCGACGGTCGCGCCGTAGCGTTTGCGCAGCCCGTGGGCTGTGATCATGTCAACTCCAGTTGAGAATGACTTCGGACGTCACGAAGCTATCGCCGCTCGCGCACGGTCAGCTCATGCTTCACGGCGAATCGTCCTACTGCTGTAGGGGGATCCGACCCTGAGCCGGCTGCTACGGGTGGTGGCCGAACCGCCGGTCTGGGGTCCAAGAGGGTTCACTACGGGCCGAAGCCAGCCGAGGCTAGCCGGCGATGTACTTGCGGGCGATCCGGCCTGCCTGAGGCCCGTACGAGCCGCCGAAGAGCACCGCGTGCACCAGCACCGGATGGAGCTGATGCAGGGCCACCCGCTTACGCCAGCCGTCGGCCAGCGGCCAGGACTCGTGGTAGGCGGCAAGGACCCGCTCCAGGTGAGGGAATCCAAACAGGTCGAGCATGGCCAGGTCGGTCTCTCGGTGACCGCCATGTGCAGCGGGGTCGACTAGCCGGGCCGTGCCGTCGGCGCCCCAGACGACGTTGCCCGCCCAAAGGTCGCCGTGGATGAGAGCCGGTGCTTCGTTCGGTAGCGTCAATGCGGGCAGATCACCCATCAGCTTTTCGACGTCGTAGGCGTCCTTGGCTCTGATCGTTCCCGCGTCGACTGCGGCCCGCAGATACGGCAGCACCCTTCCCTCGGCCCACATGTCCTCCCAGCTTGTCCACGGACCGCCGGGTAGCTGCAGTGTGCCGATCCATCTGTCGCCGTCAGTAGAGCCGAAGACAGGGGCACCAGCGGCATGGGTGGCGGCGAGTGCGCGGCCGAACCGGTCGGCTGCCTCGACCGACGGTGCGCCGGGTGAGATCCATTCGAGCACAAGGTTCTCGGCGTCGTAAGCGACGACCTCGGGGACCGGCGCACCACCTGGGGCTGTGCCGATCCACCGCAATCCAGCTGCTTCCGCGGCAAAGAATCTGTCCGGCGCGCCGACCCGTGTCTTGACGAACACCTGTCGTCCGTCGGCCAACTTCGCGCGCCTCGCTTCGCAGATGTCTCCCCCGCCGACCGCGTCGAGCCTGACCACTCGCTCTCCGATCAGGCGGCTCAGCCGCTCAGCGGTCACCCAGTTCCTCCTGCAGCGATTCGACGAGGCCGTCCGCGGCGCGCTCCAGTTGGTTGAGCACGTGCGCGAACCCGTCTGCGCCACCGTAGTACGGATCCGGGACGTCGAGGTCGCCGGTCGCCCGAGAGGTCGGGTCGTATGACCTGAGTAACCGCACCTCGGTACCGCTAGGCCGGGCTGCGGCGAGCTCCGCGTAGTTGTCCTGATCCATGGCAAGGACCAGGTCGTATCGTTCGAACCAGTCGGCAGTGAACTGGCGAGCGCGGTGAGCCGTCCCGTCGTACCCCCGTTCGCGGAGCGCGGCGAGGGCGCGCGGATCGGCGGGCTCACCTACGTGCCACGCCCCGGTCCCGGCAGACTCGACGCTGACCCGATCGGTGAGTCCGACCTTGTCGAGCCGGTGTTGGATGACGACCGCTGCCATGGGCGATCGGCAGATGTTGCCGAGGCACACAAGGCAGATGCGAAACGTCACGACGTCCGGGCTGGAGTTGTCTTCGATCAGCCGCTTGCCAGTCGGGCCAGTTGGCCCACTGCCAGCGCGAGCTCGGTGGCGAGCTCGAAAGAACGGTCGTGGTTTGGGTTGCTGCGCATCCAGCTGCACACGGTCTGAACAACCGCGCCGGCCCATGCTGGATCCAGGTGGATCGCGTGCCGCACCGACACCGGACGCGGAGTGAACGACGTGACGTCGTACCACTGCCCGTCAGCAAAGGCTAGCAACGGATAGCCCTCGGCGTCGTCGTAGACAACGTCGTACTCACGTCCGCTCAGGAGGCTGTCATACCAGGCCCGGTTTCCTGACGACGCTCCGCGATCCTGCCTGGCCGGCGGTCCCTGCTGGGTAAGCGGCGCGTGCTGGGTAAGCGGCGCGGGTTCGGCAAGGAGCGAGTGGTGAGTGAGCGGAACGTGATGAGTGGGCGTCACCTGCTGTGTCGGGTGGCTGCCTGGATGCGACGGGTGCGTCGGCATGGGTCGCTGCGTGGCGTGGGATGGGGGTTTCGTGGCGGTGCCACGGGCGACTGGGGATACCAGAGGCTCGTCGGTCGGGGGGCGTTCGGTTAATACGGAGCCGACAGAGCCGAAGCCGCTCGCCATGCTTACTCACCTGCCTTAGGGACGCGCGGATCAGCACGACGATCCCCCATGGGCCGCCGTCAACTATGACGCCCAGCCATCGCTCGTGCAGGAAGTGGCCACAACGCTACGACACGCGATACCGGTAGGGAAACACCGACCCGCCGGTTTTACCGATCCGTTGTGTCCCGGCAATAGCGACTAGTCCGGCAAGAGCAGGTTTAGCAGCCAACTCACGAACGAGATCACCAGAGCGCCGAGGACAGCGGCCCAGAAGCCATCAACGCTGAACGGCACGTCGAACAGCCCGGCGATCCACGACGTCAGCCACAGCATGAGGGCATTAACAACGAACGTGAACAGGCCTAGCGTGAGCACGTAGAGCGGCAACGACAGGAGCTGGACTATCGGGCGCACCACCACGTTGACCAGGGCGAAGATCGCAGCGACCACGAGCAGGGTGATGACCTGCTCCTGAGTCGAGGCACTCTCGATCTCGACTCCGCTGACGATGACGGTTGCGACCCACAGCGCGATCGCGTTGACGACAACCCGAATGACCAGCGACATGGCCGCAGAGCGTAGACGAAGATCTGTGGCTAGCGCACCCCGGCCTGGCGCGCGATGTGGGAGTTGCCCCATCAGGCATCCGGTGAGGGGAGTCGGCTGCGGACGGCGTGGCTTATTGTGACGGCATGCCGTCGAATACTCCTCGATTGCGTCACGCCCTCGACAGTCTGCCCTCTTACAAGCCGGGACGGCCGGCGGCGGCTGGCGGTGACCATGTCGCTTACAAGATCTCGTCGAATGAGAACCCGTACCCTCCTCTGCCAGGGGTGCTCCAAGCGGCGATCGAAGCGGCCAGGTCGATGAATCGGTATCCGGACATGTTCGCGACCGGTCTGGTCGATGCCCTCGCTAAGCGGTTCGACGTGCCACCGACGGACATTGCCACAGGAACCGGCAGCGTCGGCGTGCTCCAGCAGGTCATCCAGGCCACGGCTGCCGAGGGTGATGAAATCGTCTACGCGTGGCGGTCCTTCGAGGCGTACCCCATCGTGGTCGGCATCTCGGGGGCGGGTTCGGTGCGGGTACCGCTCGGCCCCGGTGCGCGGCATGACCTGGAAGCCATGGCCGCGGCAGTGTCCGATCGCACCCGGCTCGTCCTGGTGTGTTCGCCGAACAACCCGACGGGTCCGGCGGTTCATCAGGAGGAGATGCATGCGTTCCTCGGGCGCGTTCCGTCTGACGTCCTGGTCGTCGTCGATGAGGCGTACCGGGAGTTCGTCCGGGACCCAGACGCGATTGACGGTCTCGAGCTTTATCGCGACTATCCGAACGTGTGCGTACTAAGGACCTTCTCGAAGGCCTATGGTTTGGCCGGCCTGCGAGTTGGATTCGGGATCGCTCGTGAGCGGGTTGCGGACGCATTGCGCAAGACAGCGGTGCCGTTCGGCGTGAGTGGCGTCGCGCAGCACGCCGCCATTGAGTCGCTACGCCGCGAGGACGCGCTGGCCGAGCGGGTCGAGGCACTCGTGGCAGAGCGCGACCGGGTCCGCGCGGCACTCCTCGAGCAGGGCTGGGACGTGCCCGACTCGCAGGCGAACTTCGTGTGGTTGGCACTCGGCGAGCAGACTACGGAGTTCGCCGGGGCGTGCGAGGCAGCCGGCCTCATCATCCGCCCGTTCCAGGGCGAGGGATGCCGGATCACGGTCGCCGAGCCCGAAGCAAGTGACCGCCTGCTGAAGGTGACGGCGGACTGGCGGGCGCGGGCCAAATAGCGCTTGTCGTTACCGCCCGCACGTGCAGAGACCCCGGCAGGAGGGATCCGGTGGACCCCGCTCCTGCCGGGGCCTCCCACGACGGCTTCCGTTTCGGGGGGCGCGAATCGGAAAGCCGTCTGTCGCGGCCGCCGGCTGGGTTAGTTAGCGGCGGCCGATGGGACCCCGACACACCGCGGCTGCTGGTGCGGCCAGAGCTGCCGAGACGCGATACCGGTGAGGGGCTGCGGCAACGAGACGGACTATCGTGCTGCGGACCATCTCGAACTCCGGATGCTGGGGGGCTAGCGCTGGTATGACACCTCGTAGTGAAATAGCGTTATGGCGTACCGTCAAGTGGAAGTCAGAGAGCACTCCCAGCCTTCGGACTCCCAAGCGGAGTCCCTGGTCGGGCGGCGGATTCACGCCCGCCGGCTCGAACTTGGCCTGACTCAGGCTGAGGTTGCCGCAGGGATGCTCTCACCCAGCTACCTGTCCTTGGTCGAGAGCGGACGCCGGCAACCAGCACCGGCCGCGCTCGCGCACATCGCCGAGCGGTTGGGTGTTGATCCTGGCTACCTGCTCGACGGCATTGACGCCGAGGTCCGGCGCCGGGCCCGCCTTGCGCTCGGGCACGCAGAGGTCGCCTTGCATCGCGGCGACGTCGAGGACGCCTACCGACGGTTCACCGCGCTCGAAGATGACCCTGGCCTGAGCGACGAGCAGCATCGGCGGGTGCGCATGGGCCGGGCCATCGCCGCTGAGCGCAAGGGTAACCTCGAAGAAGCGCTTCGCATTCTTGGCGAGCTGGCCGACGAAGCCCGGCGTGAGCCAAACGTCCACCCGTGGACTGATGTAGCCGAGGCGCTGTCCCGGTGTTACCACGAGGCCGGCGACCTCGACATGGCTATCCACACGGGCGAGGAGGCCATGCAGGCTGCGGTAGAGCTAGGGCTCGAAGGCACGGACGAGTACGTCCGACTCGGCTGCACTGTGCTCATGGGTTACTACGAACGGGGCGACCTTGCCCGCGCGACCGTCCTGGCTGCCGACCTCATTCGTGGCGCTGAGTCCTCCGGCGCTCCGCACTCCCGGGGAGCGGCCTACTGGAATGCCGCGCTCCTCGCCGAGTCGCGTGGTCAGGTCGGTGAGGCGTTGTCGCTGGTCGACAGGGCATTAACCCTTTTCGGCGAGAGTGACGACCGGCGCAACCTCGCCCGCCTGCAGGTCTGCTATGCCTGGTTGCTACTACAACAGTCCCCGCCTGACGCCGAGCATGCGCTCGACCTCCTGGACGGGGTGGAGGAGGACATCCAGGTCCATGGAGGGGCTATCGACCTCGGCTACTACTCGACCGAACGCGCGCGTGCCCTGCTGGCGCTCGGCCGGCTGGACGAAGCGCGTGCAGCCGCCCAGGAGTCGCTCTCCAGGCTCGGTGACCAGCCGCGGATCGAGGCCGCCCGAGCCCGGCTACTGCTGGGTCGAATCCTGCGTGAGCAGGGGTTGTCCGACGAGACCCTGGAGCAGTGCAGTGCCGCTGCCGCCATGCTCGAGGCTATGGGTGCTTCGCGGCAGGCCGCGGCAGCATGGCGGGAACTTGGTGACCTCTACCGCGATCTCGGCCGCATCGACGAGACGCTCGACGCCTACGACCGTGCACTAGTCGCCGTTCGGGTTTCACCGGTCGCCGGTGTCGGTCCAGCGGCCGCGCTGGAGTTGCCGGTCTCCTGAACAGCGACACCCAGGGATCCTTGGTCAAGAAACCTGACTTCAGGTTGACCGAAGGTCTTGACGAGAGTCACGTCCCCTGGGGCTGGTACCTGCACCGCAGGGGAGCGCATGTACCGGCCCTGGGGGCCCGCCCGCTCACGAGTGGACACGTTCGGGTTCAGGCTGTGCTTCGGGTTCAGGCTCGGCCAACCGCGGCCGCTCTGCGCTGACTACCAAAGCGACTCCCAGTACGACGAGTGCACCGCCTCCAACCACCACGGCGGTGATCGGCTCCGCGAGGATGGCCCAGCCGAGGATCACAGCCACGACTGGATTGACGTAGGCATACGTCCCGACGAGCGACAGTGGAGCGTTGGCGAGCGCGTACGCGTACGCAGTGAAGCCGAGCAGCGAGCCGAACACCACCAAATACCCGAGGGCAATCCAACCGTCGGCAGAGACGTCAGCGGCGTTGAACGTCCTGGTATCGCTGAACAGGACCGAACCGGCTGTCATGATGACGCCGCCGGCCAGCATCTCGTAGCTCACAGCGACCATGGTCCGGCGGGGTAGGTTCAGGCGCGGCGACAGATACGAACCGGTGGCCCACGAGATCGTGGCGACCAGTAGGAGCACGACTCCCCACGTCTGGACGCCGTCGATGCCCCCTTTGGGCAAGCTGATCGCGGCAATCCCGGCGAAGCCGACGAGCACGCCGAGCCAGGTGAGTGCTCGTGGCCGGTCACCGCCGCTAAAGCGCAGCAACACGAACCACAGCGGAACGGCACCGATGATCAAGGCCGTCAGGCCGCTGGGAACCGTCTGCTCGGCGATCGCCACGATGCCGTTGCCACCTGCGAGAAGCAGCAACCCCATGATCGCAGCGCCGCGAAGTTCGGTCCAGCTGATCTTGAGTGACGAGAGACCGTCGCGGGCTGCGAGGATCCCCATCATGATCACCGAGGCGACTAGGAATCTGACCCCCATCCCGAGGATCGGCGGGATCCCCGAGTCGACAACCACCCGGATGGCCAGGTAGGTCGAACCCCAGATGATGTAGACCGTGACGAGGGCGATCCACACTGCGGCGCTGGTCGTCCGAAGGCGCTCTGCCATTACCGTCCCATCAATTGGATACTGACGTCACCACCTATTGTGCGGTGCCGGGATGCGAAAGGGACAGCGGATTTCGGCCGTTGAGCAGCGACATGCCGCCATCCAGCTTGACGGTGAAGGGCATGTTCGGCTGCCCGCCGCCATAGGCCCGGCCCAGCAGCTAGGCGACGCGGACGCGAGCTAGCTGCTGGGACTGTGCGACCAGATCGCCGTTCGCGTCGTAGACCTCGGCCTCCTCGTCGAACCATTCGTCCCTGAGCAACCGACCGCGCAGGTAGACCGTCAGCCAGCCGGCGGCGGGCAGGGCCCTGGTCAGCAGTGACAGTTGAACGGTGGGAGCCCAGCCGAGCCGGCCCAGGCCGAAGACCGTAGGCGGCAGCGCGTCGACGGCTAGGGCTAACACGAGTGGGTCGGGCTGGGTGCCGTCCATCAGGCGCAGGTGGCCGCGCATTGCGAGCGAACCAGCCGGACGCCCGGAAAACCAGCCGAGAGTCTGCGGATCGAGTCGAAGGTCGACATGCTCGAGCAGGCCCACGTGAGTGCCGTCGGGCAAGTCGACACGAGCGTGCACGCAGTCATCCAGTTCCGCGACCGGCTCTTGATTGGGCCCACTCCACTCAGGGACCGACCGGGGATCCAGCTCGCCAGTAGTGGCGGTCACGTGCATCAGGGGTGTGTCATCCTGGATCAACGTGGCGTGGAGTGTGCCGGTCGTGCGACCAACGCGCAGGGTCTCGACCTGGATGGCGGCCGGACCGGCCTTCGGCGGCATCAGGAAATGGGCGCTGGTCGCCACCGGATGCGGCTGGCTCGACTCGGCGAGCACCGCGCGCATAACGAGGGCCAGCAGGTAGCCGCCGTTGGGCACCTGGCCGACCGACCAGCGTCCATCGATGTCGGCGGCGTAGTTGCCGGGCTCGATATGACGTACGGAGGTCGCGTCGCTGAAGTCACCCACGGTGCGCCACCCTAACCAGCCGGCGCATACCACTCAACGGACGGCTGCTAAGCACCCATGATGACCCTTGGATCGTGGCGCGCGGGCGCGGCGCCGGTACGTGGACGGCCTGGTACTTGTGTGTACCGGCCAAGCCTGAAGTGACCGGTTTGTACCCGGACCTGGCGGCATGAGCGCGGCCATACTCTGTACCGTGAACGTCAACAACCTGGAGCGGTCGGCACGCCGGCCGCCGATGCTCAATCCGGTCACCCACCCGTAGTGCGCCGGTGTTGAGTACTAGCCGCGGCACGACGGCCAAGGAGCGGAGACCCCGCAAGGCCGCACGACGTGAAGGAGAGCGATGACCGTCGAAACACCCGGGACGGCGGCCGGACCGCCCCCCGAAGGCGACTACCCGCTGGTTCAGCTGCTCACTCCGGAAGGCGAGCGCGTGGCCAGCGAGGAGTACGACCCTTTGATCGCTGACGTTACCGACGAGGACATCACGGGCTTCTACCGTGACCTGGTCCTCTCGCGTCGGGTCGACACCGAGGCCGTCGCTCTCCAGCGGCACGGCGAGTTGGGTCTGTGGGCTTCGCTGCTGGGCCAGGAGGGAGCTCAGGTCGGCTCGGCACGAGCCTTGCGTCCGCAGGATCACGTCTTTCCCACTTACCGCGAGCACAGCGTCGCCTGGTGCCGTGGCGT
The DNA here is from genome assembly GCA_035762665.1 of Jiangellaceae bacterium. Classification (GTDB taxonomy): domain Bacteria; phylum Actinomycetota; class Actinomycetes; order Jiangellales; family Jiangellaceae; genus JASLBX01. The sequence goes on along the minus strand of DASTNZ010000130.1, from coordinate 7,291 downwards.
CGATCCGGCTTTGTTGCTTGGTTTGTTCCGCGGCGTAGACCAGGGCAGCTGGGATCCCCGGGACAACAACTTCCACCTCTACACGATCGTCGTCGGCGCCCAGACCCTGCACGCCACCGGCTACGCCATGGGAGTGCAGCGTGATGGGGCGGTCGGCACCGGGGACCCGGACCGCGACACCGCGGTGATCGCCTACTTCGGTGACGGCGCCAGCAGCCAGGGGGACGTCAATGAGTCGTTCATCTGGGCGGGTGTGTTCAACGCGCCTGTCGTGTTCTTCTGCCAGAACAACCAGTGGGCGATCTCCGAACCGCTCGAGCGGCAAAGCCGGGTTCCGCTGTACAAGCGGGCCGCAGGCTTCGGCTTCCCCGGCATTCGCGTCGACGGCAACGACGTGCTGGCCTGCCTGGCGGTGACTCGGCAGGCGCTACAGCGCGCCAGGGACGGCGAAGGCCCGACGATGATCGAGGCCTTCACTTACCGGATGGGCGCACACACCACGACCGACGACCCGACCCGCTACCGGTCGGCATCCGAACTCGAGCACTGGAAGCTAAAGGACCCGATCGAGAGGGTGAAGGCCTACCTGACCCGGTCGGGTGGTGCCGATCAGGATTTCTTCGCCTCGATCGACGCCGAGGCCGAATCGCTCGCTGAGCATTTGCGGACGGCCTGCCGCGAGATGCCGGATCCTGTTCCGACGTCCATTTTCGATCATGTCTTCGTCGAGCCGACGCCGGCGCTCGTTGGACAGCGCGACGGCATGGCCGCTTATCTGGAGTCGTTCGTCGATGAGGAGGCGCGATGACCACCACGATGCCTCTCGGGAAGGCAATTAACGCCGGGCTACGGCGGGCAATGGAAGCGAATGACAAGGTCCTGGTCATGGGCGAGGACGTGGGCAAGCTCGGCGGGGTCTTCCGCGTCACGGACGGCTTGCAGAAGGACTTCGGCGAGGACCGGGTGATCGACACCCCGCTGGCCGAGTCCGGCATCATCGGCACTGCCGTCGGCCTGGCACTGCGCGGGTACCGGCCGGTGTGCGAGATCCAGTTCGACGGCTTCGTGTTTCCGGCCTACGACCAGATCGTGTCCCAGGTAGCCAAGATGCACTTCCGCTCCGGAGGCCGGTTGCGGGTGCCGATCGTGATCCGTATTCCGTTCGGGGGAGGCATTGGCGCCGTCGAGCATCACAGCGAGAGCCCGGAGGGTTACTTCGCCCACACACCCGGGTTGAAGGTGGTCTCCGTCTCCAATTCGGTCGACGCGTTCTGGATGATCCAGCAGGCGATCGAACTGGATGATCCGGTGCTCTTCTTCGAGCCGAAGCGGCGGTACTGGGACAAGGCCGAGGTCAACACCGACGGCTCGCCCGAACTGCCGCTTGACCGGGCGCGAGTCGTGCGGCCTGGTAGCGACGTGACGGTCCTTACTTACGGTCCGATGGTCAAGACGTGCCTGGACGCCGCCTCCGCGGCTAGTGACGAAGGCCGGTCGCTAGAGGTGATCGATCTGCGCTCGTTGTCGCCGCTCGATCTGACCACGGTCCACGAGTCGGTCCGCAAGACGGGCCGCTGCGTAGTTGTGCACGAGGCCCAGCGGACGCTCGGGATCGGGGCCGAGCTCGCGGCGAGCATCACCGAAGAGTGCTTCTATTCGCTCGAAGCGCCGGTCACGCGGGTCACCGGCTACGACACTCCGTACCCACCTGCCCGAGTCGAGGAGGAGTACCTCCCGGACCTGGACCGGGTGCTCGACTCTGTCGACCGCATCCTGGCGTACTGAGGGAGGGAGAGCATGAGCCAGGTGTTCAAGCTCCCTGACGTTGGGGAGGGTCTGACCGAGGCTGAAATCGTGTCCTGGAAGGTCAAGCCAGGCGACACGATCAAGGTCAACGATGTCATCGTCGAGATCGAAACGGCCAAATCGCTGGTCGAGTTGCCATCGCCATACGCCGGCGTGGTCGAGAACCTCCTGGTGGAGGAGGGTGCGACCGTCCCTGTCGGCACCCCCATCATTTCGGTCGGCACTGGAACCGCCCCGGCTGAAACCGGTGGCGGCGGTGAGGACCTGGTGCCGGAGCCGGCAGAGCACGGCGAAACGCCGGCCGAGGAATCCGCGGAGGAGCGGCAAGCCGTACTCGTGGGATACGGCCCACGGTCGACGTCGGCAAAGCGCCGCGCTCGCAAGGGCGGTGCTGAGGCGGCGGTTTCGGCTGTTATCGCGTCCGAGCCGCGACCGGCCGAAGTTGTCCAACCGGTGCCGGCTGAGGCGACCCAGGCCGCGCCGGCGGCTGTCCCGGAGAACGTGCGGGTGCTCGCCAAGCCGCCCGTCCGCAAGCTGGCCAAGGACCTAGGGGTGGACCTCCGCGCCGTTACGCCGTCGGGCCGAGGCGGGACGATCACGCGGGACGACGTCCAGGCCGCCGCGTCCAGTGCTGTGCCGGTTGCTCCGGCCCGGCCGACCCAAACCGGTGACGGTTGGGAAGGGCTGCCGCGGGAAGAGCGCATCCCGATTCGGTCGGTACGCAAGGTGACGGCGGAGAACGTCGCGCGTTCGGCGTTCACCGCGCCGCACGTGACGGAGTTCATCACGGTGGACGTCACGAGGACGATGCGGTTGATCGAACGCCTCCGCGAGTCGCGGGAGTTCCGTGACTTCAAGTTGTCACCGCTGGCCGTGCTGGCCCGGGCGATGTGCATCGCCGCTCGCCGGACCCCCGACGTCAACGCCCGATGGGACGAGCAGGCCGGCGAGATCGTCATGCAGCGGTACGTCAACCTTGGTATCGCGGCGGCCACTCCGCGGGGATTGGTCGTCCCGAACATCAAGGACGCCGACCGCCTGTCGCTGCGTGAACTCGCCGTGGCAATCAACGAACTCGCTGCCACTGCGCGCGAGGGCAAGACGCCACCTGGAGACATGATGGGCGGGACGATGTCGATCACCAACGTCGGCGTGTTCGGTGTCGACACGGGGACGCCGATTCTGCCACCGGGGGAGTCGGCGATTATGGCGTTCGGTGCGATCAAGCAGCAGCCGTGGGTGCACAAGGGCAGCGTCAGGCCGCGGTGGGTCACTACGCTCGGCCTGTCGTTTGACCACCGCCTGGTGGACGGCGAGCAGGGCTCGAAGTTCCTGGCCGATGTGGCGGCATTGCTGGAGGACCCTGCCCACGCGCTGGTCTGGGGCTAGACCGCACCCCGCAATCTGGCCAGCTGAACCGCCGCGGGCGGGTGCGGTGGCGAGGTCTCCGGGTGCTGACGGTAGTTGTTCCGGCGGCTTTGCAATGCACACCTATGGGAAGCAGTCGTTCCGGGGGTATCGGCGCCGCCAGCCCGCGCTGATGGCCCGCTTCCTCATGGTGTGCACTGCAAAGGGAGAGGAAATTGCTCCCGCCCTTGCGGGTAAGGATGCTGACTCAGAAACCCGCCGCGATCATTCCGCGGGGGCGTCGGCGTTCTCACGGTGGCGCTCAGGCTCACTATGCTGCAGGGTCTCCGCATTGATCTCGGCACCGAACAGCGCCGCGTAGGCGCTCAGCCACAACCACAGCAACAGGACGGCTACGCCGGCGAGCGAGCCGTATGTCTGGGCGTAGTTGCCGAAGTAGTCGACATATATCGAGAAGCCGACCGATACGACGGCCCAAATGAGCGTCGCCACGATTGCGCCGAACGACAGCCATTGCCAGCGCCCCGAACCATGCTCAGGCGCCCAGCGGTAGAGCACACTCAGAGCCGTTAATACCGCTAGCAGTAGGAAGATCCACCGCGCGATCTGAACCACGATGTTGGCCCAGCCCGGCAGGTCCAGCGCATCGAGAATGGGCGGCACCGCCGCCACCAGGGCGACCGCCACGACCACGAACACGATGGCGCCGACCGTAAAGAGCAACGCCATCGCTCTGCGCTTGACGAATCCTCGGTCCTGCTCGCCTCCGTAGGCGTGATTGACGGCCATGATCATGTTCGCCGTGCCGTTGGAGGCCGACCAGAAGGCGAGGACGATCGCGATCACCAGGCCGATGCTGAGTGACCGGCGTGGCGCCTCCGCCAGTGTCGTCATCTGCTCGGTCAACAGCTCCTGGGCGCTCGTGGGCAGAGCCGACGCGTACGTATCGACCTGTTCTGTGACCTGCGCCGGGTCGCTGACCAGCCCGTAGATCAACACTGCGGCGATGAGTGCGGGAATGATCGACAAGAACGCATAAAATGCCACGCCTGCAGCGATCAGAGGCAACCGGTCTTCCTTCGCGGCGGTCCAGGCCCGCTTCAGCGTCGCGAACCGGCTCGGGCGGGCCGGCTCTTCCTGCGGCCGGTCCACCTCGTCCGTTCGATGCGACTCTGCGGCCCGTTCTGCTGTCATGCGCGCACGTACCCCGCAGCTCAGAGTCTATGCGCGTGGCCAGGCGCTCAGGGACGTTCCAGCAACGTGGCGATGCCCTGCCCCACCCCGATGCACATGGTCGCCAACGCGCGCCGGACGTCGCGCTGGCGCATCTCAAGCGCGGCGGTGAGTGCGATCCGGGCGCCGCTCATGCCCAATGGGTGGCCGAGCGCGATCGCTCCGCCGTTGGGGTTGACGTGCTCGGCGTCGTCGGCGAGGCCAAGCTCCCGCAGGCAGGCCAGCGACTGCGCGGCGAAGGCCTCGTTGAGCTCGACGACGCCGATCGCTTCCGTGTCGCCAACGTCCAGTCCGAAGCGGCCGAGCAACTTGCGGGTCGCAGGCACTGGCCCGACGCCCATCACCCTCGGAGCGACTCCGGCGGTCGCCACGCCCGCGATTCGGGCCAACGGCGTGGCGCCGGACCGCTCGACCGCCGACTCGCTCATGACCAGCAAGGCGGCTGCTCCGTCGTTGATGCCGGACGCGTTCCCGGCGGTGACCGTCCCGCCGTCCCGGACGACTGGGCGCAGGGCGGCCAGCTTGGCCAGCGACGTCTCTCGGGGATGCTCGTCGGTGTCGACGATCGCCGGCTGCCCCCGCCGTTGCGGCACGGTAATCGGCACGATCTCAGCAGCCAGCCGTCCTGACACGATCGCCTTGGCGGCCCGCTCCTGGCTGCGCAGCGCGAACGCATCCTGGTCGGCCCGGCTCACGCCGTAATCGCTGGCGACGTTCTCTGCCGTCTCGGCCATCGAGTCGGTGCCGTATTGCGCCTCCAAAGCAGCGTTGACGAACCGCCAGCCCAGCGTGCTGTCGTAAATCCGCGCCTGACTGCGGTCGTACGCAGCCTCGGCCTTCGGCATTATCAGCGGCGCCCGCGACATCGATTCGACCCCGCCAGCGATGACGACATCAGCCTCGCCGGAACGGATGGTGCGCGCCGCGTAGGCCAGCGCGTCCATTCCCGAACCGCACAACCGGTTGACGGTGACGGCCGGCACGGTATCGGGCAGGCCGGCCAGCAGCACGGCCATCCTGGCGACGTTGCGATTGTCTTCACCCGCCTGGTTAGCGCACCCAAGCACGACCTCGTCGATGGCTACTGGGTCGACGCCGCCGTGCCGGGCGAGTAGCGCGCCCAGCACGTGCGCGGCCAGATCGTCGGGACGAACCGCCGCTAGCGTGCCGCCGTACCGACCAATTGCCGTACGTACACCGTCGACCAGGTATGCCTCGCTCATCACCGAACCAGCCTAACTCGCCCTCTGCACACTCGAATCCGGCCCGAATCCGCTCGATGGCGGGGCGCTATGCCGAATTCGCGTCCGCAGTCAGCCCTTGGAGATCCATGATCACCCAGGATCACGTAACTCGCGGGAACGTCCCCTGAATTCGGCGACGACTTCGCCGTCGCGGCGGACGGTTACGTCGTAGATCCCATTCCGTCCGTACCGATGCCGCTCCGCCGCCTCCGCGGTCAACACGTCGCCGAGTCGAGCGGGTACGACAAAGACGATGTCGCAGTCCTGCGCGACCGTTGCCCGGCCATAGGAGTTGCAGGCGAACGCGAACGCCGAATCCGCGAGCGCGAAAACGAACCCGCCATGACAGATCCGGTGGCCGTTGACCATGTCGTCCCGCACGCGCATGGTCAGCCGGGCGTATCCCGGACGGACAGTGTCCAACGTCATGTCCATAGCCTTGGATGCTGCATCTTGAGCCCACATTGCTGCCGCTGACTGTTCGGCCAACTCCTGCGGCGACGGCTCGGTGTCGTCACCCATTGGTGGCGGCTTCGGGAGCGTCTTGGCGGAGGTGATCAGGCACGCGATATCGCAGCGTGTCCAGTTCGCTCAGCGCTTCGAGCACGCCGACCACCCACTCCCACCCGAGTTCGTTGCCCCACTCGACGGGGCCGCGCGGGTAGTTCACACCGAGCCGCATCGCGGTGTCGACGTCCTGCGTACTTGCTACTCCCGCCTCGACAGCGTCGGAGCCGAAAGCCGCAAGCATGGCGACCGTTCGCGCTACGACCAGGCCGGGGGTATCGGCCAGCAACGTGACGTCGGCGCCTGCCGCCTGCATGCAGCCCGCCGCGATTTCGACCGCCGATGCGGGTGCGTTCGGAGGTGCCGCAATGGCAATCCGGCGAGCCGTGCCAAAGTCGAGGGCGAGGTCGACGAGAAGCGTGGTTTCTCCGGTCTCGGCAGTGATCTGGGCGGCGGTGCGGCCGTTTGTAAGTTGCATCACCACGTGCGCAGCCGGCTTGATCCGGATCGGGCCGATGTCTCGGGAGCGGCGGACCCGCACGTTCGATCGCTCGAGTCGCTCGAGCAGCGCCTCCAGTGGCCCCCCGCCTCCGTTGGCAGTCACGGTTTCTGGCTTTGGGCACGGCCCGGCGGTCGCCGGCTGGGGTTTGCTGGTGCCTTCGTAGAAGCCGCCGCCGGACTTCTGGCCCAGTCGGCCGGCGGCGACCATCGCGTCCTGCAACTCGGACGGTTCGAACCGCGGATCACGGTTGAATGCCTCCCACACGCTCCGCGTGACCGCCGCATTGACGTCCTGCCCGATCAGATCGGTGAGCTCGCACGGACCCATCCGGAAGCCGCCGGCTTCCCGCATGACGGCATCGAGTGTGGGTGGGTCGATCACTTTTTCACTCAGCAGCCGGAAGGCCTCGGCGTAGTAGGGACGGGCCACGCGGTTGACGATGAAGCCCGGCGTCGACGTGCACTGGACCGGTTGCTTGCCCCAGGCCGCCGCCGTATCGGACAGCACGTCAGCGACGGCCTGGCTGGTGGCCTCGCCCCGAACCACCTCGACCAGCGGAAGGAGGGGAGCCGGGTTGAAGAAGTGCATTCCGGCCACCCGCTCCGGATGGTCAAGGTCGGCGGCGATGTCA
>DASTNZ010000129.1:0-3056 GCA_035762665.1 Jiangellaceae bacterium | reverse complement strand
TCGCCCTTGATCGAGCGTCCGGACTGTCGGGTCGCCGGAGCCAGACCGGCGTAGGAGGCGATGTGGGCTGCGCTGGCGAACGTGGACCCGTCACCGACGGTGCGCAGCAGCTCAATCGCGGTGCGCGCACCAACCCCGGGCATCGAGGTGAGGATCTCGGCCAACGGGTGAGTGGCCAGCAGATCGTCCAGTTCGGCGCGCAGGGTGTCGCGTTGATCCAGCACGGTCAGCAACTGGCGGGCCAGTCCACGGATCACCCGGCCGTACTGCTCGGTGGCCGGGATCGTCACGCTCTGCTCAGCCAGCGCGGACAGGATCTGGCCCGGCAGCGTGCGGGCCATGCGTGGTGAACCCGCCGCGACCAGCGCCCTGATGCCGGGCTCGCCGAGCCCGGCAATCGAGCTCGGCGTGCCGGTCGCGGCCAACAGGCCCAGCACGCCGCGGCGCCGGAAATGCCGGCCCAGCAGGCGTTCCAGGGCTGGGTGGACGTGCAAGAGCGCATCGTGCAGGCGGTTTGTCAGCCGGGTGGATTCTGCGGCCAGGTCGGCGTCGTAGCCGGCCAGCACACTGAGCTCGACGGTGGTCTGCTCGTCCGGCCCGACCCGGCGAAGCGCGTGCGGCAGTGTGCGCGCGGCATCGGCGATGACGTGCGCGTCGCGGGCGTCGGTCTTCGTCTCCCCCGGATACAAGTCCGCGATCCGCCTCATCGCCAGCCCGGGCAGATACGCCACCGCGATCCCACGCGAACGCGCCACAGCGATCGCCAACGCCCCGATCGAGGCGAGCTGGTCCACGACCACCAGCACCCGCCCGTGCGCCTCAAGGTCCTCGAACAGTCCGACCAGATCCGCCTCGGCGTTCGGCAACGGACGATCGATCAGTCGCTGCCCCCGATCGTCCAAAGCGACTGCGTGGTGGATCTCGCGGGCCACATCGATACCGCAGAACACCTCGAAATCACCACTGCCTGGCTCAGCGGCCGCGCTCGTGTTCGACAACTCAGATCCCTTCTCTCCTCACCAGCAGACCAGCCTCGGACGAACGCGCCGGCAGCCACGTTACGAGAAGGCATCCAGTCATCGGGCCATGTCCCTATCAGCGGTCACACCCATCCTGCGACCCCGGTGACAGCACCTCTACGATCATCAACAACAGGAGCCAACAGTCATGCCGGAATCGCTGGCCTGCACCCTCGATCTGAGGGCCCAAAGAAGGTAACGGGAGCCATGAGTGGATGGTCCTCGTCCCAACGCGATTGAGCCTGCCTGGTACTCCTGTGCCTTGGAGTTGTCTGGCAGGCTGCGGATCGTGGAGTGAGGAGGTCGTTGTGTCGGATTTCATACTGGTGCCCGGTCTGTGGCTCAACGGAACGTCGTGGAGCCAAGTCGTTCGGTTGCTCGAACAGGACGGCCACCGCGGGGACCCGCTGACCCTGCCCGGAATGGCATCTCAATCCGATGACCGATCGGGCATCTCGTTGGCCGATCACGTCGACGCCGTGGTGGCAGCGGTGGATGGCGCCGCTGACCCGGTCATCCTGGTGGGGCATTCGGTCGCTGCCAGCTTGGTCCATGCCGCCGTTGACGCGCGCGCCGACCGCGTCGCCCTCGCCGTCTACATCGGCGGCTTCCCCGGCCGCGACGGCGAGCCGCTGGGCGCGGACTTCCCCGCCGAGAATGGTGAGATCCCGTTGCTGAACTGGTCGGACTTCGACGAAGCCGAGATCGGTGATCTCGACGAGGCCGCACGATCGCGGTTTCGGGAGGAGGCGATCCCGTTTCCGCAGCGTGTGCTGACCGAGCCGCTGCGGCTGACCGACGAACGCCGCTTCGAGGTGCCTGTCACGGTGCTGTGCCCGGAGTTCAGCCCGGCCGATGTCCGTGCCTGGCTAGAGGAGGACGAGGCCGGGCTCGGCGAACTCAAACAAATCCGGCACGTCGACTACATCGACTTGCCGACCGGGCACTGGCCGCAGCTGACCAACCCGGCAGCGCTCGCGCGCGCTCTGCTGGACGCTGCCAACCGGACGACACGCGGTGCGCTTCCCTGAGCCCATCGATCCCACGCAGCCCATCCGCGAATCCGGGTCCACGTCTCCGTTGCTAGGCCTTCTGCACAGAAGCCGACATGCTGCTCACGCTGCCCCCGACCAGCCCGCACGACCGCGCGCTCGGCGGCTGATCGGACGTTGCTGGGACCCGACTCGGGTCATGTGAGTGTGCCGATGGCCGCGCCGCGGCCGAACGCACGCTGCACGCAAACCCCGGATGCCGATGCGGCCGGGTCACGGGGCCGTTCCGGTCAGCAGGGCGGAAGCCTCGCGGGCGTATCCCCAGGACAGCGCCACTCCGTTGCGGCCGTGGCCGTAGTCGTGGACGATGCGCGTCCCTGCCAGGTTCTGCACCTCTAACCGGATCTTGGGTCGGGCCGGGCGCAGTCCGACTCGGTGACCGATGACCCGCGCACCGGCCAGCTGCGGTTCGGCGGCTACGCAGCGGGCCAGGATCTGATCGGCGATGTCCGGGTCGGGTTCGAGATTCCAGTCGTCCTGCACGGCGATCCCGCCCAGCACGACATGCCCGCCGTGGGGGAAGTACGACGTCCAGCTCGGTCCGAGCGGCGCCTCGATGAAGAACGTGTCGAGTCCGGGATTGTCCACGATCACGTGCTGGCCGCGGACCGGACGGACCGACGGGTCGGGGACGAGCGCGCGAGCGCCCACACCCGGGCAGTTGGCGACCAGCGGCGCCAACGACGCTGCCTCTGCCAGGCTGCTCAGTCGGCGAATCTCGATCGCGCCGCCGGCGTCGGTGAGCCGAAGCCTGAGATAGTTCAGGTACCGAGGCATATCGACGCACGGCACGCTGGTCCGAAAGCCCGAGGTGAACGGTGCCGGCAACTCGGCCGGCCCCAGCGGCACCACATCGGTCGGCCGGTGGATCGCCGGCGCGTCCGGGCCGCCCACTCTGGCCGCGAACCGGCCGGTGCTGATCCGCACCCCGGTGCCCGGGACGCTCGCCAGCCGGACGAACTCATCGAACGAGGCATGCTCGCGC
>DASTNZ010000128.1:0-3269 GCA_035762665.1 Jiangellaceae bacterium | reverse complement strand
CGCGCGCAGATGGAGGACAACTTCCACGTCAGCGAGCGCTTCGCCAAGCAGCGGCAGGACCGGGCATCGCTGGGGCCGGGGCTGTTCTACCGGTTCCGCTATGGCAGCGGCCTCGAGCTGATCTGCGTCGACACCTCCGAGGACAGCGACAACCCCGACTATCACCGGTTCTTCCAGGCGCCCGACCACAAGCAGTGGCTGGAGGAGGCGCTGGCCGAGGCCGACCCCACCTGGCGGATCCCCTTCTCCCACCATCCGGTCTATTGCGCCGGACCGTCGCACGACAACGATGCGGAGATGCTCGAGACGCTGCTGCCGCTCTACGAGCGCGGCGGTGTCAGGCTCGCGCTGGCCGGGCACGAGCACAACTTCCAGGTCTCGGAGGTGGACGGCCGCACGTTCGTGGTCTCGGGGGCTGCCGGCCAGCTCCGCGAGGAGACGCCCAAGTGGTTCGAGGAGGCGCACACCACCGCGTGGGCTGCGCAGGCGCACCTGCTGCTCGTCGAGATCGATGGAGCAGAAGCGCGACTGACCCCCATCTCGGGCCTCCTGCCCGACGGATCACTGCACGTGATGACGCGCTCAATCCGAGGAACGAGGTCGTGCGGCCGCCGATCGTCGTACGGCAGCAGGGGTGAGCCCTCACAAGGTGGCCTCAGACCACGGCGTGGGGCGGCCCCGTCGCCCGCCCCTGGAAGGCATGCAAGCGTGGTTGAGGATGAGCGACCACGAGCAGCCCTGGGCCGAGGATCCTGAACTGACCTGAACAGCGTAAGGCGCATGGGTATTCGGGTTCAGTGTCAGTAAGCCGAAGCGGCCCGTCTCTCCGTCGCGGCCTTGATGCGGTCCAGGCGGCCCTGGATCTGCTTCCGGAACATCTTCGTCCCGGCCTTCACCGTCAGGAGATCGAGGGCGCGCTCCCATCGCGGGGCGTCGTGCTCGACGACGTCCAGGCGTAAGCGTGTCCCGCCGGACTCGGGGGCGAAGGTCCAGGTGAAGGTGTGGAGGGAGCCCGAGATCGAGAACCGCTCCGACCCGGCGACGGTCATCCTCGGACGGCCCTCGAAGACGATCCGCTGGTCGGGGGTGAGGTCGACGTAGTCGAGCGTGACGTCCTCGCTGAAGACGCCTTTGGTCGCGACATGCGCTCTGGTGCCGACGCCCTCAGGGACTACGGTGGCCTCCGACACCCGGTACACGGGGTCGTCGGCGTAGACGCTGCGGGGATCGAGGCAGTGCTCGAAGACGGTGTGGACGGGGGCGTCGATGATGACCTCGAAGCTGAGGCTCACGTCGGTCATTGCTGGCCCTCCTCACCTGAAAATGACGTGTGGGAGTTCCTGACTCCTCATTCTCGCGCGCGGCCGGACGCGTCGGGAGAGGCGAAGGGCCCTACCGGGCGCTGCGCTTTCCGAAGCAGGTCAGGTTCCTCCCGTCGACCGTGCTCCGATTCCGGATCCGTCGGCAGGTGGCAGATGGTACCTGCGCGACCGTCCCGAGCCCTTGTCTCCTGCTGATCGTCGCAGTGAGGTATCGGGATTACGCGCAGACGAACGCGAGGCAACTGGCCGACCTGCTCTCAAGGGAATGACCTGCGCCTAGCCCGCGGCGCTAATGACCCCGCTCCGTAGCTTCGCCGGATCAACGCCCGTCGGAGTTCGGGTGTAGCGGAGCGTTCCTGGCGGGCGACAGAGATGATTTCAGCATCATCACCGGCGATGTGAGATGGTGAGTTGATGGACCGGCTCAGTCCCCTCGATGCGTCGTTCCTGCATCTGGAGCGCGGCAACAATCACCTCCACATCGGGTCGGCATTGATCTTCGAAGGTCCGGCTCCCGCGTTAGGCGAGTTGTGCGCCGCATTCGAGGCCCTGTTCGACCGTGTACCGCGCTACCGGCAGCGGGTTCAACAGGTTCCCCTCCAGTTGGGACGCCCCGTGTGGGTTGACGATGTCGAGTTCGACATCCGCCGGCATCTGCGGCGAACAAGGCTGCCGCCACCGGGGACAGACGACGCACTCAAGTCGCTGGCATCCCGACTGATGTCGCGACCGCTGGACCTCACGCGGCCCCCGTGGGAAACGTGGTTCGTCGAGGGTCTTGCCGACGGCCGCTGGGCCCTCATCAACAAGTCGCACCACGCGATGGTCGATGGAATCTCCGGTGCCGACATCACGAGCCTTCTGCTCAGTCCCGAACCGGACGTCGAATCCCCGACCGCGCGGCCTTGGTCGCCGACCAGCCAACCGTCCTCCGCTCAGCTGGTGGGGGCAGCACTGGCGGACACCGTGCGCACCGCCCTGGTGATGGGTCGCGCTGTGGTCGCCGCGGTGCATTCGCCTGCCCGTGCCCTGCGACGAACGGCTGCGACGCTATACGGGCTGGTACATGCGGGTGCAAAAGCTGTGCACTTCGAGGATGTGCTGAACGGTCCGATCGGGGCGGGACGAAGATGGGAGTGGGCGACGGCGGACCTCGCCGACATCAAGATGGTCAAGAACGCGGTTGGCGGCACGGTCAACGATGTCGTCGTGGCCGCGGTGGCCGGGGGGTTCCGCCGATACCTGATCTCCCGCGGCGAGCCGGTCGACGGCCGCAGCATCCGTGCATTGGTACCCGTTTCTACCCGTGCCCCTGATCAGCGCGGGCAACCGGGCAACGAGTTGTCCGCCCTCCTGGCCGATCTCCCGGTCGGGATCGCCGACCCTCGGGAGCGCCTGGCGGCGGTCACCAGACATCTACACAACCTCAAGTCAGGTGGCATGGCCATTGCGGTGGAAGGTCTGCTGGATGCCGCCGAGGTTGTTCCGGGAACGATCTTCGCGGTCGCTGCGGACCTTGCCGCACGACTCCCGCAGCGGTCGTTCAGCACAGTGACATCGAATGTGCCGGGTCCTCAGCTGCCGATGTACCTGCTGGCGCGCAAGGTAACCGGCGCCTTTCCGTTCATCCCGCTCGGCGCCGACCTGCGGATCACCATCGGCGTCGTGTCGTACAACGGGAAGGTCAACTACGGCATCACTGCCGACCGCGAAGCCGCGCCCGACGTAGACGTGCTGCGCCGGGGCATCGAGGAGTCCAGCGCTGAAATGGTCCGTCTGGTCGGTTAGCCGCCGCTGCGCGACCTCTATGGAACCGCGTCTTACCGCCGCCTGTCGCGTCGTGCCCAGTGCGCTCACAAGTAGCCGAGATGGGTGAGCCGGTGTCGTTTGGTGGTTGTCACCACCAGTAGTTGTCCTGCGGCGTGTAGCGTTCCTCTAACTCGGTGA
>DASTNZ010000127.1:0-11495 GCA_035762665.1 Jiangellaceae bacterium | reverse complement strand
ATCGCCCAGGGCACGCATGGCAACCGACTGGACCAGCGCCCCGTATCGCTGGTACATCCGGGCCAAGGCGAGGTCGTCGCCCGCACTGAACTGGAAGGCGAGCTCTAGATCGGCATCGGCAGCAGCGATCGGCTCAGCGGTGGCAACGGACTGGCTCATCGACGGCTCACTTCGGTTCGGCGGTGACAATGGCGTTATCGCTGTAATGGCTGCCGTCGAAGTCCCCGGCACAGGTGATGAGAAGGAGGCGCTCTGCTCCGTCCCGGCTGAAGACGTCCGCGACGGGCAGCTCCGTTTTCGGGATCCTCTGGACGTCCACGATGGTGTACTGGTGGACGGCTCCGGCGTTCGTACGGACCACGACCTCATCCCCCACCTCCGCGTCGGCCAATCGGGCTAGCTGGCCCAGACCGTAGCGGCGCGAATCGACGTGCCCACCGATGACGACCGAGCCGGCGCCGGCTCCGGCAGCCGGTCCGAATCGGTACCAGCCGACCACGTTCGGGTCTTCAGGTAATTCCATCTGCCCGTCCTCGGCGGCGCCCACCGCCACGACGTCCGCGTCGATGTCCACAGCGGGCACCTCGACCGACACCGGAGCGTCCACCTGGCGCGGAGCGGGTGGGGTAGCGCGGGACCGGCCGACCGGAGCGGCTGAGCTGGTGCGCTCATCCGGCCTGGTAGACGGGACCGGGCTGCTTGGAGGAGCCGGCGTGGCGTCGGCCTGGGCAGACGGTGCGGGAGGAGGCTCGGCGCTGGGCCGAGCCTCCTCCGCGCAACCGGCAAGCAGAGCCAGGAGCGCTCCTGCAATCAGCGGTGTGATCCACCGGATGACATTCCTGGCCCGCATGGGATCAGGCCTGCTCTGCCGCGGAGCGGCGGCGCAGGAACAGACCACCGATGGCGGCCATTGCGGCCAGCGCCGCGCCGAACAGCCACGGGGTCATCGAAGAGTCGTCGGCGACGAGACCGGCCTCACCACCGGGGACGCCGCTCGGAGCGCCGTGCAGCCCGTCGATGGTCTGAACCGCCAGCTCCAGGTTCTGCTCCTCAGCGCTGCCCCAGGCGTAGACGATCGTGTTGGTGCCTTCGGCAAGCTCGAGGTCTGCCGGGCCCAGTGCCACATCCTCCGTACCCGCAAGCACGACGTCGGCCTCAATGGTGCCGGCGGCGACGTCAGCGGACGCCTCGTTCGGGTTGGTCAGGCCTTCGAACGTCGGGGTGCCATTGACCCGCACGTCGACGGCGGGCGCGGCGGCAGTGTGGCGCACCGTCACCCGGGCATCGCCGGCCGCGAGCTCGGACATGTCGTTGACGAACACCGAAGCGGTCGGCGCGCCGTCCTCGCCCAGGTGCGCGACGATGGTGGCGTTCGCTCCCGCGGGAACCTCGACACCGGAAGCCTCGATCGCCGGGTCACCGTCTGGACCCTCGCCGTCAGGGAAGATCGCGATGTCGTAGCTGCCCGCCGGCAAGGCCAGCGGGTCGGTCAGAGTGCCGGGCGCGAAGTCGGGGATGAGCTCGTCGCCGTTGGCGTAGACGTCGACCGTGAGGCCGGGGACGCCGTGTAGGACGCTCACGGTGGCCTCGTCGGCGTTGGCGGCCGTGGCCGTGCCGGCCGTGGCCAGAGCAAGTGGCACAAGCAGTGCCCCTGCGATGGTTGTGCTGCGGTACATGTCTCCTCCTTGGAGTCTTTCTGGGACGTACCTTCAACCCTTCTTCGGAGCGGGCTGTCGGCTTGGATGCAAATTTAGCACTAAAACTTTGGAACTGGTAATCGAGTCGGTATCGGGTTCGCTGGAGCACCAGCCGGGTACCCACATATGGCGAAGTCGCGGTTGCCAACATGGCGGCCGCCAGGCATGGGATGTGCGATGGACAACATGACCGCCGCTACGACGGCGCAGCGGGCCGCGAACAGCGACTTCCTCGAGAAGTTGGCCCGGGTGGGCTTCGTCATCTACGGCGTGGTCCACCTGCTGGTGGGCGTCACGGCGATACAGCTGGCCTTCGGCGGTAACGGCCAGGCCGACGAATCCGGAGCGATGGCGACATTGGCCGAGACCGGGTTCGGCAAAGTGGTCCTATGGGCCGGCGCCGTCGGTTTCGCTGCACTGAGTGTGTGGTGGCTCATCGAGGCGATCGCCGGCTCGCGTGGGCCTGGCGGCGCTCGCCAACTCGGCGACACAGTGAAGAACGTCGGGAAGGCGATCCTGTTCGCCGTATTCGCATTCTTGTCAGTGCGCTTCGCCATCGGCTCCGGTGGCGGCGGGCAGGGTCAGGAAAGCGCGACTGCGACTGTGTTGGAGTGGCCCGGCGGCCGGTTCATCGTCGGTGCCGTCGGCCTAGGCATTGCCGCCGTCGGCATCTACCACGTGTACAAAGGCGTTACGCGGAAGTTTCTCGATGACCTCTACTCCGCCGCCGATTCCGGTACCAGCGGTACGGCGATCACGGCCATGGGCGTATTTGGCTACTCGGCCATGGGTGTGGCCATCATCCTGGTTGGAGCGCTCTTCGTGGTGGCGGCAATGGAGCACGATCCGGACGAAGCCGGCGGCATGGACGAGGCACTCAAGTCCCTCCAGGATCAGCCGTTCGGGCCGTGGCTGCTCTTGATCATCGCCGTAGGGATCGCGGCCTATGGGATCTACTGTTTCGCTCGAGCCCGGTACCAGCGCAGCTAACCCAAGCGGCGCGTCACAACCACCGGCGGATGGGAGCGACCGCCGTCTCGAGCACGCGCTGGCCGATCGAGCGGTTCTCCCACCGGGTGAGGTCGATGAGCCGGCTGCGTTCGAGATCTTCGCTGAAATGACGCTGCAGGGTCTGCACCGTCTCTTGGTCGAGGACCACCACGGAGACCTCCTCGTCGTGATCAAGTGACCTGCGATTCACGTTGCTCGACCCGATGAGGGCCGCGCTGCCGTCCACGATCATTACTTTGGTGTGCAGCATCGATGGCTGAAAGTTCCACACCCTCACACCGCATGAGACGAGTTCGGCATATATTGCCTCGCTCGCCAGCTGAGTGACCCGTTTGTCCGCGTGCGGCCCGGGAAGCAAGATGTCGACTTCGACGCCGCGCTCAGCAGCCGTGCAAAGCGCGTCCATCAACTGGCGGTCGGGCGAGAAGTAGGCGCTCTGCAGTTGGATGCTGCGGCGGGCCGAACGCATCAGCACATACCAGACCGTGTGAATGTCATCCCAGCCGATGCTCGCGGACCCACGAACGACCTGGATCATGGCCTCTCCAGGCTGGGGCTGGTCCGGGAACTGGTCACGCTCGTCGTACAACGCGCGCCCGGTTTCTGCCCAGTCCTGAGCGAACGCGGCCGCCAGGCCGTCGACTGCCGGACCCTCCACCCGAAAATGGGTGTCGCGCCATTCAGTCTCGTCACGGGCGTCGCCGCGCCACTCCTCGGCGATCCCCACGCCGCCGGTGAAACCGATGCGCTCGTCGATGATGCAGACCTTGCGGTGGCAACGATGGTTCTGCTTGAACGGCGAATTCATCCACGGCCGACGGAACCACTGCACGTCGACGCCGGCATCGGCCATCGCGTCGACGAGCCCTTCCTCGATCTGGAAGCCGCCGACTGCATCTATGAGCAGCCGGACCCGCACTCCAGCTCGGGCCCGATCGGATAACGCCTGGGCGAAGTCTCGGGCCGGTTGGCCTTTCCAATAGACGTAGGTCATGAAATCGACCGTGCGCTCTGCCTTGCCGATGGCGTCGAGCATCGCCGGGAAGATCTCGTCGCCGTTGCGCAATACCGTGATGGCGTTGCCCTCGGTGAAGTGGATCCCGATTAGGCACTCCAGCGTGCGGCGTAGCTGGCGTTCGGATTCTTCGGCCTGCTGCGGGCTGGGACTCACCGTCGACATGGTTCCCTTCTTTCCCCGTCGGGGGCTGGAGACACACCCTCACCCCGAACTTCCGGTGGCACAAGCACTTAATCCATGATGCGCCAGCAATCCCTGGGGCTTGCCAAAAGAGCTGCGGAAGGCGTAGGAACGGGCGAACGCGTTGTAACAACGCGTCGACGCTTGGGGGAAGGGCATGGCACGACACCGCGCGCGGAAGAAGCGACTGATATGGGTGGTGGCAGCCGCGCTGGCAGTTGCGGGAATCGCGATAGCCGCGACCGCCGTAGCGCTGCTTCGTGACCCGGAGCCGCCTCCCCAAACAGAATCGGCTGAGCCCGCCGAGCCGGTGGAGGTGAACGTCTGCACGACACTGCAAATTGTGACGGCCACGTCGTTCGCGCCAGTCCTTACCCAACTGGCACCACTGCTCGCCGAAGGTAGCGATTGTGTTCGGCTCAACGTGGAGGCGGCCGACGGGCAGGCCGCCGAGGTGTTGGTATCCGAGAGCGGGGCCGACGTGTGGATTCCCGATGACGGGGCGTGGGCCGGCGTTGCCCGTACTGCTGAGCTGGATCCAGAGGCTGCGGGAGCTGGCACGGTCGTTGCAACCAGCCCGATCCACATGGTCACGGATCAGACCACAGCGGCCCGGCTGAACCAGGCGGGCGGCGGGTGGCTCGACCTCGCCAACCTGCTGACCACGGACACTGGCATGCGGCTCGTGGTCCGGGACCCGGCCGGCTCCGGGGATGGTCTCATCGCCGTGGGCGCGGTCGGTGAGGCTGTCTGGATCGACGCTGGCATGGATGCTTCTGCCGAGGCGCTCATGACCGCTTTCCCGTCGACCCTAACGGTCAAAGAGCATGCGCTTCCGGAGAAGGAGGGCGACGTCGGGCTGGTCGCCGAGTACGCACTGCCAGCCATGTTGGCGAGCGAAGGCGCGGCGGCCGCGACAATTCGATCGGCCACGCTACTGGCTGGCAGCGACCACTCCGCCCTGCTGCGGTACACCTGGCTGCCGACGGCCACCGGCACGGCCGACCACGACACCATCGCGGCTATGGACCGCCTGCTCGACGTACTGACAGGAGAGGATTCCGCCGCTGCGTTGGCCGTGGCAGGCCTGCGCGACCCCGACGGCCAGCCGCTCGACCAGGGGGCGGCCGAGTTCCCCGCCCTCGACGCGCCACCATTCGATGTGCTGGGAGCGCACCAAGTAGATCACGTCTTCGCCACGTGGTACGCCGAAGAACGCACGTCTGATGTGCTGCTGGTCATCGATGTCTCGGGGTCCATGGCGTTGCCGCCCGCCGGGTCGGACACTCCGCTTATCGGTCTGGTGCGCGAGGGCATGCTCAGCCTCGCGGAGGTACTACCGGACGATTCCTCACTAGCTCTGTGGCAGTTCGGCGCTCAGCTCGACCCGCCGCGGGATTACGTCGAGCTGCTCCCACGATCAGGTCTCGACGCGGCACACCGTGCGGCACTGCAGGACGCCGCCGACGCCATGGTGGCGACAGAGACCGGGACGGGGCTGTACGACACGACGCTGGCCGCCTACCTGGATGGTCGGGATTCTTACCGGGACGGGATTCCCAGCCACGTCGTCGTGTTCACCGATGGCCGCAACGAAGATCGGCCCGGCTCGATCACCATCGAGCAACTGGCCGGTGAGCTGGTAGCGGAGAGCGACCCGGCCCGGCCGGTGCAGCTCACGATCATCACGTTCGGGGACGACACCGACGCCGAGTTGCTCGAGTCCGCCCTCGACGAGACCGACACCTACATTGCGCACATCACCAGTGCCCAGGATGTGCACGCTGTATTCATTCACCAGGCCGCTGGTGGCCGGCACTGAGGACGCACAGGCCAGTTCGGTCAGCCGGTGTTCTGCAAGCCTGCCGCGATGCCGTTCACGGTGATATGGAGCAGCTGGCGCAACGCGCCGGCGTCCTCCGCACTCGATCGCAGCGCCCGCAGTGCACGAACCTGCAGGTACGAGAGCGCGTCTACGTATGGATTGCGCAACGCCACAGCCCTGCCGAGCACGCGACGATCTTCCAGCAGCCTCGTGTGGTCGGTGACGGTAAGCACCCAGGTCGTCGTCCGTGCGTGCTCGGCCAGGATCATCTCCGATAATTCGGGACGCTCGCCCAGTGCCAGGTACTGCCCTGCGATCCGTCGATCGGTCTTGGCCAGCGACATCTCGGCATTCTCGAGCATCACGGTGAACAGCGGCCACGCGTGGTAGGCCCGGCGCAGCAGCTCAACGTCCCCTACCGCTTCCAGCGCCGCACCCAGGCCGTACCAGCCGGGCAGGTTGACCCGGGTCTGCGCCCAGGCGAACACCCACGGGATGGCTCGCAAGTCCTCGAGCGACGAGACCGTCAGGCCGCGCCGCGCCGGGCGCGACCCGATCGGCAGCGAGCCGATCTCCTCCAGCGGCGTCACGAGTGTGAACCAGGCCGAGAATCCCTCCGTCCGAACCAGCCGGTGGTACGCCTCGCGGGCCGCCGCATCCATCGTCGCGGCGACCGGCGCGAACTCGATCGCGGCCGCCCGGGCACGCTCCTCGACCGCCGGGGTCGAGGCCAGCAGCACCGCCGACGCGACCTGCTCGATGTGCCGCCGAGCGATCATCGGGTTGCCATACCGGGCGAACACCACTTCGCCCTGTTCGGTGACCTTGAATCGCCCGGCCACCGATCCTGGCGCCTGGGCCTGCACGGCACGGTTCACCGGGCCACCGCCACGGCCGAGGGCACCGCCCCGGCCGTGGAAAAGGGTCAGCCGCAACGCATGCTTGGCGGCCCAGGTGGTCAACCGGTCCTGGGCCTCGTACAGCGCGAGCGTCGCTGAAACCGGTCCCACGTCCTTTGCTGAGTCCGAGTATCCGAGCATGACCTCGTACCGCCGCGCCGTCGCGGACAGCCGGCGGCGGACATCCGGCAACGCAATGATCTCTTCGAGGGTTTCAATGGAACGTTCGAGATCTTCCCCGGTTTCGAACAGCGGCACGATATCGAGAACGATCTCCCGATCGCCGAGGGCGTGCCGGGCGAGATCGTAGACAGCGGCGATATCGGACGCTGACTGGGTGAACGACACGACATAGCGGCGGCACGCGTCCACGCCGAACCGTTGCTGCAGCTGGGCGACCACGCGCAGAGTCGCGAGCACCTCTTCGGTGGTCTCCGACAACTCGCCACCGGCCCGGAGCTCGGCCAGCGCAGCGGCGTGCACCTTGCTGTGCTGGCGGATCTCCAGTTCAGCAAGGTGGAAGCCGAAGGACTCGACCTGCCAGATCAGGTTCTGCAGCTCGCCGTAGGCCTGCCGCGGCGCCCCGGCCGCAGCCAGGCTGTTCTGGACGATGCGCAGGTCGGCCAGCAGCTCGGCGGGCGAAACGTAGGAAAGATCGGCGTCGCGTCGGCGGGTGGCGGCGATGCGCTCCGCGGCGAGGAGGAGCGCAGCCCGGTGCGGCTCGTCCGGCGACCGCAAGGTTACGTCCTCCACCAACTCCGGCTGGACGGCCGCCGCGTCGTCGAGTAGCCGGCGAACCGCCACCGACGGTGGCGTGCTCTGCACGCCCACGGTCAGCGCGCTGCCGACTCGGCGGCACGCCATTTCCAACGCCGTGAGCACGTGATCGGCCTGGATCGACATCGCCTGGCGCGTCACCGTGCTGGTGACGTACGGATTGCCGTCCCTGTCACCGCCGATCCACGAACCGAGCTTGACGAATGCCGGGATTGCCGGCGGCCGCGTCCCCGCTGCATCGCCGGTCAGCGCCGACTCGGCCCGGCGGTACACCTGCGGCACTACCGTGAACAGCACCTGGTCGAAGGCGGCCATCGCGGTGCGTACCTCGTCGAGCGGCCCGGGCCGGTCTGGACGCACCTGGGCGGTACGCCACAGCACGTCCACTTCTTCGAGCAACCGGCGCCTGATGTCGATCTGCTCGGACGCAGCCAACCGGGGGTCGTCCCGATACTCCAGCAACTCGGCGATCCGCCGGATCGCGTTGACGACGGCCCGCCGGCGTGCCTCTGTGGGGTGCGCGGTGAGCACCGGCCGGAACTCGAGGTCCTTCAGCAGAGCGGCAGCCTGCGCCTCGCCGTGCAGGCGGGCGACCTCCTCAACGGCCTGCGCCACCGTGCCGGCCAGCGGCCGGTCCGGCTTCTCGTTCGCCCGCAGCGAGCGGATCCGGTGGTACTCCTCGGCGACGTTGGCCAGGTGGAAGTACACCGTGAAAGCACGAGCCACATCCTCGGCCCGATCGAGCGCCCAGGATCCCACGAGCTTTTCCGCTTGCACCGCGGCGTCGTCGGCTACCGTGGCGTCCTCGTGGTGTGCCGCGATGGCGAGCTCACGAAGCCGTTCGACGTCATCCAGCAGGCCCTGACCGCCGTATTCGCGCAGGATCTCGCCGAGCGCGTCGCCGAGCATCCGGACGTCCGCACGCAGCGTGTCGGGCATCTCGAAGCGCGCGACCTCGCGGGACCCGGTGGCACTGGACGGCACCCATCCAGGGTAGTCAGGGGGCCGGTTCGGGCGTCCGGTCGTTCCAGCGCGTGGACGCTCGTCTAACCTGCCCCGCATGACCACAACCGGCTCGGGCCTCGATCCGCACACCACGGCGGGCAAGCTCGCCGACCTCAAGCGCCGTATCGACGATGCCGTGCATGCGGGCTCCGAGCGCGCTGTCGAAAAGCAGCATGCCAAGGGCAAGATGACCGCCCGGGAGCGGTTAGCAATGCTCCTGGACGAAGGCAGCTTCGTCGAGTTCGACGAGCTCGCCCGCCACCGCTCGGTCGCTTTCGGCATGGAGAAGAACCGGCCGTACGGCGACGGAGTCGTCACTGGATTCGGCACCGTGGACGGCCGGCAGGTCGCGGTGTTCGCGCAAGACTTCACCGTGTTCGGCGGCAGCCTCGGCCAAGTTTTCGGGGAGAAGATCGTCAAGGTGATGGAGTTCGCCCTCAAGACCGGTTGCCCGGTGATCGGGATCAACGACTCCGGTGGGGCGCGCATCCAGGAGGGCGTGGTCTCGCTGGGCCTTTACGGCGAGATCTTCCGCCGTAACACGCACGCCTCCGGGGTCGTCCCGCAGATCTCTTTGATCATGGGGCCGTGCGCCGGCGGCGCGGTCTACTCTCCTGCGATCACCGACTTCACCGTGATGGTCGATGGGACGTCCCACATGTTCATCACCGGACCGGACGTGATCAAGACGGTCACCGGTGAGGACGTCGGGTTCGAAGACCTAGGTGGCGCGCGTACCCATAACACCAAGTCCGGCAACGCCCACTACATGGCTACGGACGAGAGCGACGCGATCGACTACGTGCGCGCCCTGCTGTCCTACCTGCCGCAGAACAACCTGGACGATCCGCCGTCGTACGAAGCGGACGCGGTGCTCGACCTGACCGACGGCGATCTGGCCCTGGACACCCTCGTTCCCGACAGTGCCAACCAGCCTTACGACATGCACGACGCCGTGACCGCTGTGCTCGATGACGGCGAATTCCTCGAAGTGCAGTCGATGTTCGCGCCCAACATCATCGTCGGCTTCGGCCGGATCGAGGGTCGCTCCGTGGGAGTCGTCGCCAACCAGCCATTGCAGTTCGCGGGAACGCTGGACATCGACGCGTCGGAGAAGGCGGCGCGGTTCGTCCGGACGTGTGACTGCTTCAACATCCCGGTGCTGACCTTCGTCGACGTGCCCGGCTTCCTACCGGGCGCCGACCAGGAATGGAACGGGATCATCCGGCGTGGCGCAAAGCTGCTGTACGCATACGCCGAGGCCACCGTGCCCCTCGTCACCGTGATTACCCGCAAGGCCTACGGCGGGGCATATGACGTCATGGGCTCGAAGCACCTCGGCGCAGACGTGAATCTGGCCTGGCCGACGGCGCAGATCGCTGTGATGGGCGCGCAGGGCGCGGTCAACATCCTCTACCGACGCGACATCGCCGAAGCCGAAGACCCGGAGGCCCGCCGGGCGGAACTTATCCAGGAGTACGAGGACACCCTCGCCAACCCCTATGTAGCGGCGGAGCGGGGGTACATCGATGCGGTAATTCCGCCGTCCCGAACCCGGGGGGCGATCACCCAGGCCCTGCGTGCGTTGCGGACCAAGCGCGAGGCGTTGCCGCCCAAGAAGCACGGCAACATCCCGCTCTAGGCAGAGGCTCGTTCTGTTCGGCGGGCGCCTGCCGGCGAGCCAGTCCTATGTCTAGTTCGCGTCCCTTTGCAATGCTCACTCCAGGGAAGCGCTTCCTATCGGTGAGCATTGCAAAGGCACGCGGAGTATGCCGCCGGTGCGAAGCTACTTCTCCCGGTAGCGGGCTGGGCTCACGCCCAGATAGCGCCGAAAATGCCGGGTCAGGTGTGCCTGGTCGTAGAAGCCGGCTTGGGTGGCGACGTCGGCCAATGGCGCGCCCGCCAGCAAGAGGCGGCGCGCCACGTCCACGCGGCGGCCCGTCAGGTAACGGTGTGGTGGCAACCCGTACCGGCGGGTGAACGCGCGGACCAGGTGGGTCGGATATGCATGTAGCACCGTCGCGGCGTCAGCCAGCGTGACACCGTCGACTATCCGGGCGTCGAGCAGCTCGCGCAGCTGCGCGGCCAAACCTTCGGCCGACGGCGGGGCGGTGTCCAGCTCGGGTCGCAGGTGCTGACGCAGCCGTTCGGAAATGAACGCGAGCCGGCTCTCGGCCTCGAGCGCGTCGGCTGGATGTACCAACGCCCAATGCAGCTGGTCGACACGATGTCGCAGGGCCGGATCGAGCAACCCGGGATGATCTACGGCCGCACCGATCAGCGCGTCGTCGAGCATTGACCGGTCCAAGTACACAACTCGCTTGCGGAACCCGTACTGCGTGGCGGGGCGCCCGTCGTGCGGGACGTCCGGCGGCAGCAAGGTCACTGTCGATCGGACAACGCCGTGTTCGTGGCGGTCCAGGTCGTAGCTGATCACACCGTCGTCGACGATGAGCAGAGTCCACGAATCGTGGGTGTGCGCCGGGTAGGCATGGTCGACGAATCGGGCGTGAAACACCTCGGTAACCCCATCGACGGCGGGTCGCCAGGCAGTGACGAGGTTGCGCCCGGTTGCGGCGGGACGACGCATCCCGGTCATGCCAACAACGTACAAGACTGCGCGTGGCTGGTTCGACCACCATTGCATGCGTGAGTGAACCCGTTCGATTCTCCACCAAGATCGCAATTCTGCTTCGAGACGACCTAGAGCCTTGGCAGCGGCTCAACGTCACGGCCTTCCTGGCCAGCGGTGTCGCTGGAAGCGACTCGGACCTCATCGGCGAGGACTACCAGGACGCTGACGGCACACGCTACCTGCCGATGTTCCGGCAGCCGGTGCTCGTATTCGCCGGCGACAAGGAGACGCTGGCCGCCGCGCATACCCGTGCTCTTCGGCGCAACCTACCGATGGCGATCTTCACGGCTGATCTGTTCTACACCGGTAACGACCGAGACAATCGGGCCGCCGTACGAGCTGTACCAGCCGACCAGCTCAACCTGGTGGGGCTGGCACTGCTCGGCCCGAAGAACGCGGTCGACAGGGTTCTCGCCGGCGCCCGGCTACACGACTGACCATGGCTGAT
>DASTNZ010000126.1:0-3443 GCA_035762665.1 Jiangellaceae bacterium | reverse complement strand
CGAGCCGTCTTGCACGCTCAGTAGCACCGAGTTTTCGGCCTTCTCCAAGATCACCTTGAAGGGCGTGCGCGCGTGCCGCACCGCGTTCGCCGCTAACTCGCTCACCACCAACTGCACATCATCCACCAAGTGCGACAGGCGATGCTCAACGAGGTGGATGCAAACGAAGTGCCGTGCTCTCGACACACTCCTGGCTTCGCCCGGGAGTGCGGTCGTGTGTGACCAAGAGCGTGCTTGAACCATGGTGTCCCTGGCTTCGGTAGCCCATCTGCCCCTGACGAGGCTGAGTCTGGACCGCGCTCAGGCATCTCCACACTTCTTACCTCCTAACCGGCCAAAGAAACCTCGCGACCGCACTCTCGTGGCCCCTTAAGTCCCGGCGAAGAGGCGATTTCCGCAGCCGCATCAACCGCCATGGGGGCAGGCCCTCGACGGTGCGCGGGTTGACTTCATCGACGTGTAGCGATGCATCGGAGACGCGTCGTCGGCGCGGTGTGGCAATCTGAACAGTGGTGCTGCGTGCGCGTGCTTTCTGCCAGCGACTCTCGGGGGCACGGGGGCACCTTCGTTTCGGGGTACTGTCGGTGCCTCCCACGGGCGTCACGGTTCGACTTACCGTGTTGGTATGGGCCAGATCGACCACCGCGCCGAGGTCCGCGAGTTCCTCAGCTCGCGGCGGGCGCGCATCGCACCCGAACAAGCCGGCTGCCGGCCTACGGCGGGAATCGGCGCGTCACAGGACTGCGCCGGGAGGAGATGGCAATGCTGGCCGGCGTTTCCGTCGACTACTACGTCCGGATGGAGCGCGAACCTATCTGGCGCGTCGGACAGCGTGCTTGAAGCCCTGGCCAGGACGGTCCGGCTGGACGAGGCCGAGCGCGACCACCTTCTCGTCCTCGCCCGGGCGGTGGGCCGGGTCGCAACAGTTGGCCGCTAGGGACGTGGACGCAGCAGTGCGGGAGGTCGCGTCGGACATGATGCTGTTGGTCGAAGGCCTCGCGGTCGGCTCAGAAGCGGATGCGACGGTACTCGGGTCGGACGGTTGGGCGGCCGACGCGGTCGGGCGGGTGGCGCTGCCGTACACATCGCGCTGGACCGCGTCGTGACGGCGGTGCTGGTGTTCACCCGGGATCTCCGGGTGCACGACCACCCCGCGTTGGCGGCAGCCTGCCGGGACCACGCCGCCGTGGTTCCGCTGTTTGTGATCGACGAGCAGATCCTGGCGGCGCCCACCGCATCGCCGAACCGTGCCGCCTTCCTGGCCGGAGCACTCGCGGATCTACGGTCATCGCTGCGTGAACTCGGTGGCGACCTGGTGATCCGCCGGGGCGACGTGGTGGCCGAAACACTGCGGGTGGCGATCGAGACCAGGGCCGACACGATCCGAGCAAGCGCTGACGTCAGCGCGTACGCACAACGCCGCCAGCGCCGGCTGGCAGCGGAGGCGGCGCTGGCGGGGGTGGCGGTCGAGTTCAGCCCTGGCGTTACGGTGGTCCCGCCGGGGTCCCTCCACCCGGTCGGCGTGGACCACTACCGGGTGTTCACTCCGTACTACCGCGCCTGGCAGCGGGTGGAGTGGCGGCCAGTCGAGCCGGTGCCGCCGGCCGTCCCGGTACCGTCCGGGCTGCGCGTCGGCGAGCTGCCGGCGCCCGACGATCTGGTCCGCGGTGACCGCTCACCGAAGTTGCCCACCGGCGGGGAGTCGGCCGGTCGCTGGCTGTTGGACGACGTCGTGGGACGGTTTGCCGCCGGCGAGCCGGATCACGATGATCTGGCCGGGGATCACACGAGTCGGCTGAGCCCGTACCTGCACATGGGCTGTGTGTCGCCGCTCGCGGCGGCACACCGGTTGTCGGGCCGGGCACCTGGCCTGATTCGGCAGCTGGCCTGGCGCGACTTCCTACATCAGGTCACCGCCGCGTTCCCGGCGATAGCGACCACCGACTACCGGCCGCGGCTCACCGGGTGGCGGCGCGATGACGACGCGCTCGCCGCCTGGCGGTCGGGCCGGACCGGCATCCCGATCGTCGACGCCGGGATGCGCCAGTTGTTGGCGGAGGGTTGGATGCACAATCGGGCCCGGCTCATCACCGCATCCTTCCTGACCAAGGCCCTCGGCTTAGACTGGCGGCACGGAGCCGCGCATTTCTTCCGCTGGCTGGTGGACGGCGACGTAGCCAACAATGCGGGCAACTGGCAGTGGGTGGCGGGAACTGGGAACGACACCCGTCCCAACCGGGTTTTGAATCCGATCCGGCAGGCGCACCGCTTCGATCCTGACGGCGAGTACGTCCGCCGCCACGTGCCGGAGTTGGCTGCAGTGCCTGGCCCGGCGGTACATGAGCCGTGGCGCCTGGGTATGGCTGAGCGTGCCGGGCTGAACTACCCTTCGCCGCTGCTTGATCGGCTCGGCTCCAATTAGCAGGTGCGCAGATGAGCAGGTTCACGGACGGAGAGCAGCTCAACGGGTCCGAGACGCAGATGAACAGGTCCGAAGACCGGGCGCCACCGAGCGGTCCAAATCGAGCGAGACCCATGTCCGGCCACCAGCTGATCGACGATTACCTGGCCGAGCGCGTGCGCCGACTGCCGGCCGACGACGTCAACGAACTCGCCGACGGCCTCGAAGCGACCTTCCTAGTGTTGGCTGCTGCTGGCGTCACACCGTCGGTCGAGCTGCCGAACAAGCAGTGCCAGTCTCTGAGTCAGGCGCGCGGTCGCGCAACGGTGGCCTTGGCGTGACCGACACGCTGCTCCGCCGAGCCCTGCGCCGTCGAGGACACGCTGATCGAGCCGCCCGTTTCTTCGATTTCGAAGGTGTCACTGGCGCTTACCGCTATGTGCCCGTAACTGGTTGAAATGTCGGCATGAGCATGGATAATTCACGCTAACCTTTAGATCCTCTTAGCCGATATCAATGATCGACGATTTACATTAAGGCCGACCGACAAATTAGTCCGGCAACCCCATTGAATCCGGCTGGAGCCGGCCTTAGGCTCGAAAGCAGCGGTACCGCTCTGCCCCACGACACTGCTGGCCAGGCCAGCACGACGGGTCGCGTTGGCGTGCTGATTGCCGCGATGCGACCGCCACCTGAGGGTGGAGACGCCACGCTGGAGTGCCGTCGAGCCGTTTCCACATTATCCGCGGGAGGACGGTGATTGATCCGGAGTAATTGTTCACTCCCCTGCCTTCTGTTGACCACTTTCACGCGCATTAATTTGCACTGCGAAAGGAACAACATCGTGCCTGACAACAGAGCAGTCATCTACCGTGGTCCGGGCCATGTCGAAGTAGAGAATGTCGACTACCCGACCTTCGAACTCAAGGACGGCCCCGGGGTAAATCCGGCGAACGTGGGCCGCCAACTGCACCATGGCGCCATACTCAAGGTGGTCGCGACCAACATCTGCGGCAGCGACCAGCACATGGTCCGGGGCCGC
>DASTNZ010000125.1:0-4862 GCA_035762665.1 Jiangellaceae bacterium | reverse complement strand
TCGGCATGGGCGGGTGTACTTGGATGGCTTCCTTGCCGACCGTGCACGCCATGGACTGGTGGGCGGGTGTGCACGCCTGTGTGAGTGGCCGCGGATCGCGCGGTTGGCGATGATCGTGCCGTGCCCGTTAGCTCGCCGATCATGGTCTGTCGACGGAGGCTGAACTTGTGCCGTTTGTCGCTCAGCGTGGTTGGCCGGCTTGGGCGTGGTTCGTGGGTGGCAGTCGGGGCACCGGTAGAGGCGATCGGCATGGGCCAACTCACGCAGCCGGGTTCGTTCGTCGCATCGCCCGCACCACCGCGGACGGGCTGGGCTCGGCTGTGGTGGTGCGAGTGCGGCCAGGTTGTCCAGCCGCGTCAGTGCGGCCGCGCCGGGCTTGTCGGCGGTCTCGATGCCGGCCAGGCGTTCACGGACCTGTGGTCGTGACCAGCCGCGCTGCTCAAGCGTCCAGACGCGACGAGCGATGGCGCTCGGCACGATGCTGGGGTGATCGCGGACCGGTTCGGGGAGCACGTCGAGGACGTCGGCGACGATGCCGCTGTCGATGCCTCCTCCTCCTGCGACGACGGCTGGCGCGAGCGCGCGTCCTGGTGCGGGTGGGGAGGAGGACGGTTCTAGGGATGGTTCTAGGACGGTTCGGGTGACACGGCTGTCACCCCTAGCGGCGTGATTTGTCACCGCTGAACCGTCGTCGGTGTCACCCCTGGGACCGTTGTCCAGGGGTGACAAGTTGTCGCCCCTGCCGACCTGCGGCGATGCGTTCCCAGGCAGGGGTGACACATTGTCACCCCTACTGAGCTGAGACGATGCGCGGCCGCCGCGGCGCCCAGCATGCGCTGCACGGGCACATTCCCGGTCTCCGGGCCGGTGCCGGCCGCCCACTGCTTGATCTGCTCGGCGGTCATCGCGACGTCGTACACGATGGGCCGGTAACGCGGGTCGAGGTGATCCACCATCCGCTGGTCACCTTCGTGCAGGTAGCCGCGCTCGATCAGCCACCGGAGATGACGCTGCACGGTACGAACATCGCACTCGGCGTAGTCGGCGATCGTCCGGGTCGACGGGTAGGCGCCGCGGCCGTGCTTGTCGGCGTGGTTGGCGTAGCCGAGCAAGATGAGCTTGCGGATGCCGTTGCCTTGCCCCATCGACAGACCAAGGACGAACGAGGACGCTTCGATGCTCACGTTTCACACCCCCGTCGTCGCCAGCGCACGACCGTCACGCTGACCGGTTACCGCAGCAGGTAGATCGGTCGCCGGGGCAGCCACTGGCCGGCCGGTGTAGACGGCGATCCGGCGACGCTGCAGCGGCGACAGCTCCACAGGACGGCTGGTCTCGCTGGCGGTCCGGACGGCGGCTAGCAGGCTGTCCTTCCTGCCGTTGTGCCGATTCCGGCGCGACCCCGCCAGCAGCGCGACTAAGGCGCCGCACTGATCCGGGGACAAGCCAAGGTCGGCGAGGATCGGGTCGCGACGAGCGGCCCACTCCCACCAGCCCACATAGCTGACGGCGAACAGGTCAGCGAGCCGGTCCACCGCGGCCACGGTGACATCCCGGTCGGCACCGTGGCGGACGAGGAGGTTGATGAATGCGGTGAACCACTGTTCTCGCTCCCCCGCCGCAGCAGGATCCTCCTCTTCGGCCCGATCGGCAAGCAGCGGTGGCAGCTCGTGCCGTCCAACCTGCCGCACAATCCGCCAGTCCGTCGCGGAGTCCACGCCAGCTCCGCTTGGCTCGTGGCGCAGCGCCGTGGCCAGGTCGATCGATGTGCTGCCCACCGGGCGCACCGATCGTGGCAGCAGCTCGCGCGTCCGACCGCGGATCGACGCCGTGGCGGTGAGCAGCTGCTGGGCCCGGACCTCATCCAGCACGCGCTTCTGCGCCGAACTCATCAGGTAGGCCCACGGGCGAACCGCCGCCAACACCTTCTCGCCGTGCCGACGAAGGATCATCCAAGCGGCCAGCAGCACGTCGTCCACCAGGCCGCGTTCCAGCGCCACCCCGGTGGTCGACGCCACGTGCGACGCGTTGCGGGCAGCCCGCCGGCGGATCTCCGCCAACAGGGCGTGCGCGACTGGTAGGTCCCACGAACCGGCGCGCCAGATCACATCCAGGGCGTTCCGCAGACCATCATCAGTACATGGATCAATATCGCCCGAACTGTCGCCATCACGGCGCGCGTCTGCCGGCAGCGTGCACTCAGACACACTGAACTCCTCACCGAAATTGGGCGGCGAGGCGACGGAAAGGTGTCCAGCCGGTCCCGTCCCCGCGCCGGTCGATGCGATGCTGTTGCAGAGGCGCTCACATGCGCCGAGCGCCTGCGTGAAACTCAGTTGGCAACCTGGATAGGAGGTGCCGGTCTGGTCTCAATTTCGGTCTCATTCACGGCCGTACACGGCCGTCCATAGAGCAGCAACGCGATCGGGTCTGTGCAGGTCACGGACGGTGCTGACCACCGCCGAACACCCACCTACAGACTTGGAAAGCGTGTTGGGGGCAACCCCTCGCGGGTTCGAATCCCGCATCCTCCGCTCCTCTCACCAGGGCATATACCGCTTCTGTTATGGGCAGTAGACGCTCGCTGTGGCGCCTTAGTCTCAGTTCTAGTCTCATTTCGCATCGCCGCGAGCTTCCTCGCTCGACTCGGCGAGCGCGGTGTTGAGGTCGATGAGCGCCTTCTGCAGCCGCTCCAGGCCGTCGTCGTCAAGATCGCCACGGCCCAGCCCGTCCTCCGCAAACAGCAAGATCGTGGCGAGCGACTCCCGGCGGACGCTGACCATCTGCTCTCCCCCGCCTTCCGTGCGAGCTTCCCAGATCAGATCACCGACCTGACTAGCGACCTCGGCGCGGATGGTGTCATTCACGTGCTGGTAGCGCGTGGCCATCCCCGCGCTCGACCAGCCCATTAGCGACATGACGGTTCGCTCAGGTTGGCCGAGTACTAACAACACGGTTGCGGCCGTGTGCCGGGCGTCGTGCAGCCTGGCTTCCCGCAGCCCGGCCGTGCTCAACAGGTCCTTCCACTCGTGGTAGTCGGTGTTCGGGTTGGTCGGCCCTCCGGTCGGGCTCGCGAACAGCCACCCTTCGTCGCGCCAAAGCTGGCGGGCGTTGGCTCGCTCAGCCTCCTGCTCGGTACGATGCCTGCGAAGTAACTCGATCAGCGGTGCCGGAAGACCAACCGTGCGACGGCCAGCGCGAGACTTGACCCGCCCGGTCGTGGGCCGTGTGTTGCGGCGCTCGGGACAGAAGCCAGGCTTCCGCCCGCACGTGCCTCCGCACCCATGCTCGTATGCAGGACGAAGTCGGCTCCGACGAATGCGGATCGTGCCCCGCTCCATGTCGACGTCGTCCCACTTCAGGCCTCGTGTCCTGCGAGTGGGTCTCAAGCGCAGGTGCTAAACGCGACCAGTGATCGGTTAGAGCCTTCCCACCTTGTCTTGTCTACGACCGACCTACGTACCCTTCCGGGTAGCGCATCACGTCCCTCAACGGCTCGGTAGCGTCGTGGCGATGGCGACTGCACGAGACGCTGTGCTGGCAGCGTTCAAAAGCCTGGAGCGACGCACAGGTCGTGACGTCTTCGACCTAGGTGAGATCGTCCGGGAGGTCCTGTCGACGACGCCCGCGTTCCGGGAGTCGACGATCCGCCCCTTTGTGACGTCGGTGTTGTGCTCCAATGCACCGGTACATCACCCGAACCACAGCGACGATCTGGTACGGGTCGACAGGGGACGGTATCGGCGAGTCCGCCCGAGCGACGACATCCGTTCTCTCCAGTCCGAAGGCGACCGCACGCCACGGCCTGCTGCGAGTCACCGACCGCGTCAATCCGGCACCCGTTCGGCGAGGGTGACCGCCCGGACCGAGGCGCTCGTCGCCTCGTTCCATGATTCCCTCGAAGCGTTCGTCGCAGCGCACCCATTCACGGGGCCGAGCATCCATTTCCATCTGCGAGCCATCGAGCGGGTCCGTCAACTCGGTGATGTGCAGGCCGCCGTCCACGACGTGGTGACCGTCAACCTGGTGTACGCCACTCTCGCCTCTTGGGGGATGCACCGCATGGGTCCCGCAGGAGCCAAGCTCGTCGAGTACGACCTGACTTTTGCCACTTCTCGGGGGTCTGACGGGGCGTAGGTCTGTGACCTGGGAGTTCGTGGCGCAGCGAGCATGGATCTGTGCACTATGTTGATCTGCCTAGGCTGTGCTGGTGGCGTATGTGCGCACCGTGAAGACGGCCTCGGGGGCTACCGCGGTGCAGATCGTGTACTCCTCTCGACGTGGGTCGCGGGATATCGAGCACATCGGGTCGGCTCACGACGAGGCGCAGCTGGAGCTTCTGAAGGCGGCGGCGCGGCAGCGCCTGGCTGCGGGGCAGGGCCAGCTCGATCTGGGCCTGGACACCAGTGCTGGCGGTGGGCCTCTGCCGATCACGTCCTCCCGGATGGGGCACCTGTGGGACGCGCTGGCCCGGGCATACGAGGTGCTCGGGTTCGACGCGGCCACCGACGGCGACGAGGTGTTCCGGGCCCTGGTGCTGGCGCGCATCGTCGAACCGACCAGCAAGCTGGATTCGCTGCGGGTTCTGGAAGAAGCCGGTATCGAGCCGCCCTCGTACCGAACGATGAACCGCCGCCTGCCGGTGTTCGCCACCGAGGCGTGGCGGCAGGCGCTGGCCGCGGCCTGCGCGGCGCACGCCCGGCCGGGCCCGGCCAGCCTGGTCCTCTACGACGTGTCCACCCTGCACTTCGAGACCGACATCGGTGATGGGTTCCGGGAACCGGGGTTCTCCAAAGAGCGCCGCCTGGACCCACAAATTGTGATCGGCCTGCTCACCGACGCCGCCGGGTTCCCGCTGATGG
>DASTNZ010000124.1:0-6436 GCA_035762665.1 Jiangellaceae bacterium | reverse complement strand
ACGGTGCCTTCGATGAAGTTCGTCTTGCCGATGAACCCGGCGACGAAGCGCGAGGCAGGCTTTTCGTAGATCTCCCGCGGCCTGCCGACCTGCTGGATCTGCCCGGCGTTCATGACCGCGACGCGGTTGGACATCGCCATCGCCTCGACCTGGTCGTGTGTGACGTACACCGCGGTGATGCCGAGCTCGCGCTGCAGCCGCTTGAGTTCGAACCGCATCTCCTCGCGCAGCTTGGCATCCAGGTTGGACAGCGGTTCGTCCAGCAGCAGGAGCGGAGGCTCGAGCACGAGCGCCCGGGCGAGGGCGAGTCGCTGCTGCTGCCCGCCCGACAGGTCGGTCGCCTGGCGGGTCGCGAGGTGGTCGAGCTGGACGACCGACAGCACACGCTCGACACGCCGCCGGATCTCCTTCTTGCCTGGCCGCTTTCCGCGCGGAGCCACTTCGAGCGGGAAGGCCACGTTGTGGAAGACGTTCATGTGCGGCCAGATCGCGTAGGACTGGAAGACCATGCCGAGCCCCCGCCGGTTGGCGGGGACCTTGACCCGATCGGCGGACGAGAATAGCGTCTGGTTGCTCACGCGGATCACGCCGCGGTCCGGCGTCTCGAGGCCGGCCACGCAGCGCAGCGTGGTCGTCTTGCCGCAGCCGGAGGGACCGAGGAGCGTGAACAGCTGGCCGGATTCGACCTCGAACGAGATGTCGTCGACTGCACGGACCCGCTCGCGCTCGCCGCGCGAGGACGGGAACGTCTTGACCAGTCCCGTGACTCTCAGCACACCCACCCTCCCATCAGTCCGACCGCACCCCCACCCTGGCCCCGAGCCTGGCGCCCACGGTCACCAGAGCGACAAGCAGCACGATCATGATGACTCCGAGCGCCGCCAGCTCGGTGAACTGCCCGTTCTCCCACTGCTCCCAGATGACGATCGACAGCACCTCGTTCCCCGGTGAGTACAGCAGAATGGAGCTCGATAGCTCCCGCACCGAGACGATGACGATGTAGATCCAGCCGGCGATCAGACCAGGCATCAGCAGCGGCAGTGTCACCCGGCGGAACTGCTGCCACCAACTCGCCCCGCTGACCTGGGCAGACTCCTCCAGATCGCCGGCTATCTGGTACATCGACGTCGACGAATAGCGCATGCCGTAGGGCATGTATCGGGTGAGGTAGGCGATGAAGAGGATCCACAGGGTCCCGTAGATCGGGATCGGCGCGCGAAGGTAGACGAACAGCAGCGCCACGCCCATGACGAGTCCGGGAACGACCAGTGGCAGAAAGGCGAGGTTATCGAGCAGCCAACGGCCGGGCAGCCGCGTCCGTACGACGATCCAGGAGATGATGGCCATTCCGAACATCACTGCAGTGGCCGACCCGACGCCGAGGACTAGGGAGTTGCGAGTGGCCCGCATCGCTTGCGGATGATCCAGGATGTAACGGTAGTTATCCAGCGTCAGGACTGACAGGCTGTCAAGCGACGGCACGGTGTAGAAGCGTTGTGTGGAGGCGTACAGCAGGACGGCGATCGGCATGATGACCGCGACGAAGAAGTAGACGCACACCGCGGCGGTGGCGGGCCAGCGCCACCTGCCAAGCGGCATCGCGCGCGGCCGGAAACCCTTGCCGGTGATGGTCTGAAACGCCTTGCCTCGCCGGCTCAGCCGCGCCTGGAAGAAGACGGCGACAGTGGTGATCGCCAGCAGCGTCAGCGAGTAGGCGCCCGCTTGGCCGTAGTCGGTGGGGAATCCGGACAGCACCCTCCAGATACGGGACGTGAACACCCAAGTGCCGGCGGGGATGCCGAGCAACGCGGGTACCTCGAAGGCCTCGAGGGCCTTGATGGCCATGATCAAGATCGCGGCGTACAGCCCAGGCCTGACGAGCGGCAGGGTGATGCGCCGGAAGACGGTTGGCAGCCGGGCGCCGCTCATCAGGGCCGACTCCTCGAGGGCTGGGTCCATGCTCTTGAACGCGGCGTACATGAGCAGGAAGGCGAGCGGCGCAGAGTGGAGTCCGTCGACCACGATCATGCCACCCATCGAGAAGACGTTGAAGAAGCTCGGTCCCAGGAGTGGCTCCACCATGTAGTTGAACAACCCGATGCGCGGGCTGGCGAGGAAGATCCAGGCGATCGTGTGGAGAATGCCCGGGATGATTAGAGGAACGAGTGACGCGGCGAACACTAATCGCTTGAACGGCACGTCGGTGCGCACCGTCAAGTACGCCAGCGCTGTGCCGGCCACGACGGACAGGGCGGTGGAGCCCACGGCGAAGATCCCCGAGTTGATGGCGAGCGTCGCCATGTCGTAGGTCCCGGGTGCATAGGCACGCTGAAAGTGCGTGAGCGTGAGGCGGCCGTCCTCGCCGACGAACGTTCCCCACAGCAGGTATACCAGCGGGACGAGCGCCAGGTAACAGACGAGAGCCACCGCCAGGCCGATGATGAGCGCTTCGGGGGTAAGCAGGCGCCGCCACCGCACCCGGCCGACGAAACCTACCCGGCGCGCGGTTCCAGCGGCTTCAGCCATTGCTCTCGCTCAGGTCGGCGTCACTGCTCGCTAATGATCTCGCTTCCGGACTGCTCGACGATCTCGGTCCACAGCCCCTCCCACTTGTCGCGTTCCGCGTTGATCGCCTCGATATCGACGAGGATCGGCTCGTACTCCGGAGGCACGCCGCCCTCGACGGCGGTGCTGGCCGGTCCCCGGTAATCCTCGGCGAGGATCTCCTGAGCGTCGGTCAGGAGGAACTCCGTCCAAAGCAGCGCCGTGGCGGGGTTCTGGACGCCCCTCATGATCCCGGCGCCGTTCGGCCGGATGATGAGGGGCTGGATCGGCTGTGGCTCCTCCCACTGCACGGGCGCGCCCTCGGAGATGAACTCCGCGATGCGGTGATGGTAGAAGGAGGTCCCCGCGTCGTACTCACCGGCGACGAGCAGCTCCGCCATGAGAGTATGGCCGTCGACGACCTGGGAGTTGGCGGCCGCCTGCTTGAACATCTCGACCACCTCCTCCTCCGTCATGCCCTTTTCTTCGACGAAGTAATGGTTCGTGAGTGTGGCGAACCAGTCCCAGTCGCCGAGTTCCATCACGAGGCTGCCGTCGAAGTTGCTGAGCAGGTCCTCCCACGTCGCCGGCGGATCGGCCACGTTGTTGGTGTTCCACGCCGCAGTGAAAGTGTTCAGATACACCGATGCCCAGGTGTCGAATACGCCGGCCTCGATGATGTCCTCGGTCGCGGGCGTGGTCAGTGGCAGCAGGAGCCCCTCGTCGTCAAGGAGAGCCATCTCCGGCCCGTTGGCGAGCACGACATCGTTGCCGGGGAAGTTGGCATCAGCTTCCTGCAGAATGCGCCGCAGAACGTCTGACGACGAGGCGCGGTAGTAGTTGGGCTCGATGTCGTAGGTGTCCGTGAAGGCTTCGAGCAGTGGCGCGGCGTCGTCAAGGTTGGTCGAGCTGTAGACGTTGAGCCCGTCCTCCTCGGCGGCGAGCTCCGCCAGCGCGCTGGCACGCTCCTCGCCGGTGAGGCCCTCGACGGCGGCGTACACCTCCTCGAGCGCTGCGGAGTTGTCGAGACCCGCAGGCTCCGCGCCGCCGGTGGCCGCCGACGTTGCGGCGTCATCATCATCCTCGGCCGTAGGCGGCGAGCAGGAGGCGGCGAGCAGCGCCGCGACCGACAGGCCGATCCAGAATCGAAGGTGTCCGCCCATGGGAGTTCTCCTCCCGTACGGGGCATGCGCGATCGGCGCAGGCCGGAGTCAGAAACGTAGTAGCTGATGACGATGTCTCACGTGTGGCGTTACTTCATTGGTATGAACAGTTAATGGTCTGAGAATATCCCCGGGCGAAGTAGTGTCAAGAGTTGCCCGCGCTAGGACGCGAGATCAAGTGTGCTGGGGTGGAAGAGCGTCTCTAGCCGCGGTGGCGCCGTCAGGATCCGTTGACTGAGCGTATGATCAACAAGCTTGTCGATCATCGGTCGGTTCGGGTCGATGCCGTAGGGCAGGGGATCGCCGGTGATATCCATCACGCGCTGGTAGGTGAGGTCTGCCTGAGTCGGCTTATGGATGTCTCCATCCCGCAGTCGTTTGACATACAGGGCCTTGGCCTCGGCAAAGGCGGTGTAGATGTCCAGTGCCAGGTCTGGGTAGTCCGCAAGCAGCTCATCCCGCACCACGACGAGGTGGTTGATGGGGTACAGGCCCCGGCGAACGAGCGCGTCGAAGCCGGCGTCCTCCGGCGCTGGGATCAGCGGCATGACGTCAGGATGATCGACCGCTACTCCAATCACGGCGGCGAGATCGCCCGCGATGAGTAGTTCCGCGATGTCCTTGCCATCGTCAACCGGCACCACGTTTGGCGGTGGCTGGTACTCGGCCACATGCTCGTCTCCGGACAGCACCCAGGTGACGCGGCTCAGGTCCACGTCGTACTCGTCCTGGAGAATGCCCCGCACCCACACACCGGTCGTGACCGTGTAGCCACGGTTCACGCCAACACGTCGCCCCTCAAGATCCCGTGGGTGGTGAACACCGACCTTGACGTTGTGCACGATGGCGCCGTGGTGGAGTCCTCGCACGAGGAAGATCGGGAGCGCGGTGATCGGCTTGCCATGAGCCTTTGCGCACAGGTAGGTGGTGAACGCAAGCTCACAGACGTCGAACTCGAAATTGCGGACCATGCGGCGGAACGCCTGAGTGAGCGGGGCGACCTCCACGAACTTGAACGTGCAGGTGCGAGGAATCACCGTGCCGTCCTTGAGAGCCTGGTTCGCGCCCTGTGTCCTGGTGACCGTCTTCAGGCTCAGCACTCAAATTAGCTTACCATAATACCGTTATGCGGAGTGCCGTCTCGATCAGGAGGTTCCGGCGATGGCTGAGCTGGTGCTGGCGGCCGTTCGTACCGGTTCTGCGACGACTGAGCTCAGGGAATTCGACATGCCGCCGGTATCCGAGGACGCGGCGCTGCTGCGGATGGAAGTCGCAGGCATCTGCGGGACCGATGTCAAGATGTACAGGGCGCCCAGGGTCACCGACCCTGTGATCATGGGCCACGAGAACATCGGCGTCATCGTCAAGGCCGGCCGGACGTTCGTCGACCGCCAGCGGGTCCGGGTGGGTGACCGCGTATTCGTGGAGCATTACGTGCCTTGTTTCGCGTGCGGCTGGTGCCGCCTCGGTGAATACCGGCACTGCGAGGCCACCGACTGGCGGACCAACCCCGATGCCATCCGGTACGGCTACACGTCGACTGCCCGGCCGCCACATCTGTGGGGAGGCTTCGCCCAGTACATGTATCTGCCGTGGAACGCCGTCGTGCACAAGGTCCCGGACAGTGTCACCGCTGAGTTGGCGGGCATCGTCACGCCGCTGTCGAACGGGATCGAGTGGGCGTTGTTCGACTGCGGTGTCGGCTACAACTCCACGGTCCTCATCCAGGGGCCGGGTCAACAGGGGCTGTCTCAAACGGTCGCCTGTCACCAGGCCGGTGCCTCCCTGATCATCGTGACCGGGACGGCCAGGGACGGAGCCCGGCTGGAAGTCGCCAAGGCCCTGGGCGCACACCACGTCGTCGACGTGCAGCACGGCGACCCTCTCGAGCAGGTCATGGCGCTGACGCACGGCCAAGGGGTCGATGTCGTGCTCGACTGCACGGCGGGCGCCGGGACGGCAGCGATACTGCTTGGCGTCGACGCGCTCAAGCGGCGCGGCGGCACGCTCCTTGTCCAGGGCGAGCTGGCCAGCTTCCCGGACTTCCCGCTGGCGAAGCTGACCGAGAAGGCCATCACGATCAAAAGCGCCCGCGGCCACAGCTACCGGGCCTGCGAGCTCGCACTCGCGCAGCTCGCCTCGGGCCGCTACCCGCTGGACCTTCTGACCACGCACACCTTCGGCCTGGCCGAGACCGACCGGGCAATCAGGTCGGTCGGCGGCGAAGGCGACCAAAATGTCATCCACGTCTCGCTGCTGCCATGGAAGGACGGAGGCTAGCCATGCCGGTGGTCGTCGAGGACATCGTCCGAGCTGAACCGAGCATCGTGGACCGCTTCGCCGATGTCGGAGTGGCCACCGTCCACGAGGCGCAGGGACGTACCGGGCTGCTCGCTCCGTACGTCAGCCCGATCTGGCCCGGTGCCCACGTCGCTGGGTCGGCCGTCACGGTCAGCGTCCCGCCCGGCGACAACTGGATGATCCATGTGGCGGTGGAACAATGCCGGGACGGCGACATCCTCGTGGTCGCACCGACCTTGTCATCCGACGCCGGCTATATCGGTGAGCTGCTCGCCACTGCCCTCGTTGCCCGCGGCGTACGGGGTGTCGTCATCGACGCCGGCTGCCGCGACGTCGCTGAGCTCAGGCAGCTGGACTTCCCGGTGTGGTCCAGATGTGTGTCGGCCATGGGAACGGTGAAGGAGACGTTGGGCGATGTCAACGTCCCG
>DASTNZ010000123.1:0-3967 GCA_035762665.1 Jiangellaceae bacterium | reverse complement strand
AGTGGCTGACGAATCTCGACGACGACGCGAGCCAGGGTGATTACGACGTCGACGACCTCCTGCCACCGGTCCGCGACGCACTGACCTTCGACGGATCGTTGTACGCGGTGCCGTTCTACGGCGAGTCGTCATTCCTCATGTATCGCAAGGACCTGTTCGACGCAGCAGGTTTGACGATGCCGGAGAGGCCCACCTGGCAACAGGTCGCCGACTTCGCGGCGACGCTGCACAACCCCGATCAGAACATGGCCGGCATCTGCCTGCGCGGCTTACCCGGCTGGGGCGAGGTGCTCGCACCGCTCAACACGGTGATCCTCACCTTCGGCGGCCGCTGGTACGACGAGGACTGGAACGCGTACCTGACCGACCCCAAGACAAAGGAGGCCGTCCAGTTCTATGTGGACCTGGTCCGCAATTACGGCGAGCCCGGCGCGCCGACCGCCGGCTTCTCCGAGTGCCTGACCGCTATGGGACAGGGCACTGCCGCGATGTGGGTCGATGCCACTGTGGCGGCCGCCTCGCTCGAAGACCCCGCCACCAGCACGGTCGCCGGCAAGCTGGCCTATGTCCCGGCGCCAACCGTGGAAACCGAGAATTCGGGTTGGTTGTGGGCCTGGTCGCTTGCCATACCCGAGACCTCGGAGAAGAAGGATGCCGCTTGGCGTTTCATGTCCTGGGCGACGTCGAAGGACTATATGGAACTCGTGGGTTCGGAGCTCGGCTGGGCTCGGGTACCACCGGGTACCCGTATCTCCACGTATGAGATCCCCGAGTACCAGGAGGCGGCAGCCGCCTTCGCCCCGCAGACGCTGTCAGCCATCGAGGCCGTCAACGTCGAACAGCCGGGCGTGTACCCGCAGCCGTGGGTCGGTGTGCAGTACATCGCCATCCCCGAGTTCCAGGACCTGGGGACC
Source organism: Jiangellaceae bacterium (assembly GCA_035762665.1). Taxonomy (GTDB): domain Bacteria; phylum Actinomycetota; class Actinomycetes; order Jiangellales; family Jiangellaceae; genus JASLBX01. The sequence continues at coordinate 3,053 of DASTNZ010000123.1, read as the reverse complement.
AAGGTCTCGCAGGAGATCTCGGCGGCCATTGCCGGTCAGCAGACCGTCGATGAGGCGTTGGCCAAGGCGCAAACGTACGCCGAGGAGACCGCCGAGGAAGGCGGTTACAAGAAGTAGGCCGCAGCCGGGCGCCGGCCAGTCTCTGTCGATCGGCAGGCCGGCGCCCGGGACTCCCCCGCTCCCCTCCTGAGGAGGAAGAGATGACCGCGGTCGTCGACCAAGTCACGCCACCAGAGGCCCCGGACAGACGCGAGCTCACCCAGGGGCAGCTGTGGAGGCGGCGCACGCCGCTGCTGCCGGCTCTGATCCTGGTCATCTTGCTGACCCAGATCCCCTTCCTACTGACCATCTGGTACAGCTTCCAGGACCGCAACCTGTTGCGCCCGGGCTCCGGCCAGTTCGTAGGTCTGGACAACTACTCGGAGGTGTTCACCGACCCGCTGTTCCGCAACGCGGTCGGCAACACGATCGTGATGACGGTCAGTGCCGTCATCTTGTCGCTGATCCTCGGATTGGCCCTTGCAGTGCTGCTGGACAGGGTCTTCCCCGGCCGCGGCATCGTGCGGACCCTGCTCATCACACCGTTCCTCGTCATGCCCACCGCCGCCGCGCTGCTGTGGAAGACGTCGTTCTTCAGCCCGGTCTTCGGACTGATCAACTGGGTGCTGGCACCGTTCGGCGTCGGCAACCTCGACTGGGTCAGCACCTACCCGATGGCCACGATCGTGCTCGTCCTGGTGTGGGAGTGGACGCCGTTCATGATGCTCATCCTGCTGGCCGGCCTGCAGAGCCAGTCACCCGACATTCTCGAAGCGGCGAAGGTCGACGGTGCCGGCGGCTGGAAGACCTTCCGGCTCATCACCTTGCCGCACCTGCGGCAGTTCATCGACCTGGCCGTGCTGCTGGGGTCCATTTACATCGTGCACACCTTCGATGTCATCTTCATGATCACCCAGGGGGGTCCGGGGCAGGCAACGACGAACCTGCCGTACTTCATCTATCAGGAGGCGTTCCGCGCCTTCGACGTAGGTGAGGCCGCCGCCGCGGGCGTCATCGTCGTCGCCGCGACCATCGTCATCGCCACATTCGCACTGCGGCGAGTCTCCGAAGTGTTCAAGGGCGAGGTGTGACGGACATGGCCACCAGGACTGCGACGCGCGCGCCCGCACCCTCTGAAGCCACCGCCCGCCGACCCGGCAGGTTTTCCACCGGCAAGGTGGTGCTGACCCTCGGTGGGTGGTTCGTTGGGCTGCTGTTCTTCTTCCCCGTGCTGTGGATGTTCCTCACCGGTTTCAAGACCGAGGCGCAAGCATCCACCGACCCGCCGACGTTCTTCTTCACTCCGACCCTCGATCAGTACCAAGCCATTTTCGAGCGCGACTTCGCGCCCTACTTCCTCAACTCGGTTACCGCCTCGGTGATGTCAACGCTGCTGGTCGTCATCCTGGCGACGCCGGCGGCGTATGCGCTGTCCATCATGCCCATACCCCATTGGCGGGACTCGCTGTTCTTTTTCATGTCGACCCGGATGTTGCCGCCGGTCGCCTCGATCCTGCCGCTGTACATCATCTTCAACAACCTGGGCGTCCTCGACAACATCAACGCCCTGTTCATCATCTACACGGTGATGAACCTTCCCATCGCCGTGTGGATGATCCGCTCGTTCCTGCTTGAGGTGCCCAAGGAGGTGCTCGAGGCAGCCCGACTCGACGGAGCCAACCTGTCCCTCGAGTTGCGCAAGGTTGTAGTGCCGATGATCGCTCCCGGTCTTGCCGCCACCGCCCTGATCTGCTTCATCTTCGCCTGGAACGAGTTCTTCTTCGCCGTCACCCTCACCTCCACCCAAGCCGCCACCGTTCCGGTGTTCCTCGTCGGCTTCATCACCAGCGAGGGTCTGTTCTGGGCACGGCTATCGGCCGCATGCACCCTGGCTGTCCTTCCGGTGATCATCGCCGGCTGGGTCGCCCAGAAATGGCTCGTACGTGGGCTGTCCCTGGGGGCGGTGAAGTAATGAGAGCTGTGGTCCTCGACAAGCCCGGAAGTCTCAGCGTCACTACGGTCCATGACCCCACGCCCGAACCTCGCTCAGTCGTCCTCGAGATCGACGGGTGTGGGATCTGTGGCACCGACATTCACCTGATCGACGGGGAGCTTCCGTACCAGCCATATCCCGTCATCCCCGGCCACGAGTTCGCGGGGACGGTGGTCGCCGTTGGTGCGGATGTCACGGAGTTCGCCGTCGGTGACCGGGTGGCCGCCGACCCCAACGTGTTCTGTGGGGAGTGCCACTACTGCTTGATAGGTCGCGGCAATCTGTGCATTCACTACGGGGCGCTGGGAGTCACCCGTGACGGCGCCTGCGCGGAGTACCTGGCCGTACCGGTTGCCAACTGCTTCCGGCTGCCTGACGAGATGCCGCTCGAGATAGCGCCCTTGATCGAACCGCTGTCGTGCGTCGTGCACGGGTTCGACCTGCTTCCCGGACGCGTCGGCGAGCACTACCTGATCTACGGCGCCGGCACCATGGGACTGATGAATGCGCAAATGGCAGCGCGAGCCGGAGCGGCAAGTGTGTCCGTCATCGACCTCAACGAGGCTCGGCTGACTGTCGCCAAGGAGCTCGGCGTCGACGCGGTATCCAAGGGCGCCGACGAACTGGACCGGCCGGAAGGTTGGGAGGTGGTCATCGACTGCACGGGTGTGATTTCCGCGATCGAGGATGGGCTCGGCCGGGTCCGCCCGGGAGGCACATTCCAGATGTTTGGCGTAGCTGCCGCCGACGCCATCGCGAAGGTGTCACCGTTCCAGATCTACAAGGACGAGATCACGATCGTAGGCAGCATGGCGGTGCTACACAGTTTCGGGCGTGCGGTCGACCTCATGGCCAAGGGCGTGGTCGATGCGGACACGTTGATCAGCCATCGCTATGCACTCCACGACTACGCCGCGGCTGTGACTGACTTCCGCGCCGGAGCGGGGCTCAAGCTCCAAATCCGCCCGGGAGGAACATGAGATGACCGACCGCCCTCGCGGCTGGGAATCGTCATCGACTC
>DASTNZ010000122.1:0-10411 GCA_035762665.1 Jiangellaceae bacterium | reverse complement strand
ACCGCGGATGGTCCAGAGACGAGACGATCGAGCGCGTCAACTTCTCAGACCGATACCCCGTGGATGTAGGGCAGGAGTACATGATGAGCTACATCCAGACTCTCAACGCCGCATCCCTGTACGACAAGCTCAAGAGTTGATCGATCAATGGGCACGTCCAGCACAAGGGAGACCAGCGATGACTGACAGCACGGTGATTGACACCTACTTCGGGGACAAGACGTTTCCCATTGACTGGGAGGATGGCCAGCGGGAGCTGTTCTGGGTTCACGACGATCTGCACATTCCCAACCCAGTGTCCCCGATGTACGCGGACATCGGTGGATGGTGGTTGAAATGTGACTACATGTTCCGCCGCTTCGGCACACCGTTCGCTAGCGACTGGATTGTTAAGATCATAAATGGCTACGTCTACACGGCAGCTGTTCCGGCCAAGCCAGGGCTTCACGCCGAGGCCACCGAGTACGGGTTCCGGTACACCCCGCGCGTTCCTCTCGACGAGGAGTACGCGTCACAGATCGGCGCCTACCTGAACTGGACGCTTCCGCACTACGCGGAGAACTTTCTGCACTGGTGGCGGGAGCGCCTGCGCCCAGAGATCGAGCGCAACTTCCGGCGGTTCGACGGCTACGACATGGAGGCGGCGAGCCTACTCGAGCTTGCGGTACATCTCGAGGACGCACTCGACATGCATGACCGTCACTGGCAGATCCACTGGGTCCTCAACTTCGCCCAGTTCTCCGCGACGATGGCACTCAATGCCGCCATCTCGGAGGTCAGGGGAGAAGGTGATCATTCGGCGCTTATGGGGCGGCTGCAGAGCTCGACGGAGAACCGCAACTGGGACGCCATCGCCGAACTGTGGAAGATGAAGGAGAAGATCAAGGCGGACGAAGGTGATGTTGCTCGTGCCTTCGAGCGGCCGACCGGCACCGACGTCCTGCGTGCTCTGCAGAAGACCGATGCCGGCCGCCGTTTCCTGTCCGTAGACGTCGAGAGCTACCAGCAGGTCTTCGGGTTCAAGTCGATTTACGCGCACGAGTTCTCGTTCACCACATGGCGAGAGAACGCGGCACCGATCCTCGAGGCCGTGCGCGGGTATCTCGAGAGCGACTACGACTTCCCAACTGAGCTGCGGGCCGTGGGTGACGATCTCGAGGCCGCCAAGTCCGAGGTGACGGCCGACGTACCGGCAGGCGCGGCCCGGGAGAAGCTGGCTAGCGCGCTGGAGCTCAGCCTGCGGATGAACCCTCTCACGCCTGATCACCACTTCTACATCGACCAGGGGACGAACGCCCGGGTGCGGTTGGTGCTCACCGCCATTGGCCGCAAGCTTGTCCAGGCTGGCGTCCTGGACGACCCTGAAGATGTCATGTACCTGCGGTACAACGAACTGCGGGCGATCATGGCTGGCGGCTACGCGCGAGACGCGAAGGCGCTGGTCGCCGACCGGCGGGACGAGAGAGAGGCTGCCTACGCGTTGCGCCCGCCCGATTGGGTCGGCACCGCAACCGAGGAGGCCGTGGCGTTCCCCTACCTGTCGCTGTGGGGTTTCCCCGAGAAGCTGCTCCGGAAGCGTCCCGAGACCGAGGCCGAGATCATTGGCCTGCCGGCATCCCGGGGCGTGGTGGAGGGAACCGCCAAGGTCGTTCTGTCCGCTGAGGAGTTCGACGAGGTGAAGAAGGGCGACATCGTCGTGTGTCGCATGACCAGTCCAGCCTGGGTGGTGCTGTTCACGCGAATCTCCGGCCTGGTCACCGACGCGGGCGGAATGGCCTCACACCCCGCGGTCGTGTCACGCGAGTTCGGCCTGCCCGCGGTCGTGGGCACGTCGGATGCGACTCGACGCATCACCACAGGCGACCGGGTCCGCGTTAACGGTTCAACCGGCCGTGTTGAGGTGTTGGCATGACCGTTACCAAGACAGTCCTCAGGGACCAGGTCAAGGACGTGATCACCGAGCGCATCCTCGACGGGACGTACGCTCCCGGCGAGCGGCTGGTGGAGAGTCAGCTGGCCAAAGAGTTCGGTGTCAGCCAGGCTCCGATCCGCGAGGCGCTGCGCGACCTGGAGGCGATACGTTTTGTGGAGAGTCGCCCGTACCGCGGTGCGCGAGTCCGCGCGGTCACGAAGAAGGAGCTCGCCGAAATCTACCCGGTGCGCGCTGCTCTCGAAGAGCTAGCGGGTCAGACTGCCGCCTCTTTGATCACTGACGCCCAGCTCACGCAGCTTGAAGACGAGCACACCGCCATGCGGTCCGCTGCGGAGCAGCAGGACGTCCACCAGCTTCTCGTCCATGACGTGCGCTTTCATGAGATCATCGTGGAAGCGTCTCGGAACACCACGCTGCTTGAGGTGTGGACGTCGCTACGCATCGAGGCCCGAACACTGGTCAGCGTGCTCAAGTCCGACATCGATCTTCCAGCGATCGCCCGGACCCACGTCCCTGTGCTCAACGCGTTGCGTCGGCGTGACGCCGACCTGGCGGCCAAAGAGATCCGGCAACACCTGGAGGCAGCTGGTGCGCGGGTACTGGGGAACGATGCACTGTGAACAACCGGCTACCTGGCCCGTTTGTTCTGGAGCTTAGCGACGCGCGCTGCAGCGATGTCGCGCTTAGCGGAGGCAAGGGCGCCAGTCTCGCGCGCCTGATCAGGCACGGGTTCACGGTTCCTCCCGGCTTCGTCATCACATCGGCGGCCTTCGCTGCGGCGGTCGACCACGACGAGCTCCGGACGAAGATCCAGGTTGGAGACATCGTTGCGGCTCGCGAGCTTGTCGCCGCTGCCCGCGCGCCCCGCGACCTCGTCGCGGCGTGCTACGAGCCGCTCGCGGGAGCGCCTGTCGCCGTTCGGTCATCAGCGTGCGCAGAGGACTCCGTCGAGGCCAGCTACGCCGGACAGCAGGAGACCTACCTCAACGTGCATGGTCTTCATGTCGTGCTGGAGAAGGTCGTCGAATGCTGGCTGTCGTTCTTCAGCGAGCACGCCTTCTTCTACCGGACAGCGAAGGGGTCGCTGGACGACGTGTCGATCGCCGTAGTCGTGCAGCGGATGGTGGATGCGCGCAGGTCCGGAGTGATGTTCACCGTGGACCCCGTACAGGGGCGCAGAGACCGTATCGTGATCGAGGCGGGGTTCGGGCTCGGCGATCGGGTCGTGTCAGGGGAGGTCACGCCTGACTGGTACACGCTCGACCGGTCGGGAACGGTGCGGAAGGCGCGCGTGGTCGGGAAGCGAGTGATGGGTGACGACGAGCTCGCCGAGCTGGTGCGGCTCGGACTGCGCGTGGCTGATCTCAACGGCAACTGTCCGCAGGACATCGAGTGGGCGTGGGATGACGACCAGGTGTACCTGCTGCAGTCACGGCCCGTGACCGCGTTCTGACAGAGCATCCGGCCGGTCGAAGGAGGAGGAGGAGGCGTCGGTGCGCTGGTTGACCCCGCGGAGTGTGGACGAGGCGCTGCAGATTAAGGCCGATGCACCCGATGCTGTCGTGATCGCTGGCGGTACGTTCCTCGGAATTCTCATGCGCCATGGGCTCATCGAGGCCGAGAGCTGGCTGTCGCTGCAGCACGTGCCCGAGCTCACCCAGCTGTCTTGTGCAGCAGAGTTGTCCATCGGTGCCATGGTGCGGCATCGCCGTCTAGAGCTCGACCCAGAGATCCGCCGTCACTGGCCTGGCGTGGCCCAAGCGTTCGAAGCAGTTGCCAGCCCGCGGGTGCGCAACGTGGCTACCGCCGGCGGTGTGCTTGCCGATGCGGACTATGCCTCGGACCCGCCGTCGATGCTTGTCGCGCTGGGCGCCTGGGTAGAGGCAGCCAGTCTCACTGGCATCCGCAGGATTCCGGTCTCAGACCTGATCATCGGTCACTATGAGACCCGTTTGGCCGACGACGAGCTGATCACGAAGATCGTTGTCCCTCGCGGAGCGACACAGGCGGTGTACCGAAGGCTGTGCACTCGCACGGCAGAGGACCGACCGTGCGTGTCGGTGTCAGCTGTAAGCGCTTCCGGGACCTTGCGGGTGGTCGTGGGCGCTGTCAGCGACAAGCCGCAGTACTTCCCTGACGTGTGCGAGCGGTTCGACTCCTCAGACCGCGCGTCGGCCGCCGAGCTCGCAGCCGGTTACGCCGACCTCATCGATCCGATCAGTGATGTGCGGGGCAGCGCCGACTACCGGCGCAGAGTCGTGGCCGTTGAGGTGCGTCGCGCCTTGGAGGAGCTCGCAGCATGACTGACCCGCGGATTACGGCAGCCATTCGGTACAGCCACGACTACTCGGTGCCGGGCGCTTGGCATGCCCGGGTCGTGAGATCGCCACTCCCGGCCGCGCGGGTTGTGCGGGTCGACACGTCGGCCGTACCCAGTGAGGTCGTGGTGCTGACGGCGCACGACGTGGCAGGTTACGGACGCTACGGGCCGCAGATCGCTGACCAGCACATCCTTGCTGCCGAACCGAAGCACGTCGGTGACCCAGTGGTTGCAGTGGCTGCGGAGAGTCCTGCGAGGGCGCGTGCGGCCGCCGACGCGGTGGTAGTCGAGTACGAGGAGCTACCAGCCGTGTTCGACGAGCGGGACGCGGTCCGGACCGGTGCACCGCTGGTGCACGAAAGCCACCAGTTATCTGACAGCGACTCGGCATACTTCGAGCTGCGTCCACTCCAGGGGACAAACGTCAACCATCGCTTCCGGATCCGAACACCTGGCCTTGCGTTGGGGCCAGATGAGCCCGTCGTCGACCCAGACCCGGCACCTGACGGCGAGGGCTTCGCCGCAGCGGAGGTGGTCGTCGACAAGACGTTTCACGTCGCTGCTGCCCAGCACGTGGCGATGGAGCCGCACGCCTGCGTCGCGCAGTGGCATGGCGAGCGGCTCGAGGTCACCACAGGGACGCAGACTCCGTTCAACCTTCGGCAGGAGCTCGCTGTCCTGTTTCGCCTTCCGGAGCAGGCGGTTCGCATCGTCTGCCCGCCGATGGGCGGTTCCTTCGGGGCAAAGACCTTCGCACGGATCGAGCCGATCGCTGCGGCGCTCGCGAGAGTCGCCGGCCGGCCAGTGCGCCTGGTGCTGGACCGTGACGAGGAGTGGGTCACGCTCAACCGCCACCCGGCGACCGTACGCATCCGACTGGGCGCGGCGCGCGATGGACGCTTCGTCGCCAAGCGGATCTGGTGCTGGGTCAACACTGGCGGCTACGCCGACTGTGGCCCCGGGGTGGCCCAGAAAATGGGGTATGCCGGCGTTGGGCCGTACCGGTTCGACCATGTCGCCGTGGATTCGTACTGCATCTACACGAACCTCCCGCCAGCCGGCGCATTCCGCGGCTACGGAGCGATGCAGTCGGTATGGGCCTCGGAACGGACTGTCGACCTCTTGGCCGACCGCCTCGGCATTGACCCGGTCGAGCTCCGCAGGCGCAACCTGCTGCGGGACGGCGACCGGTTCTGCACCGGAGAGATCATGCACGACGTGCACTTCGAAGAGCTCCTGGACGATGCCGCCGCCGCGGTGGACTGGGCCGCGGGCCGCGAGGGGAAGGGTGTCGCGGTGATGCTCAAGGGCATGCAGACGCCCAGCCGAGCCGAGGTGCAGATACGCCAGTTACCCGGTGACCGGTACGAGGTCCTCAGCGGTACCGTCGAGATGGGTCAGGGAGCGACCCAGGCACTCACGCTGCTGGCGGCCGAGATGCTTAAGGTGGAGCCGGAGCAGGTGAGCGTACCGCCGCCCGACACCGACCGGGTTCCCTACGACACCCGCACCACGTCGAGCCGTTCGACACACATGATGGAGCGTGCCATCGCCAGGGCAGTTGAGGACCTGCGCCAGCACGGAGAGCTCGGGCACGGTTTCGTAGCCAACGAAGGCGGCCTCGACCCTGACACCGGCCAAGGGGTGGCCTCCTCCCATTGGCATCAGGGCGCAGCGGCCGCTGCGGTAGACGTCGACGACGAGACCGGTGTCATCACAGTCCGGGCGTTGCATGCCTCAACCTACGCCGGCACCGTCGTCAACCGAGCGGCGGCGGAGTTGCAGAACGAGGGATCGATGATCATGGGCCTGGGCACTGCGCTGTTCGAGGAGATCGTTTTCGACGGCGGGCAGGTGACCGGCCCTAACCTCTCCGACTACAGCATTCCTTCGGCGGTCGATGCTGCTGCGATCTCGCACACCATTCTCGAGCTACCGGGTGCCGAGGTCCACGGCCTGGGCGAGACCGCCCTGCCGCCGGTGCCGGCCGCGCTCGGCAATGCCGTCGCCAGCCGTGGCTACCAGCCGACCCGCCTGCCGATGACACCCGAGCGGGTACTCGAAGCACGCGTGGGACCTGGGGACGAGAAGTGAACGTCACCTTCACGCTGAACGGCACCGCCGTGCAGGTGGACGTCGAGCCCGAGACGATGCTTCTTGAGGTGCTGCGCGACGAGCTCGGCCTGACCAGTGTTCGCGGGACCTGTGGCGTGGGTCTGTGCGGCACCTGCACAGTGCTGGTGGAAGGCGACACTGTGGCCTCGTGCATCCTACTCGCACCGCTGGTGGAAGGCCGCGCCATCACGACCATCGAAGGTGTGGACCCAGAAGACGTGGTCTGCCAGGCCTTTGATCGACACCATGCGTACCAGTGTGGCTACTGCATCCCCGGCATGGTGCTCACAGCCAAGTCGATGATTGCCGAAAGTCGCTCCCTCAACCGCACAGAAATCATCAAGGGTCTCGGCGGGAACCTCTGCCGTTGCGGGTGCTACGTCAAGATTGTCGACGCGATCGAGGAGGTAGGACGAAGGTCCAACCATGGCTGAGGTCAGGCCCGGCGCGCGGCTGCTGCTGTTGCGCCACGGGCAGGTTGCATCGCATCACGGCGACTTTCCACTCACCGACAAAGGTCGAGACACTGCAATCGCGGCGGGCCAACGGCTCGGTGCTTGTCTGCGCGGCAGCTTGGTGGTGTTCACGGGCACAACGCTGCGGGCCCGGCAAACCGCGGAGCTGTTCGTTGCAGCGGCCCGCGAGACCTCCCCGGGGGCACGCGTCGACGACCCACGCGTGGCCTTCGCCTTGCGCAACCCGGACCTATACGTGGCGGGGGAGCGAGTTGAGATGGTCAGCAGCGCGGAAGCACTGGCCGAACAGGTGCCGACGCTCTCACCGAAAGAATGTGCCGCCTTGCCATTCTTTGCGGAGTTCATACCAGCCCCGGACCGGATCGGATGGTGGCTTCACCATCCCGATCCGCCTGGCGACGACGCCGTGACAGTGGCACATCGGATCAGGGTGTTCGCACGGAGCCTTCTCGACATGGACTCTGATAACGCCCATGTGTTCGTAGGTATCACGCATTCGCCAGTCCTGAGATCGGTCGGCCTGGTCTTTGGGAGCGGTGACCCAGGTGAGCCTCCGCATCTGACCGGGTTGACCATGGACATAGCAGGTCCTGAGGCCTTGGTCCGCGTTGAGCTGTGTGACCCCTTCGCTTGAAGATCAGCGCCCATCCGCCAGCAACGTGATGGGAGGTGGCCCGGCGTCGGTGCACTACTGCGTAGCAGTGAGGCCCCCGTCAATCGTGAGGATCTGTCCGGTCACGAAGGCTGACGCGTCCGAACAGAGGAGCAGCGCCGCCCCTACAAGATCGTCGGTCTGCCCGACGCGTCCGAGCGGGATTCGGCTCTCCAGCCTTGCACGGAAGTCTGGGTCCGCGAGCAGGGCAGCTACCTGCTGCGTGGCCACAAACGTGGGCGAGATGGCATTGACCCTAATACCGTGCTTCGCCCACTCGGTCGCCCACTGGCGGGTGAGTGCGTTCAGGGCGCCCTTGGCTGCCACGTAGGCCGAGTAGCCGAGGCTGATCCCGAGCTGGCCGCGCACCGAGGAGATGTTCAGGATGCGACCGCCGCGGCCGCCCGACACCATCGCGCGCACGGCCGGTTGGGTCGCCAACAGCGCGCTGCGCAGGTTGAGGTCGACAATCCGGTCCCACTCACTCTCGGGGTACTCCTCAGCTGGGTAAAGCGCCGATCCGGCCCCGCCACCTACGCAATTGACCAGCACGTCTACCCGCCCGTGCGCCACCATGACCTGGTGGATGGCCTCCTCCGCTTCCCGACCCTTGGTGACATCGGCCACGACGGAGGAAACCTTGCCGTTCGCATTGACGCCTTCCTCGGCTTCCTTGAGATGCTCGGCCGAGCGACCCACGAGCACAACCTGTGCCCCAACGTCGACGAATGCCTCAGCAAGACGCATGCCGATTCCGCCGGTACCTCCAGGAATCACGACCACCCGACCATCAATTCTGAAGCGATCCAGCTCGTTCATCGATCACGTGCTCCCTCCACCCGTGCGCCGACGCCAAGGTAGCGATGTTGGAGCGTCGCGTCAGCTCCAAGCATGGCGGCGTCGACCTCGTTGACGATCCAACCGGTGACCCTGATTGCGATGCGCGGCGCCGGTTCCACCGCGACGGGAAGGCTCTGCTCAACGAGCAATAGGCCGATGCCTTCTTTGACGAGGTCATGGATGATCGCCACGAGCCGGGGGACGGCGAAGACATGCACCCGCTGCTTCCACCGGACAGCTAATCGCGGCGGGTAGCTCTTCGATCGTCGAGTCGCGGGAAAACGTAGTACAGCCCGTCGATGTTCCAGCCGCGAAGGCACAGGGTCGACGAATGTCGTTTCCCCTGTCGCAGACGTCCCGTCGATCATTGTGTTTTCAGGATAGTCCTTCATGCAATCGGCCAATGCCACGCCCTCGCTGCCGGACAACGGGCCCGCCTCATGAACCTCGGCGTCACCCGCATCGAGGCGACCCAGACGAAGCCGATCCTCGACGACTTCCGCGCTGGGTGCCGCGGCGCCGCGTCGGCGACGACGAAGCCGACCGACGCGGCCTCGTACTGACGTGATGACGACCGCTGCCCCGATCCTGCGCTGAGTGGCCGAGGCGTCGCCCTGCTCGAGCGCCTGGCGGTGACGCAAACCGAGCCGATCGAGCGCGCAAGAGCCGGTGGTGCGCTGACCCGATCGTTGAGAGCCTTCCCGTGATCTCCAGCTGTGCCGCGATCGACTACCCACTCCCCACTCACCATGCCCGCAGTGTCACGACGACGCGGGCACCTCTATTTCGAGGCACCGCGCCATTTCGCGGATACGTCGCGTGAGTTTCGTCGAGGGCTAGTCAGCAGAGAACGTTTACTGTAGGGTCATCGCAGGCTGAGATTTCGGGCCCTGGTTGCCGGAGTAAGCACGAACGGTCGGACCCCTCTTACGAAAGGAGTCTGTCTTGGCCGTCGAACCTGTAGATGCCCTCATCGTTGGCGCCGGGGCATCCGGCGGCGTCGTCGCCAAACGACTCGCCGAAGCCGGCAACCACCTCGACTTGAGGCTGATCGCCCGCAAGCAGTGGGCGACGAGTCCAAACATCCGCGGCCTCCGTGAGGACTACCCCGTCGTCGTGGACGACTCGCCGACGCCGCTGATGTTCAACGGCGTCGGCGGCTCGATGCTGATCTTCGCCGGTGCATGGCCGCGGATGCTGCCGGCGGACTTCCGGATGCGCTCGTTCCGTGGCGACAAGACTTTTAAAGTCTAACCAACACCTACAGTAAACGTTCTCTGTTGGCTAGCCCCGCGGGACCGGAGCGGATCTCAAGCGGGAGCTAGGGAGGAGGTTCGCAGCACATGACTGGGATGACACGGCTCAGGGCGATCGGAGGGATCGTAGCGATCGCGTTGCTGGCCGCTGCCTGCGGCGGCGGCGAAGACGGCGACGGCGAAGGCGGCGGCGAAGACGGCGGCGACTACCGCATCGGCTACTCGAACGGCGGCGGCGTCGGCAACGGCTTCCGCGAGGAACAGGTGTGCACGGCGAAGGCTGAGGCGCTGGCGTCCGGTGCTGTCACCGCGCTGGACACCATCCATCGCAACACCGATGCCGCGGGTCAGCTGTCTGACATTCGTGACCTGATCGCGGCAGACGTCGACGCGATCGTCTTCAATCCGAACGATCCCGACGCGCTCAACCCGGCCCTCGAGGAGGCAAACGCTACCGGCATCAGGACGATCTCGGTCGACGCGTTCGTCACCAATCCCGACACCTACAACCTGTACAACAACCAGGTCAAGTACGCGTACTTGGGCGCCACGTGGCTGATTGAGAAGCTCGGCGGTGAGGGTGTCGTGTACTACATGCGCGGCTTCGCCGGGCACCCGGCGGACACCGATCGCCACACGGGCTTCCTGCAGGCGCTCGACGAGCATCCTGGCATCGAGGTCGTGCCGAGCACCGACGGGGTTCACACGGGCTGGGATCCAGCGACCACGACGCAGCTGATCAACGACTTTATCGCCAGCGGCCAGTATGACGACATCGATGGCATCTGGACCTCGGGCATGGACTCGCAGGTCGTCGAC
>DASTNZ010000121.1:0-14216 GCA_035762665.1 Jiangellaceae bacterium | reverse complement strand
GTCGCGGATCTCGAACGGCAGATCAACGAACTCAAGCGCGCCATGGTGGGGATCAACGGCGACGCGTTCGCCGACATGGACAGGCAGGTCAGACGACTTGAGTCCACGCTCAAGCGGAAGATCAACGTCCGGAAGGCGTTCTCCGACGCCGGCGACGACGGCGCCTCGGCGATGTCGGCGGCGTTCACCTCCCGCATCGGGCCGCTGCTGCTGAAGGTGCCGATCTCCCTCCCCCTCGCCGCCGGGGTAGCCGGTGCGGCGCCGGTCATCGCCTCATCCGTCGCCGGTGCGGTGACAGCCGGGGTAGCGCTCGCATCGGTCGGGGCTGGGTTGGCGATCGCGTTCCAGGACGAGGAAGTCAAGCGCGCCAGCGCGGGCCTGGCGGCCGGGATCGGCGAGGACCTGAAGGACGCGGCGAAGCCGTTCGTCCCGGCGACGTTGCAGGCGATCGAAACCGTCCGACGGGGATTCCGGACCCTCAAGCCCGTACTGGCGGACATCTTCGAGACGTCCGCCGCTCGGGGGGACCTTCAGGTTCTGACCGAAGGTGTCATCGCGGCGACGCAGGAGATCGCCGAAGGGTTCCGGGACGCCAACGCCAACGCCGAGCCGCTGGTGGACATGCTCGGCGAGAAACTTCCCTCGGCGGGGCGGACTGCCGGTGACGCGCTGCGGATCATGTCCAACGACGCCGAGAACTCCGCCGACGCTCTACGTGGACTTCTGACCGTGGCCGAGATGGGCGTCGGCGCTACCGCAACCCTGGTGGCAGGGCTCAACAAGATCGGCCCCGCTGTCGCTGCTCCCATCTTCGCCCTCGGTGACCTGACGGAGAAGGAAGACACCGCCGCCGAGAACGCCCGCAAGCTGAACGAACAGGCAGCTCGCGCGGCGGCCGGGTTGACGGGGCTTCAGTACGTCGCCGGGAGAACCGCCGCCGAGATCGACGGCCTGAACCAGGCCCTGGACGAAGGCCGCGGGGACACGTTGAGCGCCGAGCAGGCGTACCTGTCGGCGCAACGCTCCCTGCTCAGCCTCACGGCGACGATCAAGGAAAACGGCAAGCAGACGAAGGTCGGCAGCGACAAGTACATCCAGAACCGCGAAGCGCTGCTGGCCTACGCGGGCGCTGTGCAGAACTCCGCCGCCGCGACGTTGCGCGCGACCGGCTCGCAGCAGGCCGCGAACAACGTCCTCGCCACCGGAAGACAGCGGTTCCTCGCCGCCGCAGCCGCAGCTGGGATGGAGGCGAAGGCGGCGCAGAATCTGGCGAACAAGCTCTTCGCCATCCCGTCGCCGAAGCCGACGATCACGGTGAACAAGCAGCAGGCCGAAGCCGCGATCAACTCGATCAACGCCAAAATCAACACCGTTCGGGGTCGCACGGTCTACATCCGGGGTGTCGTGACCTGGTCCAACAGGGGCTTAGTGGTTCCCGGCGGCGGCCGGATCCTTGAGCGTCACGGCGGCATCCACCAGCATGCGCAGGAAGGCTTGCTGCGCGAGGCGCAGACCTTCTCTCCGGTGAGTCCGGCCCGATACGCCTACGCCGAGCCCGGCACCGGGGGGGAGGCGTTCATCCCCAGGTTCGGCAACCGGAGTCGGGCGCTGAACATCCTCGACAAGGCGGCTGCGTGGCATGGCGCGGAGGTCGTGCCAGGCGGTGGTGGTGGGGGAACCGTCATCAACATCAACGTCTCCGGCCGGGGCGACCGCTCCGATGAGGAGTTCGCCCGGCGCATCGCCGACAAGGTCGGCCGGATCATCGCCCGCAACGGCGACCGGCAGGCGCGAGGGGGATAGGTGACGACCGTTCAGTTCGTGTCGTCGATCTCCGCCAGCCCCACCGTCCGCCTCGCGCTGAACACCGGCCCGTGGACGCTCCACGCTTCCAGGACGGACCTGTCCCCGCCGGACCTGCGCATGGCCAGGGTTTCAACCCTGCTCGCCGACGGCGAGAACATCCCCGCGTCGGCGTACGCGAACCGCATCCTGCGACTCGGGCTGACCCTGTCGACGGCATCGACGGACCTCGCGGCCACCCAGCTCCAAGCGCTGTTCCGGGAACTCAACCGTAAGAACAACATCCTGAAGTGGCACCCGGCCGGTGCGACGAGCCCCGTGTTCTTCCGGACGTTCAGAGCTTCGTCGGAAGCTGTGCGGGTGGTGCGCGGGCACCAGTTGCACGAGATCGACGTGGACATCGAAGCGGAACCGTTCGCCGTCGGGCTGCTGGAGACCTTGAGTCTCGAAACCGTCACCAACAACCCGGCGACGGGTTGCTTCTTCGACATCGCGGCGGCTGAGATCAAGGGCGACGTCGAAACGCCCCTGATCATGACGATCCCCTACGCCGACGTCAGCGGGTTCGGCCCGTCGGCGTTCGCGGTCCGCCGAACGGGAACCCCGTCCGCGACGCCGCTGTTCCTCCAGGCCGAGTCGGCGACGCTCGGAACTGGCGCGACCCTGCCGGGTAACGACGCGCTGATGTCCGGGTCGGGCTCCAACTACGCGCGAATCTCGTTCGGTACGCCGACGATGGTCGACAGGTTGCTGTTCGGCGTGCACCCGGCGAGCGCCAGCGTGGACGCCCGGGGTAGGTATCGGGTGCTGGCCAGGTACAGGAAGAACACCAGCACCGACGTCATCAACATGCGGTTGAAGGTGCACACGGGCGGCACGGCTTATACGAACACGACGGTGGCGTGTGCGTCAGGGACTACCAACATCAGATACGCCGACTTGGGTACCGTGCAGATTCCCGTCGGAACCGATCCGGTCTACGACGGCCTGTCCGGCTCTGAACGCGCCGCGCGGGGTGCGGTCGTCACGCTCATGGCCGAACGGACCTCAGGTGCTGGCACGCTCGACGTCGATGTCCTGGTGTGGATGCCCTGCGACTCCTACGGCGAGATCACCTGGCCGAGCACGTCCGGACCGACGTCCATGGTGTTCGACGGCGCCGCCGATTCGGTCTACCCGATCGGCGGGAGCGGGGAGGTTTTCCACCGGGAACCTCTTCCGCGCTCCGCCGGGCCGGTGATGGTCAATCCCAACCAGGACGCGAGAGTGTTCTTCCTGCTCAACGCGAACGGGTTGGCGTCGACAATCAGCGACTCAATCACGTCCGATGTGGACATCACCCCCAGCTACTACCCGCTGTACCTGTTCGTAAGGCCCGCGACGACGTGAGCATCCCGTTCGCGGTCCGGATCAAAACCAACCGCACCGACCGGCACATCACGCGTCAGGTCCGCGACCTGTCCTTCCGGGAAGTCGCGATCGGTGGGTGGGCGAACGCCACCTTCAGCCTCGACCATCCGCTCAGCTTCCAACCGGACGAGATCGC
Organism: Jiangellaceae bacterium; assembly: GCA_035762665.1. Classification (GTDB taxonomy): domain Bacteria; phylum Actinomycetota; class Actinomycetes; order Jiangellales; family Jiangellaceae; genus JASLBX01. The sequence goes on along the minus strand of DASTNZ010000121.1, from coordinate 10,867 downwards.
CCCGTTCGGCCGCGTCTACATCTACCACGACGGCCAGATCGTGTGGAACGGCCGGCTCGAAGACCCCGGTTCCGGTGCCGATGCGTCGGGCGAGGTGTGGCACCTCACCGCAATGGGGCCCTCAGCGCATGCCAGGGACACGGTCACGCCGCGGTACTACGTCGACACCCGGGCTGAAAGATTCTTCGTCGGCATCACGTCTACCAAGCACTGCGAAGTGTCCAGCAGGGGCGAGGACGATCCGGCGATCACCATGCGTGTCGCGCAGGGTAGCAACTGGTTGGTCAACGAAGCCGGCTTGGTCGTGTGGTCCGGCGCGAACGATGCCGGGCAAACCCTCGCCAGGATCAGTGTGGCGTGGGACGGCGGATTCACCAGTTCCAACAACGAGGTGCGGCTGGCGACATCCACTCTGCCGGCGGCGTCCGTCACACGCGACTCCGCAGCGCTGTCCACAGCCGGTGGCACGTTGGTGTGTGCTCTCGGCGGCGCGCTGCCCACCGGTGAGGACGCGGTGTACCTGCGGACCATCCGGCTAACCTCGAACTTCATCCCCGTCAACGATGACACGTTTTGGGCGGAGTTCACGAACTTCGTCGTGAGAACCCGGTTGAAGAACGCCTCCGGCGCCAACATCAACAGCGGGTATTCGGGCAACACGATTAGGGCTGATCAGGTCATCAACGACCTGCTCGGGGACGTGCTGACCGAGTACGACGGCCCGAACGCGCTCGTCGACACCACCACACACGCCATCGACCATCTCGTCTACCCCGACGGTGTAACTCCCGCCGACATCTTCGACGACATGATGACCTTCGAGCCGGCCTTCCGTTGGGGTGCCTACGAGTACGGCGCCACGGACCTGGCCCGGTTCGAGTGGACCACCTGGCCGAGCACCGTCAGATATGAATGCACGGCGCAGGACGGCATCGACTTGCCGTCCTCGGCAGCGCAGCTCTACAACCGGGTCAGGGTTCGGTACGTAACAGCCAACGGAACGCGAAAGACCATTCAGCGCACCGCCGCTGTTCCGGAACTTGACGACGAAGGGGTCGTGCGCGAGGCCGACCTGGACCTCGGCGACAACGCCGGCACGCTGTCCAACGCCCAGCGGGCGGGCGACGAGTTCCTGGCCCAACACGCCTCCCCGCCAGCCGCCGGCACCCTGACGATTGCTAGGCCGATCTATGACCTCGCGTACGGCAGGATGGTCCAGCCGTGGGAGATCAAGGCGGGCGAGCTGATCCGGATCCGGGACGTGATGCCCCGCTCGGCAGCGCTGACCGCCACCGGTCGTGACGGCATCTCGGTGTTCCGCATCGCGTCGAAGGAGTACAACACCGACACCGCCTCGGCCCGGCTGGATCTGGACACCCAGAGCCTGTCCACGGCAAAGGCGTTGGCGGAGCTGGCGAAGCTGAAGACCAGCCGTAGGCGCCGGTGACCGCGTTCCTCTTGGATGTATCCCGCTGGCAGCACCCGATCGACCTCGCACGCGCTCAAGCCGAGGGCTACGCGCTCGTCAACGTCCAGCTCACCGGCAAGGCCGGCTACGTCTTCCCCCACGCGCGCGAGTACGTCGACAAAGCCCGTGCGCTGGGCATGGGGGTGTGTGTCTACCACTGGCTCGACGGGCGTGCGTCCGGTGCGCTTCAGGCCGAGCGGACGTGGCGGAGCATCGAAGCCCTCGGCGGGGACCTAGCGCATCAGGTCGACTGCGAGGACACGGAAAGCCCGGCGACGTGGCCGATCTGGCGCGACTACGTCAACGCCATGCAGGACAAGCTCCAACGCCACGTCATCAACTACTCGGGCGATTGGTTCTGGGACCACCCTGACCGGCGCTGGCCCGGCTCCACCCTGACCCCGTACCACTGGGCGATGCCCAACCGCGGCGCCCTGACCGACTACCCGGGTGACACGTCCTCACACTGGCTCGCCGGCTACGGCGGCTGGACTTCGCTGGCCATCATGCAGTACGCCGTCGCTCCCGCTGCCGGTGTCAGGTGCTCGCTGTCCGCGGTCCGCGACCACACCGTCTGGACGGCACTGACGGGAGGCCCGATGGTCTGGTACCTGAACCGCGCCCTATCGACGATGCGCAGCGAAGTCAACACCCGGTGGCCGAACCGGGACAAGGGATCCGAAGGCACCATCGGCGATGCGACGCACGCCGCCCGGAGTTCCGACCACAACCCCGACCCGGACGGGTCGGTCGACGCGTGGGACATGGACGTCGAACTCAACGGCGTCGGTAGGCCGTACGCCGCTGACGTCGAGTTCGTGAAGGCCCAGTTCCAGAAGCATCCGGCCGCGCTGTACTGGATCCACAACGACGTCATCTGCCGCCGCGCCGACAACTGGCTGCGGCGCTCCTACCCGGCCTATCTGGAATCGAAGGGCGTCGACCCGTCCGGTAGGAACACGCACACCAAGCACGTGCATTGGAACAGCCGCGAGCAGTACGAGGACTCGACGGCACCGTGGGGAATCCTGGAGGAAGACGTGAACCTGGAAGATCCGCTCTGGACTGTCCCCGCCGGGCACCCGTCGGGCCTGCCCGCCGGTGTCCGCACCGTCAAGGAAGCGCTGATCGGGGCTGATTCCCGCACGGCGCTGCTGGCAAACACCGGCTTCATCAAGAACATCATCGACGGGCTGAAGACGCATCTCGATACGAAGCTCGCCGAGCTGGAAGAGGACGTCAACTCGCCGATGGACGCCGCGACCAGGGCCTTGCTGGTGGCGGAGTTCGCCACGGCGGCGAACAACGCCGTCGCCGCGCTCGACGTCCCCACGGCGACCGAGATCGCCGACGCGGTGAACGACGACGCCGCAGCCCGTATGAACGAGTAAATGGTGTGGGGGCGCTCCGGCGATCAGCAGCACGCAGAGGATGCGGCTGTCGCCCGGCTTCTGGAGCGCGTGGAGGGCCTCGACCGCCTGACCGAGGCGAAGTTCGTCACCTACCGCAGCTTGATCGACTTGCAGGCGGAGAAGGTGGCGCTGGCGCTGACCGCCTCGGACAAGGCGATCACGAAGGCTGAGGCGGCCACCGAACGCCGGTTCGAGCTGCTCAACGAGTTCCGAGCCCAAAGCGCCGACTGGGCTTCGCGCTTCGCCACCCGCGAGGCGACAGAACTTGCGAACAAGCAGATCCGGGAGCGGATGGAACAGCTTTCCACCGACATCGAGAAGGAGATCGACCGGGTGTCCGCGCAGACTGGACGCCTGATGACAGGACTACTGCTGACCATCGTCACGGCCCTGATCGGCGCCTTGACGCTGGTACTTACCCGATAGCGCACGACCCGCCGGCCTGGACCCCGCTGGCGGGAGTAGTACCCACCAAAGGTGGATCCCTTGTGGTTACCCGACTCAATAGCGGAGTGGCAGCAGGTCGGCACCGTCTGCGTCGCGATCCTGGCGGTGCTGACGCTCGTCGGCCTCGTGTACCGGAAGGTAATACGGCCCGTGTTGCGAGCCGCATGGAGAACGATCAGACGACTGAATCTCGTAGCCGACGACCTGCTTGGTGACAAAGCCCGAAAGATTCCATCCATGACCGAGCGCATGGCCGCGCTGGAAGGCAAGCTCGACGATCACTTGTCGTGGCACAACGATCCGAGAGGGCGTCCGGCCCGCAAGCCCAGCAGGACGTCGGAGCAGTACAACGGCCCACTCGAACCGGGGCGCTGATGGACTACGCGAACCTGCTCCGCCAAGCCATCGCCCGGTTGGAAGCCGACCCGACGCTGCTGCACAGCGAGGAAGCCCGGCAGATCATGATCACGTGGATGGTCTGGGGTATTGAGGGTATCGAGTCCGGAGACCTGACCCGACGCGCGCTCAACGACCCTGAAGGCCAACCCGGCATCAGGATGGCGCGGCTGCTGGTGGGACATGCCAGACATCCCTGACGACGTGGACCTTCCGGCCTGCGGCGACAAGAAGCTGCTCCGGTTGCTGCTGCGCTGCCTGATCCTGATCCTGCCGCGACCATAGACACCCCTTGCTGGCCGGGGTTCTCAAAGGCCAGAAACGATCAAAGGAGCAACATCATGGGTGACTTCCGCGTAACCGTCGAAGCCCTCGGCGGTCATGGCTGCCAGCGCGAGAAGGGCGACGGGGAGACCGTCCTCGGCTGCGACCGGCCCGGCTGCCCGGACTGCATGGCCCGCGAGTTCGTGCGTCGGCTCAAGCGCTCCGGTGCCACCGTGAAGCTGGCCGAGATCAGGCACTGGCCGGCCGACATGCCCGGCTACACCGCCGAGCGCGAGGTCCGGGACGACCTAATGACCGGCCTGCGTACCGGCGAGTTCCCGGAGCGTGCGCAGTACCTCGTAACCCAGTAAGTCCCTAGACGTGCCCCGGACCGGGCGTGGGGAGACAGGTCAGGTCCGGGGCACTTCCTGTCTCCACTCTGTCTCCCACCGAAGGAGCAACACTATGAAGCCATCCATCGGCCGGATCGTCCACTACGCCAGCTACGGCACCCCGGGCGGTGAGTACCCGAAGGCGTGCCGGGCGGCGGTCGTGACCGGCCTTGGCGAGCCGTTGGCATACCCCACGCATCCGGATGACCTCGGCGAGGACGGGGCACTGCTGGTCGATCTGTGTGCCCTGAACCCGACGGGGATGTTCTTCAACACCGGGGTTCCACAGGACGAGCGTGCAGCCCACGAGCGCTCCGGCGGCACGTGGCACTGGCCCGAACGAGTCGAGGAGTCTCGGTCATGAAGCGGCCACGTCCCGTCCTGATCCTGTTCGCGGTCAGCGCCGGTATCGCCGCCATCGTCGGCACGGCCGGCGCCACGGATGTCCTGCCGAAGCAGCTCATCTCCTGGCTGATCATCGCCGATGCGGTGTTGACCGCGGTCGGCGGTGTGCTCGTCCAGGATCTCGTGACGCCGCTGTCGGCGCCCGTCTCGTCCGATGGCGTACCGCTGGTGCCGGCCGACTCGACTCGTGCGACGGCCGTCGACCGGTTGGTGCCCGCCGATTCCTTGCCTGCGCCGCGCCAGATGACACCGAGACGCGAAGTCGCACCGTGAACTGGATACGTTCCAGTCGCTGCGAGTCGAGCCGATGCGTGGAGTTGGCGTGGCGCAAGTCCAGCCACAGCTCGGAGAGCTTCAACTGCGTCGAGGTAGCCGTCCAGCCCGGCGAGATGTTCTTGCGGGACAGCAAGGACCCGGATGGTCCGAGGCTGTGCTTCGGCGAGGACGCTGGGCGCGCGTTCCTGGCCGGCATCCGCGCGGGAGAGTTCGACCGGTCCTAAACATCCCAACCAATCGCGGCTCTCGCTCTCCTACGGGAGGCGGGAGCCGCGATCTTGTCGTCTCAGCTCACGTCAGCGACTACGCAACTCGGAGATCGCGCCGAGGTGATGGAGATGTTCTGCTCACCCCGCACCGCCTGTTCCGGCGCCACGCCGGTAACGGAATCGGAGCCGGTGCCTACCCGTGTCCCGTCGGAGTCCTTGATCTCGAACGTGATCCGGTAGTCCTGCGTCGAGCCGGACGAGTTCACCACGATGTACTCGACGACGGCGGTGTAACCGGAGACCCCGCAGTCCGTGATCCGGACGTCGCCGGCCTTGGCCGTGCCCGCGCGGGCGCCGATGACGTACACCGCGGCGGCGGCGAGCAGGATCGCGATGACGATGCCGGCGATGGTCAGGGAGCCGGCGGTGGTGGACCAGAAGCTCGGCTTACGGGTGATGGGAGACGGTACTGCCATGGTGGGGCTCCATGCTACGAGGGGTGATGAGCTGAGTGTGAGGGGTTAACGCAACGTAGTGCTATCAGTTACCAGCAAATATCTGGAACCCGATGAGGCCGTACAGCGCCGCAATCGCCACCATCAGTGCAATCAGGTGCCATTTGATGTGCCACACATGCGGTTCCAGGATGTCGCGGTCCCATCCGGACCTTGGGGCCCGGTGAACGCCGGCCCGCCGGGCTTGGGCCAGACCTTCGCCGATCTGCTGCGCCCGCCGTGCCCTGCGTACGGCTTCGGTCAGGTCGACGGTCTCGTCGAGCCGGCGGGCCAGCCGCGCCCGCTCCGCTGCCTCGGTGAGATCCATCGGTCTCTGGTCCAGACTGAACGGGTATTCGTATCCGGGATCGTTTCCAGGGTCCTGCATGACAAAGGTCCTCCCCAGTGATTTGGGGAGCGGGGCGGCGCTGCTCCAAGCGCCGCCCCGCCCGTTACCCCCGCGGCGGCGGAGTACGTCTGCACGCCGCCTCGTGGGTGGCTCTGGACCGGTGCCGGGGGTCCGGGAGAGAATCCCGACACCGGCCGTGAGGGGGGTTTCCTCCGAGTGTCTAGCTGGGAGTAACCCCTCACTCACCATACTGACATTGATGGTAAAGTCAACGTTGCTCTTGAAGTGAGGAAGTGAATCATGGTAGACGTGACGGGTCTAGCTGGGAGTCCCGTCATGCCGAGAGCGATTCCGTACTACAGGCGAATCATGAACGACATCCGCCGGAAGATAGGCAGCGGTGAGTGGCCGCCGGGTCATGAGCTGCCGTCCACCCGCGAACTCGCCGACCAGTACGGGGTGAGCGTCGGAACGGTACGCGCGGCCGTGGACCGTCTCGTCGAAGCCGGCGTCCTTGAAGGCCATCAGGGTTTGGCCGTGTTTGTCGCGCCACGTGAGTGAACGTGAATCACGACCTTAGGCTCGGGACGGAATGTAGCTTGTGTCCGCTCTTTCGGGTGACGCCTTCGACGAAGCCTTCGGCGTACTTGTCCCGGCGCAGGAGCACCAGAGCTGTGGCGATCAGTACAACGACCGTGGCTACCGTGGGGTCGAGTCGGTACGGCGGGATGAACACGGCAGGGACCTCCTATGCCTGGGGTCTGGGTCTGCCTCCCCAAAGGCCGGCGGGGTCTGGGCCAGCAACTGAGACGTTAGCGAGAAGTCAACATCAGTTAATCGTGCGTCGGTGTGATGTACGCACCGTGACGGGCGACCAGTGGTCGGGTGACTGTCGGGTAGACCTGGGGCATCAGGCACACGTAAGTAGTCCGTTCGACCTCACCCGAGTGGGTGAGGCCGGGTCACCAGTCATCGGATGTCATGAGTGACAGAGGATAGTGTTTGACACTACGTTCCTCATGCTGTAGTGTTATACACATCAGCAAGACGACATGAGGAGCCCAAGATGACCGCCACAGCCGAGACCCTGACCATCGGACGGACCACCTACCGCGTCGAGCGCGACGTGGACGAGGGCTACGCGATCACCCAACTCGGCCAGCTTCACGGCCCGCGCGGATCGCTTGCCTCGGTCGTCCGCTTCAACAACAGCGGCCGGCTGACCACCATGAACTCATCCGGTGGCGAAGGCTTCCGGGGCGTCAGCCGCGCCAAGCTTCACGAGATCCTCACCGGCGTCTTCGGGGAGGCGTGATGGCCACCGTCGCAGCGCCAGCCACCGAGCGCAACTGGTGCGCGTACTGCCCGGATCTGATCCTCGTGGGCGAGATGGTCATAACAGACCCGGACCTGTTCGACCCGTTGGGCGATCCGGGCGTCGCGCACCGCGACTGCGCCGAGGCCAAGGGTTGGACCGTCGATCAGCAGGACGACGGCGGAGCAGTCGACGCGCGTGCCTTGCTCCGCCAGCACATCCGTGAGAACGGGCCGATAGGGCAACCGGGATGACCGCCTTCGACGCCGGCAACTGGGCGCGCTTCCTGGCTGATGTCGCCCAGTGGATCCAGGATGACGCAGCGGACGCCGACGAGCCGGTCCGGGAGCGCGCGGCCTCGGTAGCTCAGCGGCTCCGCGAGAACGCAGCCACCTACGCCGATCCGCACGACGAGCAGTGTGAGAGCGAGTTCGTCACTGGACCTATGGCGTACACCCCGTGCGGCTGCGACGAGCGTCGGGGTGTCACCTGATGCCCCGTCCAGGACCCCGACGTCCACTCGTGGCGATCAAGCTCTCGGAGCAGGGAATCGAGCACATCGACCAGCGCGCGGCTGCCGAAACGGCCGGCAACCGCTCGGAGATGATCCGCCGCATGCTCGCCTTCGCGGCGCAGAAGATGCCCAAGGGCTGGAAGCCGTAACTCACAGACAACTCATGGAGATCAGAAACGGCCCTCCGAAAAGGGCCGTTTCCGCAGGTCGGGGTGGCCGGATTTGAACCGACGACCTCTTCGTCCCGAACGAATTCCCGGGCAGGTCTGTGACCTGCGGGTTTAGAAGTAAACCGCGTGCGACCTGCCGAAATGTTGTTTCACTAGGTATCAGGTTTTTCATGACGTATCAAGATCATAACTCATGAGCAACAATCGTCCCTAGTGGACTAGCGTGAGCCCGCCATCAACGCCGGCATAGACCCACGGTCGTATGCGATCTCTAGTTGGGGCGCCGCCCATTCGCCCACGGTTGAGCCGTCCGGCAAGCAGACGTGGGCCAGGAATTCCTCTTCGATCGTGCTTATGCCGGCTGCCACGGCCTCCAGCTTGGCCTTGATTACCAATGCGAGAGCCCGCCAACGCTGACGCGTCGCGCGCTCGTATTCCTGCGCGGCGGCGGATGACGACCGCTCGCGCCCGGTCGGCGTCTCGGTGAACTCGCGGGCATTGCGGTCCGGAAGCGGAAGCCGGAACCGGACGCGCCGGACCCCTCGCGGCGTGCCGATCTCGAACATGATCGTCGCTCCTCCGTCCTGCCAGCCGTAGGCGAAGGCGGATGCGCCGTAGCGCTGCAACGTCCGCTCGATCTCGTCGCGACTGCGTGAGCTGGGGACCTCGGTGCGTTCTGCGTAGCGGGCCATAGGTGATCCAACTTTCATCGGGGAGTTGATAGGCGACGGCCGGGAGGCTCAACTCCCCAGCCGACCGCCCGGCCGTCGCGGTGCGACGCTACAGCCCGCGCGCTCGCTTCATCGCCTGCCGTGCCCGGTCGAACCTGTCCTCCCCCGCGTGAAGGTACCGCTGCGCTGATTCCAACGTCTCGTGTCCCATCAGCGCCATGATCTCGTGCACCGGAACCCCGGCCTCCCCCAGCCGGGTGCCGAAGGTGTGGCGGCAGTCGTGCGGGGTCGGCTGGGGATCCTCGAGGATGGGGCGCTGCTCGAGGATGACGCCACGCTTCCCGCGTTTCGTGACCTCGAGCAGCCCGCGCAGCCACACCCGCCGGTGCCACGTCGAGTAGTGCAGCACACCCCCTCGAGCGGCGGTGAACACCAGCCCGCCCGGCTTGATGGTCATGACGTGCGCGCGAAACCGCGGCCACACCTCGTCGTCGACTGGCACGGGTCGTTCGCCGGCCGGGGACTTCGGATACGGGCGGATCGTGCCGTCGCGCTCGAGCACCGGCCCAACGTTGACGAGCTGCCGGCGCATGTCGACGTGCTCCCGATCGATGGCCGCCGCCTCTTCGTAGCGCAGGCCGTGGAACAGGATCTCGACGAACAGCCGCGCGTCCGGTCTACCCGGGAACTGCCGCTCGAGCGACTCGAGCAGCAGCGTCTCCTCCTCCGGCGACAGCACCCGATCGACGTGCGCTGAGCGCCGGGGGATCTTCACCCGCCTCGCCTGGTTGTCGCGCAGGATCTTCGCGTCGACCGCCTGATCGAGCAGCGCCCGCAGGACTCCAACGGCGCCTTCGATCGTGGTCGCGCCGACGCCGGCCTTGGTCATCGACACGACCCACGTCTCGACGTCCGGTTTCAGGATGGCGCCAATCCGGACTTTCCCCCACCGGGGTTCGACGTGGCAGCGCCAGTGCGACTGATCCCGTTTCCTGCTGGCGAGTTCGAGGTGGCGGGAGTCCTTGCAGCGCTCCCACCACTGCGCCACGGTGATCTCTGCCTTGCGGTCGTCGATGAACTCGCCGCGCCGGATGTCCGCTTCGAGGTCGTCGGCCCACTTCTGCACGACACCCTTGAGCTTGTGCGACTTACTCCGTCTCCCGGCCGGCGTGTAGACCGTAGCGGACCAGAGGCCCGACGGCAGGCGGTGCGGACCCCAGGCCATCAGCCGGCCTCCGCTTCCCTGATCCACCGCTGGATCTCCTCGGCGTGCCGCTGCTTCTCCTGCTCGCGGATGTCGAAGAGCCGGCGGATCATCTTCATCCGCGTGACGTTCGAGACCGGCGCCGAGAGGATCGCGTCCAGCTCGGGATCGGACTCCGGGTCGCTCGGCGCGGCGGTGATGTCGGCGGCTGCTCGGAGGGCGTTCTCCATGGAGTCCCCGGCCGCGTCGGCGATCAGGCGCACGCTGGCGATGGTGACGTTCTCTCCGCCTTCCTTGATCCAGCCGAAGATCGTCGCTCGGTGGATGCCCGATTGCCGTGCCAGTTTGGCGACGCTCCACCCGGGTCTCTCGGTCAGCCGGCGCAGGTATGAAGACCACCCGTGCTGACGCCCCTGACCGTCGCCCACACGTAGACGGTAAGCGTCGTCCCACCTGTGCGGGTAGTCCGGCGGGCGTCGCTGCTGGGCGACGCGCTTTGCGCGGGCTGCATCGATGAGCTTCTGGCGCTTCTGCGCCTGTCGACTTCCCTCCCTGCGTTGCATAAGTGCGACGGTACGGCTAATTCACCGATCCACTCACTCAGCCGAACGGATGAATCTAGATGCTCTTGAGCGTCGCCCTTGTGTCGCGTACAGGCGACGATCTAGCGTCAGGTGCGTGGAAGTGACGACGTTAGGCGACGTAGAGATGCCCAGGAATGACGCTCCTGTCCGGCTTCGGGTGCACGTCTACGACGCTCTCGCTGCGGCGAAGGGCGTCAAGAAGGTCGTCCAACAGGCGGCGCTTCATGGAGTCCACCGTTCGGCGATGTTCCGGCTCCGCTCCGGGGAGCGCTCCGCGTCGCTGGATCTGGCCATGCG
>DASTNZ010000120.1:0-3969 GCA_035762665.1 Jiangellaceae bacterium | reverse complement strand
CCAAGCCTCCGTCCGGCCCGGCGGCGGTACGCATCTCCGGCAATCAGGCGGCTCGGTACTTTGGGGTCCAGACTCTGGGCACCGACAGGGCGCTGGTCATGACCATCGAGCCCTTTGACGGAGTCCGGATGCTGGACTGGGATGGCGGCGAAACCGATGGCTTTGAGATCCGTGCCACCGGTCCGTGGCGGATCGAAATGCTGCCGTTGTCGGCTATGCCGACTTTCGACACCTCCTTTGAGGGCGAGGGAAGCATGGTCGTGCGCTTCACCGGGGACGGTTCAGTGGCGGAGATCTCCGGCAACGCCGAACGTCGGTACTTCGAGGTGCAGGCCTTCGGCACCCGCGGCAGCCACCGCCGCCTCGTCGGAGCAGCCCGACCGTACGCCGGCGTCTGCCAGATTGCCGGTGCGCAGTACTTCGAGGTGCAGGCCAGCGGCCCCTGGACGATCAGCGTCAAGTGACGCGACGGCTCCCGGCCTTAGGCTGCGCCGGCGAACTTCAGCAAATCGGCGAACGTGAACTGGCCGGTCGCCGACGCGACAGGTGGCGCGGGCTTCCAGGCCGGGTCAAGATACAGGTACGAGTTCGGGTCTCGCTGCACGAGTCCGACCAGGACCTCAGCGACGATCCGACCACCAACCGGCCCGAGCCGCTCAGCGTCGTTCGGTGGTAGCTCAGCCTCCTTCAGGATGTAGAACCACAGCGGCGCCTCGCCTTTCCATCCGGGATCGCTGCTGAGCCCGAGCGTCGCGTTGGACAGCACCGGAGCCCGCATCGCCTTCGCGACCTGCTGCCCGGACGGTAGACCGACCCGTTTTCCGCGGAGCAAGTTCCGATTGGCCAGGTGGATCGTCGGGTCGGGGGGTGGGACGGCGGAGCCAGGGAGGCTGGTTAGCGGCAGCGACAGGTTCGTGTCGATCTTGCGTGGCGGCCGGCCTCCCGGGGCGCCCAGACCATCTAGGATGTTCCTCCACTCGATGACCAGGTCGGCAGGGATCGGGCGCCCACCGTTGAGGTTGAAGCCCCCGTCCGGGCCGAAGATCGCGATGCCGTTGATCGTCGCGTCGTTGATGATGTACTTCGGCCGGATGATGCTGTGGCCAAACCGATAGGCAGCCACGGCGAACTCGATCGGCATGAACGGCCGGCCGTCCTTGTTCGTCGGCTTGTAGTACTTGAGAGTGATCACCGGCGGCTTCCCAGTGATCTCCTGGTACACCGTGCCGTTGTTGCCGACCAGCTCGTCGCCGACGAATCGGGGCAGGAAGTCGTGGATGACAGCCCACTGGTAGTGCCAGCGCGCCAGCCGGCGGGCAGCCTCGAAAACCCATTCCTCACGCATGCCCTGCGTTCGCAACAGGTCGACCAGCTTGTTATGGAACTGGACGACCGCCTTGTGGAACTGGACGATGATCAGGTTCTCGTCATTACGTGGGTCCGGGATGATCGCCCGGCCGTTGCTGTCACGAGGCACGTCCAGGACACCGTTGATGTTGGGCCGCAACAGTAACTTGGCCGGATCGGCCGGATCGTAGAAGGCGGGGTCGCTCACCGGGCCCCGTCCGTAGACCGAATCGAGGTCGTAGCGGGGCGTGCGGAAGTTGACGCGCGCATCGGGATCGGCGAGTTGCTGATCGAGTGGGGTGGTGTCGAGGGTGACGTCGTGGTCGATGAACTGCCCGATGAAGGTGAAACCGGCGAACAGGCGTGGGCTGGTGTTGAGATGTTGCTCGTCCGGCACCGTCTGGTCCTCGACCATCGTGCTCGCGAGGTTTGTCAGCAGTTCGTCGCTAGGCGCGAACGCTGGAAGCCGTTTGAACATCGTCCCGAACCGACCCTCGGCCAGCCGGTCCTTGGTCGTCAGGTACATGCCGCGAAGCTCGGCGCCGTGCAGGCCGTAGCTCCCTTCAGCGGCGTGTGCACCGGCCGGCAGTCGGCCGGCGATCGCGCCGGCCGACAGCGTGCCCGCCGTCCCAGCAAGGAAGCCGCGGCGGGAAAGCCGGCGGTCGTGCCAGCTCGGCCGAGCCGAGCGACCATCACGTGTCATAGCTGCGTGTCCTCCGGTTCGAGTACGCGCCGCTCGGCGGGCGCTAATCGACGGTGATGCTGCCACCCGCCAGATAGCCCGCCCGCGCGTATACGACGGTCAGGGGGTCGAGCTGCGAGCTTAGGACGCTCGAGTTCGACAACTTGATCGAGAAGAAGTCGCCTGGCGACGGACTCATGCTGTTGTCATTGTCCTGCACGATAACCTCGAACCGGCACAGCGGCGAGGTCCGCGTCTCCTGCGTCGAGCACGTCGATGGGAAGCCCGCTGGTGGTGGCGACGTCAGGCGGTAGCGGCCCAGAAAGATGAGTTGATTCTCAGGCGGCGGCGGCGGATTCTCGCCGATACAGATCATGGATTCCAGTACCGGGTCCATCGTGTCGACCGTTCCGTGTATCCCGAACGACGAGCCGAGAGGATTGCGGCCCTTGTCGGTATATGAGAGCTGGATCTTGAGGTCACCGTTCTCGCAGCTGAACGAGAAGCCGAACGACGCCTGGCCGGTGAACACAGGAGATTGCGGCGGCAGGTATCCGCCGCCGCGGCCCGTGCATGCTGCGAGCACCACCATTAGGATGCCGGCCACTGCCAATGATAGGAAACGCCGGAGAAGCGAAGGTGCACCAATTTTCATGGGTATCCTCCAATGCCGGTCAGGGCCACGCCTCGAGGACCCTGCTGCAGTTGTTGGACCTTGCTGTCTTCGCATCCCAATACGCCCTCCTCACAGTGGCCGGGCCGAGACCCGCTCCTGCCTTGGGTCCGCTCACGTCGGGGGCACATACCCTGCGGGGAACTATTCAATCCGCCGCCGAGACCTCACAGCGCTGGGACGATTGCCGCTATGCGGTGCCGTCACCGTCCGGTGCGTCCGCGTTGATCGGTTCGAGCACGAAGACGGGGATTTGGCGGTCGGTCTTGCGCTGGTAGCCGGCATAGTCGGGGAACGCGTCCACCGCTCGGCGCCACCAGATGGCTTTCTCGTCGCCGAACACCTCGCGGGCCTTGTACGTCCTGGTCACCGTGCCGTCCTGAAGTTCGACGACCGGTTCGGCCACCAGGCTGGAGTACCACTGTGGGTTGGTCGGCTCGCCGCCCTTGGATGCGACAACCGCGTAGCGCCCCTCGTGCTCAACCCGCATCAGCGGGATCTTGCGGACCTTGCCGGTCCTGGCGCCCCGGTAGGTGATCAATACGGTGGGCCGGCCCTTGATCGTGACGCCGTCGGTCGTGCCGGAGCGCAGAATCTGCTCGACATGCTTGCGGACCCACGCCCATGCGCTCGGTTCGTAATCACCAGTCAATCCCATGCCTGTTCAACGCGCCCGTCGTGTTGCGATTCCCCGACCGGACCGTGCCCGCGGAGGCCATGTGAGTGGCGGATGCGCCTGGTATCGACGTTGCCGGTCAGGATAGTGAGGATGCCGGGTAGTCCTGCCACCGTGTTGGCGGGCAGGCCGGTCACGGTTTCCTCCGCCAGAGCGGACCATAGCTGCTTGACCTGCTCGGCCAGAGCTCGACCGCTGTCGCCAGAGTCTTCCAGCGCCGAAACCGCGGCGGTGTCAGGGCCTCCGCTTTGGCGGAAGCCCTGACACCCAGGTCCAGCGACAAAACAGGACTCCTTTGGCCGCAACGCATCAGCAGTTGCTAGGGGCGGAATCCTTGTCGAAACGGGCGGTTAGGTAGTCGATGACGTCGCCCTGAGAGGCTTGCAGCACGTCGACGTGACCGGCGCCGGGGTACTCAGTCAGCTGAACTGGCTCGTCGTAGGCACATAGCTGGCTGTGCAAGTACTGGGTGAGGTCAGCGGGGATGGTGTCGTCGTTCGTGCCCTGTACGAGCAAGACCGGCGAGTTGGCAGCCGCCTGGCCAGGGTTGCTGTTGGTGAACTTGGCTACTAGAGCGTCGGAGAGCTGACC
>DASTNZ010000119.1:0-3640 GCA_035762665.1 Jiangellaceae bacterium | reverse complement strand
CAGCCACGGTGGTTCGGACGCCATCCATTGCAGCCCCGGGGTGGCTGGGGTGGCGGTCACCCTGATCGACCCGCCCTGCGCCGGGGTGTGCTCGACGGTGCGGACTCGCAGGCCGTGTTTCGCCATGACCCGGCTGAGTGAGGCGATGCTGAAGAAGTAACGGTGCTCGTGGTAGACGTGGTCGAACTGATTCCCGGCCAGCAGATCGGCGAGATACTGCACCTCGACCACGGCGACGCCGCCGGGGTCGAGCAGCGCCGCCATGCCGCCGAAGAAGTCATTCAAGTCGGCGACGTGCGCGGCGACATTGTTGGCCACGATCAGATCCGCGCGACCCTCGTTGGTGACGATATTGCTCGCGGTGGCTTCACTGAATGGGTCCGCGCACACCCGCAGGCCCTTGGCGGCCACTGTGGTCAGCACACTCGACGCAGGTTCAACACCTAACGCACGCGCACCACGGTCGGCGATCTCAGCGAGCAGCGTCCCGTCGTTGCACGCCACCTCGACCACAAACTTGCCATCCAGGCCGAAGCGGCCATCCAGCCACGCCGCGTACTGCTCGAAGTATTTCACCGCCGACGGCGACGACCCGGTGAAAAATGCGTAGTCCGCGCCGTACAGCAGGTCGTCCGAGACGATCTCCATGAGCTGCACGAGGCTGCAGATCTTGCACACCGCCACCTGCAACGGGTAGCGATCCTCCGGCTCGTCGGCGGTCGCCGGGAACCGGTCGGCCAGCGGCGAGGTGCCCAGGTCGAGGAACTGGTGCAGGTCGATCGAACCACAGCCGCCGCAGAATTGTCTGCGCACGCTCAGCTCTTGGCCGTCTTAGACTTCACCGACGACTTCGGCTCAGGCTCCGGCGTTTCGGGCTCGTTCTCTTCGTAGCTGATCTCCTCGAAGAACGCCGGGATCACATCCGGGTGGCCCTTCGGTCGCACCGCACCCTCGGCGATGAACTTGTCACCAGCCCAGAACGACTGCGTGCTGCGCATCATGCTTGCCATCCGGCCACTCCTTCGAACGCGTCTCGCCACTTCTTCCAGCCCTGCTGGATCGTCCAGCCGGCAGCGACCTCACGGCCTTTGGCGCCCATCTCGGCGCGCATCGCCTCGTCGTTGATCAGTTCGGTCAGCCGGGTCCGCCACTCGTCTTCGCTGCTCGCCAGGAATCCGGTCACACCGTCGACCACCAGGTCGCGGTATGCGGGCCGGTCTGAGGCGAGCACAGGGATACCGAGCGCCATGTACTCCAGCGCCTTGATGTGCGACTTGGAGTCGTTGAACGTGGTCGCCGCGAGCGGGGCCACCCCGATGTCGAAGTCGATCGACTTGAAGTACTCCCAAGTGTCGAGCTTCCACGGCGTGTACCGGCAGGTACGGTGCAGCAGCGGCGAATAATCGATGCCGACGAAATGCATATCCACGTCGGGGTGCTTGTCGAACACGCTGCGGGTGGCATCGGCGACGATCTCCCAATCCATCATGTGAGACATTCCACCAGCCCACCCCACGGTGAGTCGGTCCCGTCGCGGCCTGTCGTGATACAGCAGATCCCCATCGATGTGATTGGGGACGACGATCACGTTCTCGTTGTACTGGCGCATCTGTTCGGCCAGCGGCTCAGTGGACACGGTGACCAGATCGGCGATTGTGACGACCTTGCGGAATGTGTCCAGAACCTTCGGGTCGAACCAGTGCGCGAGTCCCGACCAAGTGTCCGGATTGAGCACGTCGTCGTCGGTTTCGCAGACGAGCAGGACCTTGTCTTTCCAGTGCTCCCACAGCATCAGCCCGTCGTTGCCGCAGAACCGCTGTCCCGAGATCATGTCGATCTCTTCGAGTTGGTCGTCCTCGGGAACGAACTTGGTGCCCGGCTCAGGCAGCAGGATACGGTGATCGCTGCCGCGGGCGAGGTGTTTGAACGGCTGGTAGTAGCGGTAGAAGCCGGAGCCGTCGGCGGCGTGCGGATGGCCGAGGATGGTCAGGGGCTTCTTGTCGGTCAACTGCACCGAAAATTTCCCGGTTACCAATGTTTTCCTCCGGATGTGCGGCAGCCCCCGCTCCGGAGGAGGGACGGGGGCTGCCAGCCTGGTTGATGGGTTACTGGATGAGGAGCGCCTGCAGCGCGGTAGACGTGCTGGCCTTGGCGCCGACACGCCAGAACGCGTACCAGCCGGCCTCACCGGTCGGCAGGTTCGCCGTCGAGGCGGCGGTGAGCATCGGGTTGTACAGCACGCTCATGCCGACCCGGTCGACGATGATGTACTGCTCGAAGTCGCCGAACAGCAGCACCTTCGAACCGGACGCCGTCGCCGAGCTCATCGAACTCGACTCGTACACCGGCTTGCCGAGCAGCAACTCCGGGGTGCCCTGGCCCAGGTTCGCCCAGAACGAGGAGCCGCCGGCAGTGTCGAACTGGCGGGTCTTGTTCAGGTAGAACAGGTTCGACAGCCACGCCGCGCGGCGCGAGTTGCGGAACCGCGGTCCCAGCCGACCCTGCAGGGTGTACACGTCGGCGACCGCGTAGGCAGTAGCGGCGGCCGTGTTGCCCGTGGTGGCGGCGGTGACCGCACCCTGCGGGATCACACCCGTGCCGGCGCCGGTGGCGAACACCGACTCCTCCAGCCGGTCCTTCGCGTCGGCGAACAGCCGCGGAAGCTGCGCGCCGAGGTCTGCGTCCTCCAGCGACTCGTAGGAGCCGAACACCCAGGCGTGAGCCTTCTGTGGGGTGATCTGCACCTGCGACACGCTCGGCGACGCGTCGGTGGCGGCCGTGGCCTCCCCGACGAACGCCGCGTTCACGCCGGCGCTGGTGACACCGTTCCACGTGTTCGAGGTGGTCTGTTCCACCCGGGAGATCCGCCGGTACGGGTTCGAGGAGCCCGTGTTTGAAAGTATAATCGTCGGATCTAGGACAAATGGGAGCATATAACCCAGGGACCCTGTGCCGAGGGTGGTGGCACGATGGGCGACACCCATGCCCTCCGGGTCGTTCACGTAGGAACGGAACGCCTCGTAGTAGTCCTGCGAACCGGTCATCAGGATGTGACGAGCGATTCCCTTGGACTGGGTGGCAAGCTGGGTTGCCCGCTCGGCGTGGTCGTGCGGGAAGTCCACCCACTGGGAGCGGGCCACCCACTCGATCGCGTCGTGGGCCCGCTCACGCATCTCGGACCCGCGGAGCATGTTCGTCCGCACGGCCTCCATGTCATCGAACGGGTCCCGCTTGTTGCGGTAGATCTGCGTCGGCGTCTCCATCCGGCGCGACTCGCCGGGCTCGGTGGCGCTCTCGTCCTTCGACGCGACGCGGATCAGGTTCAGCTTCTCGGCCCGGGCGGCGAGCGGTGCCCGTCGCGCCTCCAGGGCGTCATACTCGTCGACGAGGGTGTCGACATAGTCGCCGTCGCTCTCTTCGACGGCTGCCGGGTTGTCCTCGACCTTCTTCAGTTCGGCCCGGATGGCCTCCTGCCGGTCGAGGATCTCCTTGAGATTCATCTAGGAGCCTCCTTCCGGCCGGGTTCCAAGACCCGGCCGAATCGTCTTCGCCGCAGCGATCCGCTGCAGCAGGGCAGACCGGCTCGAGTGCCCCTCATCGGTGGGCGGCTCGTCGGTGACGGCTTCCGCATTCGGCGCGG
>DASTNZ010000118.1:0-11077 GCA_035762665.1 Jiangellaceae bacterium | reverse complement strand
ACGGCTGGCTTCCCGTGGCGGCCGTTGCGGTCGGCCATGCAGCCTCGGCTCCAGCCGACCACCCGCAACGGGACCCCGGCGATTACGTGCTCATCCGCTAGGCCGGACGTCCCGCTCGTCGCTCCACCGCCACACGTCTTTGCTGAGTCGACCAATCACGAGCGCCCACGGCTGTTCCTCAAGCCCAAGCGCGCGAATGTCACGACAGCGAGTAGGATCAGCGCCGTAACCAGACCGAATGCACTGAAGAGAAGCCTTGTGAACCAGACTCCAACCCGGTAGATGGCCGAACGCCTGATCTCGCTGATCTTCGCGACGGCCTCGGCCCCATCCATCACTCACTCCTCGCGGTCTTCCCATCAGACGTGCACAATCGTGGCGCCGACGTTCCGCACCGCGAGTAGGTGTGCAAGATCGTCAGGATCACTCGTGAGTACAGCGTCACCGCTCGCGGCCAGGAGCGCAACGTGGCCGTCGACGACGTCACTCGTACCTGCCGCACCCAGCAGGCTCCCGATCGCCTTGTCGCAGTCGTCGTCGATCGGGTCTGTGCCAACGCCCCTGAGAGTGCGAGTTGGATTCGCTTTGCGGGATCCGTCCCGCCATACCTGGGCGACGACCGCATTGCTAGTCCGAATTGGTACACCCGCTTGCTGGTAGACCCGAAGCATCGCGCCAACGCGCCGGTCTCGACGGTCGATCGCTGCCAATGCGCCCGAGTCGACGATGGCATTCATGCCGCGGGTGTCTGGCGCCGGACGCCGAGTGCGGCCGTGGCGTCATCAAGCTCCTGTTGCGTGAAGGGTCCATCCTCGACCTCCCAGGCGTCCAGTGCCGCGCCCAGCAATTCGTTACGGAGCCGATCGGCCGCCGCGTCCGCCAGCCAGGAGGAGACACTCCTACCTTGCTGAGCCAGCCTGCTAAATGGCCCTATAGTCGCGCAGAGGCTGGCGAGGCCCGTGACGTGGCGGGCGAGGGCCGGCCCGGGCAAGGAGCAGGCAGACCCGGTGGCGCTGCCCACGGTACGGCTCTAGCAGCTCGAGCATCCGGTCGTCGTCGGCCGTCCGCTCACCGGCGAGGGCGTAGGCCACAACTCCGGGCAGGTTGTAGTCGCCTACGGACACGGCATCGGGATCACCATGCGAGCGCTGAACCACCTCAGCCGCCGTCCAACGTCCGATCCCGGGAACGGATTGCAGGCCGGCCATCGCCTCGGCTGACGGCCTGTCGGCCAACCGCTCGAGTGAGCCGGCCAACTGGGCGGCGCGCACTATCGTCCTGGACCGTTCCGGCCCCACCCCGAGCCGGTGCCACTCCCAGGACGGCAGGTGCCGCAGCACATCGACCGCGGGAAGAACTCGCATGCCGGGCGGCGCTGGGCCGGGCGCCGGCTCACCGTGCCTTTGAAGTAGCACCTGCCACGACCGCCAAGCCTCCAGGCCCGCGACCTTCTGCTCCAGGATCACCGGCACGAGCACCTCCATGACCAGATCGGTTCGGCCGATGCGGAACCCCACGCTGCGCTTCGCCGCCTGCTCGACGATCGGGTGGAGTGGGCGGAGATCGTGTGGCCGGTCGTCTTCACCTAACCAGGCCGGCACCCGGTCGAGCAGCCACGCGGCACCGCGACCCCACGCGGTGGCCTCGACGGCTCCGTCAGGCGCCGACGCGACGCGCAGCGTGGCCGATCCGTCGGGCGTGCGGCACGTCCGCCAGACCGAGCCGGCGATGACCCGCTGCGCGGCGTCGTACCGCCCCCGCCCGTGGACGCCGAGGGTTGCGACGATGTCGACCGGCGAGCTCGGACGCCACCGGCGTGCCAGCTCCACGGACTCTCACCTCACAGGTACTCGGTCGCGCCAGCGGCCTTGAGCTCGTCCACCAACCGCTTGACATCCTGCGCCCGATCACGGGCACAGACCAGCAGCGCGTCCGGGGTGTCCACGACGATCACGTCCTGCAGCCCGAGGAGCGCAACCAGCCGGCCCCCGTCCGCGACAACAACACTGCCACTGGTCTCTGACAACACCGGCTCCGGCGCAGCACTGTTAGCCGGGACTACGACGTTGCCCTGCTCATCAGCGTCCAGCAATTCGCCGAGGTTGCGGAAGTCTCCGACGTCCGCCCACCCGAAGTCGGCCGGTACGGTGGCGACATGACCGCGCGCGGCGGCGTCCTCCATGACGGCGTAGTCGACGGCGATCTTCGGAAGCGTTTGCCACACATCCGAAAGCACCTCAGCGCGGTCAGGACTGTCCCACGCTGCCGCGGTCCGGATCAACCCGTCGTGCAGAGCGGGCTGCTGGCGCGCCAGCTCGGCCAGGAAGGCGTCCACGCGCCAGATGAACATGCTGGCGTTCCAGAGGTACTCGCCCGAGTCGACGAACTTCACCGCCACGTCCCGCGTCGGCTTCTCCTTGAACTGGCGGACCTCGCGGACCGGCCCGCCGTCGATCTCGCGTCCGCAGTGTAGGTAGCCGAACCCGGTTTCGGGCCGGGTCGGCGTCATGCCCACGGTCATCAGCCAGCCTTGTTCGGCTCCCGCGACGGCGGTGCGAATCGTCTCGGCGAATCGTTCCCGGTCGCGCACCAGGTGGTCGGCGGCGAACGAACCCATGACGGCGTCCGAATCCCGCTGGGCGATCACCGCCGCCGCTAGCCCGATTGCCGCGCACGAGTCGCGGGGCGACGGCTCGACGAGGATGTTGGCCGCCGGGAGGCCGGGCAGCTGGTCGGCGACATCGCCAGCGTGCGGCTGCCCGGTGACCACGAGGGTGCGTTCGGGCGGGACGAGGGGCGCCAGCCGGCTCACCGTTGCCTGGAGCAGCGACTCGCCGCCGCTGGCCAGCCGGAGCAGGAACTTCGGGCGGCCGGCGCGCGACAGCGGCCACAACCGGGTGCCGCTGCCGCCGGCGGGTATGACTGCGTGGAGCATCGGCACATCATGCCTTACTAGGCTCGGCGGTCATGGCCCACCCGTACGACCTGCTGCGCGCCGAGCTCGCCCGTGACGGCTCCCGTCCTTTCGTGACCTTCTACGACGACGCCACGGGTGAGCGAATCGAACTATCGGTAGCTACGTTCGACAACTGGGTGGCCAAGACCGCTGGGCTGCTCCGCGACGGGTTATCCGCGCAGCCTGGCGATCGGGTGGCGCTGCTGCTGCCGCCTCACTGGCAGGCACTCGTGTGGGCGTGCGCGGCCTGGGCGGTGGGCACGACAGTGGCGGTCGGGCCGGACGCGGTGGACTCGGCGGACGTCGCCGTCACCGGCCCCGACCCGATCCAGACCACCCCGAGCGTGCCGGAGGTGGTCGCCCTGTCGCTGCGGCCACTCGGTGCCCGGTTCTCCTCCCCGCTACCAGCGGGCGTGCTCGACTACGCCGTCGAGGTACCCGCCTACCCGGACCGGCTGGTGCCGTACATCGCGCCGCCGGACGACGACTTGGCCCTCGAGGCGGCTGGGCGTCAGCTCAGCTACGGCGACCTGCTCGTCGAAGGCCGGGAACGGGCTGCACAGCTCGATGCCGGACCGGGATCGCGCTTGCTCGTGCCGTCCACTGATCTATCCGGCGCGCTGCGGGACGCTCTCCTCGTACCGGTGGTGACGGGCGGCTCGGCTGTGCTCGTGCGCAACGAGGATCCATCGACACGCGGCGCGCGGATGGCAGCCGAGCGCGCCACCGTCGTCGCGACGTGATGCGGGTGGGCACTCGCGACCTGCACCACCGACGCATGGCAGAATTCGCCCTCGTCCGTTGAGCTCGGCTCCCGCGGCCGCGCTCGGTATGTGATGGTTGTGTATGGCACTGGGAAAGGTGCGAGGGTGGCTAGCGCAGACACGTTCGACATCCTCGTCGCGACCGACTGCCGGTTCCCAGGAGGAAGCACGGCCAGCGTCGTCGACGAGATTCGGACCCAGGCACGGGCGGGTTACCGCACTGCGCTGCTTCACGTTCCATCGTTGCTGATCGGGCCGCACCGGTCGTTCGCCCCCGCGCTGCGCAGGACTGTCGAGGACGGGATGGTGACCCTAGTCACCGGCCTCAGCGAGGTAACGGCGAAGTTGCTCCTCGTACGGCAGCCATCGGTATTCGCCGAGACGCCGGTCGGTCTGCCGAAGATCTTGGTTGACCACGCGCTGATCGTCGCGAACGTGCTGCCCGACGGCCCCGGACGATATGAGCAGGCGTATGACGTCGACCGGGTCGCCCGGCAAGTGGAACGGGCCGCGCGCGTGACGCCGACATGGGCACCGATCAGCCCTGTAGTACGGGATGCGCTCACTTCGCTTTCGGCGAGACACCAAATGCTGCCGTGGGACTGGGAACCCGTCATTGACGTTGCACAATGGCGGGCCGAACGCTCGGGGTTCAGGTCTGATCGCCCCGTTCTTGGCCGGCACACAGCTGATCACTGGGCGAAGTGGCCTGGCCGCCGCCGTGAACTCCTTTCCGCCTATCCAGACGATCCTCGTTACGAGATTCGAGTGCTCGGCGGGATGGCCACGCCGACCGCCGTGCTCGGGTACCAGCCGGCGAACTGGACCGGTTTCCCCTTCAGCACGGTGTCACCACAGCGGTTTCTCGCCGGGCTCGACTTCTTCGTCTACTTCCACCACCGCAACGTCACGGAGCCGTTCGGGCGAGCCGTTCTTGAGGCACTCGCGAGTGGTGCCGTCGCGATACTTCCGCGAGCCCTCGAGCCGATCTTCGGCGACGCGTGCCGGTACGGCCAGCCGTCGGACGTCCGGCAGCACGTTGGCGAGCTATACGCCGACTGGGACGCCTACGCAGCGCTGTCCCGCGCGGGCGTCGAACTCGCCGCGAAGCGATTCGCCCCGGAGACTCATCTCGAGCGGCTCGCCAGCCTGATCGGTAGTCCGGCTGAACCCCCTAGCGATATGGCGCCCGCGGTCCGGCCGCGCGGAACTCTTGTCGTGGACCTCACCCGCGGCGACACGCTGGATTCGGTCGTTTCCAGCACCGTGCGTGCGACGGTCGCGGCCCGCGGGCCACGCATCGTTGCGTTGCCAGCCGCCCGGGCAGCGGGCCTGACGGCTCGGGTGGCCGTCGAGACGTTCCCGCGAGCGCTGGAGGACATGGCCACCGAGGACCGGCGCCACTACCTCCGGACCAGGCTGGCCAGCATCGTCCGTGCGCATGCGCCCGCACGGCTGATCGTCGTCGACGATGGCCACGGCGACGCCCGCGAGTTGTTCACCGAACTGGACGGCGTGGCCGCCCTATGGCTAATCCAGCCGGGTGGTTCCTCAGCCGAAATCGACGACGACGTAGCGGCCGAGGTCGTGTCCATCTTGCCGCGCGGCTGGTCGATGGCTGCGCTGCCACCAGGTCGCGCAGCCGCTACTGCACCTCCGGCCACTCCGGTCGAAACCGACGCACTGGCACGAACGCGCCGCCGCCTCCTCTTGTGGGCGGGTGCGTTCAACACCGCCATGCGCCGCAGGCTGCTCTCCTGGCTCCGCGCCGACGCCCAACAGGCCGGCCTGATGCTCGTGGAGCTCGACGGCGCCGGCCACATGCTGCCTGTCCGCGCGAGCGCAGGCCAGGAGCAGGGCCAGCGGCTGCCCGTTGCGCTCGTCGTCGTCACGGATCAGTACAGCGACCCGTCAGACGGCGTGCGTGCGATCGTCGAGCGCCAACTGGTGGCCGGCACCTTCAGGACCGCATTGCTGGCGCCACCCGAGTGGGAACCGGCAGCCGTGTCCGCTGGCCTCACCGTTGAGACGTTCATCCCCGAGCCCGCGTGGGCCCTGCTGTACGGCTCCGGATGGTCTCCCTACTTCCGCCAGCGGGTATACGAGGCCTGCCAGGCGGTGGCAGCGTCAACGGTCGTGTTCGCCGAGAACGTCGTACCCGAGCACGCTGCGGCTGCCGCGCTCGATGTACTCGAAGCGTCCCGGATCCGCCCTCCGGCCGGGCCCTAACTTGCGGCAATCCCCACCGTCCTACGCTGTGGATTGCCGCAAGATCGCGGGCCGCGGGCCGGCCAGAACCACCGCCAGCACGGCGTAGAGCACCGCCCAGCCGGCGAACAGCATGCCGTGTGCAGCGCCGGTCGATGCGACGCCGTAGCCGACGAACACGCCGATGGTGGCGACCTCCGTGCCGAAGCCGGCGACTGACGTCACCGTCGAACGCGCAGGCCCGCTGATCGCATGCTGTAGCCGCGCATCTGCGGCGATCTCGACGAGCTGGAAGACACAGAACGCGGCGCCGATCAAGGCAAAACCGGCGGGATGTCCCACCAGCGCGCCTACCGCAAGAGCACCAGCCGCTAAGGCGAGCAAACCGGCTACTGCACGCCGCCGCAGTCGCTGGGCCAGGCCGCCGACCAGCCCGCCGACCGCCACGCCCACGTACACCACGAGGACGAGAGCAGGCAGGTCCTCCGTGGACACGCCGGTTTCCGCGGCCAGAAGGCCGACATACTCGTCGAGCGCCCCCCAGATCGCGGACACCGCAGCCAGGAAGAGGACGGCGAATAGCACTGGCCGACGCCGCCGGACCTCACCGAATCCGCTGCGCAGAGTCACGGCGAATGCGCGGTAGCCCTCGTGCTCGGCGGTGCCTGCGTCGCGCGGTTCCGGGAACGTCGCGGCCATCGTGGCAGCCAAGAGGCACGCGACGATGCTGGCCACGCCTACGGCCTGGTATCCACCGGCGCCGAACACCGGTCCGGCCACCGCCATCGCCAATGCGATCGCGGTGGTGGCGGTGGCTCGCGACCGGCCCCGCACCGTGGCGTACCGAGACGCCGCACCGTGCCGGTCAAGCTCGTCGTAGACAAGGGCTTCCAGCGCGCCGGATTCGAGCGCACCCTT
The DNA here is from genome assembly GCA_035762665.1 of Jiangellaceae bacterium. Lineage (GTDB taxonomy): Bacteria > Actinomycetota > Actinomycetes > Jiangellales > Jiangellaceae > JASLBX01. Next base: position 4,231 of record DASTNZ010000118.1, on the reverse strand, counting down.
GGCGCCCCACAGAACGAATCCCGCTGCGAACGCCGGATACGACGGCGCGAACGTCCAGAGCGCGTACCCAGCGGCCGTCAGGAGCGGGCCGATGACGAGCAGGAGTCGCCGCGACAGGACGTCGGCCAGAACGCCCGACGGGATCTCCAGCGCCACACTCGTGACGGACCAGATCACGAAGAGCGAGGAGATCTGCGCCGTCGACAGGCCGGTGTCGGCGAAGAGGATGGCGTAGAACGGGTAGAGCAGGATGAACTCGTCGAAGAACGAGTAGACGTAAAGTCTGCCGGCGAGACGCGCCGGCGCCGCAGTGCGGCGAACGGTGTCGAGCATGAGACCTTCCGGGGTGCGAGCGGGACGGGCTGGGCGGGCCAGCCCTGGCGGCCCGCGCGCCCGCGCAACCGGTAGGTCTCGGCGGCTAGATCAATATCGCCAAGTCACGCCGCTCATCGTAATCCATCCCTCCACGACGCTCCTGTGATTATTGCTGAGTGGCCGGATATCGGCCCACGCAATGATTCACCGGGAGTGGGCTGAGAGCGAACCGAGCACGGCGCGCCCGGCCGGGTCCAGACCCTCGGGGCCGACAGTCACAGACGCGGTCGCCCGGTATCCGTCGAACATAAGCCCGATGAGCCGCCGCGTGTACTCCTCCCAGCTGCCCTGGCCTTGCCAGCCATCGGCCGGTAGCAGGAGCTCAGCGGGGTAGCCATACCTCCGGAACGTTTCGAACGCCGGGAGATCCGTGACGAACACCGGACGGAAGCCGGCAGTGAGGACCTGCAAGCGCGCGACCTCGTCGACCATTTCCTCGATCGTGCCGCTGTCGGCCCCAAGCGTAACGACGAGAACCACCGGCAGGCTTTCCGTACCCACGCCGTCGAGCAGCTTGCCTGCCGCCACATCCGACGGCACGGGAGCAGCTGCATCGATGGCGTAGAGCCGGCGCGCCATCGAGCGCAGCGCCTTGTTTCGCCGGAGAAGCTGCGGCACGTTCCGGCGCGCACGTTCAGCTCCGGGCAGCCGCCTGATGACCTGTTTGGTGCGCACTCCCCGACCAGGCATCAGGGGCCTCCTCGGACGACGTCGGCCACTAGGTCCATCGCCTCCGCAGCACCGTTTCCAGGGTCGACGTCCGCGACCTTGGCGACCATGGCCGCGCCATTGAGCAGCAAGTCTCCAAGTGACTTGCGCACCGAGTCCGGTTCAGGGGTGTCGAGGCTGTGGGCCCAGCCCTGAGCGGCGGCGTAGTTGGCCCGCGTGCGCTGGTCGTCCAGGGACGTCTCGAGGTTCGGCAGGAAGAGGGTGGGCACCTCGAAACGCAGCAACTCGTGGAACGAGTTGTAGCCCGCTGCGCTCACCGCGATGTCGAAGGCACGGAGGTAGCGGGAGAGCGGGTAGGCGCTGATGAGGTGGACGTGTTCATCGTCGGTGCCGGCGCGGTCGGCAATCGCCGGCACTGTGACACACACCTCGATGTCCAGCTTCCGCAAGGTGTCGATCACGAGTCTGGTGGCGCTCGTGGCGTCATTGATATTGCCGGCACCGAGCGTAACCAGTGCAGTTGGAGCCGCCTTGTCGATGCCAAGTGCTGACCGCGCTTCTTCACGGCTTACGACTTCATCCTTGTCGAGCAGCGTCACCGGGCCAACACGGACGGCCGGCTCATCCACGGTGACGCCGGGATCAGCGGGCGACGCGAAGTCACCCGGCTCGAGCACCGCGTCGAACCAAGCCGACTTCGCCAACTGATCACGGTTCATGCCGCGGTACCACATGCCGCGCCGCGACCAGATCCACCGCACGCCCGGGTGCTCCGCCCGTACGTCATCGATTGCCTCGTAAGCCCACGCCCCGTCGAAGACGACCACCCTGGGCTGAAGACGCTCGATCGCCTCGGATAGCCGGCGGCCGAGGTACGTCCGCCAGCGACCTGGAGCCATCCCGATAGGTGTAGCCGACGGCACGTACTCGTAGGGAAAGCCGAACTCCCCGACGACGGGCACGGCTTGGGAGAGCGAGACGAAATACGGTTGGACACCACTCGGTGCCTTGCGGGAGTACGCGAGCAGGCGGGTCAGGTGGCCCATCCCGGTCCCATTGCTACTCACCATCAGCACCGTGTGCCGATCCTCTGTGGTCTGGCGCGACGCCTGCGGGGGCACCACCACCGCCTGACCCCGATCGATGAGATCGCTTGCCGACGGTGGGTTCTGCTGCCACACCGGTTCACGGCCGAAAAGGCTCAAGCATGCTTGTGGGATCAGATCGTCCTGCTGCTCGCCATCACCGATGATGATGACCTTGCCGGCGTCAACAGCAGGCATCACCGTGCCTGCCCGGGTGAGCGCACCGGCGTGCCAGATTATGACGACATCGGCGCGAACCCGCTGAGGCGGCAACACAAGCGTTGCGGTCCTCGCGTCAAGGGATTGCCGGACGGCACCCGCCAACGGAGCGACGGTCTCGGTTGGCAGCCCTCCCACGTGAACCAGGCCCGTTCGGAGACCGGCGGCCGCCCGTTCGGCGATTGCGTGGGCTACCCGATTTGCTGCTCCGCCCGGTTCGCGGAAGTCAGCGACATCGAGGACGTCCACCTCGATCCGATCAGAATCACTACGCGACATAACCCACGGATCGTCCCACGACTCGCCGCAACGCGTGAACTTGGCCGACAGGGATCGGACCTGGCCATCTCGGTCCAAGCCAGATCCTCGTCGGTCGCGGGCTTACTCGTACGGGAACTTGGTCGCACCCAAAGCCGGTTCGAGGTCGAACAGCCACGCGGCCCTCTCGTCGTATTTGGCGAAGAACGGCTTGCTCACCAGCTCCGGTCGGCGCGCTTGGATCATGTGCAGGACGAACACTTTCTCGCCGGCGATCTCCGTCACTCCGTCGACGCACACTTTGCCGGGGGTGGCCGACATCGACGGACCACGAACGGTTCGTGCCAGGCCGGATACCTGCTGGTAGGCGCCCTGGTAGATCTCGTACGCCTTGGCCAGCGGCACCGAAAAGTAGTCCTGCGGGCCGGTGTCGCGCTCGACGAACATGTAGTACGGCACCATGCCCTGCCGAACCTGCGTCCGCCACATCGTTGCCCACGTGTCCGAGTCGTCGTTGATGGTGCGGATCAGCGGGGCCTGAGTCCGGATCACCGCACCCGTGTCGCGGATGCGCCGGACGGCTTCTTGGGCGGTGTCCGGCATCATCTCGTGCGGGTGCGAGAAGTGCGCCATGAAGGCAAGGTTCTTGCCGGCCGCGACGACTCGCTCGAACAGGCGGAGTGTGTCATCGGCGTCCGGGTCGGTGATCCAGCGTTGCGGCCAATAAGCCAGCGCCTTGGTTCCGATCCGAATCGACTCGAGCTGGTCGACCGCGAGCAGCGGTTCGATGTAGCGGTTCAGCACACCCTCACCCATGATCATCGGGTCACCGCCTGTGAACAGGACGCTCGTCACCTCAGGGTGCTCGCGGAGGTAACCGATCAGGTTGTGGATGTCGTCGTTAGCCATCTTCAGATCGGGCTCGCCGATGAACTGAGCCCATCGGAAGCAGTAGGTGCAGTACGCGTGACACGTCTGGCCCTGCTTCGGGAAGAACAGGACGGTCTCCTCGTACTTGTGCTGGATGCCGTTTAAAGGCTCGTCGCCCGCCTTCGGCAGGTTCAACTCCAGCTGACCCGCCGGGTGTGGATTGAGCCTGGCCCGTACCTTGTTGGCGGCGACATTGAGCTCGAGTTTGGACGCGTCCTTGCTGATCAGATCGGCAATCCTGGCGATGTCTTGAGGGGGCAGCATGTCGGCCTGGGGAAAGGTGAGCCGGTATATCGGATCGTCCGGTGCGGCATCCCAGTCGATCAGCTCGTCGACGACATAGGCGTTGACCCGGAAAGGCAGGACGGTGGCCACGGCTCGGACGGCGAGCCGTTCATCGGCGCTCAATCCGGCGCGGGTCGTAAGTTCCTCGAGGTGTTTCGACGTGTAGGCCCTGAATCGACGACCAGTGGACAACGACATTGCTGTCTCCTGCGTCACGCTCACGCGTGCAGCTCCTCTCTCTCACCCAGGAACCGGCCCCACGCTCCAGTCCTTCTTTCTCGATCAGACCGCCGTCCCCCGGCGGAGTCTTGAACCATACGTTGCCCAAACCGGACTCGGATCAACCCCCTGATTGATCTGTAGACGGCTCGTTTTGATATTTCGACGCGCGGACGTCCTGCTCGGTTGCG
>DASTNZ010000117.1:0-5271 GCA_035762665.1 Jiangellaceae bacterium | reverse complement strand
AACTGGAGCGGGTTACCGAGGGCCGCCTTTCGACGGCCCTCGGTACTGGGGGTTATGGAGTGGGGATATCGAAGACGTCGACGAACGCCTCCTGATCGAGGGAACCGTCGTCCAGGTCAGCCTGGATCGTCGGTTCGGTCGATCGTGGCTGGAAGTCATCGCATTCTGCTGGCGTCAGCGGATCGACGACGTTGCGGTTATCGTTCCAGATCGCTGCTACTTTCCCATTGACCGCGTCGATGTCGACGTAGTCGCCGATGAATGCGGCACAGAAGACGGGAAAGCGGCTTACCTCGTTCGGGTCAAACGACCGATCGGTCATCCGTACGTCGGCCTGGAAGGTCGCACCGGCATCAGCCGAGCGGTTGTAGAAGACGTCAAGGTCCTCGATCGTCGTCCCGGCCGGGCCGTTCAAGCGGCTGTCGTACCAGATGACGTGGACGTTGTCGCCGTCGGTCGTCAGCGAGGGGAAGAACTGATGACCAGTCGGGACGTCGTTCATCGAAACAGGCGCGGTCCACGTCAAGCCGCCGTCGATCGACCGGACGTACTTCACCTCGGCGTCGGTTCCGGTCCATTCGCCCCAGGCGAGGTGCACGGTGCCGTCGCCAGTGACGCCGATCGTCGGAATCGTGCCGGTACGGAACGAGTTGTTCCCGTCGTTTGCATGGGTGCCGCCGGGTGGGATCGGGCTCGGGATCTGTCGGATGTCGGCCACCTTCTGCTGTGTGAAGGTCTCACCGCCGTCGGTCGACTTTGCCACCCAGACACCGCTGTGTGGCAGCGTCGAACCGAATCCGCCCTGGAACTGGAGGAACGCGACGTAAACGTCGCCGTTCGGCGCGACGGTCGGGAAGGACTCCTGGACCAGGCCGCCGGCGACCGGGTTGTTGATCCCGTGCCCGCGGCTGAACTCGTCGTCAGCACATGCCTCGCCGCTGACGTCCCCGCCGCAGTGAGAGATCCAGATCGAGCTCTCGCCACCTTGGGCGCTGAACTTGGTCCAGGTCACGTACACGCGACCCCAGTGGGGCGAGGCGGGCGAGCGGTCCACCGCCATCCACTGCTTGTCGTCGAAGTTCGCGAAGATACCGGGGCCTACCTCGAACCGCTCCGGCCTGAGCCCGGACCCCGACGGCACCTTCACCGTCTGCACATGTTCGGCGCCCGTGGCGTCGACCTCATAGGTCGAGACGAACAGGACGCCGGAGGTCGACGGTGGGACCGTGCGGAATGGGTCGTTATTGAAGGCGATGTGCGAGTAGTAAAGGTTGCCGAAGTCATCGAACACCAGGACCGGGTCGGTGTTCGTCGAGAGTCCGAACATCTCCGAGTCCGCCGCCTCCGGCGACGTGTCCGTGCAGTAGCCCGGCACAAGCTCGTTAGACCACGTACTGCCGCCGTCCGTGGAGAGATAGAGCCCGTTCCAGCGGTCGCCTCCACACGCGGCCCGGAGTTCGGCCGCTCGGCGGAAATCCTGCGCGCCGGCGGCGATGATCTGAGTGTTCTGCGGATTGATCGCAATCGCCGGCTCCGGCTGGTTGCGCCGAGGACTCGTCGTGTCCTCGACACCGGCCACATCATCACTGACCGCGTTCGTGTCGACGCCGAGCGCAGCCCAGGCAAGCCCACCTGCCACCAGCGATCCGGACAAGGCAGTAACGAGCCCGAGCACTACACGCCTCGCCCCGCGCCGTCCGCGCCGCGGCCGTCCGTGGATCCAACCGTTCCGGATAGCGGATACGAGATCCGGTGGCCCTCGGTGGAAGAGATGGTTGATCATTTGGTGCTCCCTTCTTAGCCGGAACGGCTGGTCGCGCCATCGGAAATCACGCCCATCGTCAGCCGATCACGGCAAACCCGACTGAAACGCCGCCGCGGCCGTCCTACCACGCCCCTCGCCGACGTCAAGCCCAGGCGGTACATCAGCGCGCCCGCGCGCTTTGTCCGCCGCAGCGGCGCCCTGCTCAGTCATACGGACGACCAGGCCGTCGGGTTCAGCCCCCAGGTAGTGCCAGCTGGTCGGCCAACTCGGGCGGGTGTCCGGGTCGCCAATGCCGCGGCCCGCGGACGCTGGATTGCGGCCGAGGAGGAACAACATCGACCTGCGAGGCGATTTTCCTTCGCCGGTATTGTCCGGATCAGTATTTGGGGGTCGCCTTCTGATTCCTGGGCCTTCAGGCCTCTCAGCCTCTCGGCTCCCTCGCCCGTCTCCCAGGCCTACTCGGAGTAGCTCTCTCGTCAGTGCAGCAATAGGGGACGGCGGCAAATTCTGCGGCGTTCAGCAACTGCCCACGCCATGGTGGACCGAGCCTGGTAATTGGAGCGAATCGATAGGTGTACAGAATTTGCCATCGCGTCTTCGAGAGCTGGCTGGTGCTGTGCGCGGCAGGGCCATCTACCTTGTTGGACCGTAAGAGTTGTCCATGGCCATGAAAAAGTCCCCACTGGTGGCCGGGTCGAGGTCCCCACTGGTGGCCAGGTAGTTGTCCCCACTCTTCGTTTCGTCGTGTCGTAGAGCCCTGTGAGGGCCCTGCGTGGTGACGGTGGCGGTGCCAACCAAGCCACATCACCACGCAGGGGACTCCATTGAAGAACGCGAGGGAACAGATGGATGTGATTGCCGCCTATCGAGACGTGGGCAGCTATCGGGGTGCGGCCGCGATCTGCGGGACCACCCACAAGACGGCGAGCCGGATCGTCGAGGCTCACGAGGCCGCTAGTCGGGGCGAGGCCCCGGCGCTGCGGGAGCCGCGGCCCCGCAACTATGACGAGGTCGCCGAGCTGGTGGCGGAGAAGGTCGAGAAGACCGCCGGGCGGATCAGCGCGAAGCGGTTGCTGCCGGCGGCACGGGCCGCGGGCTATGCGGGGTCGGACCGGAACTTCCGGCGGCTGGTCGCGCAGGCGAAGCGGGAGTGGCGAGGGGGTCAGGCCCGTCAGGGCGGTCGGCGTCCGGCGGTGTGGTCCCCGGGCGAGGTGCTGGCCATCGACTGGGGCACCGAGATCCTGGAAGGTCGGCGGGTGCACGTGTTCTGCGCGGTGCTGGCCTGGTCGCGGTTCCGGTTCGTCCGGTTCGCCGCCGACGAGAAGCAGGCGACCACGCTGGCGATGCTGGCGGAGTGCTTCGAGGTTCTCGGCGGGGTGCCCAAGACGGTGCTCGCGGACCGGATGGCCTGCCTGAAGGGCGGGGTGGTCGCAGGCGTGGTGGTCCCGACCCCCGACTATGTCCGGTTCGCGGCCCACTACCGGTTCCGGCCCGACTTCTGCCACGCCGCGGACCCGGAGTCCAAGGGCATCGTGGAGAACCTGGTCGGCTACGCCAAGGACGACCTACTGGTCCCGTTCACCCTGGACGACGACCCGTGGGCCGACGGTCTGGCCGGGCTCAACCAGCGGGCCGCGGCCTGGTGCGAGGAGGTCAACACCACGGCGCACTCGGAGATCTGCGCGATCCCCGAGCAGCGGCTGGGCACCGAGCGGGGGCTGCTCGGCGGACTGCCGTCGCTGCGCCTGGAGGTGGGTGCGAAGCCGACCACCCGGAAGGTCGACAAGCTGTCTTGCATTCGGTTCGGCTCGGCACGCTACTCGGTCCCGAACCGGCTGATCGGTGCCACCGTGACCGTCGTCGTCAACGAGCGCGACCGGCTGCTGCGGGTGATCGAACCGGTCACCGGCGAGGTCCACGCCGAGCACCGGCTGGTGGCGCCGGGTGAGACTTCGATCGTCGACGCGCACTACGACCGGCCACGCCCCGACACCCCGCGCCGGGCGGCCCGTCCCCGGACGCCGGCTGAGCGCGACTTCCTGGCACTCGGGCCGGTCACCGAGGCGTTCCTGACCGGGGCGGCCGCGGCCGGGGTCAGCAAGCTCGGCGGCGAGATCGCCGAGATCCTGACCCTGCACGCCGCCCACGGCACCGGACCATTGCTCGCGGCACTCGAGCGGGCGGTGGCGTTCGGGCGGTGGCGAGCCGCCGACGTCCGGTCCATCTTGGCCACAGGCGGGCACGCACCCCACCCGACGCCTGCCGGGCAAGTGTTGGTGTTGACCCTGCCGACGGTGCCGACCAGGTCGCTGAACGCCTACGCCATCGGCGGCAAGGACGGTGAGCACAGCGGTGGTGATCCGGCATGACCGCGACTAGCCCACCGCCGCTGCCAGCAGACCTGAACGAGGGGTTGAAGCGGTTGAAGATGGCCGCGATGCGTCGGCTGGCACCCGAGCTGCTGGTCACCGCGAAGACCCAACGGTGGAAGCCCGAGGAGTTCCTCCGGACCCTGGTCGAGGCCGAGATCGCCGCCCGGGACGCGTCCAACGCCCGCACCCGACTGCGGCAGGCCGCGTTCCCGGTGACCAAGACGCTCGAGGAGTTCGACGTCGCCGCATCCTCGATCCCGCCGGCGACGTTCGACTATCTCGCATCCCTGGAGTGGGTCCGCTCGGCGGAGAACCTGTGCATGATCGGACCCGCGGGCACCGGCAAGTCCCACATCCTCGTCGCGGTCGGGATCGCCGCGGTCGAGGCCGGGCACCGAGTCCGCTACTTCACCGCCGCCGACCTCGTCGAGACCCTCTACCGAGGACTGGCCGACAACTCCGTCGGCAAGGTCATCGACACCCAGCTGCGCAACGACCTCATCCTCATCGACGAGCTCGGCTTCGCACCGCTGGACGACACCGGCGCGCAACTGCTGTTCCGGTTCGTCGCCGCCGCCTACGAACGCCGATCCCTCGGGATCGGCTCGCACTGGCCCTTCGAATCCTGGGGGCGATTCCTACCCGAACACACCACCGCCGTCAGCCTGCTCGACCGCCTCCTGCACCACTGCCACACCGTCGTCACCGACGGTGACTCCTACCGGATGAAACAGGCACGAGCGAAGGGAGGAACCCGACTCAAGACCAGCTGATCAAAAGACGGAGGGTGGCGACTTTCAGTTGGCCACCAGCGGGGACCACGAACTGGCCATTGACAAAGAGTCCTGTGGCTGGACTGTGGCTGCGCGGATACCCCTGCACCGCCGAAGTTGCCATGTCGAGGGTCGAGCAAGGTCGCGGTGGCGGCGAAGTTGCCGATGCCGCACGCACGACGGTGCATCGACTACTCGCGTTGGATGGGCCACCGAGGTGTAGGCGCCGGCCGGCCGGGTCGCACGCGGACTGGCTTGTGCACGGATCGCGGCGATGCTGGTTGAGGATCCGCGGGTGCCTGCGACGGTGATCGCGCAGCGGCTGCGGCAGCTGGGGTATCGCGGGTCGTTGACGATCCTG
>DASTNZ010000116.1:0-10626 GCA_035762665.1 Jiangellaceae bacterium | reverse complement strand
TCGAAGGCGCGTTGCTCCACCTCGGTCACTCGGGCCTCCCAGTGAGCGGGAGTGGTCTGCGCAGCATCGTCCGCGGCCTTGGTCATGACGTCCGCAACAAGACCGTATGCCGCAGCCCAGTCCGCCTCCAGGGTGGCCGTCCAGCGGCCTCCACTGAAATGTGCCAACGTGGCTAGCAGCGAATCGCCCACCGCGGGGAAGTGGGCCGCGAGCGCGCCGAACTTGCGGTGGTCCCGGCCGAGGTCTTCCAGGTACGGCACCAGGTCGTCGAGCTGGTCCACGTTGGACACGATCCGCCCCAGCGCCTGGACCAGTCGGTCGCGCTGCGCGGCCATCGAAACCGGAAACAGGTCACGAGTCTCTGGGTAGTGCACAAACAGGTGCGCGTAGAACCAATGCGCGACGATGTCACCGCCGTGTCCGGCTACCTGGGCCCAGCTTTCCTTCAGCTTGTCGACATTCATATCCATAGCGCCGGGTCGCGAATCACGAAGCCGACACGACCTGCCCGCGCAGCGGAATCAACGCTCCGCCGACGTCCCCGATCAGGTCGTCCGGTACGCCGAGTCCCTGCAGCGTCGCGACGAGGTGCTCGACCACCCGATCGAAGTGTGCATTGGTGATGTTGTGCCCGGCGTGTGCGGCCGCCATGTCCCGGCCTTCGTACTTGTCGGGTCCGCCGGTTGCCGCTGATAGAAAGAACACCATATGCCGCTTCTGTGCCGCCATGTCCACCTCGGTGAAGAAGGGCGCCAGCGACGGGTCAGCGAGGACCAGCTCGTAGAACTGATCTACGGCCGCTGAGATACCTCCCTCGGCACCGAGACGCTGGTAGGGGCTCTGCAGGGGGGCTATGTCGGTCACGTTGACTCCTTGGCTTCGCACGGAGGAGCTGGAGTTCGGCGGCCACGCATCGGCTCACGCGCGAAGCGTGAATACCTAGCATCGCGTCTCCAAATGGACGTTGTCCTCCTTATACCAGCAGATCCACAATTTGTAACCCCCGGTTCCCACGCCTTCAATGCTTGGGCTGGCAGAACACGTTTTTCCCATCGACCAGTCGTCTCAACATCTGAGCAGTGACCGGCCAGCCCTCCAAGGCACTAGCGCCGCGGGAGCTACGTCGAGGCGATCGACGTGATGGATGGTGAATACGAGACGTTCTTCACGATTTGCCAACGACATCTTGCGGTTCGTCGATACGATCTCGGTCGAGCCGATCGACACCAAGACGATGACGGGAGATTGGCTGCACCAGCGGGATGTTCTCTTGATCTGGTCGATGTGAGCATGGACCCGGCACCCCGGAGGTACGCACCTGTCTGGCTGGCCGGATGCGAACCGTTGACATCCTCCGAGGCCGGGGGTGATCCTCAGGCAGCAGAGGGCGGGGAGGTCGGGTGAACGCCGCCGTGAAAAGGCTCATTAAAGCCGGCAACAGGCTCGCCGTGTTCCTGTACCGCCGCTCGAGCGGGAGGATCGGCGGTACCGCTCGGAGTGGGACCCTGGTTCTCTTGCTGACCTTGCCTGGTCGCAAGACCGGGACTCCGCACACCACGCCGGTCAGCTACTTCGAGGCCGAGGGCGGCTAAGTGGTCGCTGGTACCGCCGGCGGAACGAAGCAGGACCCCAGTGGTTCCGAAACCTGCGCGCCGCGTCCCGAGCACACGTCGAGTTGGGCCCTCGGCACCAAGATGTCGACGTGCGCACAGGATAAGAACGGCCGGCGCGTCTGCAGCAAAGCGACGCGGCCACGAGCCCGCATAGACATCCGGTCATGGCCGCCGATGGGTGACCGCTCAGCTCAGGCGACAACGTGCTGCTGCCGCTGATCGCAGGAATTGGGTCTGCGTTGCACTGCTACAGCTGGAGGTCCGAACGGCCGGCAGGCTCGCAGCCCGTGGCGTTCCCCGTGCCTTTGCATGAGGGCGCCGGCACCGTGGTCAACACGTATGCAGCGCTCCGCTCAGGCCGCGTCGGCGGCGCGCTCCAGCTCGGCAACGTCGATCTTGCCCATCCTGAGCATCGCCTCCATCGCCCGGCGGGCGCGCTCCGGGTCAGGATCGTTGACCAACTCGCCCAGTCGGCGCGGAACGATCTGCCACGACAACCCGTACCGGTCCTTGAGCCAGCCACACGGGCCAGGCTCGCCGCCGTTCGCCGTCAGCGACTCCCACAGCCGATCCACCTCCGCCTGGTCCGCGCAGTCGATGACAAACGACACCGCCTCGTTGAACCTGAACTCTGGGCCCCCGTTGAGTCCCTGCAACTGCTGGCCGGCGACGGTGAAGTCCACAGTCAAGACCATGCCCGCCGGCCCAGACGGCGTCTCCGCCGGGGACCGCCAGACGTTGTCGACGTGGCTGTCCGGCAAGAGCGTCACGTAGAACTCGGCCGCCTCCTCGGCGTTGCCGTCGAACCAGAGACAAGGAAATAGCTTGGCTATAGCCATCGCGTCCTCCTTCGGCTGCACCTGTCCAAACACGGCGTGGCACAACTCGTGCGCCCGTCATAGGGGAAGACCGGATCACAGCCAAGTATTCATCGATCCGCTGGGCGGCGAACCTGGAAGCTCATCGATGATGAGCCCAGCGAAGATGCAACTCGGCCTTGATCAACCGCGTGCTCTTGTCGCCGGTAGAGCGGTCGTGCCGATGACAGGATCAGGAGCCCACAGATGATCAGCCGGCCTCGTATCCCGACCTCCCGGATCCTCACCCTAGACTGCGTGGGATGGCACGTCGGCTGGTGATGAGGTGATGCATGCACACTGGCTGGCTGGTGGCTGGCTGGGCGCTTGGCAGCGCTCTCCGGCGGCTGTCGCAGCGCACCGGGGTGACCCGCACCGAGGCGCTTGGGCCATTGCCGGGTGATGACGTGATTCCCCACCCCATGCTGGAGTGGACCCGCGGGGTGACGGTGCACGCTGCGCCGGAGCGCATCTGGCCGTGGCTGGTGCAGATGGGCTATGGCCGGGCCGGCTGGTACACACCTGCGTGGGTTGACCGGGTCATCGAGCCGTCTTTGTTCCAGCTGAAGACCCCGACCCCGAGGAGCGCCGACCGGCTGCTGCCGGAGTTCCAGTCGCTTGCCGTCGGTGACATCATCGCCGACGGGCCGGAGTACCGGTCTTACTGGCGGGTGCTTGCCGTGGAGCCGCAGCAGGCAATCGTGTACCACTCGATTCGCCATCCTTGGCGGCCGCATCCCTTCGACCCCAGCGATCCGACGGCTCTGGGCCGGGTGGAGGAGCAGCTCATCGCCGGCGGCGTTTACCTGGACTGCACGTGGACATTCGTGCTGCGAATGGTCGAGGCGAGCACGACTCGGCTGTTGGTCCGCACCCGCGGCAACTACGTCCCCTGGCTGCTCGGGGTGTTCATGCCGGCGTTTGGGCTGTATGACGCGACCTACGGGTTGGCGATGTTGCGGGCCATTCGCCGCCGGGCCGAAGCGCTTGCCGCCACGCCGCCAACGCCGGCGACGTGATCACCAGAGCGACGGGGCGCGGTGACGCAAGAACGGGTTGGCCAACTGGTGGGTGTGGCGGAAGCGTTGGACGCCACGCTCGGCTGCGGCGATGGCCTCCTGGGTGCCGCGGGCCAGGTGTCGCATACGAGCCCGTCTCATGCGTTCGTACAGTGGCCCGCGTTGGCGTTCAGGTTCACAAGGTGCTGCTGGTGGCGCTCATCGACTGTTGATGGCAGTTCGGCGGGACATCTCGGGTCCATTCCTCAGCCATACACACCCGGCGAGCGGCGGCCATGGGCATTAGCCCTTGCGCCATTTCGCTGGTCGTCAGTGAACGGGGTGGGTGAGTGCCCTGCGCTCAATGTCGGCCTGGTGGCGCTGGATCATTTCTTCGAGGTGGCGGTAGCCGAACCACCAGTGCAGGAACAGGCCGATGGCCATGCCGACCACCGGGAATATGGACCAAGGGAACTCCGGGGCCCACACCACGTTGACCGCGATCACGATGCCCCACACCAGCACGGTGACTGTGGCGTGTACCCACATCCCAATCCGCGCCTCGCGGATCGAGATCTCGCGCTCGGCCCGCTGGTAGTCGCTCAGCGAGACGGTTGCCATTGCTATCACCTCCTATGGTGTACCAGACCCCGGTGCGCGCCAGCCGAGGGCGTGGCAGCGGCGGGACCTGGTTGGGAGACGGTTTCTGCCCGGGATGGCGGGACCGTGATGGGCCGGACGACCGGCGGCAGTTCGGTGCCGTGGAGGATCGCCGCGGTGTGCATCAGTACATGCCCGAGCGTCGGTGCGATCACGCTTGCGGTGACCAGGTAGCCCACCGTAAGCATCCCGCAGCCGACGGAGATAGGAATGAGTTGTCGGTTGCGGTATTCGGCGTAGCCGAGGTGGTGTACGACGATCACCAGGATGCTGGCCAGGACCGGGAGCGTCCACCGGGCCAGCCCTCCGCCGAAGCCGCTCCAGCCCAGGGAATGGATAGCTTGCCAGGTCATGAACGCTGGCAGGGCAGATAGCAGGATGCCCTCGGTGATGCCGTAGACGATGCCCTCCCATAGGAGCGCTACCGTCAGCGCCCGGCCGGTGCGCCGGTTGGTGGCCGGTAGCCGGGTCATCCCGAATGTTCCGAAGGCGGCGGCGATTGGCGCAGCGAGCAACCCCCACCCCCAGTGGGCGGTCAAGATGTCAACGACACTGACCCCGAGCCAGGCCAGATAGCCGACGAACAAAGCGCCAGTTACTACCGATAGCGCACCGATATAGAGGAACCGGCCAAGTTGTAGGCGGTTTGCGAGAAGCCAGCTAACCGCGAAGGCCACCACGGACAGCCCAGCAAGCCATAGCAGCGACCCTGCCCATGGCGCTGCAGGTACGGAAACTGGCATGAGGACCACCTCCTCGTCTTACCTTCATCATTGGGCAAAGCTGCAGGTAACAGCCAGAGGCGAATGTCCCGTCGTGCCCCAGGAGTCCCGGCGACCGAGCCGCGACAGGCTCGGCAACCCCGCGCTCAGCAGATAAGTAGGGCTAGGAATGCGGTGCTTCCAGCAGCGCCGCTCGGCGGGCAAGCACGGAAGAAATCGGACCCTATTGGCACCCGATTAGTCGCGATCCAGCACGGTCGCCTTGGATCTCAGCCGTCGGAGGAGTCAGCCGGCCGGAATGCCACAAAGGGCCGAGTGCTGATGAAATCTCTTGCGGCAGTATCCGATCGCAGATCCTCCCACCCCATGACCCAGGTAGCGAGGCGCAACCGCCACGGGTGCTGGCGCCGAAACTGGGCCACGACGGCGAAGCTCTCATCCTGTGAGAGGAAGCGTTGCTGCGGCGTGAACGACTCCCGCCCAATCTGGACCTTCAACGCCGGATGGGCCTGGATGTTGCGAATCCAGTCGGTGTTCTGGCCCCAGGCCGAGAAGACCACTGATTCCTGGGTGCCTGGGTCGTACCTCAACACCATGGCGACGGTGGAGTGCGGCTTGCCGGTCTTGCGTCCGGCGTGGACGATCAGCAGGAATGTGCGGCCCAGCAGCCAGCCCCATCCGCGCCGATACATCGGCAGTGGCAGCCGGAAGATAGCCAGAGCAAGACGGCCCGGTCGCCGGCGAACCCCGAGCAGCGGATTTCCTCCTCGGCCGACTTGGTGAGATGCGACAGACCTTTCCACATCCATCACCTCGCACAGGCATCGATCACGACAGGTCTCTTAGTCAAACGTATTCCTGCCACCGATCTTCAAGCCAGAGGCAAAGGTCCTTAGCTGCCTTGCGAAATGCCCAAGCGCCGGGCTGTCCATGCCACAAAATCCTCCGAGCGGCGCACTCAGTTGCGTACCCACAGCCTGACGACAGCATCATCGTCATCTGACGATTCACCGGAGCTCGTCTGACTGGGGGCTACTGTGGCTCGCGATCTGCTTGGGGGCTACCTGCTCCCGGAGTGGCCAAGATCGGTTCACCCTGGTACCCGCAGGCCACCTGCACGCCGGCCGTGACTGTCAGCAACGGCTAGGTCGTCTGAGTGCTCACCGATTGAGGTTCACCAGGCCACGCCAATGGCGCGTCGGTGTGTCGCCGGGTCGTTGACCATCGCGAGCATGGCGTGGGCCACGTCGGCCCGGCTGATCGTGGCAGCGTGCGGGAGGTTCTCGCCGATCGCGGTGCGGTAGCGGCCAGTGACCTCGCGGTTCACCAATCGGGGCGGCCGGACCGCCGTCCACTCGGTGCCGCTGAGTGCGAGGGCCTCCTCCATGTCGCGCAGATCGGCGTACACCGGCCGCAGGATCCTGCTGATCAGCGGCCACATCACTCGCCTGGTGGCAAACGAGTCGTCCGGGTGCGGGGGTCCCACCGGCGCCGCACTGACCACCAGGATGCGGCGTACGTCGGCCCGGTCCATCGCGCCGAGCAGGAATCTGGTCATCGGTGCTGTAATCCCGGCGTCCCGGCGGGCCTGAGGGCCCAGCCCGGACAGCACCGCGTCGCGGCCGGCGACGGCGGGAGCGAGCACGTCGGGGTCGTCGATCCCGTCCACCTGCACCCAACCGCGCGTGGTCGGGCAGGCCGGGCACCGCGCTGCCCCGGCGGAACACGGCCGTCATGTCGTGGCCGGCGGCGGCGCCCTGCCGCACGATCTCGCCGCCGATCCGCCCGCTTGCACCGAACACCGTGAGCTTCATGATGGTGTCCTTCCGTTACGTCTGGTTGTGTCGATCCGTCGATGTCTTGACGGACGACGACCGGGGAAGGTAACCGTGAGCGATCAGCTGGCCCTCGAGTTCGAACGAAAGCGACCGCGCCTGCGCGCCGTCGCCTATCGGATGCTGGGGTCAATCGCCGAGGCCGACGATGCGGTCCAGGAGGCGTGGCTGCGGCTCACCCGCTCCGACCACGCCGAGGTACGCAACCTCGCGGCGTGGCTGACCACCGTGGTCGGCCGGGTCGCGCTGGACATGCTGCGGGCCCGCCACTCCCGCCGTGAGACCCCGCTGGGTGATGCCGTCACGGCCTGGCCCGAGCCGGTCGTGAGCCCGGCCGACGGGATGGATCCCGAGCAGGAGGCGCTGCTCGCCGACTCGGTCGGCCTCGCGCTGATGGTGGTGCTCGAAACGCTCACGCCGGCGGAGCGGCTCGCGTTCGTGCTGCACGACCTGTTCGGAGTGCCGTTCGCCGAGGTCGGGCCGATGCTCGACCGATCCGCGGACGCGGCGAAAATGCTGGCCAGCCGCGCCCGGCGGCGGGTCCGCGGCGCCACCCCGCCCCCGGCTGACCTGGAGCGCCAGCGAGAGGTCGTCGAGGCCTTCCGCGCCGCCACACGGGACGGTGACTTCGACGCCCTGGTCGCGGTGCTCCATCCAGACGTTGAGGTCATCGCGGATGCCGACTCCCTCCGCCCCGGCGGGCGATTGCGAGTCAGCGGTGCCCAACCCGCAGCCCGCCAGGCGCTGTCGTACCGGCGCCTGGCCAGGTTCGCCCGGCCGGTCCTGGTCAACGGCACACCCGGCCTGCTCGTGCTCCCCGAGGGTGCACTGCCCCTGGCGCTGCTGGCGTTCACCGTGAAGAACGGCCTGATCACGAGGCTCGACGTGCTGGCCGACCGGGAGCGGCTGGCACAGCTCGACCTGTCCGCGCTTGGCTGACCGCCGGGCGCGCGAGACCGTGCCGATGGACTCATCGCCCGTGGCAGACCTGGACGCGCATGGCTGCCCGGAACCCATACGGGAGAGGAGATCAACGGTTTCCAGCGGTCCCTGGGCCACCAGCGGGCGACCCTGGCGCGTAAGTACAGCGGCCTTGAGGCAGCGGGTCTAGATAGCGGGGTCGGCGCCTCGTCGATCATCCTGGGCGGGCTGCTCAAGAACCTGGCCCACGTCGAGAAATCTGGTTCTCCGGTGACTGCCGGGCAAGACCGGCAGCCACCTAGCACCGGCGTAGACCACAGGTGCCGCGTTATCAACGCACTCTTCCCTGACCGCGCGATCATGCGATGAGCGGAAGTTCGTACGAGCCGGTCGTGGGGGGACCGTAGATGACATATGCCTCTGGACGGTGGATATCCGAGACGCAACTCTGGACCCAGGAGAAGGGAGTCGGCGTGGACCGCTGGGAGTACAAGATCGCTGATCTGACGAAGGTGGAGAAGGACATCGGTGAACTGAATCGGCTCGGTGCCGAAGGATGGGAAGCCGTCGGCATGGTGTCGACCTGGGGAGCTGGGGGCTTCAGATTTGTTCATCCGATCGCTCTGCTCAAGCGGCGAGTGACGAACGGCTGAGCCCGCCCGCCCATGCCGCTGACGTGTCCGCGCCGTGGGTAACTGTCGCCTGGGGGTGAGGTTTGGATAGGCGTGCGGGAGTCGCCCTGGGTCGTCTCATTGGACTAGTCGGTAGAAGCGCCAGTAGTCGGTGTCTATTGGCAGGATCTGCAGGTCACGGAAGCCTGCCTGAAGGGCGTACTTGCGAAGAACCGGGGGACGCATGACGGCTCCGGTGGCTGCGGTCTGCGGGTCTGCCATGGCGCCGGGCAGGCAGGAGACCACGCTCCAGGCGTACTCGGTTCGTTCCCGCGGCGAGGCGGGTGCGGTGAACTCCTCGTTGACTAGGCCGTCGGCCATGAGCACAGTGCCGTTGTCGGCGAGCGCGTGTCGGGCCGCGCTAAGCGCATCGACCGGCCGCGCCATGTCGTGTAGGGCCTCGAAGATGGTCACTAGGTCATATCCGCCGGCCCGGCTGAGCGTGGCGGCATCGGCGACCGAGAATGTCACCCGATCAGCCACACCGGTCCGCTCGGCGTTCTGGCGGGCGGCGGCGATGGCGTCCGAGTCGAGGTCGACGCCGTCGACGTGGATGCTGGGGTACGCCTGTGCCATGGCGATGCTGGACCAGCCGGAGCCGCACGCGACGTCGGCGACCCGGGCCGGCGGTTTGGCCCGAAGCCGGGCGTCGATGTCGGCGATCGCGGGTAGCCATGCGCGGCCGAGCAGGTTGATGAACCGGGCCCGGTTGGGCTCGGCCCGGCCCTCCGGCTCCCAGGGCAGCGGCGGCGGGGCGTTTCCGACCCGGAACGCCTCCACCAACTGGGCAAGCCGGCGCCCGGCGCGGACGATGTCGACGCCGGTGTGAGCCTCGTAGCGGACGTCGTCGGGGTCGGCGAGCACGCCGATGTGCTCCGGTGGCAACCGGTACCGCCTCGCCAGCGGGTCCGCCCGCGGGTCATCGACATCGATAAACCCGCCCGCGGCCTGCTGCTCAAGCCACTCACGCGCGTAACGCTCGGCTATGCCGGTGCGCTCGGCCAGCTGCGCCGAGCTGGCCGAGCCACCGTTTGCCAGCGCCCGATACAGCCCGAGTCGGTCACCGAGATAGACGGTGTACATCTCTAACGCCGCCACCGCACTGCTGAACATCCGCTTGCGCAGGGCCTCGGTCCGGTTCACCCCGGGGTGCGAATCCACCGAAGCATTCCCCGCGTCGAACGGCTCAGATCCGCCGTCGGACATCACCACCACCTCCCGATACTGCAGTCGTCGGCCGCACCACGCGCCATCCCTGTGACGCACCCCAGGCCAACCGCAAATGTGGCCATGCCGACGGCTACGGTCGGGCGATTATGCCACGCCGAGGATGGCCGCGTTCGTCCGGTCATGCCGCCGTCAGGCTCACACACATGCCGATGTGCGGTTGTTCGCGCCGTAGCGGATCGAGGCTTGGGCGCGGCTAAGATCCGTAGTGGATGGAGGGTCGCTTCGATCCATGACGCCTGTGGGAACGTGCTGGGCACTGTCATGGTGATGCATGGGTGAGGTCGGTCACCGTGACGCCGCTGAACTCGACCGTCATCGGCGTCGGCAGTCCGGCTGGCACGGGGCGGTCGGGGCAACGAGAACCGAGTCTTTTCCGTTCTGGACCGGGAGTGCCCCTCGGCGCTGAACTCGTCGCTGTTGTCCCGACACAGCGTGGCCTACCGGCGCGTCGGCCCTTGCGGCCCTAAAGTGCAGCGGCGAAAGCCCCCGACAGTTCGCGACGCACAGCTTCCCCGCCGGCCTGACTCCCGCCCTCGGCCGACGGTGCGGCTCTCACGCTACGCCCGGAAGTAATGAAAAGAATGGCGCACGAGCGGGATTCGTGATGCGACAGGCTGATTGTACCCGCTGAGGGTCGCGGCGATCGCCCTCAGCGGGTACTGACCCAGGGGCCGCTAGTTCGTGCCGAACGCGGTGCCCTTGAACGCGAACGAGGTCATCGCGGTCTGCGGGTTCAGGTGGTCGAACCTCTTCGCGCCAGCGACGGCGTCGTCGCTGAGCTTCCAGACGATCAGTCCGCGCGTGATGTCGGACTCGTAGATGTGACCGTTGTACCAGTACGTAGACCAGTCGCCGCCGAGCTCGATGCCGGCCGGGTTGTCCGGGTTGACCAGTGGTGCCGGGTCTGCGTAGGCGATTTCCTTCGCGTTGGTCGGGTCGGTGAAGTCGACGACGCTGATCCCGGACTGGTAGTTACCGGAGACGAGGACGTAGCGCTTGTCGGTCGGCACGATGTTGTAGTTGTGAATCGTGCAGTTCTCCTGGAGCGTCTGGTCGCGCGGCATGACGAACTTCCCGACCTCCACGCCGGTCTCGACATTGAAGAAGAAGTACGACTTC
>DASTNZ010000115.1:0-3568 GCA_035762665.1 Jiangellaceae bacterium | reverse complement strand
ATCCCCTACGCCCGCAATCCGCGAACCCACTCGGATGCACAGGTCGCGCAGATCGCCACCAGCATCCGCGAGTTCGGATGGACGGTGCCGGTGTTGGTCGATGGCGGGAACGGCATCATCGCCGGGCATGGCCGGCTGCTGGCGGCCCGAAAGCTCGGGCTGGAGCGCGTGCCGGTGATCGAGCTCGCCCATATGAGCGAGGCGCAGAAACGCGCCTATGTGCTGGCCGACAACCAGCTGGCGCTGAACGCTGGCTGGGACGAGGCGCTGTTGCGGCTCGAGCTGGCCGATCTCTCAGAGCTCGGGTTCGACCTCGGCCTGATCGGCTTCGGCGAGGGCGAGCTGGAGCGGCTGCTGGCGGGCGAGAAGGCGGGCCTGACCGAGGACGACGAGGCGCCGCCCCTGCCCGAGCAGGCGGTCACGCAGCCGGGCGATCTATGGATCCTGGGCGAGCACCGGCTCCTTTGTGGTGACGCCACGGTGCGTGCCTACGTCGAGCGGGTGCTCGGCGGCCAGCTCGCGGACATGACGTTCACCGATCCGCCGTACAACGTGGACTACGCAAACACGCCGAAGGACAAGCTTCGAGGCAAGCATCGCCCGATCCTGAACGACAAATGTAGAGCGTCAACCTCCTTGTCCGGTACCGACAACCAAGTTGGCCGGTCTGCTGGCTGCTGCGGCTGAGGTTTGTCGGTTCAGTCGGCTCCTTCCTGATTGTCGGCGAGGCTGTCGGCGGAGGCTGACGGTGGAGCGACAGCCTCGCCGTGGCGCCGAGCGACGGCGCGGCGGCGGTAGCTGTCGACGTTCATCTCGAGGATGGTCGCGTGGTGGACGAGGCGGTCGATGGCGGCGACGGTGACGGCCTTGTCCGGGAAGATCCGTTCCCAGGCGCTGAAGGGCTGGTTGGCGGCGATCGCGAGGCTGCGGGTCTCGTAGCGCCGGGCGATGAGCTCGAACAGCACGGAGGTCTCGGCCTGGTCCTTCTGGGCGTAGGCGATGTCGTCGAGGATCAGCAGGTCGAACTTGTCGAGCTTGGCGAGCGCGCTCTCGAGGGCGAGGTCGCGCCGGGCGGCTTGAAGCTTTTGCACGAGCTCGGTGGTGCGGGTGTAGAGGACGCGGTAGCCGGCCTCGACCAGGGCGTGGCCGATGGCGCAGAGCAGATGCGTCTTGCCGGCGCCGCTGTTGCCGATGGCGAGGAGGTTGGCGCTGGTCTGGAGCCAGTCGCCGGCGGCGAGCGCCTCGATCCGGCGCCTGGGCACGCTCGGCAGGACCGTGAAGTCGAAGGTGGCGAGGGTCTTGCCGCCGGGCAGGCGGGAGGCGTGGAGGTGGCGCTGGATGCGTCGGGTCTCGCGCTCGGCGATCTCGCATTCGGCGAGCGCGGCCAAGAAGCGCGCGGCCGGCCAGCCTTCCTTGTCGGCCTGATCGGCGAAGCCCTGCCAGCGCCTGTTGAAGCTCGGCAGGCGCAGCGCGGTGAGCATGGCCGGCAACGTGTAGATGTCGATCTCTCGGGACGTCATGCGCCGGCCTCCAGCAGAGCGTCAAAGCTGGCGAGGGCGGTCAGCGTGACGGGCACGTCGACCGGCAGGTCGCGCCCGCGCGGCTGCAGCCGCTGGCGCAGATCGCGGGCGTCGGGCGCCCGTCCGGCGGTGATATCCTTCGTGATCAGGGCGGCGAGCTCGGCTTCGCAGCCCTCGTCATGGGCGAGAGCGAGGAGCGCGACCATACGCCGGCAGGCGTCTTTCTCGGGCAGCGTCTGCGACAGGTGCGCCCAGGCCTGGGCGTACCCCGGTCGCGGGAAGAGGCTGTCGCGGTAGATCGAGCGCGCCAGCGCCTGTGGCTTCCGCCGGAGGGCGTGGATGACGTGTCGGTAGTCGACGACGTGGACGCGCCTGCCGTCGCCGCGGCTGCGCCGGCGGGGATGGGTCACGACCTTGGTGGCGCCGAGCCACGCCTCGATCCGATCGTCGTGCACGTGGACGCGCAGGCGGTGGCCGATCAGGCGCGCCGGCGCGCTGTAGAAGACGCTGTGAACCAGGAAGCCGCCGGTGCGCGTGACGCGGGCGACGATCTCGGTGAAGTCGGTGGTCCGTCGCGCCGGCAGCGGACGCAGCGCCGCCATCTCGACCTGGACCGTGGCTGCGCGGCGCCGGTTGCGCCGCGCGACGAGCTGGTCGACGAAGGTCCGGTAGTCGGTCAGCGAGGCGAAGTCGCGGTCGCCGCGCAGGATCAGCGCCTGGTCGAGGGCGGCCTTGAGGTGGCGGTGGTGGGCCTCGACCGCGCCGTTCTCGTGGGCTTCGCCGGGATTGTTGCGGCTGGCGATCAGGCCGTAATGCGCGCACAGCTCGTCGTAGCGCCGGGTCACGTCCTCGGCCGCCTCGCGGTCGAGGTTGCGGTACGCCGCCGAGAGACTGTCGGTGCGGTGCTCCGTGGGCGCCCCGCCGAGGCTCCAAAGCGCGTCCTGGAGATGCTCCGCGAGCGCCGCGAAGCTCTCGCCGCCGAGCACGACGCCGCCATGTTCCCAGCCGCTGTAGGCCAGGACGAAATGATAGAGCCGGTGCGGCAAGGGTTCGCCGGCGATGGTGACGCCGAGCTCGCTCGCGTCGGTGAAGTCCGAGAGCGCCATGCGCCCGGGCTCCGCGCTCTGCCGGAAGATGACGTCCTTCGGCGCGCCGTGGAGCGCCCGCCAATCGCGGACCCGCCGCTCAAGCGTGCGACGGACGCGGTCGTCGGTGAAGGCGTCCGAGTCGGTCATCTGCAGATGGCGGAGCAGCGTGACTGCCTGCACGGCGGGGTCGCGCTCGAGGATCGGCAGCAGCACCGGCTCCCAGACCTCGGCGAGCGGGTCGGGGACGGTGCGGCCGCGCTCGATCCGGCGCCGCGATGGCAGGCGGGCGGCGGCCTCGATGCGCCGGGCGGTCCGTTCGCTGAAGCCGGCACGGGCGGCGGCCAGGCGCTGGCTGTGACGGGGGCGGTCCTGCATGTACAATCTCACTTGCTGGTCGGTGACAGGTTTGCCCGGCACGTCGGGAGCTCCGTTTGGTCGACAGAGATCCCGGTCGTACCGGCCGCAGCGGCCAGCACCCCCATGCCATCGCCCCCTCCGAGACGATCGCGCCGGCGGCTTCAGCCCCCAGGCGGGCTACGCCCGCCCTCCAGCCCAAGCCGCCGGCCAACTTGGTTGTCGGCGCCGGTCAGGATGGTTGTCGCTGATCAATGCGCTCTCGAGCGCGCGCACCTGCGTACGAGTGCGCCACCCCCTGCGCCGTTCTCTCGGCCTCGGCACGGTCGAGCTTACCGACAGACCGCCTCGCGTCGGCTTAGACCCTCAACCGATGCAGGCGTGGCGAACCCGCCCGTACGGCTCCACTGAGAACGTCCCCTGCCTCCCACCCGGCCCCTCAGTGGAGGATTTTGCCGACACCGCTCACACCAGAAGTAGATCAGCAATCTCGGAGGTAGAGATAGCAGTAAAAACGGTCGCCATCTGCGCACCAATCGAGGAGAACCCCACACCTCCAAGACAATTGAGGGACGATGCGTCCTTTATTATCGCCCATATCGCCTG
>DASTNZ010000114.1:0-2018 GCA_035762665.1 Jiangellaceae bacterium | reverse complement strand
TCTCGGTCAACATTCCGAACTTTGGGGACTTCGCCGATGCCAGGACAGTGGCGACAGTGGCCGCAGAGGCGGAGCAAGCGGGCTGGGACGCATTGTTCGTCTGGGATCACGTGGTGCACAGAGGTCATCGCCGGGCTTTCGCGGACCCTTGGATGCTGCTGACCGCCGCGGCGTTGGCGACCAGCCGGATCAGGCTGGGCACGCTGGTCACTCCGGTGGCCCGGCGTCGTCCGCAGCAGCTCGCCCGTCAGGTTGCCACCCTGGACGCGCTCAGCGCCGGGAGGGTGATCTTCGCTGCGGGCCTGGGCGGGCCGATCGAGGACGAGTACGGCAGCTTCGGCGAGACCACCGACCCGGTGGAGCTCGCCGAGCGTCTGGACGAGGGCCTGGATCTGTTGCAGCGCTACTGGTCAGGCGAGCCGGTCAACCACGATGGCCGGCACTACCAGGTCCGGAACGTGACCTTGCTGCCCGCCACAGTGCAACGCCCCCGCCCGCCGGTCTGGATCGCCGGATTCTGGCCGAACCGCCCACCGATGCGTCGAGCCGCCCGTTGGGACGGCGCGGTCCCCCTGTTCACCTCCGCCAGGCACGGACACGTTCCGCCCGTCGACCAGGTCCGCGACCTGGTCGCCTACGTCCACCAGCACCGCGGCGACCGGCACGACCGCCCCTTTGAGATCGTTCTTGGCGGCGTCAGTCCCGCCGATACCGCCAAAGGCACGCGAGCTGATCGGGCCACTGATCGACGCCGGCGCCACCTGGTGGGACGAACGACAGCTCCAGAGCAGCGATGACCTCGACCGGCTCGCGCCGGTTCTGCGCCGCATCGAACAAGGCCCCCCGGCTTTCTAGGGTCAGGCAGCTTGCCGCGCATCCCAATGAGCCGCTTGATCGGTGAGCGCGCCGCTATCGGCCAGGTAGCCGGCTACCGGATCGTCGCCCTCGACTCCCTGCCGTTGGGCAAGGCCTGCGGGCGGATGAGCCAAGCAAAGCTCGACTGTTCGCACCAGGTCTTAGCCAAGTCAGCACCCAACGGAGCCATCCTCCCCTTCCACGATCAACCCATCGCCCTCGACGTCAATGTTCAGCGGCCACTTGGACTGCGGAACGCCTCGGACCTCGGCGAGGCGATCCGCAACGCGGACGCCTGGCCCATCCTCCGCGGACACTTCTACCTGCAGACCTTCGGGCCCCCCTGGAGCTCACTCTGGGGGTCACGCCCGCAGTCACCCGGACCGACCTCACCGCTGTCCCCGGAACTGAGCGCGCGGCGAGAAACGCCTCAGCGACGGGCGTGGCGTGCCTAGCCGGGAGATCGCCGTTGAGACTCGTTGACAATTGGCCTGTCCAACAGCCAGCCAATTGGCTCGTGACTTGCCGGACCGAAACGTTGATGCTGGTTACATGTTCGCTCCGTAGTGATCCACCTATCACCAACTGCTCGGCTCACGCTTCATCGTCACCACGGCGTGGCCGAAAAGTGGCTCGATCAAATTCCGCTGCCAGTGCGGCACAGGTGCTCCTCCGGCGCTCTCCCCCCGGGCGTCGGAGGAGCTTGTGACCCGGCTGGTCACGCCGGTCCAGTAATCATCACGAAAGGGAAACTGCGATGAGGAAGATGGCTGACGCCGCGCAGTTGGCGGCTGCGAACTGATTCGAGAGAGCTATCAGATGCGCACAAAGGCCATCGCCGACAGGCTGCCCCATCACGCTCTCCTCGCCGCGGACGCCACCTCTTACGTCCATCCTCGATCTCGATCAACGCGACCTGGTCAAAGCACGATGATTGCGGCCGGCGCAGTGGCCGGCTCGTCCCCTGGGGAGGGGGCTGTGACGTTGCCAGGTCGATCTCTGGTGCGACAACGTCGGAGACGGTTCGGCGTGCCCCCAACTTGACTGTGGAGTGTCTGTGATGAAGTTTTCGACCGCTTCGATCGCGCGGGCGTGCAGCCGTCATCCGGGCTGGACGTTGGCCACGTGGGGTGTAGTGCTGGCGGGTTCGGTTGCGGCCCTCG
>DASTNZ010000113.1:0-14323 GCA_035762665.1 Jiangellaceae bacterium | reverse complement strand
CGGACGATCCCGGCTTCGTAGGCGAACACCACGGCTTGGGCGCGGTCTCGTGCGCCGGTCTTGGCGAACAGGTGGCCGACGTGGGTGCGGACTGTCGCTTCGCTGAGGTGCAGGGTCGTAGCGATCTCGGTGTTGGACAGTCCTCGAGCCAGGAGGATGAGCACGTCGCGTTCGCGTTCGGTGAGCCGGTTCAGCCTGTGCTGGAGTTCGGCGGAAGGCTGGGCCAGGTGGAGGTGACGCTCGATCAGTCGCTTGGTCACACTCGGTGCGAGCAGCGCATCGCCGGCGGCGACGGTGCGGACGGCCGCGTAGAGGCTGTCACGGGGAGCGTCTTTGAGCAGGAATCCACTCGCGCCGACCCGTAGCGCGGCCAATACGTACTCGTCGAGGTCGAATGTGGTGAGGATCAGCACTCGGCTGTGGGACCGAGCATCGCGACAGATCTCAGCGGTCGCACCGATGCCGTCCAGCTCGGGCATGCGCACGTCCATGAGCACGACATCCGGCCGGTGAGCCCGGACCAGGTCCACCGCCTCGCGCCCGGTGGCCGCCTCGCCGACGACTTCGAAGTCGGGTTGGGTGCCCAGCACCGCCACGAACCCGGCACGGACCAACTCCTGGTCATCGGCGACCAGTATCCGCACAGTCACGGCGAGCTCATCCCGGGCCCACGGGGATGCGTGCTCGCACCCGGAATCCTGAACCCGTTGGGCCGCACTCCACCGCGCCACCGTAGAAGCCGACCCGCTCGCGCATACCCATCAGGCCGCGTCCGGCACCGGTTGTCTCGGGTTGGCGGGATGAGGCGCTGTCCGGGCCATCGTCGATGACCTCCACGACGACCTCGCCGGGTTCGACCCGCACAGTTGCCACCACCGTCGTCCGCCCGGCGTGCCGCAGCGCATTGGTGAACGCTTCCTGCAGCACGCGGTAGGCCGCGAGATCGACACCAGGAGGGATGTTCGCAAGAGAGCCTTCGATGTGGAGTTCCACGGCGAGCCCTGCGGTGCGCATCTGCTGCACTAGCCGGTCGACGTCACGCAACCGCGGGCTTGGCTGACGTGAGCGCTCTTCAGCATCAGTTCCTCGGTCGCCGTCCAGGACGCCCAGCAGATGGCGCAGCTCGGCGAGCGTGGCCCGCCCGGTGTCCTGGATCGCACGCAGCGCCCGGCCAGAGCGTTCGGCGTCGGGAAGCAGCGCCTCGCCCGCCTCGGCCTGCACCACCATCACGCTGACGCTGTGCGCAACGACGTCGTGTAGATCTCGTGCGATGCGAGCACGCTCTTCGGCCGCGACCGCCCGCGCCTCAGCGGCCCGCCCTCGCTCCAGCTCCGCTGCCTGGGCCTTGAGCTGCTCCACGATTTGCTGTCGTGACCAGACAATCCGTCCCGCAACCCAGAAACCTCCGACCAGAGCAACGATGAACACAAGATCCTCGAACGGGTCACCGTTGTCACGCCAGCTGGCGAACGCCATGACCGGCACGAACAGCAGCACCACCAACGCCGGTCGCAGTGCGCGGTGGGCCGCCAGAGTGTAGGTGCTGACCAGCAGACCGAAGAAAACACCCAGGCCCTCGGTCGACCCGAGCAGCGCGGATTCCAGCACGATCACCAGCAGCACAAAAACGAAAACCCCCACCGGAAAACGCCGCCGCACGGCCAGCGGCAGGGTGAGCAGCAGCCCCGTCACGATGACGCGCCACATTGGCCCCTCGTCGAAGTTGCCGGCCAGCGTCTCGGCGGTGGCCACCAACGCCAGCACAACCGCGAGCGCGGCGTCCACTCGATCCTCGCGGGTGAGCCGACCCACCACACGTGACCAATGCGTACCTAGCCGCCCCGGCACGCATCCAACGCTAGACGGCACAAGCCCGGCCGGCATCAGCTTCCACGCTGAACCGGCGCGCTGTTAGGTCAGCGTGCTGACGGAGCCAACAACGCGCTCACGCTGACGCCGAAGCACATCGGCGGAACCTACCGTCTCATACGACCCGGCCGCGTTGGCCGGACCACAGGAAGCCCTACCGGGGGAGGACGATGTGAGCGATGCGACGAAACGCATGATTCAACCGACCAGCGCACCGGCCTGGTTCGCCGCCGCGGCGGCGGCGGCGGCGATCGGCCTCATTCTGAGCGCAACGGCGAACCAGCTACCAGATGCCGCACCGCTGACGGTCGAGGACGCCGTGGACGCGGCCGGGCAAGTGGCGCTCGGCGGACTGGGGGTGGTGCTCGTACGCCGTGGAATCGCGGCAGGCCTGGGCCGCGCCCTGCTGCTGCTCGCCGTCCTGGCCGGCAGCATGTGGCTGTGCGGAGGACTGGCTGACGCCATCACCGACGGCAGCCCCCCACCGGTCACCGCCCAGCTGCTCACACTCACCAGCACAGTGCTCTTCCCGCCGGTGTTCGTCCTGCTGTTCGTGGCGCCGCTGCTGCTGTTCCCGACAGGTCAGCTGCCCTCCCCCAGATGGCGCTGGGTGGTCGCCGCCGCGATGTCCGGCACCGTCGCCGCGATGATCTCGCTACTGCTCGCACCCGGCCTGCTCGACGACGACGTACCCGCGTGGGGGGACAACCCACTCGGCGTCGCCGCCCTCGAGGGGCCGACCTCCACACTTGAAGCAGTCGGCCTCGTCCTGGTTCTCGTATCCATACCGGCATCCCTCGCCGCAGTCGCCGTCCGGATCGTGCGATACCACGGCGCTCGACGTACCCAGATGTGGTGGTTCGTTGCCGGGATCACCCCGATGGTCGCAGGGCTGGCCACCGATGCTGGCGAATCGCAACTTGCTGAGGTGGTCTCCGCGCTGGTCATCTTCGGCGGTCTGCTGGGCGGCATCTCATGGGCGCTGCTCGGTGCACCCGGCCGACGTATTGCGCAGCAGGCCCTGCAGACGACAGAGCGCTCACAGGCTCGAACAGGCACGAATGCGGAAACCTGAGCAATTGACAACTCACATTCCCCACGACCACGAGCATGTACCGGTTCAGCCATGCCGATCCAGTGTCGAACGCCCCTAGTGACTGCACCTTCCTTGGTCGCACCATGAAATTGAGAGCAGGTCCCTACGGTCGCGGTGTGCTCCGGAAGCGGAAGGAGACGTCGTGGCAAGCCCGAATCGCCGCGCGAATGCAGATGCGAGCGACGTTGGCACCTTCGGGCAGTTTCTACGGCGCGCGGGGCTGGCAGGGCCTATCGAGTACCTGTTTCAGGTCATCCACGGGCTTCGTCACCCGCGCCTTCTGACCGGCGGTGCAACGGCGGAGGAGCGGTCGGCTCGCCTACCGGGCGATGATGTCGTTGCTGACGCGTCGTGGATCCGCACTCGCGCTCAGACGGTCAACGTTTCCCCCACACGGGTGTGGCCATGGCTGGCACAACTTGGCGCCGACCGCGGCGGCTGGCCCGGCTGGTACCCCTTCACCCAGCCGCACGACACGTCAGCGAACCAGCTGCTGGGTTTCACCATCGAACCTGGGGACACCCTGGCCGAGGTCATTGGGCCGGAGTCGAACGCCAGGTGGCATGTGATCGACCTTAAGGCGCCGCATTATCTCGTGTTGCACAGCTGCCGAACGCTCGGCACCGGCCGGGATGTCGACCGCTCTACCGCGCGCCATTGGGCGGACACCAGCTGGGCATTTGCCCTGCAGCCTCTAGAAGGTGGACGGACGCGGCTGTTGGCTCGGACGCGAAGCCTGGTCGCTCCGCGATGGCTCGGATATGCAGTCCGGATCATCGGAACCGGTGACACCGTAATGCAACGCGAACTCCTGGCCGCCATCGCCCGACGAGCCGAGCACGGATAGAGGAGGTCACGATGTCCGCGAAACAGACCGCTACCAAGGTCGTCATCGTTGGAGCGGGGATGGCGGGCCTGAGTGCGGCTCGGCGGCTCGCTCGTTCGAGCGTGCAGGTGACGTTGGTCGACGCGCACAACTACACCACGTTTCCGCCCATGTTGTTCTACGTCGCGACGGCATTCCTCGCACCCGAGGATGTTGTGCGGCCGGTCCGCGCCCTGTTGCCACGCGAGACCGCCGTGGAGTTCCAGTTGGGGCGCGTCGAGGCGGTCGACCGCGACGCCCACCGGGTGCTGCTGGACGACGGTCGAGCGATCCCGTTCGATTACCTCGTTCTCGCGCCTGGCGTGGTGCCCGCTTATGGTCCCGTTCCGGGCGCTGCGCAGCATGCGATTCCCATGAAGACCGCCCTTGACGCGGCACGGCTGCGCAACAGCCTGCTGCGGTCCTTCGAGTTCGCCACGTCCCATCCCGACTTCGTCGGTCACGGACCGACGAGCGTCGCAGTCATCGGCGGCGGGCCAGCCGGTGTCGAAGTTGCCGGCTACCTCGCGGACTTCTTGTTCCGCTACTCGTTCCCGCACGACTACCCAAACCTCTCTCGCGACCGAATGCGGATCTCGATGTTCGAACTCGGCGACCGGCTCCTGCCTAGTCTCCATCCGAAGCTGAGCCGCTACGCATTAGCGCATCTGCGCCGGCGGGGCGTCGATGTCCGGCTCGGCGCCAAGGTCGCCGAAGTTGACGCTGGCGGGCTCACCCTCGCCGGGGGTGAAAGAGTCACTGCGGCGACCGTCGTGTGGGCGGGTGGCGTCGGCGCCGCAGACTGGATAGGACATCTAGGCGTTCCGCTCGAGCGGGGCCGGATCGTCGTCGATCCCGACCTCCGGGTCCGCGGCTATCCCGACACCTTCGCCGTTGGCGACGTGGCCGCGGTCCGATCACCGACCGGCGCTCTGTACCCACAAGTCGCGCAGGTGGCGTTGCAGAGCGGACGGCACGCCGCCCGCCAAGTTGACCACCTAATGGCTCACGAGCCGACCACTCCCTTCCGCTACCGCGACAAGGGGACCATGGCGATAGTCGGCCGCAACGCCGCCATCGTCCAGGCGGGACCGATCCGCCTCACCGGTTTCCCGGCCTGGTTCGCCTGGGGCGGCTTGCACCTTGCCTACCTGCCCGGGCTCGTCAACCGGTTGAGCGCCGGGCAGAAGTTCCTGCTCTGGCACATCACCCACGACACCAACGCCCGCGTCCTCCTGGAGCGCGAACCGCAGCCACAGGCGGCGCTGAAGGGCGAGGCCGTCAGTTTCACCACGGAGGGCCCACTCACTGTTTCAGCGAGCGAGACTCGACGTACCAAGGCAGATGTAAGCGTGGCCGTTCGCAGCTCATCGCGAGCAGAGTGACCGGCGCTGGGAACCGCAATGCACTTCGCCGGCGTCGTCGCGGGATCAGTCGCGTCGGACCGCTCAGCGATCAGCGCGAGGCCGGTGCAGCGCCTCCGGCCCTTGCCGCTCCCGCAGCGACTTGGTCAGGTAGAACAGGGCAGCGGCGAGCACTCCGATGTCGTCGAGGTAGATCGGGTCAGGGAGCAGATCGATTGGAAAGATCGTGTAGGCCAGCGCCCCATAGAAGGCGACCTTGCCATCGATTCCCAGCTCGCCAAGCGCACGGCGAGTCACGATTAACCGCCTGGCGAACCAGATGGCAGCAACCAGGGTGACCACGCCGATCACCACAACTGCCGTGATCACCAACGCCCACGTCTCACCCGACACGTCGTCCACGCTACCCAACCGAGACGATATGAAGCGCGGGCGCCCGACGTGATCAGCGCGGGATGAGGCGCAGAAGGTCGGTGAACAGCGCACTGAGACGTTATGCGGCATTGCTGAGGGCGGCCCCACACGGAGCGACCGGGGAAGCATACGTAACGCGATCTCGGCGACGCCGCATCTTGTTTCAAGACGCAGCGCCGCCGAGATCGGACAGCACCCTGTCGCTAGTCGATCGTCACTCCATGACAAGCGCCTTCAGCACGTCGAGCCTAGCTGCCCGGCGGGCCGGCACCACCGCAGCCATCGCACCAGCGAAGGCAGCGACGAGGGTGACGATGAGCAGGCTGCCGACCGGCACGGTCAGCGTGTCGATGCCCTCGTCCGCCATTGCCCGGACGATCGCCCAGCCGAAGAACGTCCCACTGGCCAACCCCAGGAGAGACCCGAATACCGCGACGATGATCGACTCCCAACGGACCGTGGAGCGAACCTGTGACCGGCTCATGCCGACGGCCCTCAGCAACCCGAGCTCGCGGGTCCGCTCGAGGATGGACAACGCCAAGGTGTTGGCGATACCGAGCAGGGCGATGATGATGGCGAGGAACAGCAGGGCGTAGAACATTCCTAACATCGCGTCGATTTCGCTGCTGACGACGTCGATGAAGGCGTCCTTGTCGAGCACGTCGGCCGATGGGTAGCCGCTGGCCACCCGATCGATCGCCGCCCCGTCGCCCGAGACGTAGACCCGGTAGTCGAGCTCATCACCTCCGTTCGCACGGAATGCATCGAGATCGACAAACATCGGTCCGACCCAGTCGTTGCCGCTCGAGTAGATGGCCTCCACCACGAACGTGGTGTCACCACTCGGCAGCACCACCGGCACGGAGGAGCCGATCGTCCAGCCTTGTTCGGCGGCGTGCTCGGCCGACACCGCGATCCCGTCGGCGCCCAGCGAGTCGAGATCACCGTCGATCGAACCGAGCGCGACCAAGTCGTTGACCGTACCGGCGTCGAAAGCGTTGAATGCATCCGTCGCTGAGCCGTCTACGACCGCCGGGCTGATGCGAGCTTGTGTCACGGCATCCACACCCGGCGTGGAGCTCAACTCGTCGGCCAAATCTGGGCTTAGGCCCGCTGAGTTGTCCGATGCGCCGGCCTCCACGATATGGGTGCCGGTGAATTCGGTCTCAAGGGAGTCAGCCATGGACGTCTTCGCCGAGGCGGCGAACACTGTGAAGAACCCGACCAGCCCGACGCCGATCATCAGCGACGCTGCTGTACGGGCCGTCCGCTTCGGGTTCCGCATCGCGTTACGGGTTGCGAGCTCACCACTGAGCCCGCGCATCTTCAGCGGCATGCCGAATACCTTCGCGAAGGGACGAGCGAGCACTGGACCTAGCACCGCCACGCCGACGAAGGTCACCAGCGCACCGACACCGACCAGTTCGATCGTGCCTGCGAGTCCGACCAGCAGCGCCGCTACACCGGCAGCGGTGATGGCCGTGCCCGCGGTGGCCCTGCGGGCTGAACCTGCGGAGCGGTCGACGCTTACGTCACGAACGGCGGCAACTGGGGCGATCTTGGCGGCGCGCCGCGCCGGCAGCCAGGCCGTGAGCGCTGTTACGACCACGCCGACAGCGAAGGACAGCGCCAGTGCGTTGGGCGAGATCACCGTGGCGCCGTTCGGCATATCGAAGCCGAACGAGGACACGAGCTGACGCAGGCCCGAGGCCACCCCTATGCCGGCAACAAGGCCGGTTCCGGACGCGAGCGTGCCGACGACGAGTGCCTCGATGAGTACCGAGCGCCTTACCTGCCGACCCGACGCACCGATCGCACGCAGCATCGCCATCTCGCGTGTGCGCTGCGCGACGATGATCGAGAACGTGTTGTTGATGATGAAGGCACCGACGAACACAGCGACAATGGCGAAGACCAGGGCGATCGTGTTGAACTCGGTGAGGTTATCGCCGAGCGCGGCCTGGTTCTCGGCCACCAGCGTGGCACCGGTGATCACCTCGACGCCGTCACCCACTGCGGCTTGCACCGCGGCGGCCAGGTCCGCCTGGGACACGCCCTCTGCGGCCGTGACGGCAATGGCATCGGCTTGCCCAGGCGCCGCAAGTAGTTCTGTCGCCGCGGCATTTGTGAACAGTACGGCGGTGGCACCCGCCGGGGAGTCCGCGGCGCCGAACCGTGCGATGCCGGCGATTGTGAACTGCCGCGGAGCGCCCTTGGTGAGCACTGTCGCCACGTCACCGGGCTGGTAGCCGGCCTTGTCGGCGCTTGCCTTGTCGACGACGATCTCATCGTCGCTGGTGGGCGGGTTACCGTCGGCCAACTCGTACGGGTTGAGGTCGTCGACCGTAACCCAGTTCGTGCCGAACGCCGGGCTCTTGGAGACGTCTCCGACGGGTTCGCCGTCGGGCCCGACCAGTTGGGCGTAGCCGTTGATGCGCAACGTCACTTCATCAACTCCGTCGACCGAAGCGACGGTCTCGGCGAGCGATGCGTCGAGGCGCGGGCCCGGCTCGCCGTAACCGAGGTCGATCTCCGAGGGCATGCGGACGTACGCGTCCACTCCTTCATCGGCCTCCGCCAGCGCAGAGTCGAACGTGGCACCGATCGTGTCGGTGAAGATGAGGGTGCCGGCCATGAAGGCGACACTCAGGAACACCGCGAAGGCAGTGATCACCAGCCGCAGCTTGCGAGCTGCGAGCTGCTTGATCGTGAGCGTGAACATGGCGGTCAGCCTCCGAGGGTGCGAATGCGATCGAGGACGGAGTCGGCGGTCGGGGCGTCGAGGTCGTCGACGATCCGCCCGTCGGCGAGGAACACGGCCCGGTCGGCGTACGACGCAGCGACGGGGTCGTGGGTGACCATGACGATCGTCTGACCAAACTCACGCACCGCGGTGCGCATGAACGACAGGATCTCGGCGCCCGTGCGGGAGTCGAGATTGCCGGTCGGCTCATCGGCGAAGACGATCTGTGGACGGCCGGCGAGGGCGCGGGCGACTGCGACGCGCTGCTGCTGCCCGCCGGAAAGCTCTGACGGCCGGTGTTTGAGGCGGTTCCGCAGCCCTACCGTCTCGACAATCTCGTCGAACCACGCCGCGTCTGGCCTACGGCCGGCGAGGCGCGCTGGCAAGGCGATGTTCTCTGCAACAGTAAGCGTTGGTACGAGATTGAACGCCTGGAAGATGAAGCCGATACGGTCGCGGCGCAGTTGTGTGAGCTTGCGGTCGTCGAGCTTCGAGATGTCGGTGTCGCCGATGAATACGGTGCCCGAGGTGAGGTGGTCGAGCCCGGCGACGCTGTGCATCAGCGTCGACTTGCCCGAACCAGAAGGACCCATGATCGCGGTGAAGCAGCCCGTCTCAAACTCGACGGATATGCCGTCAAGGGCCCGGACCTCGTTTTCACCGCGGCCGTACACCTTCACGGCGTCGTAGACACGGGCGGCGGGCACATCGAGGAAGGTCCGGTCCTCGTTGCGCCCGTCTGTGGCGGGGTTCGCCGTAGGGTGGAACGTGCTGGTGGTCATGGCATCTCCTAGTGCCGAAGAGGTATCGATGACCCCAACGGTCCGCTTTCTCGGCCGGCGATTCGTCGGCTTGCAGGCCGGTTTACGACCGACCAGCGGACGTACGTCTGGAGGCTGATGCCGGCGTCAGCCGCGCGGCGGATGCGCTGGTAGGAAGCGATTCAGTACCGTGAAGCAGTGAACTGGGTCGAGCGCCAAATCGAACGGCTCCGGTCGTTCAGACCGCTCGCCGTCGACGGACTTCTCGCGGTGATCTTCGCCGTCGTCAGCGTCGCCACCATGTTCGGTCAGGCCGCCGACGACGAGAGGATGGCGCGCGGCGGATACACGGAACCCTCCGCCCTCCTCGTCATCACTGTGCTAGTGACTTGTGCACCGATCGCCTTCCGGCGGCGCTGGCCGCTGGCGGCGCTGTTGATCTCCGCACTCGGGATCTTCGTCCACTTCCTTGTCGGCTGGCCCGAGGGCTCCCTCCCGCTTGCCGTGCTGTTCCTCACCTACACCGTGGGCGTGTGGTCCCCGCTGCGGAAGGCGATCGTCGGGCTGTCGTTAGTGATCGCGACGATCGTCGTGCTCGGGCTCACCGATGCACCCTCGTTTGACACGGGCGTCGTGCTCACCGAGCTCGTTCTTTTTGCGGCCGCCTGGGCGATCGGTGTCGCGGTTCGCAACTGGCGGGCTGCAACGGCGGCGCAAGTTCGCGAGGCCGACAAGCGTGCCGAGGTCGAGCGCGAGAGCGCGGCCAGGGTGTTGGCGGAGGAACGGCTGCGCATCGCCCAGGAACTGCACGACGTCGTGGCCCATTCGATGTCGGTCATCGCCGTCCAGGCCGGCGTCGGCGCACACGTTGTGGACGAACGGCCGGAGCAGGCGAAGTCGGCGCTCGAGGCGATCTCGGCAACGTCGCGTGGCACGCTCGCCGAAATGCGTCGGCTGCTCGGCGTGCTCCGCGACGACGACGGCGTCCGGTCCCAAGTCCCGGCTCCCGGCCTGGCCGACCTGCCAAGTCTCGTTGACGACGTGCGTGCTGCGGGTGTGCCGGCGACCCTGCACGTCGAGGGGACGGCGGACTCCATCCATGCCGGCGTCGAGCTGTCCGCCTACCGGGTGGTGCAGGAGGCGCTCACCAACGTGATCAAGCACGCCGGGAAGCCGACTCGCGTCGACGTGACGGTCCGCCGCGTCCCGGGATCGCTGACTGTCGAAGTAACCGACGACGGGCGTGGTCTAGCGGCTCGCTCGACCAACGGTGGTACCGATGGCGCTTCCGTGGACAGCTCAGGCCATGGCCTGCTCGGCATGCGTGAGCGAGTCGAGCTGTGGGGCGGCGAACTGTCGGTCGGCCCCGTGCCCGGCGGTGGCTACCGCGTCAAGGCGATGCTGCCGTACGGGGACAGCGAATGAAGATCCGGGTGGCGGTCGCCGACGACCAAGTGCTCGTCCGCAGCGGCTTTGTGGTGCTGCTTTCCGGCGAGGCTGACATCGAGGTCGTCGGCGAGGCGGGCAACGGTGCCGAGGCGGTCGCCGTCGCCGCCCGCGAGCATCCCGACGTGATGCTGATGGACATCCGGATGCCGGTGATGGATGGCCTCGAGGCAACTCGCCGCATCACCAGCGACGAATCGCTGGCTTCCACTCGCGTCGTGATCCTCACAACATTCGACCTGGACGAGTACGTCTACGACGCCCTGCGGGCAGGCGCCAGCGGGTTCCTCCTCAAGGACACCCTCCCGGTCGACCTGCTCAACGCTGTACGAATCGTCGCCGCCGGCGACGCACTGATCGCACCGCGGATCACACGCCGCCTGATCGAGGAATTCGCCCGCCGACCCGAGCCCGCCGGCGCGGCCGCCGCACGCACCGCGCTGGACCAGATCACCGAACGCGAGCGCGAAGTGCTCGAGCTCGTCGCCAGGGGGCAATCCAATGCGGAGATCGCGGCCCAACTGTACGTCAGCCACGCGACCGTGAAGACCCACGTAAGCCGGCTACTGATGAAACTCGACGCGCGCGATCGCGCCCAGCTCGTGATGATGGCATACGAGACCGGGGTGGTGACACCCGGCGCCGCCTGACGCGCCCGGCGACATGGGTGTCACCTAGCTCTGCCGCCGCTGGATCTCGACCAACGGCTCGAGAAGCGGTGCCTGAAGGCGCGCCCAGGGGGCCAGGTTGGTCGAGGGATCTGCTGCGGCCGTTCGGAACCGCTCCCAAGTCCACCACTCCCAGGCCTGCACCTCACCGGGGTTGGGATCGGGGTCTGCGGTCAGGAGGCAGGTAAGGACCGGGCAGAGCTCGTTCTCCTCGACGCCGTCCTGAGATGCACGGTATGTGAAGTCAGGGACCACGACCTTCAGTGCCTCGGCCGTGAGCCCGAGTTCGTAGCTCAGCCGTCTCGCCGCAGCCTTCTCGATCGGCTCGCCGGGCGCCGGATGGCCGCAGCAGGTGTTCGTCCAGACACCGGGGAACGTTAGCTTGCTCGCCGCGCGCTGCGTCACCAGCAGCCGACCCCGGTCGTCGAAGCCGTAGCAGGAGAACGCCAGGTGCCGCGGCGTGCGGGAGCCGTGCACGGCCTCCTTCGGTGCCTCGCCGATCGGACGACCCGCCTCGTCGACCAGCACCACGAGCTCAGTCACAGGAACACTGTGCCATCTCACCAGCGGTCGCGGTGTCGGGTGGCCCTGGCCATGATGGTCGGGACGGCGGGAGGCGTGAATGTTGCGACCGGCACTGACCAGATGCCGCTTAGCCGAGGCGATCAGCAGCACGGCCAGGGCCGATGTCCGCCACCTCCCGGGTGAGTTCGGCACGCCCGGACCTGAGGACCTCTGTCAGAGAACTGCTCGCCTCCCGCTCCAGTGATCAGCTCTGATCGCGCCTTCTTTCTGGGGGTACGCGCGCGACTCGTCCGCGAGGTACATACCCGTCGATCCCTGGTCGGTCACAGCGTGCGCTGGCGGAGCGGTGCCGTTTGTCGGGATGCAGCCGGGCACGTGCGGTTGTGGTAACACTTGGCCATGGCGACACCCTTGAACGATGCTGCGCTCGAGCTCATCGACGAGCTGCGCGATGCGTGGACCAGCGATCCTCGACGTGCCGCAGAGATCATCAGCGAGCTGCAGAACGCACTACACGGCGACCTCCCAGAGCGCGGGTGGGCAATGGTCCGCCGGGAACGGCTCCAGCGCGAGCACAAGGAGCTCGAGCAGAGAGAGCTAGAGCAAAGGGAGCTGGAGGAACGTGAAGCCAGCAACACGGATCTTGCTGGCCACGATGCACGTGTGGCAGATCGCTGACGCTGTCGGTCTCGCGTGACGAGCTCCCTCGCCCGGGCTGAGCCATCAGTGAGCCGTGCCATCCGTGGCATTGACGTTCAAGCCAGAACCGACGGTGCCGGTCTCGGACATAGACCGGTTTTTAACGTCCGCGTGTTAGCCTCGAGATCCAGCGTTGGTATGGAATCGTCCACGTTTCCGGCGGCGCTGGCAAGATGTGGATCGGCCGGGTGCGTGGAGACTGACTACCAGACGACGACGCCCTGGACCCGCGACCACGAAGGGTCAAGATTCAGCCGCCGTTGAAACACGAGCCCTGGCCGGCTGTCCGAGGGGACCCCAACATCGGAAACGAGTCGGCGCTCGTGGCGCCATGGAGCCCACATGAATGGAATCAACACCAGTGAGCACGTCGCCGACTCGGCACTTGCCAGCGACATCACAGCTGCGGACGGCCCCGGCACCCCGTTCCGGGTGCGCTACGTGAGTGCATACACCGACTTACGTCGCCAGATTACGGCCTCTGGGCTCCTGAAGCGCCGGTACGGCTACTACTGGACTAAGATCATCATCACGGTGGCACTGTTCGCGGGCATCTGGGTGGCGTTCGCGTTCCTAGGGAACTCGTGGTTCCAGCTGGTGCTGGCCGCACTGCTAGGGGTCATCCTCACCCAGTTCGGGTTTCTGGGACACGACGGTGCCCACCGCCAGATCTTCAACTCCCACCGGTGGAACGAATGGACTTGCCGGGTGATCTCCGGGCTCTTCACCGGACTTAGCTACGGCTGGTGGCAAAACAAGCACAATCGTCACCACGCCAACCCGAACAAGGAGGGTGCAGACCCCGACATCGACCCCGGCGCATTCGCGTTCACTCCCGCCGTCGCCCAGGCGCGGCGCGGCCTGGCCGCCCGTTTGACACCCCGGCAGGGCTACTACTTCTTCCCACTCCTCCTGCTCGAAGGGCTCGCCCTGCACGTCGCGAGCATCCAGACAATCGTCAGCAAGCGACCGTTGAAACATCGCTGGTGCGAGGCAGCATTCGTCGCTACCCGGCTCGGCGGCTACATCACCGTCCTACTGCTCGTTCTGCCACCAGGCAAGGCCGCAGCCTTTTTCGGCGTCCAGATGGCACTGTTCGGACTACTGCTCGGCGGTTCGTTCGCGCCCAACCACATCGGCATGCCCATCGTCCCGCCCAACGAGAAGGTGGACTTCCTGCGGCGGCAGGTACTGATGTCCCGCAACGTCCGCGGCGGCCGGGCCATGGACTTTGCACTCGGCGGGCTCAACCACCAGATCGAGCACCACCTGTTCCCCAACATGCCCCGGCCCAACCTGCGCCGGGCAAAGCCGATCGTGCGCGACTACTGCGCCCGGCACAAGGTCAGCTACACCGAGACAAGCCTGCTCGAGGCCTACGGCGTCGTCGTCCGTTACCTCAACAAGGTCGGCCTGGCAGGGGCGGACACGTTCCGCTGCCCGCTCGTCCAGCAGTACCGGTCATAGCAGCGCCGCCAGCCATGCCGTCGTTTCGGAATAGTTTGATTTCACCCACGATATTGACTCCAGCCATTGAGCTCACCGGTATTCATCAACGGTGTAGACACGGCTCGGGTGATGTTATCGTCCGGAGTATTTCTTGGGCGTTGACATCGTCTTTCGAGAATCAGTCGTGCTTGCGGAGCCGGGTTTCGAGCAGCTGGGACATTTCGCGAGCGAGTTCGCCGAGGTCTTCTCCCCTGTAGACGCCGGCGAGTTCGTCGAGCAGGCGGGCCACTACCTTGGTCTGAGCGCCCGTCGGTACATCGTGCGAGCCCGTCCCAGGGGAATCCTCCCCGAGCTGCTCGCGTAGCTGCGCTGCATAGGCGTCGCGGTTCAGCGGATTGCCGGTGTGGTCCCGCGCTGTTGCCGT
>DASTNZ010000112.1:0-83997 GCA_035762665.1 Jiangellaceae bacterium | reverse complement strand
GCCTCGCGGAGTGTCCAGCGGGCGATGTCGTCGCGGAGCCTGCCGCCTCGGCGCGGCCGCCACCAGCGCACGGTCTCGAGGACGTCCGTCGGCTCGGGCGCGATCCCGGGTGCCAGGGCCGCGAGCACGTCGAGCACCAGTCGCCGAATCTCTGGGGCGAGCGGGCGGTCGAGGTCATGGCCC
This sequence comes from Jiangellaceae bacterium, assembly GCA_035762665.1. Lineage (GTDB taxonomy): Bacteria > Actinomycetota > Actinomycetes > Jiangellales > Jiangellaceae > JASLBX01. The sequence continues at coordinate 83,814 of DASTNZ010000112.1, read as the reverse complement.
AGTGGCGCAATGGGCCGGTCGCGCTCGTCGCGTCCACCGACCAGCCCCGGCACTCGGCTCGTCGAAAGCCAGGCCGTGACGAGCTCGGTCCAGCGGGCGGCCGGCTCGGCCCGCAGCCACGTGTCGTATCGAGGGGTCGGCAGCCACATCGGATCGGCATCGGTCGTCGCGGCCAGGAGCCCAGCGACATGGGCGACTTCCACGAGCAACGCGGCACCCGAATCGTCGACGTCGAGCAAGCGCGGCAGTTTCCGTAGGTCGCGGACGCCGAGACCGCCCGTGCGGAGTACGGGTGGCGGGTCGTGGGCCCAGCTGTCGAGAAGGGTCTCGATTCGCCGCGCCAAGTCGTACGCGCCGGCGCCACCGAGGTGATCGACGGCATCGGCGTCCCGCTCGATCCCGGCCGGCTCCGGCGGTTCCGGCCGCAGGCCCGGCCGGAGGACCCCGCCGCGGACGTGCAGTCCTACCTCACGGGGCAGCACGACCGTCGACTGGTCCGTAGGTAAGACGAGCCCCCGTGTCATGAGCTCCTCGACCGGGGTTCTGGCCGTGGCACGGTCGACCGGCCGATGCGCGTCCTCGACTTTTCCGGCCGGTGGGCCGGCCGACAAGGTCCGAAGAGCTGCCATCGCATCGGGGCTGATCTCGTCGAGCAACAGGGCGATACGACCGCTGATCTCCTCCGCGAGGCGCAGCGCGTCGGTTCCCGCCACGTTCTCCAGGTCGTCAGCCAATGCGGCTCGACGGGCAGGCGGCTGATGGTCCAGCAGTTGGGCGAGCGGGGGCCCCAGGCCGCCCGGGTACGGTCCGAGCAGCTCGTGCGCGGTGCGGACGAGCCGTGTCGACCGCTCCGGCCCCCACACCAGGGCCAGGGTGCGGAGCGTCTCGAGAGCGCTGCGGACCGGTCCCAGCGGCACCGCGAGCAGTGCTCGGATCGCTGCCGGGCTGCTCGGTTCGGCGAGCACCGCGAGCGCCTCGACGACGTGCAGGGTGAACCGGTCGAGCCGGTCAAGGGCGCGGACGACCGAAGTCCTGGTGGTCGCTCTGGAGGCGAGCTGGCCAACGTCAGCCGGAATCGGGGTGAGCAGGTCTGGACGGGCACGCAAGAGGGCAGCCAGCTCGGCGTCAGAGCGCCGACGCAGCTCCTCTGCCAGGCTGCGAGGCGCCTCGGTCGTGACCGTCCCCATCCGTCCTACGCTAAGGCCCTGCCGGTGGGCATGCGCCCGGTGTTACAGCTTCCGAAGCCGAGCGATGAGTTCACTTGCTCGGCGGGACGCATCGCGGCGGGCGGCCTCGCTGGCCGTCCGCACCTCCTCGGTTTCGGACTCGTGCTCCTCGGCGTCCTTGGAAGTTCGCTTGCGCCGTCGTTCGAGCATCACGGCAGCAGGCTACCGGCTGCAAGTGGCCGTGTGGTCCTTCCTGAGGCCGAAAATCGGGATCGCGGGGCCCAGCCCGCACGGGTAGATACTTGAGCGTGCGATACGGACTCAAGCTCTCCCAGAAGGCACCCATCGACGAGTACCGGGCGGTGTGGCGGATCGCCGATGAAGCCGGTTTCGACTCGGTCTGGAACATGGACCATTTCGCCGCACTCGGAGGCGACCCCACCGGCGACATCTTCGAGGCCTGGACGTTGCTGGGCGCGATGGCCGAGGCGACCGAACGCGTCCGGATCGGCTGCATGGTCACGGGCAACACCTACCGGCATCCAGCGGTTCTGGCGAAGATGGCGGTGACCGTCGACCATCTGTCCGGCGGCCGGCTCGAGTTCGGCATCGGCGCGGCGTGGGCCGAGAACGAGCACACCATGCTCGGCCTCGAGTTCGGCACCGTGGGGGACCGGATGGACCGGCTGGAGGAGGCCTGCCAGATCATCCGTTCGATGTGGACCGAGCGGCGGACCACCTTTCACGGCCGCCATTACACACTTACCGACGCCATTGCCGAACCCAAACCCGTCCAGCGGCCGTACCCGCCGATCTGGATCGGTGGACGGGGCCGGCAGCGGACGCTGCGGTTGACGGCTCAGTACGCGGACGTGTGGAACCTGCCTGGCGGTCCGCCAAGCGAGGTCGCCGAGCTGTCGCAGGTACTGGACGAGCACTGCGAAGCCGTGGGCCGCGACCCGGACGAGATCCGCCGGACCGTCCAGATCCGGCTGCCTGACTCGGCAGGACCGGACGACCACCCGGCCGATGCGATGGCGTCGATGCTGCCCGCGGTCGAGGAGTATGCCGCCGTCGGCGTCGAAGAAGTGATACTCATCGTGGTCGGCGGGGCGGCCGAAGCGCAGGCGGAGCGGGCCGCCGCGATGCTGCCGCGGCTTCGCTCCGTCGGCTGAGGTACGGGCGCGATCCGGCCGCCGGGTAGGCTCGAGCGCATGCGGCCTGTCGTCGGATTCGATCTTGATCTCACCCTCGTCGACTCCGCTGACGGCATCATTGCAACGTTTCTGGAAACGGCCCGCCACTTCGATACGACGGTGGGTCCGAACTCGGTGCGGGCGCTCATCGGCATTCCGCTGGAAGTCACCTGCAGCCAGCTCCTCGGCCCGGATGTCGCAGTTGCAGCGGCACGGCTGTACCGCGAGCTCTACCCGAGTCTGGGCGTGCCTCGGACGAAACTGCTGCCCGGCGCGACCGAGGCCGTTGAGGCGGTCCGTGCGCATGGCGGCCGGGCCGTGGTGGTCAGCGCCAAAGCGGAGCATCTGATTCACGCCTCGCTGGAGTATGTCGGGCTTGCGGTGGACGGCGTGGTGGGGGAGCGGTTTGGCGAAGCGAAGGGCGAAGCGTTGCGCCAGCTCGGCGCCGCCGTCCACGTCGGCGATCATCCCGGCGACATGGTGGGTGCCAAGGTCGCCGACGCCCGAGCCGTGGGCCTGACGACCGGCTCGCACGATGCGATCGCGCTGCGACAGGCCGGGGCCGATGCCGTGCTGAGCGACCTGACCGAGTTTCCGCAGTGGCTGGACCGGTACGTGGTCGACACCCGGCTGGCGGCATTGGACCAGCGATTGCGAGAGCTGGGCTCGATCGTGGTCGCCTTCTCCGGCGGTGCTGACTCCGCCTTCTTGCTGGCTGCGGCGGTGCGGGCGCTGGGTGCGGGCAATGTGCTGGCCGCGACCGCCGTGTCGCCGTCGCTGCCGCGCCGCGAGCTGGTCGCGGCGCGCGAGTTCGCCGAAGGCCTGGGCGTTCGCCATGTCCGGCCGCGTACTGACGAGATGTCGCGCGCGGGCTCTCGCGCCAATCGCGGAGACCGGTGCTATTTCTGTAAGGCCGAGCTGGTCGATGTGGTCGGGCCGCTTGCCGAGCGTGAGGGTTACGCGTACGTAGCGACAGGAACCAACGCTGACGACGCTGTCGCCGGATTCCGCCCCGGTATCAGGGCGGCCGCTGAGCGGGGTGCTGTGACGCCGCTGCTGGACGCAGGGCTGACCAAACAGCAGATCCGGGAGGTGTCCCGGCGCTGGGGCCTGCCGACGTGGAACAAACCAGCCGCTGCCTGCCTGTCCAGCCGGGTCGCCTATGGGCTGGAGATCACGCCGGCCCGGCTGGCCCGGGTCGACCGAGCCGAGGCCACGCTTCGCGCAGACCTCGAGGCGGCCGGCGAGCCGGTTCGCAACCTGCGGGTCCGTGATCTCGGGCATACGGCCCGGGTCGAGGTGGACTCGGACGTCGTCGGCCGGGTGGCCGAGATGGTCGAAGCGGTCGACGGGGTTCGCTCGGCCGGGTTCGATGCCGTGGAGGTCGATCCGCGCGGATTCCGTTCCGGCTCGATGAACGAGTTGCTGCCCGAGCCGTCCCGCTACAGGTAGCCGCTGCGCGTTGATCGCTGCACGATCAGCGCGAGGTGTCCGGGACGGGGAGGCCGGCGGTGATTGCGGTCAGCCGGACGTACGAGACGAACAGGGCGTCGCGGGCTTCTTGCGACATCCAGCCGAGGTGTCCGTGAGCTTCCAGGCTGGTGAACCCATGCAGCGAAGCCCACGAGTGCAGCATGGCCTGGAACATCTCCGGAGACTGGTCAGGCTCGTCGGGGTGAGTCTGCTTCTCGACTTCGGTACATTCGCGCAACGCCTCGTGCACCTCGGTAAGCAGCGGCGCGCCGAGGGCACCCTGCTCCGCCGCGTCGAAGAAGATCGCTTTGAGCTGCGACATCGCGCGTATAGCGGCCTCTGTCGTCGGGCCGTCTTCCGGTGCGGCGTAACCCGGCACCGGCATGCCGAGAATGAGCGCGAACCGGACCGGATCATGGTTCGCCCACGACCGGTAGGCGTTGGCGACCGCGAGGAACCGGCCCCAGATGTCGTCGGTCGGTACCCGTTCGCGGGCGGCCGCGACGACGGCTCCCAGCTCGTCGTACGTGTCGGCTATCAGTGCGGTGAGCAGTTCGTCACGGTCGGCGAAGTAGCGGTAGAGCGCCGGTGCGGTCATGCCCATCTCGCGAGCGATGTCGGAGAACCGCAAGTCGGTCGTGCCCTGTTCGGACATGAGGCGCGTCGCGGTTTCCTTGATCTCATCGATCGTCGCAGCCCGCGCACGCTCGCGGCGTGACAGCGGCGGGCCGTCGGTCGCGTGCTGATGGGGCAAATGTGTCGTCACAGGCGCTGGGCCTCCTGGAGCGTGTCGTTAAGCATCGTTACAGAGGTTAAAGGTCTTGACAAGCGTATCGATCCTGGTGTTGTGTTATGAAGCATAACGCCAATGAGGGCTCATTACCAACGTCACGACCCGTTGCAGGGGGAATCACGGTATGACCACTCCGACACTCACGACGGACGGAACGGCGCCCACCGCGCCCAGGCCGGGTCCCCTGGGCCGGCTCGGCGGGCTCGCGTTCCGCAATCGCGGCCGCGTCGTACTGGCCTGGATCGCTGTTATCGTTGCGGCGTTCGGCCTGTCCTCGGCCTTCGGCGGTGAGTTCTCCGCCGACTACTCCGCTCCTGGATCGGATTCCCAGCAGGCACAAGAGTTGCTCGAGGCCAAGTTCCCGGCTCAGGCTGGCGATTCCATTGACGTCGTTATCCGGGCGGAGGACGGCGTAGCCGATCCAGCAGTACAGGCCGAGGTCGCGGATCTACTAGCAGAACTGTCGGGCCAGCCGCACGTGGCTGAAGTCGAGGACCCGTACACCGCACCTGGAGGTATGGCGCCGGATGGCCGAACCCTGCTGGGCAGCGTCACGCTGGACGTGACGAATCCGGTCGACATGCCGATCGAGGACACTGAGCGGCTGCTGGCTGCGGCCGAGGCGGCGGAGCGTCCTGGCCTTGACGTGGCGCTCGGCGGAATGGCGATTCAATTCGCAGAAGAGGGCGAGGTCGGCTCGGAGGCGATCGCCTTCGTGGCCGCCGGCGTCATTCTGCTGCTGACGTTTGGCTCGGTAGTCGCTGCCGGCCTGCCGCTGATGGTGGCGGTTGGTGGTCTCGGGGTCAGCGCGGCGCTGACCGGGCTGATCGCAGCCGTCATCGACGTCCCGGACTGGACAACGGCACTGGCCACGATGCTCGGCATCGCCCTCGGCGTCGACTACACGCTGCTGATGATCACGCGGTTCCGCGAGTGGCGCGCGGTCGGCTTGAGTCCTGAGGCCGCGACGGTCGCGACGCTCGACACCGCCGGCCGGGCGGTGATGGTGGCGGGCAGCACGGTCGTGGTCAGCATGCTTGGCCTGTTCGCCATGGGCCTGTCGTTCATGCGCGGCGCGGCAGTTGTGACCATCGTGGCGGTGTTCATCGTGATGGCGGCAGCCGCCACGCTGTTCCCGGCGTTGCTCGGGTACTTCGGTTCTCGCATTGACAAGTTACGGTTGCCGCTCGGCCGCCGGCGGTCCGTCCAGATCGCCGAGGGTGGACACCTGGAGCCGGCCCGCGGCTGGGTGTGGTGGAGCCGGCTGGTCGACCGGCACAGCATCATCGCCAGCGTCGTCGGCGTCGGCCTGCTGCTGGCGCTCGCCGCGCCGTTCATGGACGCCCGGTTCGGTTTCCCGGACGCCGGCAACAACATCGAGGAGACCTCGACTCGGCAGGCCTACGACATGATCACCGAGGGCTTCGGTGCCGGTTCCAACGGTCCCCTCGTGCTGGCGGCCGACCTGTCGGACGCCAGCGACCCGTCCGTCGCCGAGCAGGTGGCGGCTGGCCTCGCGCAAGCCCCTGGCGTCGCGGCCGTTCTGCAGCCGGTGCCTAGCCCGGACGGGACGGCGGCACTGATCACCGTCATTCCCGTCACCGGGCCGCAGCACGCCGATACCGAGGACCTCGTGCACGAGCTACGCGACAACGTGCTGCCGCAGCTGACGGCCGGCACTGGAGCCGATGTCCATGTCGGCGGGGTAGTGGCGACGGGTATCGACAGCAATGCCAATACGGTGGAGCGGCTGCCGTTCCTGATCGGCGGTGTGGTGGCGCTGTCCATGTTGTTGCTGCTGATTTCGTTCAGGAGCATCGCGATCCCGCTGACCGCGGCCGTGATGAACCTGCTGTCGGTAGCGGCCGCCTACGGCGTGATCGCACTCGTCCTCGAGGGCGGCTGGCTGGGCCAGTTGATCGGCATCGACACGGCGACTCCGATGCCGGCCTTCATCCCAGTGCTGGTCTTCGCGGTTCTGTTCGGCCTGTCGATGGATTACGAGGTGTTCCTGATCAGCAGGATGCGCGAGTCGTGGGTCCGTAAGGGTGACAACAGCCGGGCGATCGTCGACGGGCTGGCCGGCACCGGACGAGTCATTACCGCCGCTGCTGCGATCATGATCGTGGTGTTCGCCGCGTTTATCCCGAGCGACGAGGTGTTCATCAAGGTGATCGGTGTCGGTATGGCCGCGGCCATCCTGATCGACGCGACCGTGGTTCGGATGCTGCTGGTGCCTGCGTTCATGCATTGGCTAGGGCGGGCGAACTGGTGGCTGCCGAAGGCCTTGGATCGACGGATGCCGCAGCTGTACGTCGAAGGTCGTCCCGAGATCTTCCTGGAGCCGACCATGGCAGTGGGTGCCGGCCGAGAGAAGATAGGCGCCCCGGCCTAACCCGCCCCTAGCGTCGTTCGATCACGTTCGACAGGCTCGGCGACGTATCTACATGCATGCAGCCATATAGGTACGTCGGGCCGCCTGCCGAACGTGATCGAACGTCAGCGAACGAGTTCGTCGAACAGGCGGGCCAGTTCCGCCTCCGGCATCTCGGTGAGGCCGCTATGTACGGGGCCAGGCTGGACGATCGTGCTGCGCGGTGCCGTCAGCCACCGGAAGCGCTCGCCCGGGCTGGCCCCGGAGGAAGGTCCGGTCGTGCCGGCGCAGGTCGTCTTGATCGCGTCCACGGCCGCCGTCACCGCGTCGACGTCGGCCGACGGGTCGAGCGCCAGCAGCCGGGCTTCGTTGACCTGCACGCGCGCGCCGATGTAGTCCAACGCCTGGCAGTACACCATGACTCCGACGTTCAGGCACTCGCCACGCTCTATCCGCGGGATGGCGCGGAGGACGGCATACTCGAAGACATTCATGCGACCGCTCTCGGTAGCCAGGCGCGGGACCCAACAGCCCTGGCGGCCAGATATTCCACATAACGGGGGCGCTCGTCCACGGGTAGCCACTCCTCCGGCACCAGAGCGACCACCTCGGTCAGCAGGCTCTCTGTGACGAGCGGGGAGAGCTCGGCGTCGGCCACCCCGAGGCCGGTCACGAACGACGCGAGTGCGTGGTCTTCCAGTGGGTACGGACGATTCGCGAACTCCGCCGGGCTGGGCCAGGTGTGCTGGAACAGCAACGCGGCGCCGTGGTCGATGGCCCACAACTCGTGGTGCCATACCAACAGGTTCGGGTTGCGCCAGCTGCGGTCAACATTCACCGTGAGTGCGTCCAACCACAAGATCATTGCAGCAACCGCCGGATCGGGCCGCCAGCCGATGCCGTCGTACCCGAGAGCGCGCGGCAGGAAGTCCACGCCAAGATTGGTGCCGGTGCTCGCCAGCAACAGCGCCTGGACCTCTGGATCCGGCTCGAGCCGGCCGATCGCTTCGTCAAGCTCAACGAGGACCAGATCGGGCACTCGTATCTCCAACCGCCGGGCGAGCTCGCCGACGATGATCTCTGCGATCAACGCCTTGACTCCCTGCCCAGCGCCGCGGAACTTCACGACGTATGTACCTAGATCGTCGGTCTCCACCAGGCCAGGCAGAGAACCGCCCTCGCGCAGCGGCTCGACAAACCTCATTGCCCGGACGGTGGGCAGCGAGGCAACATCGACCTGACCCATGAAATCAGACGGTACGGCACTAGTCTGGTGTCCGTCGCGTCCGATTGGGCGCAAGGCAAAGTCTCCGACTACGAACGAGGTCTTCCGTGCCTACCGGCAAGGTGAAGTGGTACGACACCGAGAAGGGCTTCGGCTTTCTCTCCAAAGATGAGGGCGGCGATGTGTTCGTCCACTCGTCGGCGCTGCCTTCGGGCGTGCCGTCGCTGAAGCCCGGCCAGCGTGTTGAGTTCGGCGTCGCCGAAGGCAAGCGTGGCGAGCAGGCCCTGTCGGTTCGCGTGCTCGAACCGCTCCCGTCGGTCGCGGCGGCGCAGCGCAAGAAGCCGGACGACATGGTCACGATCATCGAGGATCTGATCAAGCTGCTCGACGGCATGTCGAACACGTACCGGCGCGGGCGGCACCCGGACCGCCGGGCCGCGAACAAGGTGGCGTCCGTACTACGCGCAGTTGCCGACGACCTGGAGCTCTAGCCCGCCGGAGCCAGCGGCCCCGGCCTTGTCGTTGCCGCGGCAACGTGTGTGCGTCCGCGACAAGTATCAGTGGCGAACTGGCTTGACCTGCTGCGCCAGGATCAGCCCCACCAGCAGCAGAGCGGCTGCCAACCCGAAGCCCAGGCCTGGCATCAGCGGCAGGGCGATGCCCAGGAAGCCACCCAGGACCCAGGCCAGTTGCAGCAGTGTCTCTGACCGCGCGAACGTGCTCGTGCGGACCTGGTCCGGCACGTCACGCTGGATGACCGCGTCCAGCGACAGGCGGCCGAGTTGCTGGCTGAAGCCCGCCACCAACCCGACGACGAGCACCATGACCAGGCCCCACAACACGGCGGTCAGCCCGGCCACCAGCGCAGCCACAGCGACCAGGATCAGCACGATCCGATCAGGGTTTCGGGCGCGGACGGTCGCACCGAGGGCCGTGCCACCAGTGCTGCCAAGCCAGGCCGCGACGACGAGCAGGCCAATCGCGACAGTGTCGGCCAGCCCCGCCACCGGCTCCTCGCGGAGCATGAATGCGACGAACATGGTGAGGAAGCCGTTGAACCCGCGGAGTACCGCGTTGGCACGCAGCGCTCGCACTACGGCGGCCCCAACTCGGTAGGGACGGCCGGGCGCAGCTACTCCCTTACGCAGCGAGACATCACGCTCGCCAGCAGTCGAGTCGACCTTCGGAGACAGCCGGATGGCGAGCACAGTCGCCGTGACGTAGGCGATGAAGGCCAGATAGAGCGGCCAGTCTGAACCGATCTGCGCCAGCCCGATGCCCACCGGAGCGGCCACCGCAGCGCCGGCCACGCCGGCCAGCGAAAGCCGGGAATTAGCGGTGACCAGCTCCACCGAGCGAGGAAGGACGCGAGGTACCGCGGCCGACCGGGCGATGGCAAAGGCTCGGGACGCGACGAGCACGCCGAAGGCGGCGGGGTACAGCCACAGATCGTTGCTGACGACACTGCTCGCCATCACCCAGGCAAGAAAGGCCCGCAGTGCAGTGGACGTCCCGATCGCCCACCGCCGACCGTGGCGGAACCGATCGAGGAACGGCCCGATGATGGGCGCGATGATCGCGAATGGTGCCATGGTCACGAGCAGGTACAGCGCGACCTGGCCGCGGGCCTCGGACGTAGCGGCGGAGAAAAAGAGCGTGTCGGCCAGGGCGACCGTAATGAGTGTGTCGCCGATCGCATTCACGGCGTTGAGCTCGATGACTCGCGACAAACCGGACTCGCCGGCCCCTTCCGCTGTCGTGGCCATCCTCACTCGGGCGGCACCCCGGCGGGCTGCCCGTGACGTGGACGTGGCCGCACCTCGTGCGGCCCGCGAGGTCGAGGTAGCCGCTGCTCTGGCAGCCCGCGCAGACCTTCCGGCAACCCGACGCGCGCGGCTGGGTTCGTCGCCCGACGGGGACTGGTCTGCCTGCCTCACGCGCCCTATCCAACCTCACCCCCTGGTTGTCACGGAAACGCGCCGACCGGCAAGTCAGTCGGATCCGAACTGTGAATCGGCGGCCGGATTTGCGACAATCTTCAGTTGTGACTCCCGCACCTTCGCGAGCCCGCTCCTACAAGGCCGACCGTGCTTGCGTCGCCGCTGTTGATGCGGCGCACGCTGCCGCGATCGAGACCGCGGGTGCCGATCACGTCGGTGGCCACCTGGGCTTCGACATCGAGGGTGATCGGGTCGTGACCCACTACTTCGAGTGCACGGCTCCCGGGTACCGCGGCTGGCGATGGTCGGTCACGGTGGCCCGCGCCTCGCGAGGCAAGGTCGTGACCATCGACGAGTGCGTCTTGCTCCCTGGTCCCGACTCCGCGCTCGCGCCGGCCTGGGTGCCATGGGAGGAGCGCGTCAAACCAGGAGACCTGGGTCCGGGCGACCTGATGCCGACGACGGATGACGACCCGCGGCTGGTGCCCGGCTACACAGGCGTAGATCAGGAATTCGATCCGCTGGCTACCAAAGAGGTAGTCGACGACCTCGGGCTCGGACGCCCTTGGTTGCTCTCGCCGCAGGGCCGTGCCGAGGCGGCCGCCAGATGGAGCTCCGGTGACGGTGGGCCCGACACCGAGATAGCACGGGCCGCTCCGGCGCAGTGCGAGACGTGCGGGTTCATGATCCGGCTCGGCGGCCCCCTGGGGCGGGCCTTCGGAGTGTGCTCCAACGAGCGCACCCCGTTTGACGGGCGCGTCGTCTCGTATGACCACGGCTGCGGCGCGCACTCCGATGTCCGCGCCGAGCAGATCACCTTCGACCCGCCGGAGCCGGTGTTCGACACCGTCTCCTACGACCTTGTGCTCCATGATGACTCCGATGGGGAGTCAAGCGAGCTCTGATCCGTTCGACACGGAGCGCCTGCGGGCGACCGTGCTTGCCGCGTGGGCGGCCTCGCCGGCCCGGTTCCGCGAAGACGCTAATGCCGAAGAGGAACTCGCCCGAGGTGCGTATCGCGACCGGGTGATCGTCGAGTTGGCCCAGAACGCAGGCGACGCCGCAGCCCGGGCCGGTGCACCTGGCCGGATCCTGCTCCGCCTCGAGGACTCAACGCTCCTCGCCGCCAACACCGGCGCCCCGCTCGACGCTGGCGGCGTCGAAGGGCTGTCCACGCTGCGCGCCTCGACGAAGCGAGACGAGGGCGCGGTCGGCCGGTTCGGTGTCGGATTCGCCGCCGTACTCGGGGTCAGCGACGAGCCTGCCGTACTGTCCCGAACCGGCGGCGTTCGCTGGTCGCGCGCAGCCGCCGTCGCCGCTGCGGCTGCGGTGCCGGAGTTGGCTGACGAACTGGCCCGGCGCGGGTCGACCGGTCCGGTACTCCGCCTACCAATGCCCGCCGAAGGGAAGCCGCCGGCGGGCTACGACACCGTGGTTCGGCTACCGCTGCGTGACGATGCCGCCCGGGAGCTCGTGCGCTCGCTTCTCGACGCGGTGGACGATGCGTTGCTGTTGTCGCTGCCGGATCTCGCCGAAGTCATCATCGACACCGGCGATGCCACCAGGGTGCTCGGCGCTAGCCGGAACGGTTCGGAGGTCCTGGTGACAGAGGGCAGCCGCGAGACGCGGTGGCGGCTGCTCGAGCGGGCCGGCCGGGTGCCTAGTGAGCTGCTGGCCGACCGGCCGGTCGAGGAGCCGGACCGGTGGCGCGCAGCGGTCGCCGTTCCAGTCCGGACGGATGGACGCCCGGTCGCGCTGCCGCCGTCCGTACCGAGGGTCATCCACGCGCCCACTCCGACGGACGAGCGCACGGAACTGCCGGTCCTCGTGCTGGGTAGCTTTCCGCTCGATTCATCTCGCCGCCGCGCCGTACCGGGGCGGCTCACTGACATGCTGGCCGGCGAGGTCGCCCGCGCGTACGCCGAACTCGCGACGGAGCTGGCGACCGCGGGACCAGCGGTGTTGGATCTCGTTCCTGGTCCGCTTCCGGTCAGCGAGCTGGACGCATCACTGCACCGAGCCATCATTCCGGCACTCGCTCGCGCCCGATTCGTGCCAGCGGCTCGGCCAGTGCCCGCGCAGGCCGACCGGCCCGAGTTGCTTGCCCCGCGAGAGGTCGTGTTGGTGGAGGGGCTGCGAACTGCGGCCGAACCCGCCGCGATGGCCCGATTCGTGGCCGGGCTCGCCGATCCGCAGTGGTGGCATGCGGAGCCGTTGCGCCGCCTGGGTGCGACCGTGGTCCGGCTGGAGGACGTCATCGAGACTCTAGGCGAGCTGAGCCTCGAGCCGGCCGAATGGCGTGAGTTGTACGCGGCGCTGGACGGCGCGGATCTCGAGGCGCTGGCCACGCTGCCGGTGCCGCTCACAGATGGCCGGCTGGTGAGGGGAGCTCGAGGTGTGCTGCTCCCGACCGGGGATGTCGATGCCGACACGCTGGAACCCTTCGGACTCCGGGTCGCCGCCACCGCCGCAGTCCATCCGCTGCTGGCGCGGCTTGGTGCGGCAGAAGCAACCGCCATGGCGGTGCTACGAGATCCGGCCGTCCGAGCCGCGGTGGACGCGGAGGACGAAGCGGCTGCCGATGCGGTGCTACGGCTCGTCGAAGCGTCCGGATTAACGGTTGAGGCCGAGCCCTGGCTGGTTCGGACGCTTGTTTTGGACGGGACCGGCTCGCTCGCGTCGGCCGGTGAACTCTGGTTTCCCGGTGCGGACGTTCTGGACCTGCTCGATGTTGACGACGCCGAGTACACGGTCCACCCGACGGCGGTCGCGCGGTGGGGCCGTGCCGTGCTGCAGGCAGTCGGTGTCCGGGACGGATTCGCTGTCTTGAGTGAGCTGGATGTCACGCTCGACGAGGGCTCATGGCACGACCTGGACGACGAGACGGGCTGGCTGGCCGCGATCGGGCAGCTGTTGCCGGACCAGGAGTTCCCGCCAATGCTCGTTGAGCTGATCGCTGTCCGCGATCTTGATCTGGTCCATCACGCCCGGTGGGCCGATGCCCTCGGCATGCTGGCATCCGACCCGCGCACGCACCGGACGCTCACCGAGCCGGCTCATGTTCTACTGGCGGATGGCACCCGGCGGGCCGTTCCGCCGTACACCGCCTGGTGGCTGCGCGAGCATGCGCGAGTCGGCGGTGTGCCGCTGCGCCTGCTGAGCGCCGCTGACGCTGATCCGCTGGTGCGGCGGCTGCTTCCGGCCATTCCGGTGCCGCTGAACGACGGGGTGAGCCGGGCGCTTGGTCTGGCCCGGACTCTGCCGGACCTCGTTGGTCAGCCAGACCGACTCCTCGATCAGCTTGCCGATTCGTCCGTTCGCCTGTCAGCCGCCGATTTGGGTGCCGTCTATAACGCGCTGATCGCCGCTGACCTCGAGCCGGAGGCGGTACCACCGCCAGACCAGGTGCGTGTTCCCGACGCCGACTGGAGCCGGGTCGTGCCGGCCGATGACGTCGTCGTCGCCGATGGGCCTCATTGGCTCCAGCTGGACGGGCCCGTCGTGCTGCCGGGCGGTGCCCGGCTCGCGGCGTTGCTCGACCTGCCGATGGCGAGCGACCTGGCGGACCCGTACCCGATCTCGTCCGGACGCGTCACTGATGTGCCTGCGGCGGTACCGCGGCTGCTGCCCGGTGCCGCGGCAACCTACGTCGAGCACGACGAGCTCGAGGTCGCCGGCCGGTCGGTGGATTGGTGGGTCGATCCGAACGGCATCGTGCACGCTGCCACCCCCGACGGGCTCGCCCGTGGACTCGCGTGGGCCGCGGGACGGTGGGACGTACGGCTCGAGCTGGCCGAGGCGCTGCGTGATCCGGACCTAGTCCCCGACTTGCTGGCTGAGCGAACCTTTGCGGTACCTGGCCGCACCTCGTCCACCGACCGCGTCCGGCACATACACCGCGGATCGGAATGATCGCTCTGGGGCAGCTCCCACTTGCACCGTGCCGGCGGCCGGGCACAGGTGGGAACTGTCGCGTACGTGCTACTTGGTATCCAGGTCGCGCTGCCGGAAGCCGTAGAGCCCGAGTGCGATCAGACCGGCTGCGATAACAGTGAGCACGACCAGTGGCGTCCAGGAGACCTCGTCGAGCGGCAGCCGCGCGACGTGTTCCAACGGCGACAGGTTGTGAACCCACTGGGGCAGATCCATGATCGGGCCAAAGAACCCGATGATCGTCACAAATCCGAACACGACCCAGGTCGCGCCCACCGCGCTGGGCACGAAGCCGAATAGCAGCGCCGCTATGCCGAGCAGGACGAGCAACGCGGGCGCATAGACCAGGTGCGCCGCTGTAGTGTCCCAGACGTAGGACCCATCGCCGACCGAGATCGCCGTCGCGATTCCCAGCACCAGCCCAGAGACGGCGAGCAGCGCGACCACACCAGCCGCAAGGACGGCAACATGGCCGCCCAGCCATGCGGATCGGCTCGTCGCCGTGGCCAGAACCGGCTCAGTACGGCCTCTGGTCTCCTCGGAGCGAACCGACTGCAGGCCCAGAATCGCAAAGACGGCGAGCACGATCGCGAAGGTCAGCGCCATCGTGCTGACGTAGCCGTCGAGAATCCGGCTCGGGTCACCACCCATGACGTCGATCATCGTCTCGGGGAGGTCGTCGAATGCATCCACGATCGGCCGGGTCATGCTGCCATAGACCACAGCCGCGACGACGAGCGCGACGCTCCAGCCGATGAGACTGGCTCGCTGTAACCGGTACGCGAACGTCAACGGCGAGCGCAACCACGGCGCGGCCGTCGGGCTCCCGCCTCGAGGCGGTATCAGACCGGCGCCGACGTCGCGGCGATTCGACAGGGCATAACCGACCGCGGCGGTCACGATCGCAAAGGCGACCGAGAGCAGCAGCGGCCACCAGCGCCCGTCAGCGTACGCGCGGGTCTGCTGGGACCAGGCGAGCGGCGAGAACCAGGACAGCAGGCTGCCACCTTCGGTGATGGTGTCCCCGGCGGCCCGGATGACGTATGCGGCCCCCAGGGCAGCGCCGGCAAGGCCCGACCCTGCCCGGGAGAATGCGCTGACCTGGACGGTGAGCGCCGTGATCCCGGCCCACACGAGGCCGAGGGCGCCGATGCTCGCTCCGAACAACAGTGCGTCACTCGTATCCAGGTCGGCTGCGGCCATCGCAGCGGCGACTAGCAACGTCACCAGCAGGTTTGCGATGACCGCGATCACCAACGCAGCGGTCAGGGGCGCGTGGCGGCCAACGACGTTGGCCCGGATGAGTTCTGCCCGTCCAGTCTGCTCCTCGACGCGGGTGTGCCGGGAGACGAGGAGGATGTTCATCAGCGCTGCGAGAAGGAGGAAGTACAGCCCGTACACGCCGACGATGACCGACTCGATGGTGGGATCGTCGAGCCCGAACCCCGGACCGGAGACGATGGCGCCGACCGCGCCTTGGATGAATTCGGTGATGACCTGAAGGTCCTCTTCGGTCTTATACAACTGCGGCAGGGCGGCAGCGTAGTAGAAGACGAACAGAAACATTCCGAACAACCAGGCGGGCAGCTTGATCCGGTCGCGCCGAAGGTTGAACCGGACGAGCTTGCCAGTCCCGGCCAGGCTGTTCTCGCGTGGCCGCCGAGCCGTCGCGCGTGCGGGTTCCCGGGTGAGGGTGGTCATCGCTCGTCGATCCCGTTGGCGGCGAGCTCGTCCCCGTAGTGGCGGAGCATGAGCTCTTCCAGAGTGGGCGGGTGGCTGGTCAAAGCCCGGATACCGAAGCCGGACAGGTGGCGGACGGCGGCGTCAAGGTGCTCGCCGTCTACCGCGAAGTGGATCCGGCCGTCGCTGACCTCCGCATTGTGGATGCCGACGAGGTTCTCCAGCCCGGTCACCGGAGTCGCCGTGTGCGCTTCAATGGTCGTCCGGGTCAGGTGCCGCATCTCGGTAAGCGTTCCGGACTGGACGATCTTGCCGAGCCGGATGATGCTGATCCGGTCCGCCAGCTTCTCTACCTGCGCGAGGATGTGGCTCGACAGCAGGACGGTGCGCCCCTCCGTCTTCATCCGGTTGATCACGTCCTGGAACACGACTTCCATCAGCGGGTCGAGCCCGGCGGTGGGCTCGTCCAGAAGCAATAGCTCGGCATCGGACGCCAGCGCGGCGACGATGGCCACCTTCTGCCGGTTCCCCTTGGAGTACGCGCGGCCCTTCTTGGTCGGGTCCAGGTCGAATCGCTCGATGAGTTCGTCACGGCGCGCCTTGTTCAACCCGCCTCGGAGCCGGCCCAGCAGATCGATCGCCTCTCCTCCGGTCAGGTTCGGCCAGAGCTCTACGTCGCCGGGCACGTAGGCGACCCGGCGGTGGAGGGTGACCGCGTCATGCCACGGGTCGCCGCCGAGCATCGTGGCCTGCCCGGAATCGGCTCGCAGCAACCCTAGGAGGACACGGATCGTGGTGGACTTGCCGGCGCCGTTCGGGCCGAGAAAGCCGTGCACCTCGCCGGCGTCAACCGTGAGGTCGAGTCCATCGAGAGCACGGGTGGGTCCGAACGTCTTGACGAGCCCGGAAGTCGCAATGGCTGCAGTCATGGTCGGCAAAGTATCATAAGTTTCAGGAACTTGTGAAGTATCTTATGCATATAGCGTGTGTGGATTTTGTGGCTGGAGAGCTTTGTGGGCGGAGAGGTGGTTTCTGTGGCAGGCGCATCAGACGATCGTGAGGTAATGCTTCGCTTCGTCGAGCGATTCGCAATTGTCCTGGCCGGTACGGGCATGGCCAGGATGCCTGCCCGCGTGTTCGCGTACGCGCTTATTGACGACGCAGACCGCTACACCGCGACCGATCTCGCCGAGGCGTTACGGGTCAGCCCGGCAGCGATTTCCACTGCGGTACGTGATCTCGTGCAGGCCGGCTTGCTCGGCAAGCAGCGTGAGCCTGGCGATCGTACCGACACGTACGTCCTCTACGGCGACGACATCTGGTCGGAGGTCTACCTCAATCGCGAAGGGCTTATGGAGCCGTTCGAGCGCATCGCCGCCGAAGGTGTCGAGCTGATTGGTCGTGAGCGGCCCGGTGGCCGCCGGTTGGCCGAGACGCAGGCCTTCTTCGCATTCATGCGAAAAGAGTTGCCGGCGTTGATGGAGCGCTGGAGGGAGTACCGGCATGAGGCGTTACAGAACTAGGGCTGCGGATACGGTCACACGTCCATGAACGGCCTGGACATAGGGACGACGGCGGGGAGATGCACGTGATACAGGAGTCCGAACCGAAGGCTGACGATGCGGTCCGCTGGTTCGTCGAGCAGTTCGCGCTACTGCTGGCCGACTCCGGTTTGCCGCGGATGGCTGCGCGCGTATTCGCCTACTTGCTGGCTGCTGACCCCAAGAAATCCACAGCGGGACAAATCGCGGCCGGGCTTGGCATGAGCCCCGCAGCGGTGTCCGGCGCGGTTCGCCACCTGAGCCAGGCGGGTCTGGTGGTCAAGGAGCGGGATCCTGGGGCGTCAGCGGATTCCTACCGGGTGTACGACGACGCCTGGCAAGTGATCGCTATCCGGACGGCTGAGGCGATCGATAGGGCAGTGGACGTCCTGAGCGCCGGCGTCGACCGGCTCGACCGTGAGACCCCGGCAGCGAGTGACGGTGTCCGCGAGGCACTCGAGTTCTACCGGTTCTGGCGGGCCGGGCTGCCGGCCACGATGGACCGCTGGCGGGAGTACCGCCGTACCGCGCTAGGCCGGCGGGCCACCGTGGCCCGTGGATAATCGCCACGAGCTCGTGTCCGTCCCGGCACGCACGCGGTTCGCGCGCCAGATAGCCTTCTGAGTATGGAAAGGCGGCGCGGACGAACGGGACACCCACCTGAGGTCAAGCCCGTGGACGTCGACGGCGTCCGCACGGTAGCCATCATCACCGTCCTGTGGGCACTTGCCTTCGTTGTGCTGGCGTTCCGCCGGAACGAGCTGGAAGACGAAGGCCGGGGGTGGTGGATCTGGGCCTGTCTGGCTGGAGTCGGCCTTGGCCTGCTGGGGCTCGAGTACTGCCGCAAGCGGCGGGATGCCATCGCTCGGGCGGAGCTCGATGCGGAGGCCGACGCGGGGTTCGACGACGCCGGAGACTGGGCCGACGGTGAGCTCGCCGCTCTGGCGACTGAGGGTGATCCCTTTGACCTCGGGTTTGAGCAGCCGACCCAGACGTACTCCCCATACGACCGGACACCGCCTGCTGCTCCGCTGCCCTTCGACCCGCCGCCACCCCTGTCACCTCCGGCGCGGCAAACCGGTCATAACACCGGTGAAGGGACGTACTCGCCGAGAAAGCGGCCCCCGCCTGGCTACGTGACCGGTGATTTCCCGGCGGTTTCCGCCGAGTTTCCTCCTGTGAAGGATGACGCCGCGTCCGGCGAGTTCCCTCCGGTGAGGGGCGATATGCCTCCCGCGGCCGGGAACCGGCCTCCGGCGCCGGCACCCCACCCGCCCTCGCGCCAGTCCCGTCCCGGGCCCCCGCCAGTGTCCGCACCTCGGGATCCGGCGTACCCGGATCCCACCTATGCCGAGATGGCCGCCCCGGCCGGGTACTTGCCGGATCCCGACCAGTCCCGCAGGCACCCGCGGGACGAGGAGCTGGCCCGGCGGTACCGCGAGGAGCAGACTAGAGCCGCGGCGGCCGGATACGAACCGCGCTCGTACCCCGAGTTCCTTGCGGACGAGGCGGCCCGGCAACACGAGGCCAGTCGGCGTGCTGGAATGGGCCCTTCCTGGTCTCACGAGCCTCCGCGGGCAGGAGAGCCGCCGCCGCAGTCTCCGCCGCCTCCGACGGAACCGGGCACACCACCACGACCCCGTCAATCGCCTGGTTTCGACAGCGAGTTTTTCACCGACGAGCCGGTGACCGAGAACACCCAAGGTGCGGATTTCTTGCTCGATGACGATGACGATGACGAATCTGGCGGCGACTACCGCGGCCGGAGAGCTCGCCGAGACTAGGCCAACGAGCTGGCTGCTGGTTACCGATCGCGGTTAACGTAAGCAGCCGGTCGTTAGCAAGGCTAATGAGCTAAACTAACGGCCGTGACATCCGTAACTCCTACGCGCACCCAGGCTGGACTGGCCAGCGTTCTGCGGGTTTCCGTCATGAGACTCGCCAGGCGGCTGCGCAATGAGCGGGAAGACACCTCGCTCACGCTCAATCAACTGTCTGCCATGGGAACGCTCGCCCGCCTGGGTCCGATCACGTTGGGCGAACTCGCCACCGCCGAACGCATCCAGCCGCCATCCATGACCCGCATCGTCTCCGCTCTCGAGGAGCGTGGGCTCGTCGCCCGCGAACCTGACGCGAACGACCGGCGCCTGGTCATTGTGCGGCTTGCCGACGAAGGCAAGGCGATGCTCGCCGCCGACCGGCGGCGCCGTGACGCCTGGCTCAACCAGCGGCTCCGTGAGCTCACCGCCGACGAACGCGAGGCCCTCCGCCTTGCAGTGCCGGTTCTCGAGAAGCTGGCGTCCTCGTGAGTCCAACCTTCCGTTCGTTCCGCCATCACGACTACCGGCTCTACTGGTCGGGGATGCTGGTGTCGAACGTCGGCACCTGGATGCAGCGCGTGGCGCAGGACTGGCTGGTGCTCGTCGTGCTGGGCGCAGGCCCGGCTTCGCTCGGCATCGCCACCGGCCTGCATTTCCTGCCGTTCCTACTGGTCGCCCCGGTCGGCGGGCTGCTCGCAGACCGGTTCCCGAAGCATCACCTGCTGAAAGCCACCAACGCTTTCCTAGGTGCGGTCGGCCTGACGCTGGGCGTGCTCGTGCTCAGCGACGTGGTCCAGGTGTGGCACGTGTATGTGCTGGCGTTTCTCCTCGGCGTCGGCGCTGCGCTGGACAACCCGGCTCGGCAAGCATTCGCGTCAGAGCTGGTCAAGCCGGACGACCTGCCGAATGCCGTCGCACTGAACAGCGCATCGTTCAACGCCGCGCGGTTGGTCGGCCCCGCAGTGGCCGGCCTGTTGATCGCCGTGATTGGGACCGGGTGGGTGTTCATCGTCAACGGCCTGAGTTACGCGGCCCCCATCATTGCGCTGACGCTGCTCCGCCGCCGGATCACCGCGCCGCCCCGGACTGACGTCGACGGTGGTCCGCTCGCCCGGCTTGCCGAAGGCGTCCGGTACGTTCGCGGGCGCCCCGACCTGCTCATGCTGATGGGCATCATGTTCTTCGTCGGCACATTCGGCATGAACTTCCAGATGACCTTTGCGCTGATGGCGACCGAAGTGTTCGGCAAAGGTCCGGCGGAGTACGGCATTCTCGGCTCGATCATGGCGATCGGAACGCTCACTGGAGCGCTGATCGCCGCCCGCCGCCGTGGAACGCCGCGCCGCCGCCTCGTCGTGCTGGGCGCGTGTGCTTTCGGGACGCTCGAAGTCGTCGCCGGTTTAATGCCGACGTACATGACCTTCGCGGTGAGCCTGGTGCCGATCGGTATCGCAGCGATGACCGTTCTCACCGCCGGCAATGCCTACACGCAGACCACAGTGCCCAAGTACGTGCGCGGGCGGGTGATGTCGCTGTACATGATGGTGCTGCTCGGCGGCACTCCGCTGGGCGCTCCGATCATCGGCCAGTTGGCCGAAGTCCTAGGTGCGCGCTGGTCTTTGCTCGGCGGCGGTGGCCTCACCGTCCTTGGCACGGTGCTGATCACGGTTGCCACGGCGCGTCGCAACGGACTGGTCCTGCGCCCACACTTGCGGCCATCGCCGGGCGTCACCGTACGGGCGATCGAGCCGCCGCGTCCGGACGAGTCCGGCCCTGCGGCCACTGCCGCCTAGGTCCGTACGGGCTTCTTGTCCGGCCGGACAAGTCGCTGAGCAGGTTGTTCCGAGGACTTGCCGCGGACAAGTGGTCATCGCCAAACGCAGATGAGATCTCCAGGACACCTTTTGGTAACGAGGTCTTGACGCAGTGTGAGAGCGCTCCCACACTTCTCGCCAAGAGGCGTGAGAGCGCTCCCACATTTTCCCGATGGAGGGACGGACATGAGACGAACGACCCGTTGGGTGCGATTAGCGGCGTTTGCCGCAGCCACTGCGCTTGCGTTGACTGCGTGCGGCGGCGACGAGGAACCAAGCGGCGCCCAGGAGACCGACGACAGCAGTGAGAGCGAGGAGCCGATCACGCTTACCATCGACGTGTTCGGTGAGCAGGGGTTCGGATACGACGCCCTCTACGAGCAGTACATGGCCGACCACCCCAACATCACGATCGAAGAGCGAGGAGCAGGACTGGGGCTGGGCGACTACAACGAGCGCCTCGTCCAGCAGATCACCTCTGGTTCCGGTGCCGGAGACATCGTCGCCCTCGAAGAGGGCACGATCATCCAGTTCTATGCGCAAACCGACAAGTTCGTGAACCTGGCCGACCACGGCGCCAGCGAACTGCAGGGCAATTTCCTCTCGTGGAAGTGGGAGCAGGGCGCTCCTGGCGGATTCGTGCTCGGCCTCGGCACGGACGTCGGATCGATGGCGATGTGCTACCGCAGTGACCTGCTCGAGGCGGCCGGCCTATCGATCGACCGCGACGAGGTGGCACAGCAGTGGCAAACCTGGGAGGACTTCATCGCCACCGGCGAGGAGTTCGTCACCGCCGACACCGGCGTAGCGTTCCTCGACGCCGCTACGAACGTCTACAACTCGATTCTCATGCAGGTCGCGGGCAATAACACCGGACACACCTACTACAACACGGACAACACGCTGGACTTGGACAACCCGGACATCAAGACGGCATGGGACCTCACCATCGAGATGATCGAGAAGGGGCTGTCCGCCGGGCTCCAGTCATTCTCCGACGAGTGGAATGCCGGTTTCGCCCAGGCCTCGTTCGCTACGATCGCCTGCCCGGCCTGGATGACCGGTGTCATCTCCGGTGCTGCCGGTGACGCGGCCGCCGGCCTGTGGGACGTCACCGATGCTCCTGGTGACGGCGGCAACTGGGGTGGTTCGTTCCTGGCCGTCACCGCTGAGTCGGAGCACCCGGAGGAAGCGGCGGAGCTGGTGAAGTTCCTGACCGGCCCGGAGGCCCACGTGGCCGCCTTCGAGGCGCTGGGCAATCTACCGTCATCGCCGCAAGCACTGGAGAACCCCGCCGTACTCGAGGCCACGAACGAGTACTTCAACAACGCACCGACCGGCCAGATCTTCGGGGCGGGCGCGGCCGACCTCAAACCGGTCTACCTCGGGCCGCAGAACAACGCCATCCGGACCGCCTACGAAGACGCCCTGCGCTCGGTGGAACAGGGTGAGCGGACTCCTGATGAGGCCTGGGAGGACGCCCGGCGGAACGCCGAAGGCATCGGCTGACGCCCTCTGACCCGGGGTGGTGCCGTGGCGGCCCCACCGGCACCACCCCGTACCAGCGCCACGTGCCGCTACCACATCGAACGAACGGACTCGCCGATGAGCATCGAACTCAACGCCCCCACCGCGCAGCGCGGCGGGCCGGCAACTCCACCGGGTGGCGGTGACTCCGGCCGGAACCGGCGGATTCGGACTCGGATCGCCATGCTGGACATTCGGTTGTCGCCCTACGTGTACGTCGCCCCGTTCTTCGTGCTTTTCGCGATCTTCGGTCTCTACCCCACCATTCATACGATCTGGTTGTCGTTCACCGACAGCTCGCCGCTGAACCCCACGACCAACTTCGTCGGCCTGGACAACTACGCCACCTTGATCGGCGATCCGAACTTCTGGAATTCGGTCGTCAACACGTTGGGCATGTTCGTCCTGGCCACCGTCCCGCAGCTGCTCCTGGCACTGGCGCTGGCCAACTGGCTCAACCGCAAACTGCGCGGCATCCACTTCTTCCGCGCCGCGATTGCCATCCCCATCGTGACATCCACAGCGGTGGTGGCTCTGGTGTTCGGGCTTTCGTTCTTCGCCCGCGACTTCGGCCTCGCTAATGGCCTGCTCGAACTTATCGGGCTCGACCGCATCGACTGGCGAGCGGAGCGGTGGCCGTCCTGGCTGGCGATTGCGACCATGGTCGACTGGCGGTGGACCGGCTACAACGCGCTTATCTACCTGGCGGCCATGCAGGCGATTCCGGCCGACCTCTACGAGGCGGCAGAGATCGACGGTGCGTCCCGCGCCCGCCAGTTCTGGCAGATCACCGTGCCGTTGCTGCGCCCGACGGTCATCTTCACAGTGATCATCTCGACGATTTACGGACTGCAGCTGTTCACTGAGCCGCTGATGTTCACGAGCGGCGCGGGTTCCCTGGGCGGCGGCACGCTCGGCCAGTTCCAGACCGTCACGATGTTCGTCGTCGAAGCGATGCGCGCCCACCAGCGTTGGGGATACGCCGCAACGGCCGGGCTGGTCCTGCTGGTTCTGATCGTCGTCGTGGCGGCGATCAACTTCGCGCTCGTTCGCCGGCTCGGCTCGGAGAGGTGAGTCCGATGACCGTGAAAACACACGTCGCCCGCCCGCCCGTGGGCCGACTCCTGCTAGACGGTGCTGAAGCAGCGCCACGGGTGCACCGAGCCGGTCCGCTCACCATCATCGGCTTGACCGTGGCCGCGATCCTGTCGGTGTTCCCGTTGTACTGGATGGTCGTCATAGCCTCCCGGACCAATGCTTCGGCCTACGAGTGGCCGCCGGCGCTGCTGCCGGGCGGCAACCTCGGTGAGAACATCCGGCGTGTGCTGGACAACAGCGACGCGGCGATCCTGAAGGGCATCTTCAACTCTTTCGTCACCGCGGGAACGATCACCGTAAGCACGGTGTTCTTCAGCGCGATCGCCGGCTTCGCGTTCGCCAAGCTGCGGTTCCGTGGAAGCAACGCGCTGCTCATTGCGATCCTGCTGACAATGATGATCCCGGTCCAGCTCAACATCGTGCCCCTGTACCGGCTGATGATCGAGCTCAACTGGCTGAACGACATCAAGGCGGTCATCGTCCCGTTCCTGATCAGCGGGTTCGGAATCTTCCTGATGCGGCAGTACACGCTCCAGTCGGTGCCGGACGAACTCGTCGAGGCGGCGCGGGTCGACGGATGTTCGACCTGGCGGATCTTCCGGCACGTCGTGGCGCCGGCACTGCGTCCGGCCGCGGCCGTGCTGGGCCTGCTCACCTTCATGCAGTACTGGAACGAGTTCTTCTGGCCGTTCATCGTGCTCGCCGACCCGTCCAACCCGACGGTCCAGGTCTCGTTGAAGACCCTTAACTCCGCCTATCACCAGGATCTCGCGCAGATCTTCGCGGGCACGCTGATCGCCACGGTGCCGCTAGCTCTCATCTTCGTGCTGTTCTTCCGGCAGATTATCCGCGGGATCATGGAAGGCGCGGTGAAAGGATGAGGGCAGGCAAGAACGCCGGCGCTGTAACCGACGTAGTAGGGGGAAGCGTGACCCGGAAACCTCCACCGGGATTCCTGTGGGGTGCCGCGACAGCCGCATTCCAGATAGAAGGTTCGACCGCCGCGGATGGCCGGTCCGACTCGATCTGGGACGTCTTCTGCCGTCGGCCGGGGGCGATCATCGGTGGCGATACGGGCGAGCCGGCCATCGACCACTACCGGCGCATGGCCGGCGACGTCGCTCTGATGGCGGAGCTGGGGCTGAGGTCGTACCGGTTCTCGGTGGCCTGGCCACGGGTGCGGCCAGGCGGCGGGCCGGTAAATGAGCCGGGACTGGACTTCTACCGGCGGCTCGTCGACGAGCTGCTGGCGCACGACATCGTTCCGTGGGTGACGCTCTACCACTGGGACCTGCCGCAGGCGCTGGAGCACGCCGGCGGCTGGCCTGCCCGGGATACCGCGTACCGCTTCGCCGAATATGCCGACACCGTCTACGCGGCGCTGGGCGATCGGGTCTCGTACTGGACGACCTTCAACGAACCGTTCTGCTCGGCGCTGCTCGGATACGCCAGCGGGGAGCACGCGCCAGGTCGATCTGAGCCGAACGCCGCCGTCGCGGCGGTGCATCACCTGCTGCTCGCGCATGGTCTCGGGGTACAGGCGATGAGGGCCCGGAACCCGGAAGCGAATGTCGGCATCACGTTGAACTTCGCCCCGGTCGTGCCGCTGGACCCGGACGACCCGGACGATGTCGAGGCGGCGCGACACATCGACGGGTTGCAGAACCTGCTGTTCATCGAACCTGTCCTCCGCGGCGCGTATGCGCCGGGCGTACTCAGCGACCTTGCACCGTATGGGCTTGTCGACCACATTCGCGACGGTGACCTCGACGTGGTCTCGGCGCCGGTCGACATGCTGGGGGTCAACTATTATCTAGGCAACACGGTGTCCGTTCGCCCGCCGGTCCCGGCCCTCGATCCGGACATCGTGATGCCCCGCCCGCCCGGTTCGCCGTGGATCGGCGCGGAGGAGGTCACCTTCCACAAGGTTGGGCGACCGGTCACCGGGCAGGGCTGGGAGATTTATCCGGAAGGGCTGACCGACCTGCTGACCTGGTTGCACAAGGAGTACCCGGGCATGCCGATGTACGTGACCGAGAACGGCGCGGCATTCCCGGACCGAGTTGTCGACGGCCGGGTGCACGATCCCGACCGCCTCGCGTATCTGGCGAGCCACCTCGACGCGGTGTTCGACGCCATCGACGCGGGTGCCGACGTCCGCGGCTATTTCTACTGGTCGATGTTCGACAACTTCGAGTGGGCGTGGGGTTACGGCCAGCGCTTCGGCCTGGTCTATGTCGATTTCGAGACGCAGCAGCGGATCGTGAAGTCCAGCGGCCGGTGGTATGCCGAAGCCATCGCATCCAGCGCGGGCGTGGGGTGACGGGCTTGTCGGCCGACTCGAGGCTGCCGACTCTCGAGGAAGTCGCGCGCCGGGCTGGCGTGTCGCGGGCGACTGTCTCGCGGGCGATCAATGGCGGTATCCGGGTCAGTCCCAAGGCTCGGGAGGCGATTGAGAGCGCCATCGCTGAGCTGGGGTATATCCCCAACAGGGCCGCCCGATCGCTTGTGACCCGACGGACCGACTCGGTCGCGCTGGTCGTGCCGGAGACGGGTTCCAAGCTCGTGGGCGACCCGTTCCTTACCGGCGCCCTCCAGGGCGTCACAAAGGGCCTGGCCGGTACTGAGTTCCAATTGGTGTTGTTGATCGCTCAACAGGCCGGCGACACCGAGCGGTTGTTGCGCTACCTGCGCGCCGGTCACGTCGACGGCACCCTGGTGATGAGCCATCACCGTGAGGACCACCTGCCGCGCGAGCTGGCCAAGGCCAGGATGCCGTGCGTTTTTCTCGGCCGGCCGCTTGAACCGGACGGCGCCAGCGTCCCGTACGTGGACGTGGATAACGTCGGCGGGGCGCGGGCGGCAACTGAGCACCTGATCGGGCGCGGCTCCCGGCGGATCACCACCATCGCGGGCCCCTCCGACATGCCCGCCGGTGTCGACCGGCTGGATGGCTGGCGGGAGGCCTTGCGGGCCGCCGGCCTGTCGGCCGACGCGGTCGCCACGGGTGACTTCACCGCCGAAAGCGGAGCGTCGGCTATGCGAACGCTGCTGGCTACGTGGCCGGACCTGGACGCTGTCTTCGTCGCGTCCGACCTGATGGCGACGGGTGCAATGAGCGTGCTTCGCGACGCTGGCCGGGCCATCCCGGACGATGTGGCCGTGATCGGATTCGACGACTCGATGCTTGCCCCGACGACCGTCCCGCCGCTGACCACCATCCACCAGCCAGTTGAGGAACTGGGCCAGCGGATGGCTGAGCTGTTGCTGGCACAACTACGCGGCGAGTCCGTCCCGCCTGGCGGTGAGATCCTGCCCACGGAACTGGTGATACGGGCGTCCGCCTGACCTTGTCGTTCGATCACGTTCGGCAGACGGCCCGACGTACCTACATGCATGCGTGCCTGTTGATACGTCGCTACGCCTGCCGTACGGGATCAGGCGGTCGCTGCTTCCCACTCGCTGTGGAGGATGCCCATGAGCACTTCGTCATGGAACTGGCCGGCGTGGAATGTCATCTGCCGCCGGCGTCCTTCCTCGACGAAGCCCACCTTCCGGTACGCGGCGATCGCGCGGTCGTTGTAGGCCCAGACACCGAGCCCGATGCGGTTCAGCCCCAGCTCCTCGAATCCGTACCGCACCATGACTCGCAACGCGTCGGTGCCGAGGCCGCGGCTCCAGTGCTCAGGGCCGATCGAAATGGCGAGGGTCGCTGCCCTGGTCGGCACACGAGCACCGGACAGGGTGACATGACCGATCAGGGAATCGTCTTCGTGGGCCACGATGCTGAACCCGGCGCCGGTGAAATCCTTGTTGGCGCCCCACGTCCGGTACTTTTCGACGATCGTCGCCTCCGGCTGTGGCTGCACGACGACGGCCTGCAATGCAGCAGCCTGCGGATCGTTCCACCACTTGATCAGCTGGGGCAAGTCGTCGTCGCGAAGCTCGCGCAGATACACTTTCTCGCCGCGGAGAATCGCCGTGCCGTAGTCACGGGCGCTGTCGGCATCGTGCAAGACGCTCACGCGGGCCATCCTGCCAGCGTTCCGCGAACCGGCGTGGCACGGTGTCGGTTGGCAATGGCATGCTGGCGCGCCATGAGGCTGAGCCACGACCAGTACGTCGAGCACGTCCGTTCCGAGGGGTCGCTCATTCTCGAGGTTGCTGGTCGCGGCCTCGACGCGCCGGTGCCGTCCTGCCCCGGCTGGACCGTCCGCGACGGAGTCGAACACACTGCGGAGGTCTATCTGCACAAGATCGCTAGCATGCGCGAAAAGAAGTTTCCCGAGCCGTGGCCGCCGGAGAGAGGCGACGAGCCCACCCTGGACTACTTCCAACGAGCGGCCGACGAGCTGGTGGCCGAGCTGACCCGCCGCGATCCACTGGAGTACGCCGACACCTGGTCGTGGGACGAACGCACGGTCGGCTTTTGGGGCCGCCGGATGGCACACGAGAGCGCGATCCACCGCGTCGACGTCGAGCTGGCGCACGGCGAGACCACTCCGATCGACGCCGCGCTGGCGCTCGACGGCGTTGACGAGGTGCTCCGGCGCTTCCTTGCCGGCGACTGGAGCGACGAGCCAGTCACCGGACATCCCACTACCATCGTGCGCGTCGAGAGCGGCGGCACGGCCTGGCGGGTAGTCATGGAGCCGAACGCCGTCGTAGCGGGGGTCTACCTGGACCGGTGGCCGGAGCTGCCGACCGACGCGACAGTGTCGGGTGATCCGCTTTCCATGTACCTGTGGCTGTGGGGCCGTGGGCCCGATGACCAGATCACCATCGACGGTGACCGGGCCGCAGCCGAGCACCTCGACGCACGCCTGCGGATCGCGACGCAGTGAGGTTGTTCGCGGCCATCGTGCCACCGCCGGAAGTGTTGCGGCACCTTGACGCCGCGGTCGAGCCGATCCGCGACGATGCGGTCAGCTGGGCGCTGCCCGAGTCGTGGCATCTGACGCTGGCGTTTTATGGCGAGGCGGCCAACGAGAAGGTTCCAGACCTCTCGGAGCGGCTCCGACGCGCCGCAAGCCGGTACCCGACTATGCGACTCCGGCTCGGCGGTGCCGGCCAATTCGACGGGCGTGTGCTATGGGTCGGATGCGAAGGCGCGGCGGACGATCTACGCGCGTTGGCTCGCTCATGTGCGGCCGCAGGACGTCGGACCGGCGTGGCGGGCCAAGAGCACCGGCGGTTCCGGCCGCATGTGACGTTGGCGCGGTCGAAACGTCCCATCGATCTCCGTCCGTACGCGCAGAACCTGGCCCAGTACGCCGGCCCCGAGTGGACGGCCGTGGACATCGCACTGGTGCGCTCGCACCTCGGGAAGGGGCGTGGCGGGCGGGCCAGGTACGAGTCGATCTCCACCTTTCCCCTGGCAAGCTGAGCGTCGTGGACATCCGAAGCCGGCGGCTTGTTGTTACCAGTGTGCTCATCGCCCTGATCGTGGCCGTCGTGTTCGCTGCTGCGCTCTAACCGACAATGGACAGGTGCCTCAGCCACTCTCGCCCGTCGTGGACCAGCTTCGAGCGGACATTCTGGACCCGGACCGGCTCGTCCGAGCCGTCGCCTCTGGGCGCCGGAAGGGTGCACGGCCCGATTTCAGGCGCGCTGAGTTTCGCTGGGTCGACATCAGTGATGGCCGCCGGCTTCAGGTCGTGACGTACGACGAGCGGCAAGCCTTCACTCGCAACCTGGCGGGAACGGCTGCCGCCGGCGCCGTGGAGGAACTCCTGGCCCAGCCGTACGGCAATTGGCATGTGGAGACGGTCGGCGGCACTACCCAGGTCCGGGTCACCAAGAGTGGTGAAGCCCAGGTACACAGGGACGCTGCCCCCCGCCTTGTCGATCGATCCCATGACCGCACGAAGCAGCGGCTCCTCGATCCGGCAGACGCCGTGTTGCAGGCGGTGGGGATCTCCGACCGATCCGGCCACGTCAAGCCTTCCCGCCGCGACAAGTACCGCCAGGTCGAAGAGTTCGTCCGAGCTCTCGACCCGGTCGTCGACTCCGCGCGTGAGGCGGCCGGCGGGAAGACCGTACGAATCGCCGACCTCGGCTGCGGTAACGCGTACCTCAGCTTCGCGGCGTACCGGTGGTTCGAACGGCAAGGTATCGACGCGTCGCTTGTCGGTGTAGACATCAAGGCCCCGGCCAGAGAGCGCAACGCCCAGATCGCGCAGGCGCTCGGCTGGACGAGCGCGATGAGATTCGTCCAAGGCACGATCAGTGCTGCGGCCGTCGATCCAGCACCACACCTGGTGCTGGCACTCCACGCATGCGACACCGCGACCGACGACGCGCTTGCGCGTGCCGTGGAGTGGGAGTCGCCGGTGGTGCTTGCTGCGCCATGTTGCCATCACGACATTCAGCGCCAGCTCGGGGCTGCGATTCCGGCTCCGTACGGGCCGCTTGTTCGGCACGGGATTCTCCGCGAACGCTTCGCTGACGTTCTGACGGATGCACTGCGAGCGACCATCTTGCGGCTACTCGGCTATCGCGTCGAGGTCATCGAGTTCGTTGATTCCGCGCACACGCCCCGGAATACGCTGCTCCGGGCGATCCGGACCGGTGCGCCGCCTCACGCCGCACTTGTGCGCGAATACCGCGATCTGATCGGCTCGTGGGACGTTGAGCCGGCGCTGGCGGTTCGCCTTGCCGACCGCCTTCAGCCCGTCCTGGACCAGTCAGACGGCTGACACTCGACCGTCCACATGGCCATCCGATACGAGACGTTCGGCCGACCCCCGGTTCCCGTCGCGGTCACTAGGCTCGATCAGAGCTGCCGACGGGGGCTCGGAAACTCGGCGGGGGGTGCCGAGGGGATCTGGAAGACGCGCCCGGCCGCGCACCACCTCATGCGGCCGGGCACCTCCTGTATCAGCGGGAGGTGCGCTCCACAATCCAGTCGATGCAGGCCGTCAACGCCTCAACGTCCGCAGGATCGATGGCCGGGTACATCCCGACTCGAAGCTGGTTACGCCCCAGCTTGCGGTACGGCTCGACATCGACGATGCCGTTGGCCCGCAGGGTCTTCGCCACCGCGCCGGCATCAACCGAGTCGTCGAAGTCGATTGTCCCGACCACGAGTGACCGAGCGTAGGGGTCCGTGACGAACGGTGCCGCGTACGGGCTCTTGTCGGCCCACGTGTACAGACGGCCGGCCGAATCGCTCGTCCGCCCTACCGCAAACGGGAGACCACCGTTGTTGTTCAGCCAGTCCAGCTGCTCCGCGAGCAGGAACAGGGTGGCCACGGCCGGGGTGTTGTACGTCTGGTTCTTCCGCGAGTTGTCCACTGCGATCGTCAGGTCCAGGAACGCCGGCACGTAGCGACCGCCGCCGGCGATCTCCTCGATGCGCGCCAGTGCGGCCGGTGACATGGCGGCGAGCCACAGCCCGCCGTCTGACGCGAAGCACTTCTGCGGCGCGAAGTAGTAGACGTCGACCTGCTCCGGCGCGAGGGGCAGTCCACCTGCGCCACTCGTGGCGTCCACCAGCACGAGAGCATCGCCGGCGGCGCCACTCACCCGGCGCACCGGCGCCATCACGCCGGTCGAGGTCTCGTTGTGCGGCCACGCGTACACGTCGACGCCCACCTCGGCACGAGGCTGGGCCAGCGAGCCCGGCTCGGCTTTGACGACCGACGGATCTTCCAGCCAGGGCGCGGCCGCCGTGACGGCGGAGAACTTCGAGGAGAATTCACCAAAGGACAGGTGCTGGGCTCGCTCCCGAACCAGGCCGAAGGCTGCGGCATCCCAGAACGCGGTCGTCCCGCCGTTGCCCAACACAACCTCATAACCCTCGGGAAGGTTGAGCAGGTCCGCGACGCCCCGGCGCACGCGCTCCACCAGCCCCTTGACCGGTGCCTGGCGGTGTGACGTACCGAGATACCGCGCTCCGGACTTGGCGAAGGCGGCGAGCGCATCGGGGCGCACTTTGCTCGGGCCTGACCCGAATCGGCCGTCGACGGGCTTGAGGGCATCGGGAATTAGCAGGGCATCGGTCATGTGTACTCCGCTGGGTGTGTTGACGGTCACGTGACGACGCTGTCAACCCATCGATTGTGCCGCACCTCCGGCGCGCCCGCCTAACCGCGCCTATCCACGTGGAGCGGTGCGGCGAGGTCAGGCCGCCCAGTCTGGGCTCCAGCCCGCCACGGTGTCGGGAGCACGCGACGCCGGGCCGGAGTACTTCGCCGACGGCCGGACCAGTCGGCCGGTGCGCTTCTGCTCCAGGATGTGTGCACTCCAGCCTGCGGTTCGCGCGCATGTGAACATCGAGGTGAACATGTTCGCCGGGACCTCGGCGTAGTCGAGCACGATGGCCGCCCAGAACTCCACATTGGTCGCGAGGACGCGGTCTGGCTTGCGCTCGGCCAACTCGGCGAGCGCCGCCTTTTCGAAGACTTCGGCGACCTCGTATCGCGGAGCCTTCAGCTCACGAGCGACGCGGCGCAGCGTCCGCGCCCGCGGATCCTCGGCACGGTAGACGCGGTGCCCGAACCCCATCAACCGCTCACCGTTGTCGAGCACTCGCCTTACGTATCCGGTCGCGTCGCCGGTGCGCTCGATCTCTTCGATCATGGCGAGAACACGGGACGGGGCTCCGCCGTGCAGCGGTCCGCTCATCGCGCCGACGGCCGCGGACAGCGACGCCGCGACGTCGGCTCCGGTCGACGCAACCACCCGGGCGGTGAACGTAGAGGCGTTCATGCCATGTTCGGCGGCGGATGTGAAATACGCGTCGACAGCCTTGACGTGTGCCGGATCGGGCTCGCCACGCCACCGGATCATGAATCGCTCGACGATCGTCCGAGCCTTGTCGATCTCGCGCTGAGGGACCATCGGCAGCCCGATGCCGCGCGCAGACTGTGCGACGAAAGACAGCGCCATCACGGCCGACCGGGCGAGGTCCTCTCGTGCCTGCTCATCGGAGATGTCCAGCAGTGGCTGGAAACCCCAGGCCGGGGCCAGCATGGTCAGTGCACTCTGCACGTCGACACGGACGTCGCCGGAATGCACCGGGATCGGGAACGGCTCGGCCGGAGGTAGTCCTGGCTGGAAGGCACCGTCAACCAGCAACCCCCAGACATTCTCGAACGGGACATGGCCGACCAGATCTTCGATGTCGACACCGCGATAGCGCAGCGCGCTGCCTTCCTTGTCGGGCTCGGCGATCTGCGTCTCGAAGGCGATGACACCTTCAAGACCATGCTGAACGTCGGACATGCACGCTCCCTAGGGTTTCTCGTGGCCCCCCGCATTGCGCCAAACGTCATGGTGCGTCGTTTGACGGGATAGTTGGTCGGTCAACGATCCATTCTGCCGTGTGGCTGTAGGGCTTGAACAACTTATGCCCCGGTGTCTGTGCGATATCCCACATCGTCCGGACGATTGGCAGCCTACTCATGGCAGGCTTATCGGCCGTGGGCGAGGATCTGTCGGCGATGCGCCGCTCGTACTTAAGTGGCCGGCTGCTCGAATCCGGTGCTCCAGCTGATCCATTCGAGCTCTTTCGCACCTGGCTGGCTGCCGCCATCGAGGCCGGTCTGGCCGAGCCTAACGCGATGGTTCTCGCGACCGCCGATGCATCCGGACGGCCCAGTGCGCGGCTCCTACTACTCAAAGAACTCGATGACACGGGTTTCGTGTTCTATACGAATTTGGGGTCACGCAAGGCCGTTGAGATCGCGGCGAACCCGGCCGTGTCGCTCTGCTTTCCGTGGTTCGCCATGGAGCGCCAAGTTGTTGTGACAGGAACGGCAGCGCAGGTGCCCCGGGGCGAGGCTGCTGCGTACTGGGCGACCCGGCCCAGGGAGTCTCAGCTCGGAGCGTGGGCGAGCGCACAATCCTCCGTGATCGGCTCTCGGGACGAGCTGGAGCACAATGCGGCGGCGATGGCTGCACGGTTCACCGGTGCCGTGCCACTGCCCGACTTCTGGGGCGGCTTCCGGGTGTCGCCTGACTCGTTCGAGTTCTGGCAGGGTGGCCCGGCGCGTCTGCATGACCGTCTCCTGTACGTCCGGATTGCCGATTCGGCCACCTGGCGCCTGGAGCGGTTGGCGCCCTGAGGCTTTGTTTCGGGCAAAAGGCAGCCCGCGGGCCACTTCCGGCGTCCGCAGCGAGGCGTCCGTCGGCCCGGAGGGACAAGGTCCGGGGGCCCGCGGGCTGGGTGACTGTCCTTGGGATTGCCCGCTGCGCGGAGCGCTGGCGCGCTGCACGTGGCGAGCGGTGAACGCTCCTAGCGGGCGGTCACCTCACGAGTCCCAGAGCTATACATACTGCGGACCACCTCCTTTCCCGTGTACCTCAGACCGTACGGTCACCGGTGCCTGCAAGGCAACGGGTTATCTCACAGCGAACTACCCTGGACGCTCGTGATGCGCGCCTCTCTGGACAAGCAGCCGCATGAGGTTGCGGCGATGTTCGACGATGTCGCCGACCGGTACGACCGCACAAACGATGTGATCTCGCTCGGGCAGGACCGACTCTGGCGGCGTGCAGTAGAGCGGGCCGTGGCGGCGCGGCCTGGTGAACGCGTTCTCGACCTCGCGGCGGGCACCGGCACGTCAAGCGCACCATTCGCGGCCGCGGGCGGGTTTGTCGTCCCGTGCGATTTTTCGCTCGGCATGCTCCGCGAAGGTCGCCGCCGGCGGCCATCGTTGCCGTTCGTGGCCGGCGATGCCATGCGGCTCCCCTTCGCCGACCGGGCCTTCGACGCAGTGACCATCTCGTTCGGCCTACGGAACGTCGCCGACCCAGAGGTCGCCCTGGGGGAGATGTTGCGAGTGACCAGGCCGGGCGGCCGGCTGGTGCTGTGCGAGTTCAGCCATCCGACATGGAACCCGTTCCGCCGCGTGTACCTCGAGTACCTGATGCGAGCGATCCCGGCGATCGCCAGGCGAGTCGCGAGCAACGCCGAGGCGTACGTCTACCTTGGCGAGTCCATTCCCGCGTGGCCGGACCAGCGGGCCCTGGCGGCTGCGATCGCGAGTGCGGGGTGGACGCAGGTGAAGTGGCGCAACCTGACCGGCGGCATCGTCGCAATACACCACGCCACCGCGCACTGAGCACCCTGCGGCGTGCCATCGCATTACCGCGGCCCAGCTCCGTTGATCAGACAGCGCGCCTACCTTCACTTCGATCTTGACACGTGGCCCGGAATAGGGGGCCTGGGCTGACGAATTTGGCAACGCCGATGAAGCGTAAATCTGCAGGTCGAATAGGGAGTCCCCCCGCGTGAAAGGACCACCCACGTGGCCCTAGACTGGCGTGGAAATGTGCTCGTGAACGGTTTCACGAGCCCGCCGACCACCGCACTGAGGACCGCATGAGCCCAACGGCCAACGACGCCGAAGTCATCGTCGTAGGCGCTGGACCCGCAGGCTCGACGACGGCGTATTACCTGGCGCGGGCCGGACTCGACGTCCTCGTGCTGGAGAAGGCCGCGTTCCCGCGCGACAAGATATGCGGCGATGGGCTCACCCCGCGAGCGGTCCGGCAGCTCGTTCGGATGGGCATCGATATCTCGGCGCCAGGCTGGATTCGAAACCACGGGCTTCGCGTCATCGGCGGCGGGATGCGGATCGAGATGCCGTGGCCGGATCTGGCGAGTTATCCCAACTACGGCCTGGTCCGGACCCGGCTGGACTTCGACGAGATCCTCGCCCGGCACGCCGAGAAGTCCGGGGCTCGGCTTCGCGAGAGTACGAACGTTACGGGGCCAGTTATCGACGATCGGACCGGCCGCATCGTCGGCGTAACGGCGAAGCCGATGGACGAGCGGGGCCGGGCGGCGGGCGAGGAGGTCATCTACCGGGCGCCGCTCGTGGTCGCAGCAGACGGTGTGTCGTCCCGGCTCGCGACCGCGATGGGCATCCACAAGCGAGACGACCGGCCGATGGGTGTGGCCGTGCGGACATACTTCACCACGCCGAGGCACGACGACGACTGGATGGAGTCGTGGCTGGAGCTTCCAGTTCGTAACCAGCACCGCCGCGAGGAGCTGCTCCCGGGTTACGGCTGGATCTTCGGGACGGGAAACGGTACTAGCAACGTCGGTCTCGGCATCCTGAACACGTCGACGGCATTCCGGCAGGTCGACTACCGGCAACTGCTCAAGCGGTGGGTCTCGCAGACGCCGGAGCACTGGGGATTCACTGAGGAGAACCAGGTCGGCCCGATTCGCAGCGCCGCCCTGCCGATGGCATTCAACCGACAACCCCACTACTCGCGGGGGCTGCTCCTGGTCGGCGATGCTGGCGGGATGGTCAACCCGTTCAACGGCGAGGGCATCGACTACGCGATGGAGGCGGCGAGCTTGGCAGCGACCGTAATCGCGGATGCCCTGGCCCGCTCGACCGCGGAACAGCAGGAGCGAGTGCTACTTGGTTATCCAGCCGCGCTCAAGCAGGAGCACGGCGGTTACTACACGCTCGGGCGGATCTTCGTTAAGTTGATCGGCGATCCGCGCATCATGAAGCTGTGCACTCGGCACGGGTTGCCACACCCGTCGCTGATGCGGCTGGTGCTCAAGTTGCTGGCCAACCTGACCGATCGCCGAGACGGCGACGTCTACGACCGTCTGATCAACACCCTGACCCGGCTGGCGCCGGCCGCGTGAGGGCGCATGAGGAGACTGGTGTGTTCCGGAGGACCAACGTGATCTGCGTCACTAGCATGGGGACGCTGTACGCCGGTGGAGAGGGGGTCGGATGAACCCGTACGTGCCGATCATCGGGCTGATCGCCCTGGCCGCGATCTTTGCGGTGGGCACCCTGGTGACATCGCAACTGGTGGGTAGGCGGACGTTCAACCGCGCCAAGGTCGACTCCTACGAGTGCGGGATCGAGCCGACACCGCAGCCGGTCGGTGGCGGTAAATTCCCCGTGAAGTACTACCTCACCGCGATGACATTCATCATCTTCGACATCGAGATCGTGTTCTTGTACCCGTGGGCGGTGCGATTCGATCACCTGGGTCTGTTCGGCTTCGTCGCGATGGTGACGTTCCTGTTCCTGATCACAGTGCCG
The DNA here is from genome assembly GCA_035762665.1 of Jiangellaceae bacterium. GTDB lineage: Bacteria > Actinomycetota > Actinomycetes > Jiangellales > Jiangellaceae > JASLBX01. The sequence continues at coordinate 47,203 of DASTNZ010000112.1, read as the reverse complement.
TACGTCTATGAGTGGCGCCGTGGCGGGCTGGACTGGGACTAGGAGGCAAGCGTGGCTTTGGGTAGCGAACGGCGAGCGCAGCGAGTGAGAAGGCGAGTGTGACGGTGGGTATCGAGGAGAGGTTGCCTTCCGGCGTCCTGCTGACGTCGTTGGAGAAGTTCGCCGGCTGGGCGCGCAAGAGCTCGATGTGGCCCGCGACGTTCGGGCTCGCGTGCTGTGCGATCGAAATGATGTCCTTCGGCAGCCCACGCCACGACTCGGCTCGGTTCGGCATGGAGGTTTTCCGCGCTTCGCCGCGCCAGGCCGACCTGATGATCGTCGCTGGCCGGGTGAGCCAGAAGATGGCGCCGGTGCTGCGGCAGATCTACGACCAGATGCCGAACCCCAAGTGGGTGTTGTCGATGGGCGTGTGCGCGAGCACTGGCGGAATGTTCAATAACTACGCAATCGTCCAGGGTGTCGACCACATCGTCCCGGTCGACGTCTACTTGCCCGGTTGCCCGCCGCGACCGGAGATGCTGATGGACGCGATCCTCAAGCTGCACGAGAAGGTGGCCAACGAGCCCCTCGGCGTCAACCGCTCGCGGGCCGAGGAGGAGGCCGAGCGGGCCGCGCTCACCGCCGCCCCGACGCACGAGATGAAGGGTCTGCTCCGGTGAGCGACCAGATGAGCAACGAGGAAAGCGCGCGCGGCGACCGGTCGCCAGAGAAGGACGAGGCCACAGCCGCTGCCGCGGGCACGGAGGAGCCGGCTGCCGCACCTGACGCCGAGGAGCTGCCGGAGCAGCCGACGGAAGAGTCCGGCGCCGGGGACAGGGTCGGCGCCGAGAAGACAACCAGTGCCGAAGCAGTCGTCGCCGGGCCTGGTGACCTGCCGGCGGAGGCGCCCGAGGAGGAGGAGGCTGGCCCGCCACCGGCCCACCCGTCCCGCCGTGGCATGTTCGGGGTGACCGACACGGGCGACACGTCGGGCTACGGGCGGCTCGTGGCCCGAGACACCAGCCCGATCCGGTATGGCTCGACGCCCCGGCCGTGGGGCGACGAGTTTGACGCCGTCGGAGACGCCTTGGACACGGCATTGCCCAGCTTCGGCGCGGCCGTGGAGCGGGTGCTCGTCGATCGCGGGGAGTTGACCCTCTTCGTGCGGCGCGAACACCTCGTCGCAGTCGCCCGAGCCCTGAGAGACGACCCGGCGCTCAGGTACGAGATGTGCCTGGGCGTCAGCGGTGTTCATTACCCGGAGGAGACCGGCCGCGAGTTGCACGCGGTCTACCCCTTCCTGTCGATCACGCACAACCGTCGGCTGCGGGTCGAGGTGGCCTGTCCGGACGAAGATCCGCATATCCCGTCGATCGTCGACCTGTATCCGGGTAACAACTGGCACGAGCGCGAAACGTACGACTTCTTCGGGATCATCTTCGACGGGCATCCGGCGCTGACCCGGATCGAGATGCCCGACGACTGGGTGGGCCACCCACAGCGCAAGGACTACCCGCTTGGCGGCATCCCGGTTGAGTACAAGGGCGCGACAATCCCGCCACCCGACGAGCGGAGGGCGTACAACTGATGAGCAATCTCGACGATGTGACTTTTGCCGCGACGGCCGGCGACGAACCGCCCGACGCCGGGGTCCGCGAGACCACCGAGGGCCCGGTCTACACCGTGACCGGAGACGACTGGGATGAGGTCGTCGATGCGGCCATCGCGGGCCAGGAGCGCATCGTGGTCAACATGGGCCCACAGCACCCGTCCACTCACGGGGTGCTGCGGCTGATCCTCGAGCTGGACGGCGAGACCGTCACCAACGCCCGCTGTGGCATCGGGTACCTGCACACCGGCATCGAGAAGAACACCGAGTACCGGACCTGGATGCAAGGCGTCACGTTCCTGACCCGGGCCGACTACCTCTCGCCGTTCTACAACGAGGCGGCCTACGTGCTCGGCGTCGAGCGGCTGCTCGGCATCACCGACGAGGTTCCGGAGCGGGCCAACGTCATCCGGGTGATGATGATGGAGCTCAACCGGATCTCCTCCCACCTGGTGGCGATCGCCACCGGCGGCATGGAGATCGGTGCCCTGACCGTCATGACCCAGGGCTTCCGCGAACGCGAGCGCACCCTGGATCTGTTCGAACTGATCACCGGGCTAAGGATGAACCATGCGTACATCCGGCCCGGCGGGGTGGCCCAGGATCTGCCGCCCGGAGCGGTCGAGAGCGTCCGCGAGTACATCCGCTGGATGCGTGAGTACCTGCCGACCTACGAGCAGTTGCTTAACGAGAACCCGGTCTTCAAGGGCCGGACGGTCGGCGTCGGCCACCTCGACCTGACCGGCTGCACGGCGCTTGGCATCACCGGCCCGGTACTGCGCTCGACCGGGCTGCCGTTCGACCTGCGCAAGGCGCAGCCGTACTGCGGGTACGAGACATACGAGTTCGAAGTACCAACGGTCGACACGTGTGACTCGTACGGCCGGTACCTGATCCGGCTCCACGAAATGTACGAATCGCTGAAGATCGTCGAGCAGTGCCTGGACCGGCTGGAGCCCGGGCCCGTGATGGTCGCAGACAAGAAGATCGCTTGGCCGGCGCAGCTGGCTTTGGGTGGTGACGGCTTGGGCAACTCCCTGGACCATATCCGGCACATCATGGGCGAGTCGATGGAGGGCCTGATCCACCACTTCAAGCTCGTCACGGAGGGATTCCGGGTCCCCGCGGGCCAGGTTTACCAGGCCGTCGAGAGTCCTCGCGGTGAGCTTGGTGCACACGTCGTCTCCGAGGGTGGAACGCGTCCGTGGCGGGTTCACCTGCGCGACCCCTCCTTCAACAACCTGCAGGCCATGGCGGCCATGTGTGAAGGAGGAATGGTGGCCGACGTGGTCGTCGCCGTGGCGAGTATCGACCCGGTGATGGGAGGTGTCGACAGGTGACCGAGCAGCGAGCCGCTGAGCGCACCGAGTGGCTGCCCGAGCGGGGTGAGATCGCACGCGGTGGAAACAAGGAGCCGAGTGCGGATCGCGAGACCGCCCTGGACGAGACCGCCCGGGCCGAGATGCGCGAGATCATCGCGCGCTACCCCGAGCCTCGGTCCGCGCTGCTCCCGATGTTGCACCTGGTGCAGGCGTACGAGGGATACGTGACTCCCGCCGGTATCGAGATGTGCGCTGAGGAGCTCGGACTCACCGAGGCGGAAGTGGCGGCCGTTGCCACCTTCTACACCATGTACAAGCGCCGCCCCATGGGCGAGTACCACGTCGGCGTCTGCACCAACACCCTGTGCGCGATCATGGGCGGCGACCAGATCTGGTCCGAGCTAACCGAGGAACTCGGGATCGGGCACGACGAGACGACTGAGGACGGCAAGATCTCGCTGGAACACGTCGAGTGCAACGCGGCCTGCGATTTCGCTCCTGTCATGGTCGTCAACTGGGAGTTCATGGACAACCAGACCCCACAGTCCGCCCGTGAGCTGGTCGGTAAGCTCCGGTCCGGCGAAGAAGTCCGCTCGACCCGCGGTCCGAGTATCTGCACGTGGCAGCAGGCTGCCCGGATCCTGGCCGGATTCCCGGACGGGCGCGCCGCGGAGGGCCCGGCGGCGGGCGCCGCCAGCCTGGCCGGGCTGACGCTTGCTCACCAGAACGGGTGGACCGCGCCAGAAGGCGGCCGGCCGGCACTGGGCACCAGCGGTTCAGACAGCCAGGAGGATGATCGGTGACCACGCTGACACCAGTCCTGTCCGAGCGCTGGCATGAGCACGACAGCTTCACCCGCGCTGGCTACGAGCGGGCCGATGGCTTCAAAGCGCTGCGCATCGCCTTGCAGCGCACGCCGGACGACCTGGTGACGATCGTCAAAGACGCCGGACTCCGCGGGCGCGGCGGAGCGGGCTTCCCGACCGGCATGAAGTGGGGCTTCGTCCCGAAGGGCAGTCCGAAGCCGACGTATCTCGTGGTGAACGCCGACGAGTCCGAGCCAGGAACCTGCAAGGACATTCCACTCATGCTCGCCTCGCCGCACACGCTTGTCGAGGGGACGATCATCTCCTCATATGCAATAGGTGCGCACACTGCCTTCATCTACGTCCGTGGCGAGGTGCTGCACGTCATCCGCCGGCTGCAGGCAGCCGTCACCGACGCATACGAGTCCGGGTACCTGGGCAGAGACATCCTCGGCTCGGGCTACGACCTCGACGTCATCGTGCACGCCGGGGCCGGCGCCTACATCTGCGGCGAGGAGACGGCGCTGCTCGACTCCCTCGAGGGTCGGCGCGGCCAGCCCAGGCTGCGGCCTCCGTTCCCAGCGGTGGCCGGCCTGTACGCGTCGCCCACGGTCATCAACAATGTCGAAACGATCGCCTCCGTGCCCGCGATCGTCGCCAAGGGAGTCGACTGGTTTCGCTCGATGGGTTCGGAGAAGTCGCCGGGATTCACGCTCTACTCCTTGTCTGGCCACGTCACCCGGCCAGGGCAGTACGAGGCGCCGCTCGGCATCACGCTTCGCGAGCTGTTGGAGATTGCCGGCGGCGTCCGAGAAGGTCGCGAGCTGAAGTTCTGGACGCCCGGCGGCTCGTCGACGCCGTTGCTGACGGCCGACCACCTCGACGTCCCGCTCGACTACGAGGGCGTGGCGGAGGCGGGCAGCATGCTCGGGACGAAGGCGCTGCAGATCTTTGACGACAGCACCTGCGTCGTGCGGGCCGTCCTGCGTTGGGTTGAGTTCTACAAGCACGAGTCGTGCGGCAAGTGCACGCCGTGCCGTGAGGGCTTCTGGTGGCTGGTGCAGATCCTGCAGCGGTTGGAGGCCGGTGGCGGCACAGAGGCCGACCTCGAAAAGCTGCTCGACCTGTCTGACAACATCGCGGGGCGCTCGTTCTGCGCGCTGGCCGACGGCGGGGTCGCGCCGATCACGTCGTCGCTACAGCACTTCCGCGACGAGTACCTGGCCCACTTCGAGCATGGTGGCTGTCCGTTCGATCCGGCCGCCTCGACTCTGTTCGCTGAGACCGCGGGAGCTGCGACAGCATGACCGAGAAGGCGAGTGCGACAGTATGACGGTCACCGAGCCGACCAACAGTGCCGTCGAGCAGGCCGAGAAGCTCGTCACTCTGACGATCGACGGCTTCGAGGTCAGCGTCCCCGAAGGCACGCTGCTCATCCGGGCGGCCGAGATGCTGGGCATCCAGATCCCGCGGTTTTGCGACCACCCGCTGTTGGACCCGGTGGGCGCGTGCCGTCAGTGCCTCGTGGAGGTCGTGGATGACGGCCGAGGGCGGGGCATGCCTAAGCCACAGGCATCGTGCACCACGACCGTGATGCCAGGCATGGTCGTGAAGACCCAGCTCACCTCACCAGTGGCCGACAAGGCACAGCAGGGAATCATGGAATTCCTGCTGATCAATCACCCGTTGGACTGCCCTGTGTGCGACAAGGGTGGCGAGTGCCCGCTGCAGAACCAGGCGATGAGCAACGGCCGCGGCGAATCCCGGTACGAGGGTAAGAAGCGCACCTACCCTAAGCCGATCGCGATCTCCAGCCAAGTCTTGCTGGACCGCGAGCGGTGCGTTCTGTGCGCGCGGTGTACCCGGTTCTCCAACGAGATCGCCGGTGACCCGTTCATCGAAATGCTGGAGCGCGGTGCGCTACAGCAGGTCGGCATCTACGAATCGGAGCCGTTCGAAAGCTACTTCTCAGGCAATACGATCCAGATCTGCCCCGTGGGCGCGTTGACCAGTGCGGCGTACCGATTCCGTGCTCGCCCGTTCGACCTGGTGTCGGTGCCCTCGGTGACGGAGCACGACTCGAGTGGGGCGGCGATCCGGGTCGACCAACGCAGGAACGTTGTGATGCGGCGGCTGGCCGGCGACGATCCCGAGGTCAACGAAGAGTGGATATCGGACAAGGATCGATTCGCATTCCGGTACGCGAACCTGGATGACCGGCTCACCTATCCACTCGTCCGGGACGACGAGACCGGTCAGCTCGTTCCCACGTCGTGGCCGGATGCCCTGGCCGTCGCAGCCGAGGGGCTGCGCGCTGCCCGCGCCGAGCGTGGGGTCGGCGTGCTCACAGGCGGCAGGTTGACCGTCGAGGACGCCTACGCATACGCCAAGTTCGCCCGCCTGGTACTGCGGACGAACGACATCGATTTCCGCGCCCGCGTCCATTCCGCAGAGGAGGCTGAGTTCCTCGCTGCGGTCGCAGGTTCGCGCATGGAGATCACGTACGCGGATTTGGAGAAGGCGCCGGCGGTACTGCTGGCGGGCCTGGAGGCCGAGGAGGAGGCTCCGACCATCTTCCTGCGCCTGCGCAAGGGTGTCCGCAGGGGCGGAACCGTGGTCGCCTCGATCGCGCCATTCGGATCCCGGGGACTGGAGAAGCTGTCCGGACGGCTGATCCCAGTGGTGCCCGGCGGTGAGGCGGAGGCACTGGCCAGCGACGAGGTTGCGGCGCTCATGCGCGAGCCCAGCTCGGTCATTCTCGTCGGCGAGCGGCTGGCCGGCACACCGGGCGCGCTATCCGCCGCCGCAGCGCTCGCGGCCAGCACCGGTGCCCGGCTGGCCTGGGTGCCGCGGCGGGCTGGTGACCGCGGAGCGGTAGAGGCCGGCGCGCTGCCGATCCTTCTTCCGGGCGGGCGACTCGTGGAGAACCCGGAGGCACGGATCGACGTCAGTGCGGTCTGGGGCGTCGCCCACTTGCCACCGCTACCTGGCCGCGACACCGCAAGCATGGTCACCGCGCTCGCCGACAGCCAACTCAGTGGGGTTGTCGTCGGGGGCGTCGAACTCGCCGATCTTCCTGACCCGGCTGCCGCGCGGGACGCACTCCGCACTGCGCGATTCGTGGTCAGCCTCGAGGTGCTACGCAGTGAGGTCACGGAGCTGGCCGACGTGGTATTCCCGGTCGCACCTGTGGTGGAGAAGGCCGGCACGTTCGTCAACTGGGAGGGTCGTGACCGGCCGTTCCCGGTCGTGCTCGAGTCAACGAACGCGCTGGCCGATGCGAAGGTGCTCACGTTGATCGCGGACGAGTTCGACATCGACCTTGGGTTGTCCACGATCGACGAAGTCCGGTCGGAGCTGGCCGAGGTCGGAGCGTGGGACGGCGAGCGTCCCGAAGCTCCCGCCGTCCGACCCGGCGAGCCGCGGCACCCGGAGTCCGGGCAGGCGCTGCTGGCCACCTGGCGGTTGCTGCTCGACGACGGTCGGCTGCAGGCCGGCGAGCCACATCTGGCCGGCACAGCCCGCCGACCTGTTGCGCGACTGTCTGCCGGCACTGCCGCCGATACGGGTGTGGACACGCACGTGACGGTCGCCACTGAACACGGCGCGATCACGCTGCCGGTGGAGATCACCGATATGCCGGACAGGGTGGTGTGGGTTCCGCAGTACTCGCCGGGGTCGCATGTTCATGACATGCTGCGGGCTGCCGCGGGTGATGTAGTCGAGCTGCGCGCGGCGGACGGCCCACCGACGGGCAGCGGGGGAACGGCAACCGATGGTTCTGCACTGGGAGGTGCGGCGTGACCGCGATCGTCGCGCAGAACTACGACAACATCGAGGGCTTCGGCAACGACCCGTGGTGGCTGGTCGCCCTGAAGATCCTGGTGATCTTCGGGTTCCTCCTGGTCATCACGCTTTTCAATATCGTCTTCGAGCGCAGGGTCGTCGCTCGGATGCAGCACCGCATCGGCCCGAACCGGACCGGCCCTCGCGGCTCGCTGCAGAGCTTCGCCGACGCGATGAAGCTCATGCTCAAAGAGGACCTCATTCCGCGGAACGTCCACAAGACGGTGTACATCCTGGCACCGATGATCGCGGTGATACCCGCGTTCCTGATCTTCGGGGTCATCCCGCTCGGTCCTGAAGTGTCGATCTTCGGACATACCACGCCGCTGCAGCTCACCGACTTCCCGGTGGCCGTGCTCTTCGTGCTCGCGGTCGCTTCGATCGGCATCTACGGGTTCGTGCTGGCCGGGTGGGCGAGTGGTTCGACGTACCCCCTCCTCGGTGGCGTCCGCTCCACCGCTCAAGTGATCTCGTACGAGCTGGTCATGGGCTTGTCGTTCGTCGGCGTATTCCTGTTCGCCGGGTCGATGTCGACGTCGCAGATCGTCGCCGAGCAGCAACGGCTCTGGTTCGGCATCATCCTGATCCCGTCGTTCTTGATCTACCTGGTGTCGATGGTGGGTGAGACCAACCGGGCACCGTTCGACCTTCCGGAGGCGGAGGGAGAGCTGGTCGCGGGCTACGCCACCGAGTACTCGTCGATGAAGTACGCCGTGTTCTTCCTGGCCGAGTACATCAACATGGTGAACGTGTCCGCCCTGGCCACGACGCTGTTCCTGGGCGGCTGGCGGGCTCCGTGGCCACTGTCGGCCATCGGCGACGGCATGTTCAACGAGGGCTGGTGGCCATTGCTGTGGTTCCTGGCCAAGGTGCTGCTGATGATCTTCCTGTTCATCTGGCTACGCGGCACCCTGCCCCGGCTACGGTACGACCAATTCATGAAGTTCGGCTGGCGGGTGTTGCTGCCGATTTCGCTGGTGTGGATCGTGGCCGTGGCGGGCATGCGGTTGGCGTTCAACGAGGGCATCACCCGGGAGCAGTTACTCACCTGGGGCGGCGGAGCCTTCGCCGTCCTGTTGATCATTACGTTCTTCTGGCCCGAGCGCAAACGCGAGCAGCCGACCGCCGAGGCCGCGGTCTCCCGGGGGTCGGCGTTCCCCGTGCCGCCGATGCCCGGCCAGGAGGCGGTCGTCCGGCCCGGCGCATCGGCAGCAAAGGACGATCCGGGTGTCCACTCGGACAAGTCGAATATGGAAGAGGAGGGCACGCGTGCCTAAGTTCCTCGACTCCGTCGCAGGTTTCGGGGTCACCTTCCGGACGATGTTCAAGAAAGTCGTGACGGAGCAGTACCCCGAAAAGCCACATCGGGTGGCGCCGCGCTTCCACGGCCGGCACCAGCTGAACCGTCACCCGGATGGCCTGGAGAAGTGTGTCGGCTGCGAACTGTGCGCCTGGGCCTGCCCGGCGGACGCGATCTACGTCGAAGGCGCTGCCAACACCGACGAGGAGCGCTACTCGCCTGGGGAGCGGTACGGCCGCGTGTACCAGATCAACTACTTGCGCTGTATTCTCTGCGGGCTGTGCATCGAGGCGTGCCCGACCCGGGCGCTCACCATGACCAATGAGTACGAGCTTGCGGACTACACCCGGGAGAAGCTGATCTACGAGAGGCAGGATCTACTCGCTCCGCTGCTGCCCGGCATGGAAGCGCCGCCGCATCCGATGCGGCTCGGTGACGACGAGCGTGACTACTACGTCCGGTCTGGCGCGCGGGCCGGCGGGAGCGCGTCGTGATCGCGGACGTGCTGGCCCAGACCGTCGAGTCGACGGGCGGAGGTACCGGCGAGGCAGTCCTGTTCTGGATCCTGGCCCCGGTCGCCGTCCTTTCGGCGTTGGGTTTGGTCATCTCCCGCAAGGCCGTCCACGGCGCGCTGTTTCTCGCCGTTGTCATGATCTCGCTGGCCGTGTTCTTCATCGCCTTGGAGGCCCCGTTCCTTGGCGTTGTCCAGGTCGTGGTTTATACCGGCGCAATCATGATGCTGTTCCTTTTCGTGATCATGCTGGTGGGAGTGGACGCCAGCGACTCGCGGATCGAGACGATCAGGGGACAGCGGGCCGCGGCGATCCTGGCCGGGCTGGGCCTGGGCGTGCTGCTGGTCTCGATCGCTGGCCGGGCGGTCTTCTCGGATTGGGCTGGCTTCGCCGGCGTGGCGCCGGAAGGCAGCGTCGCGGCCATCGCCGATGCGATCTTCTCCCGGTACATCTGGGTCTTCGAGATCGTCGCAGCGACGTTGATCACCGCCGCGCTCGGGGCGATGGTGCTCACCCACCAGGAGCGCCTGACCCGCAGGCCGGGCCAGCGCGAGCTCGCGGAGCAACGCTTTGCCTCGGGCAGTGGGGTGGCGGCCTCACAGCTGCCTAGTCCCGGCGTCTACGCGCGCCACAACGCGGTAGATACACCGGCACTGCTTCCGGACGGCAGGACAAGCGACGACTCGGTTCCTCCCGCACTCGTGGCCCGTGGCGCGGTCCGTCCGTCGGATGAGTTCACCAAACACGAACCCGGCGAGCTGGAGGGTGGCCAGCAGTGAGCCCCACCGCGTACCTGGTCCTCGCGTCGCTGCTGTTCAGCATCGGTGGCGTCGGCGTACTCGTCCGGCGCAACGCGCTGATCGCGTTCATGAGCGTTGAGTTGATGCTCAACGCGTGCAACCTGGCCTTCGTGACTTTCGCGAGGATGCACGGCAATATCGACGGCCAGATCATCGCATTCTTCGTGATGGTGATCGCTGCGGCCGAAGTAGTCGTCGGCTTGGCCATCATCGTCACGATCTTCCGCACCCGCAGGTCGGCGTCGGTTGACGACGAGAGCCTGCTGAAGCTGTAGGGCTGGTAGGGGCATAGCGTGCTTACTCAAAGTCAATCGGTCCAGCCGGCAGAGGGCGTGTTCTCCGTCAGCTGGCTGCTGATCTTGCTGCCGCTCGTCAGCGCGGCGATCTTGCTGCTGGGCGGGCGCCGGCTGGACCGGATCGCACCGGTGCTCGGCACGATCATGCCGGCGGCCTCGTTCGTGTACGCACTGGTGCTGTTCGTCGCGATGGTCGGGCGGAACGCCGAGGAGCGCGCGTTTTCGGTGCCACTCTGGGACTGGTTCGCCGTCGGCGGGTACGAGGTTTCGGTCGGCCTGCAGCTGGATCAGCTGTCGATGGCGTTCGTCCTGCTCATCACCGGCGTCGGCTCGGTGATTCACCTCTACTCGATCGGTTACATGGCCGAGGACGATCGGCAGCGCCGGTTCTTCGGGTACCTGAACCTGTTCGTGGCGGCGATGCTGCTGCTGGTGCTGGCCGACGACTTTCTCATCCTCTATATCGGCTGGGAGGGCGTCGGGCTGGCGTCGTACCTGCTGATCGGCTTCTGGCAGCACAAAGACTCGGCAGCGGTCGCCGCCAAGAAGGCGTTCGTGATGAACCGGGTCGGCGACGCCGGCATGTCCCTGGCGATCATGTCGATGTTCGTGGTCTTCGGGACCACCGCTTTTGCCGGCGTGTTCCCGGCGGCGGCCGAGGCGTCGGAGGGCTGGCTCGTTGCGATCGGAATGTTCCTGCTGCTCGGGGCGTGCGGCAAGTCCGCGCAGTTCCCGTTGCAGTCCTGGCTGCTTGACGCGATGGAGGGTCCGACACCGGTGTCGGCGCTGATCCATGCGGCGACGATGGTGACTGCCGGCGTGTACCTGGTCGTCCGGGCCGCCGACATCTACGCCGGGGCGCCGGCGGCCCGGACAGCCGTGGTTGTCGTCGGCGCGATCACGCTGCTGATGGGCGCGATCATCGGGTGCGCGAAGGACGACATCAAGAGGGCGCTGGCCGCGTCCACGATGAGCCAGATCGGCTACATGATGCTGGCCGCGGGAATCGGGCCCGCGGGCTACGCGTTCGCCATCTTCCATCTGCTGACTCACGGGTTCTTCAAGGCCAACCTGTTCCTCGGAGCCGGCTCGGTCATGCACGGCATGAACGACGAGGTGGACATGCGCCGGTACGGTGCTTTGCGCACGGCCATGCCGGTAACTTTCATCACCTTTGCCGCGGGCTACCTCGCGATCATCGGCGTCCCACCATTCGCCGGGTTCTTCTCCAAGGACCGGATCATCGAGGCAGCGTTCGGCGAACACTGGGTCTACGGTGTCGCGGCGCTTCTCGGCGCGGGTATCACCGCCTTCTACATGACCCGTGTCATGCTGATGACCTTCGCCGGCCGCAAGCGGTGGGCCGAGGACGCGCATCCGCACGAGTCCCCGCCGGTCATGACGGTTCCGCTGTGGATTCTTGGCGTTCTTTCCGTCATCGGCGGGCTGGGACTGCTGTACCTCGGTGGCGGCGTCGTGGACTGGCTGGAGCCGGTGACCGGTGAGGAACACCACGAGCTGGCGATCCCGGCGGCCGCACTGACAGCGATCATCATTGCTGTGGTGGCGGCGGGTATCGGGATCGCTTGGCTGGTGTTCGGCCGGCAGCCGATCCCGACCACTGCCCCAGCCGGGTCGTTCGCGACCGTCGCCGCCCGCAAGGACCTTTACGGTGACGCGGTCAACGAAGCGGTCTTCATGCGGCCAGGTCAGTACCTCACCCGGTCGCTCGTCTACGCCGAGAACAAGGGCCTGGACGGCGCGGTAGGTGGGATCGCCGCCGCACTCGGCGGCCTGTCGGCCCGGACGCGCCGGATCCAGACCGGGTTCGTCCGCTCGTACGCCCTGTCGATGCTCGCCGGTGCGGCGGTCGTCGTTGTGGCCATGTTGCTGGTGAGGCTGCCGTGACCTTTCCCTGGTTGACCACACTCATCGCGCTGCCGGCGCTCGGCGCCGTGCTGACCGCACTGGTACCTGGGAGCTTGGGCCGAATAGCCAAGAAGCTGGCCCTTGGGGCAAGCCTGGTCACTGCCGCACTCGCGATCGTCGCGGGCATCGCCTTCATCAGGGACGGCGCCGCCCTGCAGTTCACCGAGCAGTACACCTGGATCCAAGACTTCGGCGTCTACTGGGCGCTGGGTGCCGACGGCATCCGGATCACGATGATCGTGCTGGCAGCGGTCATCACGCCGATCGTCTTGCTGGGCATGTGGCGCGAGGCCGAGCCGGAGGGGCGGGGTCCGAAGCCCTATTTCGCCATGATGCTGCTGCTCGAGGCGATGGTGATCGGTGCCTTCGCAGCGCAGGACCTCCTGCTGTTCTACGTCCTGTTCGAGGCCATGCTGATCCCGATGTACTTCCTGATCGGGATGTACGGCGGCCCGAAGCGCCAGTACGCGGCGGTTAAGTTTCTGCTGTACAACCTGCTCGGTGGCCTGATCATGCTCGCCGCGGTGATCGGCATCTACGTCGAGTCGGTGCAGGCCGGTGAGGGGACGTTCCTACTCGCCGATCTGATCGCGCTGGACATCCCGCCGGAAACCCAGCGCTGGCTGTTCCTGGGCTTCATGTTCGCGTTCGCCATCAAGGCGCCGCTCTGGCCGTTCCACACCTGGTTGCCCGATGCCGCGGCGGAGGCCACGCCCTCCAACGCCGCATACCTTTCCGGCGTCGTCGACAAGGTCGGCACGTTCGGCATGATCGCGCTGTGCCTCCCGCTGTTCCCGGCGGCAGTGCAGGAGTTCGCGCCGGCCATCGTGGTGCTCGCTGTCATCAGCATCCTGTACGGCGCCCTGCTGGCCATCGGTCAGACCGACATCAAGCGCCTCATCGCGTACACGTCGATCTCGCACTTCGGCTTCATCGTGCTGGGCATCTTCGCGCTGACCTCGCAGGCGGGCACCGGCGCGACGCTGTACATGGTCAACCACGGCCTGACGACGGTCGCGTTGTTCACGGTGGCCGGATTCATGATCTCGCGGCGCGGCTCGCGGCTGTGGTCCGACTACGGCGGGGTGCAGAAGCCGGCGCCGGTGTTGTCCGGCAGCCTGCTGTTCTTCGGCCTGGCCGGGCTGGCACTGCCGGGCCTGGCGACATTCGTCAGCGAGTTCATGGTGCTGGTCGGGACGTTCAGCCGGTATCGCACGGCGGCCGTGTTCGCGACGGTCGGCATCATCCTGGCGGCCCTCTACATCCTGCTGCTGTATCAGCGGACGATGACCGGTCCGGTGCGAGCCGAGACAGCGGCGTTCCCTGACCTTCGCCGCCGCGAGCTGACGATCGTGGCGCCGCTCGCCGCCGCCATCCTGGCGATCGGGTTCTTCCCGAAGCCGCTGATCGACGTGATCGACGACGGAGTCCGGCCGATCCTGTCCGAAGTCGGTGAGCCCGATCCTGCGCCAATCGTGGGTGGTGGATCCGAATGATCACGACGCCTGGTGGAGTGAGTGGAGCGACCACCGCGCCGCATGAAAGGACCATCTTGTGACCGCGCCGACCATGGAGTACGCCGAGCTTCTCCCGATCATCATCGTGCTCGCGGCTGCGGTGATCGGTGTCCTGGTCGAGGCATTCGCCCCGCGAAGCGCTCGCCGGCCGATGCAGCTCGTGCTGTCGATGGCGGCCCTCGTGGGCGCACTGGCGGCGGTGATCGTCCAGGCTGGGACCCAGCTGGTCGCCGCGCAGGGCTCGATCGCGGTTGACGGGCCGGCGCTCTTTCTGCAGGGAACGGTCTGCCTGACGGCCATTGTGGGTCTGATGTTCTTCGCCGAGCGGCAGGTCGACCCGGCTGGTGATTCGTTCGCACCGTCGGCAGCAGTTCTGCCGGGCAGCCGGGCCGAGCAGACTCTCGTGAAGGCGGGCGTCCTGCAGACCGAGGTGTATCCCCTTGCCCTGTTCGCGACCGGCGGCATGCTGCTGTTCCCAGCGGCGAATGACCTGCTGATGCTGTTCGTCGCGCTCGAGGTGCTTTCGCTGCCGCTGTACATCCTGTGTGCGATGGCCCGGCGCCGCCGGCTGCTGTCTCAGGAGGCGGCGCTCAAGTACTTCCTGCTCGGTGCCTACGCGTCGGCGTTCTTCCTGTTCGGTTCGGCGCTGATCTACGGCTACTCCGGTTCGGTGACGTTCGCCGACATCGATGCGGCCTTGGCGGCGCGGGTGGGTCAGGAAGGCCTGCTCCTGGCCGGAGTTGCGCTCCTTGCGGTGGGCCTCTTGTTCAAGATCAGCGCAGCACCATTCCACGCCTGGACGCCGGACGTCTACCAGGGTGCGCCCACGCCGGTCACCGGGTTCATGGCCGCGGGAACGAAGCTGGCGGCGTTCGGCGCGCTGCTGCGGATTTTCTACGTCGCGTTCGGTGGCGTGCGCACCGACTGGCAGCCGCTGTTCTGGGCGATCGCGATCATCACGATGTTGCTCGGCGTGGTGCTCGCCCTGACTCAGACCGACGTCAAGCGGATGCTGGCGTACTCCTCGATCGCGCACGCCGGCTTCATCCTGACCGGCGTGGTCGTGGCTAACGAGTCGGGCACGTCGAGCGTGCTGTTCTACCTGGCGATCTACGCGTTTGCGACGCTCGGCGCGTTCGCCGTGATCACCCTGGTGCGGGACGCGGGCGGCGAGGCCACTCATCTGTCCAAGTGGGCAGGGCTGGGCAAGCGGTCTCCCGTCGTGGCCGCGGCGTTCGCGGTGTTCTTGCTTGCGCTCGCCGGTATTCCGCTGACCAGTGGCTTTGTTGGGAAGTTGGTTGTCTTCGCTGCGGCGATCGAAGGTGGTGCGCTGCCGCTCGTCATCGTGGCCCTGGTAGCAAGCGCCATCGCGGTGTTCTTCTACGTCCGGGTGATCGTGCTGATGTTCTTCTCGGAGCCGGTTGCCGATGGGCCCACGGTGGCCATCCCGAGCGCGTGGACGACGATCGGCGTCGCCGTGACGGTGGCCTTGACGATCGTGCTGGGCATCCTGCCCGGCCCGTTGCTCGATCTGGCCGAACAGGCGGCGATCTTCGTCCGCTGATCAACGCACTGGAGCGGCAGGCGAGCCAGTAGCGACCGGAGGCCGGCAGGTATCCTGCGAGGGAACGTGCAGGTAGGGCGTGGTGCGCCGCGTCGACCTAAGCCGATCGAGGAGGCAGCCGACGTGAGACCGTCCGGCCTGGGTCTGCCAGCGGTTGATCCTGCCTTCGAGGCAGCCGTGCTGGCTGGGCTCGACGAAGTCGAGACGCGTCTGACCGAAGCGGTCAAGTCCGACGACGAGCTCGTCGGTCCTGCCCTCCGCCACCTCGTCGCCGCCGGTGGCAAGCGGTTCCGGCCCATGCTCGCGCTCGTGGCCGGCCAGTTCGGCGACCCCGATGCGCCAGGCGTCGTCCGGTCCGCGGTCGTGGTGGAACTCACCCATGTTGCGACGCTCTACCACGACGACGTGATGGATGAAGCCTTGGTCCGTCGCGGCGGGCCGAGTGCCAATGCCCGGTGGGGCAACAGTGTGGCGATCCTAACCGGAGACTTCCTGTTCGCTCGCGCCTCGCAGATCGCTGCCGACCTCGGCACCGAGTCGGTCCGCATCCAGGCACGGACCTTCGAACGTCTGGTCCAGGGCCAGCTGCGCGAGACCGTCGGACCGCGCCCGGGCGAGGACCCGGTCGCGCACTACCTGTCCGTCCTGTCGGACAAGACCGCTTCACTCATCGCCACATCAGCACGTTTGGGTGCGCTGCACGCGGGTGCGCCAACGGAAGTCGTGGAGGTGCTGGCACGATACGGCGAGCGGATTGGCATGGCGTTCCAGCTCGCTGACGATCTGCTCGACATCGCCAGCGACTCGCGAATTTCAGGCAAGTCGCCAGGCACTGACCTGCGGGAGGGAGTGGCCACGCTACCCGTGCTGTACGTTCACCAGTCCACCGATCCTTCCGACGAGCGGTTGCAGGCGCTGCTCTCCGGCCCCATCACGGACGACGGCGATCACGCGGAGGCGCTTCGGCTGTTACGGGCACATCCCGCTATGAAGCGGGCTCGTTACGAGGTCCGGCTGTGGGCGGACGAGGCGCGTGCTGTGTTGGCGCCGCTGCCGGACATTCCCGCGCGGCGGGCCCTCGAAGCCGTCTGCGATCAGGCGGTCGATCGCGCCGCGTGAGCGGTGTCGATGCGCAGGAGCACCTTCATCTCTCGGCAGCGGCGGCTACCGGCGTGCGTGCCGCGAAAGCCAGCCGGCGCCGCCGGTAGATCAGGGTCTCGGTGGTTAGGACAGCAAGCGCCGTCCAGACGAGCGCGAAGCCGATGAGCCGCACCGGAGGGACGTCCTCGCGAAAGACGATGACGCCCAGCGCGAACTGGATCACCGGAGCCAGATACTGCAAGAGGCCCAATGTCGTCAGCGGCACCCTTATCGCGGCGGCGCCGAAGAACAGGAGCGGGATGGCGGTGATCACGCCTGCTCCGACGAGAAGCACGTCCGTCTGAAGCCCGGTGTGAGTGAACGCGCCCGTCCCATTGAACTCAAGAGCAATCAGGAACGCGGCGGCCGGCACGAGCAGGACGCCTGTCTCGACGCCCAAGCTTTCGACCGCGCCGACGTTTACCTTCTTTTTGATGAGCCCGTAGGTGCCGAACGAGAATGCCAGGATCAGCGCGATCCACGGCGGGCGCCCGTAATCCACGGTCAGGATCAGAACGGCGATGGCGGCGAGCCCGACCGCAGCCCACTGAACGGGCCGCAGCCGCTCGTGCAGGATGACGACGCCCATCACGACAGTTACCAGCGGGTTGATGAAGTAACCGAGTGATGTCTCGATCACATGACCGTTGACGACACCCCAGATGTAGGTGCCCCAGTTGAAGGTGATGATGACGGCAGCCAGGCTGAGCAGGGCCACGGACCGCTTGGCCAACGTCCGGACGCGCCACCAGGCACGGCTAGCGGTGAGGAGCACAGCGACGACAACCAGTGACCAGACGATGCGGTGTGCCAGAACCTCGACCTCGCCGACTTCCTCGAGGAGCCCCCAGTACAGCGGGAACAGCCCCCACAGGCTGTAGGCGGCGACGCCATAGACGAAGCCCAGGCGCGAAGCATCCACGAAGGGAGCTTACCCATGCGACAGCAGCATCTACTGCGGATGCTCATTACGTGAGACGAGCCAGAGTCGCCGAACAAGAATGAGCTCCTGGCTGAGTGCTTCACTGGGACGCATCGGCTCGCGTGACGCCCGCTCTGGCGACGTCTAGGCTCATGTCGGACACGAATGGCCAGAAGGGATACCCATGCTCATCACGACGACGCACGCGATGGAGGGCCGGCGGATCACCAGTTACCTCGGCATAGTCACAGGTGAGGCGGTCATGGGGGCGAACATCTTCCGCGACATGTTCGCTGGGGTCCGTGACATTGTCGGGGGTCGCTCGGCCGCCTACGAGCGTGAGCTTGGCAAGGCGCGTACGGTCGCACTCCAAGAGCTGGCCGAAAGCGCCGGGGACCTCGGCGCCAACGCAGTCATCGGTGTGGACCTGGACTACGAGACCGTCGGATCTGAGGGAAGCATGCTGCTGGTCAGCGCGACAGGGACGGCCGTCGTAGTCGAGTAATACGCTGACTAATCGATCGTCCAGGTGTCGGTGCCGGCCAGCAGGGCAGCGAGGTCACCCTCACCTTGCTGCTCGGCGGCATCGCGGAGTTGACGTGTCATCAAGTCGTCGTACGTCGGACGCTCGACGTTGCGGAAAACGCCGATTGGCGAGCGAGCTAAGGAGCCTGGATCGGCCAGCCGGGACAGCGCGAACGCCAGCGATGGATCGTCCGCATGAGCATCGTGGGTGAGCACTCCCGAATCGCCACCGTCGCAAACCTCGATCACGCTGGTCTCCGGGTTGCGCCGGACGCCATAATGCAGGTCCGCCCCGAACCGGATGGGCTGGCCCTGCTCGAGCCGGATCAGCACCTCGTCCCTGCTGTCTGGGTTCTTGAGTATCTCGAATGCGCCGTCGTTGAAGATGTTGCAGTTCTGGTAGATCTCCACGAACGAGGTGCCGCGGTGAGCGGCGGCTGCGCGCAGCACGGAGGTCAAGTGGGCCCGGTCGGAGTCGATCGTTCGGGCAACGAACGTCGCCTCCGCGCCAAGTGCCAGCGAGACCGGGTTGAACGGGGTGTCCAGCGACCCCATCGGCGTCGACTTGGTGATCTTTCCGAATTCGGAGGTGGGCGAATACTGGCCCTTGGTGAGCCCGTAGATCCGGTTGTTGAACAACAGGATGGTCAGGTTGACGTTGCGCCGCATGGCGTGGATCAGGTGATTGCCGCCGATCGACAGCCCGTCGCCGTCCCCGGTGACGACCCACACCGAAAGGTCCGGGCGGGTGGCCGCCAGGCCCGTCGCTATGGCGGGAGCACGGCCGTGAATCGAGTGGAGACCATAGGTGTTCATGTAGTACGGGAAGCGGGACGAGCATCCGATCCCGGAGATGAACACGAGGTTCTCCCGGCGCAGCCGGAGCTCAGGCAGGAAGCCCTGGACGGTGGCCAGGACGGCGTAGTCGCCGCAGCCCGGGCACCAGCGGACCTCTTGGTCGCTGGTGAATTCCTTCTTCGTCTGGGGGGCCTCGGTCGTGGGGACGTCGCGGAGCCCGGGCAGGCCAAGCTCGATGATCGTCTCAGTCACCGTTGATCACGTCCTTGATGACGGTTGCGAGCTCTTCGGCGGTGAAGGGAAGCCCGCGGACCTTGTTGTATCCGATCACGTCGACCAGGTACCTCGCCCGGAGCAGCAGGGCGAGTTGGCCGAGGTTCATTTCAGGTAGGAGCACTCTGTCGTAGCGGCGCAGCACCTCGCCGGTGTTGGCGGGCAGCGGGTTGAGGTGCCTGAAGTGGGCCTGCGCGACGTGATGACCGGCAGCCCGGGCGCGCCGCACCGCCGCACCGATCGGCCCGTACGTCGAGCCCCAGCCGACCACCAAAAGGCGCGCAGATCCCGACGGGTCATCGACCGCCAAGTCGGGGATGCCGGCTATGCCATCAACCTTGGCCTGCCGGAGCCGGACCATCCGGTCGTGGTTCTCCGGATCGTAAGAGATGTTGCCCGAGCCGTCGGACTTCTCGATGCCGCCGATCCGGTGTTCCAGACCTGGAGTGCCGGGCACCGCCCACGGGCGGGCCAGGGTCTGGGGATCACGCAGGTATGGCCAGAACTCCGGCTCGCCACCGTTCTGGTGGTTGTGTTCGGTCGCGAACGCGGGATCGATAACCGGTAGACCGTCGACAGTAGGGATCCGCCACGGCTCGGAACCATTGGCCAGGTAACCGTCCGACAGCAGGAAGACCGGCGTCCGGTAGGTGATGGCGATCCGGGCGGCCTCCAGCGCGGCGTTGAAGCAGTCGCCGGGGGAGGACGGGGCGACGATGGGGACGGGCGCCTCGCTGTTGCGCCCGAACATGGCCTGCAACAGGTCGGCCTGCTCGGTCTTGGTAGGCAGACCGGTGGACGGACCGCCGCGCTGTATATCGCAGATGATCAGAGGTAGCTCGAGGGAAACCGCGAGGCCTATCGTCTCGGACTTGAGCGCGACGCCCGGACCGGAAGTGGTCGTCACCCCCAGGGCACCACCGAACGCGGCCCCCAGGGCGGCGCCGATGCCGGCGATCTCGTCCTCTGCCTGGAACGTCCGTACTCCGAACCGCTTGTGCTTGGCAAGCTCGTGCAGGACGTCGCTGGCCGGTGTGATCGGATACGACCCGAGGAACAGGGGCAGACCGGATCGTCTGGATGCCGCGATCAGGCCGTAGGCAAGGGCGAGGTTGCCGGTGATATTGCGGTAGGTGCCGGATGGCATCGGCGCCGGCTTGACCTCGTACCGGACGACGAAGTCCTCAGTCGTCTCGCCGTAGTTCCATCCTGCCCGCAGGGCGGTGATATTGGCGTCGCGGATCGTCCCGTTGCGGGCGAACTTGGTCTGGAGGAACCTGATCGTGCCGTCGACAGGACGCCCGTACAACCACGACAGCAGGCCGAGGGCGAGCATGTTCTTCGCCCGGCTGGCCTGCTTTCGGGTGAGGCCGAACTCCTTGAGCGCCTCGGTCGCCATGCCGGTCAGGTCCAGGGCGTGTACCTGGTAGCCGTCCAGGCTGCCGTCCTCGAGTGGATTGGTGTCGTAGCCGACCTTCTTCAGCGCGCGCGGGGTGAAGTCCGCAGTGTCAACGATGATGGTCGCGCCCTTGGCCAGGTCGTCCAGGTTGGCCTTGAGCGCCGCCGGGTTCATCGCGACCAGCACGTCGGGCGCGTCGCCGGGGGTAAGGATGTCGTGGTCGGCAAAGTGGACCTGGAAGCTCGACACCCCTGGCAGCGTTCCCGCCGGCGCACGGATCTCGGCGGGGAAGTTCGGCAGGGTCGACAGATCGTTCCCGAAGACGGCAGTCGCGGACGTGAACCTATCTCCGGTGAGTTGCATGCCGTCGCCGGAATCGCCAGCGAACCGGATGACGACACGGTCGAGCTCAGTTATCTGCTTGGCGCTCACCGCGGGTAGCCGCCTCCTCACGAGCATTCGCCCGGTGGGACCAACGCCTAGTTGGGCACACCTTGGCTTCCCTGTCAATCCTACGTCCGGTCGATCGCCAAAGGCCGAACATACTGCGCCGCGTGTACATCAATCGGCGGGCGGGCAGATGCTCCCGGCGCCGCAGGTGTCGACGACCTCGCCAGTGCGCATGAACACCGCCTTCTGTTCCTGAGCGGCAGGGTGGGCCCGCGGTCGCGAGTGGGGGTCCGAGCCGAACTCCGGCGGGAACGGATTCAGGTTGCCGAGCGGCGGAGTCGGTGTTCCGAAGTCCCAGATCACCAGCGCACTACCGGCATGCGGGTAGGTCTCGATCGGCTCGATTCCCCAGTACGGTTCGACGTCCGGTTGCCGGCCTTCCTCGACAGCGGGCACGCGTAGCTGGGCGCCGATGGTTCTGGCTTCCACCTCGGCCGCGATTGGAGCGACCTGGAAGTCGCCGTAAGCCACATGCATGAGCACGCGGTGTGCGGAGGTGCTGGCCATTGGGTCGTCCGTCATGTGGTGGGCATAACCGTTGGCCTCACCGCGGTCCCACAGCATCTGCGCGGCGGCGATGACAATCTGCCGGTCCAGCGCATCCGGGTACGCCGGCTCGAAGAACGGCCGGAAGTTCTGGAACGGCAAGGCCCGGTCGAGCAGCGTCGAGTAGTTCATGCCGGGAACGCCGAGGACGGCGTTGGTGAAGTCCTGCGCCAGCGCCGTGAGTGCTCCGCCCGCGATGCCGCCCTGGCTGTTGCCGTCGTAGGCGAGCCCGGCGTCGACGTCCAGCACCGGCTCGCCGTCGTCGTTCTGGAACGCCGCGTGCGAGACCAATCCGTCAGGGTGGATCATGGCCCGGCCGAGGAACAAGAACTGGACGAACGACTGCTGCATCCGGTCCGGCAGCGTCGAGAACCGCGAGAAATCCTGAAGCAGGCCGATGACGACCGGGATGTCCTCATCGGCCATGCCGATCCACTTGGTTGCGCAGTATCCGAAGCCGAGGGCGGTCATTTGGCGGATGTTGCCGGCGGTGCCTTCGCCATGTGGACTGCCGAGCAGGCCGTGGCCGTAGACCACCGGCATGACCGGCTCGTCGAACGCGCGCCGTGGCAAGGTGCAGACGAAATCGGTGCTCTGGGTGCCGGTCACCGTCGGCAGCTCGTCCGCCCCGTAGACCAGGCGTGACCCGGGCCCACCATTCCCGCTGAGGAACGACGGCGCCTGGATCGTCCCGCGGACCACCCGTCCGACCGGTGAGTCCGGGCCGAATGGTTCGTTCTCGATGCTCGTGACGGTGAAGCCCGGAGCCTCGTCGCCGAGCAGGTCGAAGGCCGTGTCGCGCATCGTAAGCGCGCGCTCGGCGAGGTTGCGTTCACTGGCGACGGTGAAATCCCAGGCGAGGTACAGCTCATGCCGGTTGACGCCGGCGCGCTGCAACTCCGCCAGGATCTTCTTGGTGTGCTTGAACCGTGGATCGTCCGCGGGAACATTCGGCGGCCGTCCGGACACGTACCGGTCGAAGGCTGAGGGTGCGTCGATCAGATTGCCGTCCGCGTCCCGAAGATTGCGCATTGCGACGATGTAGCGGGTGCCTTCGTCGAAGTTGCGGGCAGGACGGACGATGAGCAACTGGCGGTCCGGGTCGGTGGCCCGGGAGTCGAGCTCGGCCCAGTACGGGTGACGCTCCCCGGTGAGTGCGTTGATCAGCACGATGGGTGCGTCAGAGGCCAGGGACGCTCCGATGTCGGTGATCGGGGCGGCGCCCGTCTGCTCGAGGTCGATGCCGGGAACCTCCGTCAGGATCGGCGAGCCTGGGCTGAACCCGTCGTTTCGGTTCCACTCCGTCGGATCGATGTGGACTCCGAGTGCGTTGGCGGGCAGGGTTGTCTCGCCGAAGTTGATCCGAAGGCCCGTGTCGGTTTCCGGGTCCGGCACGGTGAAGTAGTCGTTGGGGAACGGCAGCACGCAGGCGGCGTCGTCGAACGGGTCGCAGCGGGAACTGGAGACCGGTTCGGAAGGGACCGCCACCGCTGGCACCAGGGCGACGGTGATCAAAGACGCGGCGGCGGTTGCTGCGGCCAGACGCAGCTTCGACATGGCTCCACCTCATTGTGGGGACGCTCTGACGGGGGAATCTGACCACGAGATTGTTCGCAATACAAGGGTCCGTCTCCGTGATCACGTGGGGTTAGGCCACGACATGCCCTGTTGATCCGACATGATCATGCGACAGTGGGGGGGAGCGACGAGTAAGTTGGTACGTGTCGAGTACCCAAACGATCGTGGGAGCCGCTGGTGGACGCGTTCCTGTCGCCGTATGTCGTGGCGACTGTGATCGGGCTGGCCGGCGTGGCTTTCGTCAGCCTCGCCTACGGCGCGAACCGGCTGCTGGCGCCGAGGCGTCCGACCCCGGAGAAGCTGATGAGCTACGAATCGGGGGTCGATCCGATAGGCGAGGGCTGGGCGCAGATGCACGTCCGCTACTACGTGTACGCGTACCTGTACGTGGTGTTCGCCGTCGACGTCGTGTACCTGTTCCCATGGGCGACGGTCTTTGCCGACCCGGCGTTCGGCGCGGTGACCCTGGTCGAGATGTTCGTGTTCCTTGGTTTCCTGGCGGCGGGCATCGTCTACGCGGTCAAGCGGGGAGTGCTGACATGGCAGTGACCGACCTGGGCATGCCGACCCGCGGGACAAGCGACGTGGGAGCGTTGCAGCGCGTCGCGCCGGACCCGATACGGGTCGTGCTCAACTGGGGCCGCAAGTACTCGTTGTGGGTGTTCAACTTCGGCCTGGCGTGCTGCGCGATCGAGTTCATCGCCGCGTCGATGGCCCGCCACGATTTCATCCGGCTTGGCGTGATCCCGTTCGCCCCCGGGCCGCGGCAGGCTGATCTGATGGTCGTGTCGGGCACGGTGACGGACAAGATGGCTCCGGCGATCCGCCGGCTGTACGAGCAGATGGCCGAGCCGAAGTACGTGATCTCGTTCGGAGCGTGCTCGAACTCGGGTGGACCGTACTGGGACTCTTACTCGGTCACCAAGGGCGTGGACCACGTCATTCCAGTCGATGTCTACGTGCCGGGCTGCCCCCCGCGGCCGGAGGCACTGTTGCAGGGCATTCTCAAGCTGCAGGAAAAAATCGCGGCCGAAAACCTGGGCGACCGGTACGCCGTCGGACCTGTGGACGTCCGCCGGACCGCATCGGCGGCGACGCTCAAGCGCCCGATCATCGAGTCACCGCGGTCGTGACCAACCTCGCCGCGGTGGATGCGACCCGGACCGCCCGGGCCGCCGCGCAGATGCTGGCACCTCCGCGCGAATCCCTGCGTCCGGTCGACGTCGTTCGCCACTTGATCGGGATTCAGGCCCAGCTGCCCTCGGCCGCGGCGCTTGCGATCCGGGCCAGGGCCAGTGGGACGACCGCGGTCGACGTCGCTGCAGCGCAAGCAGCGGGCGAATTGGTCCGGACGTGGCTCTTTCGGGGGACGCTACACCTGGTGGCAGCCGAGGATCTCGACTGGCTGTTGGGTCTCGTCCGGCAAACGATCATCGCGCGATCGGCCCGCCGGCGCAGTGAGCTCGGGTTGGACGACGAGACCGTGTACAGCTCGTCGGCCGTCCTCAGCGAGGCGCTTGCCGACGGGCAACCTCGATCCCGGGCCGAACTCTTCGAAGCGCTCGAGACGGCCGGCATCGATTCCAGCGGTCAGCGTGGCATCCATCTGATCCGTCACGCGGCGCTGAGCGGGCGGCTGTGTTTCGGGCCGGATCGGGGCCACGAGCCGACCTGGATCGCCCGTGAGCCCCGTCCCGAGCGGCGCACCAGGACCAAGGCACTGGCTGAACTCGCGCGCCGGTTTCGGGCGGCGTACGGCCCGACGGACGCCCGCGACCTCGCTGCCTGGGCGGGTTTGCCGGCAGTCGACGCACGGCAGGCTTGGAGCACTCTCGGCTCCGTCGACGAAGCCAGGGTCCCAATGCGATCGTCCGTTCGCCTGCTCCCGCACTTCGACCCCTATTTGCTGGGCTACCGGACACGAGAGCTGATCGTGCCGCCGCCGTACGCCCACTCGGTGTGGACCGGGGGCGGTTACGTCATGCCGACGGTCGTGGCCGACGGGCAGGCCGTTGGGACGTGGGAGGCCGTCCGGCGATCCGGGAGCATGAACATCACCGTGCGCTCGTTCGGCCCGCTCGCTGATGACGTGCGGTCCGGTATCGACATTGAGGTGGCCGATATCGGCCGGTTCCTCGGCGTCCAGACTGCCTGGGTCGCCGGTGCTCCGGCCGTCCGCGTCTGAGATCAAGTCGTCCCAAACACCGGCTGCGAGCGTTCCAAGCGGTGGCAGCCTACTGAACGCTGCGCCACAACGCGGAGTCACCTGAAGCGAGCACCTCAGGTCGGATCGGTTGTCCGGCGCCGGCCGAGGACCGCGTCGATGCGCTCAGCGGCATGAGGAGGGATACGGGTGAAATGCACGGTCGTCCCGCCTTCTGTGGCGGCGTCCATGATGTCGCGTAGCGCGTAGACGCCCGTCAAGTCGACCCGGCCGAGGCGATGCAGGTCGATCTCCACGATATCGGCGTCCGGGTTGTCGGCGAGCAGTTCGTTGATGGCGGCCTGAAAAGCCGGCGCCGAACCGAAATAGAGGACACCGTGGGGCAGTACGTACAGCGTCCGCTCGACCCGCCACGAGTCGACGTCGAGCCGCGTCTCCCGCCAGAGATGGACAGCCAGTGCCAGCCCGATGCCGATTAGCAGGCCGCGTTCGATGTGCGGGGCGAGCAGGAGCGTCGCCGCGAACGTGGGCAACGCAACGAGGAACTGCGGCCTCGAGTGCCGCCAGTACTCCCGGAAAGCCGAGATGTCGATCAGCGACACCGCGGCGACGATTATCAGGCCGGCCAGTACGGCGGTCGGCAGGTCGGACATCACCTCGGCGAACGGCAAGAACGCCAGGACGGCCAAACCCGTGATGGCGCCACTCCAGCGGGTGCGCGCGCCCGATTGACGGTTCAAGGCCGACCGGGAGAAGGATCCGCCGACCGGGTAACCGCTGACCACGGCCGCGCCGATATTCGCCAGGCCCTGACCCACGAACTCCTTGTCCGGATCCCATGGTCGCCGGTCCATGGTCGCGTAGCGGCGGGCGATTGATGCCGGCTCGGCGAATCCCACGACGGCGATCACCAAGGCCGGGATGAGTAGAGACGGGACGTCGGACCAGGGCAGGGCGAGACTGAGCTGCGGAAGGCCGCTCGGGACCTGACCCACGACATCCACATCGATAAGGTCCAGCCGGACCGCGGCCAGCCCCAGTGCTGTCACCACGAGCACCCACGGGAACACCGCAAGCAACTTCCGGCCGACGAGCACGATCAGCACCGTCAGCGCGCCAATGCCGATCGCCGCCAGGTTCCAGGCGCCTGGTTCCGATATGGCGCGCCATGCGGTCTCCAAGGGGTTGCCGCTGGCCGGCACGTCGGAGCCCACCAGGGCAGGTACCTGGGAGGCAATGATCAACACGGCGGCCGCGACCGTGAACCCGGTCACGACCGGCACCGACATGAGATATGACAGCGCGCCCCACCGCAACAGCCCCAAGGCGAGCCGGCCGATGCCCACCAGCAGCGCCAGCAGGGCTGCAAGTCCCGCGAATTCAGCGGTTCCGGTCGGCGACAGCGGCGCGATGGCGCCGAGCGTGAGCAGGCTGGTCAGCGCGACCGGACCGGTCTGCAGGTATGGGGACGAGCCGATGGCAGCGGCGGCGATCGGCGCTGCCGCCGCTGCGTACAGACCGTGGACTGCCGGCAGCCCGGCGAGCTCGGCGTAGGCCAGCGACTGCGGGATCAGGACGAGGGCGACGCTGACCCCGGCGATCAAGTCGCCGCGAGCCGGCGCGGTGAGTTTCATGCGATGGAGATCCAGATGGCGTGGGCCCTCCCGAGCTCCCGGCCGTCCGCCCCGTACACCGTGGATGCGGTCCACGTCTTACGGCCTTCAGAGCCGAGTAACTGACCCATGACGACGCACTCCTCGCTGCCTTCCGGCAGGGCGTCGACGGCGGCAGTCATCCGACCGAGCACCATCGGGCGCCCCTCGATCTCGGCCGACCATCCGCCTGGGCAGTCCAGCGCCGCCCACACCAGTTCTGGTCGGCCGGCGAACTCGTCGGTGACGGTCCACACGCAAGCCGTCCGGCCGTCGCCGAGCCGGCCGGGAAACAGTCGCAGGGCATCGCCCGGTTTGCGGTCGGGCCCGCAGACGAAGCATTCGGGGAACGGGTGCTTCTGGAAGCCGGGGTAATGCTTGGACGCAGCTCGGGCCGCATCGACGTCCACCGGCGGCACAGCGGCGACGTCCAGCCGTGACCGGGCGGCCTCGGCTACCAGCGCATCCCCATGCATGAGCCGAACCCCGTCGCCCTCGGACACGACGGCAAGCGGGGTATCCAGTGGTGGCGGCTCGCGCAGCGTTACGACGAACCCGAACCCGATCGGTGCCGCGGCCGTGCGGGAGGCCAGCAGGCCGCACACGTACCCGCCGTTGCCAGAGTCCGATGGCCCGCGGAAGCGGTGGTCCACAGTCAACGTCATGCCGCAGACGGTAGCTGGCCGGCAGGCGGTACGGTGGCTCGGTCGCAATCGGGCAGTCCTATGGAAGGTGCGGGCGGCCATGACCATGATCTCGGGTGGGCGGATCGTGACCCCGGACGGCATTCTTGCTGACGGCTGGCTGCAGATCGACGGCCGAACGATCGCCAGGCTCGGCTCCGGTGAACCCCCCGAGCCGCGCGACCACGAGCTCGACGGCGCGTGGGTTGTGCCGGGTTTCGTGGATATCCACGTGCATGGTGGCGGCCGGGCTTCGTACGTCCCGGGCGATCAGGATCAGGCGGTCACCGCTGCGGCACTCCATCGGCAACACGGCACGACGACGACGATGGCCAGCCTGGTGAGCGGCACACCGGATTCCCTGGTCGCGGCCGTCTCAGAACTCGCCGAGCTTGTCGAGGACGGGGTGCTGGCCGGAATTCACCTGGAGGGCCCGTTCCTGTCGGTGAAACGGTGCGGCGCGCACGATCCTGCGCTGCTGATCGAACCTGAGCCGGAGGTCGTGCGCGGGTTGCTCGACGCCGGGCGCGGGGCGGTCAAGATGGTGACGCTTGCTGCCGAGCTGCCGTATGCGACCGATGCGGTTGCCCTACTCGCCGGTGAGGGCGTGATCGGGGCGATCGGGCACACCGACGCGTCGTACGACGAGACCCGGGCAGCAATCGGCGCCGGCGCAACAGTGGCTACGCACCTGTTCAACGCGATGCGGCCGGTGCATCATCGCGAGCCCGGTCCGATCCCAGCGCTCCTCGAGGACGAGCGGGTGACGGTCGAGCTGATCTGCGACGGCGTCCACTTGCATCCGGCGATCGTCCGGATGGCGATCGGCGCTGCGGGTGCGGATCGGGTGGTTCTGGTCACTGACGCGATGGACGCCGCCGGCGCGGGGGATGGGAACTACGTCCTTGGCGATCTCGCTGTCCAGGTTATCGACGGCGTCGCCCGCCTGGTCGACGGAGGTGCGATCGCGGGCAGCACACTCACCATGGACCGGGCGTTCCGGTTCGTCGTGGAGGCGGGGGTGTCAGTGCCGGACGCTGTCCGGATGTCGGCCGGCAACCCGGCACGGCTGCTCGGCCTGACGGGGCAGGTTGGTGAGCTGCGCTCGGGGCTGGACGCCGACCTGGTCGTCCTGGACGGCGCCTTCGAGCTTCGGGCTGTGATGGCCAAGGGCCAGTGGGTGGACGTCCCGTAACGTGTTGCGACGCGAACCTAGCTGTCGGCCCACGCACGCAGGACGTGAGCTGCCGCCTCCTCGGCCGTCCATCCGTACTGCTCGGCCTTGCGCCGAAGCTGCTTGCGCACCCGTTTGGACAGCGTCACGACGAGTTGGACCTCGTCCATCTTGTCCTTCTTCCTGATCCGGTCCGTCACGGCATCGACGGCAAGCGACGAGGCCGGCCTTCCGATCAAGTGGACGGTGCCGTCATCGGACCGACGCAGCGCGGGTCGCGGTTTGGGTACAGAATTCATCGCACGCCTCTCGTCAACGGCGCCGCCCGGGTCTTCGAAGTGAGCAGCCGGTCCAAATAGGTCGCGAAGATGCGGCTGACTTCCCGTGCGCCTGGTGTCGGCCAGCTCTGGATCGCGCGCCCACTGCCCTGAGCCTGCGAGATTGCCGAGCGCTCAGGCAGCACAGGGCTAAGAACGAGCTCTCGGTAGGCCGCCCGTAACTCGGCGATGCGGAAGCGGTGTTCGACCGACCGGAGCCGGGCCCGGTTGACAACCAGGCCGGCCGGCTGCAATCGCAGGTTGAAGCGCTGGCGCACGAGATCGATGGTGGCCAGAGACTGCTGGGCGGCCGTGACCGAGAACATGGTCGGCTCGGTCACCACAAGCGCAAGGTCGCTGGCCGCGAGCGCATTCGTGATCAACGGACTCAGATTCGGGGGGCAGTCAATGATGATCAGGTCGGTCCCCGCAACGCCCTTGAGCGCTGTGCGCAGTCGGTGCTCGCCCAGCTTGCCGTCCGCGTTGCGTACCGCCAGAGCCGGTTCGCTCGCGATGAGTACGACATCCGGCCCCCATGCGGTCGTGGTGATCGCATCGACGGCGGACACGGCTGGCGCGTCTGACAGGACGTCATTGGCGGTGAACTTGATCTCGTCCGGGACGACGGCGACGGTCGCGTTGGCTTGCGGGTCCAGGTCGACCAGGAGCGTGCGAAGTCCGCAGGCTGGCGCGGCACCGGCGAGCCCGAGCGCCACGGTCGTCTTGCCCACCCCACCCTTGAGGCTGAGCACGCTAACTGTCAGCACGATAAGTGAGGATAGGCTGAACTATTACGGCACGACGACGAGGAGCAGTACGGGGTGAATGACCTCATCGACACCACGGAGATGTACCTCAAGGTCATCTTCGAGCTGGTGGAGGAGGGCGTGGTGCCGCTGCGCGCCCGCATCGCGGAGCGCCTGCACCAGTCCGGGCCAACGGTCAGCCAGACTGTTGCGCGCATGGAGCGCGACGGTCTAGTCCACCTTGAAGCTGACCGTCACCTGGAACTCACCGAGCTAGGCAAGGCACTGGCCACCCGCGTGATGCGCAAGCACCGGCTTGCCGAGCGGCTGCTCGTCGACGTCATCGGGCTGCCGTGGGAGCTGGTCCACAACGAGGCGTGCCGCTGGGAGCACGTCATATCCGAAGCCGTTGAGCGGCGTCTTGTCGGTCTGCTGCAAGACCCCACTGAGGACCCGTACGGAAACCCCATCCCGGGGCTCGACGAGCTAGGCAGTCCTGCGCGCCCAAAGCCGGCGCCGCCCGGCATGGCGCCACTCGAAGGGCACGAGGGCGTGGGCGCGACGCGCATCATCAACCGCATCGGCGAGCCATTGCAGACGGACGAGAAGGTGCTGGCCGCGCTCGACCAGGCAGGCGTACGCCCCGGAGTCACGATCACCGTTGCGCGGACGGACGAGGGCGTCACGGTTTCGGCTGGCAGTGAGCCTGTCAGCCTCAGTGATCAGGACGCGAGCCACGTGTTCGTGAGCGCGGCGTGAACACTCCCGACGAGGTGAGCGTGCACGAACTTGCGGCCGCAGCGGTCGAAGGTGCAGTGGTTGTTGATGTTCGCGAGCCCGGCGAGTACGCCAGCGGACACATCCCCGAGGCGATCTTGATGCCGCTGGCGACGGTACCGGTTCGGTATCCCGAACTCCCCCGCAATCAGCCGCTGTACCTGGTATGCGCTGTCGGCGCTCGGAGCATGCAGGCTGCTCATTTCCTGGTCCAGCTCGGATTCGATGCCCGCAACGTCGCCGGCGGGACACACGACTGGATGGCCGCGGGTATGCCGATTGACACCGGTCTGCCGGCCGACGATCGCGAGTAGCTCAAGTTCAGCCCAGGCGGCGCATCTGCTGGATAAGCAGGGCCGGCAGCTCGGTCGGGTGCTTGGACGTCGGGTCGGGCAATCCGACGATCTCGACTTCGTTGCCCTCATGCGCCTCGGTGCCGTACGGCCCAAGCAGCTCGACCCGGCCGTGCGCGGTCTCGAGTTCGAGCACGTCAGCGTCGTAACGAGCAAGTACCAGCCGCCCTCGCCGAGTCACCGGCTTCAACCGAGCCGGCTCCTGGCGCGGTGCTTCGTACCCGGGTACGTGGGCGATGCTCGTGACGGTCGCGCCGACGTTCCCCCATGTCTGATCCCCCTGAACGGTCATGGCTGTAGATTATGGCTGGCCCAGGCGAGTTCCGCTGGGCGAGTTCAGTGCTCGCCTGGTGACCGCGATCACATCCGGCAGGGATTGCCCAGGCTGCTTACTGCTCGTTTTCCGCTGGCTCGACGTGGTCCCCCAGATCGCCGCCTTCGCAGCACGGGAGCAAGAAGTAACACTCCGGACATATCCACTTCGAACCATTGCCGTACGGACGAAGGTCGGCTTGGTGACATTGAGGGCAAGTCTCGCTCGCCGTTGTGCAGCTCGCCACGTCCGCCAGGCTAGCTCGGCCGCAACTTGCAGAAGCAGAAGACGCCTCCGTGTCGGACTTGTGCTCACAATGGAGAGGTGATCTCAGTCGAACTGGCCAAGCGATTGCGCGCCGCGGGAGTGCGGTGGGAGCCCGCGCCCGGTGACCGGTTCGTGCTACCCGATCGCGGGATGGACGACGATGTGTTCGTGCTCAGCCACATGACGATCGATGTCCATGAGTTCCCGACCGGGCGGGTAATCGGCTTCAACGGCACCGTCGAATGGGCGCTGGACTCCGTGGAACAGGAGGCCGCACTGTGGCTCCCGAGCGAGGCGCAGCTCAGGGAGCTGCTCGGCGGCGCGTTCGTCCAGCTGTCGCGCGACGGCGACGGGTACCACGTGGAGCTGGAGGTCGATGGTCACCGGACCGCATTATCCGCCGACGAACCCGAGGAGGCCTACGGCCGTGCCCTGCTCTACCTTGCGACGGGCGAGGTGGGCGAGGGAGTTCTGTCGGACTGAACCACTAGGTTCTACGGCGTGGCTGTGGTTCAACAGTTGTCCGACCTCGCGTACGCCGAGGCATTGGCGCGCCACGTCGGGCAGCCGGATCGTCGGCACCGAACTTGTCGAATCGGTGTGGCTCGACGCGACCGTGCTGGCATCCGCACTGTCCGGAGTGGAGGCATACGGTGCCCAGCTTCGCCGAGTCACGTTCGCCGGATGCAAGCTCGATTCGGTGAACCTTCGGGCCGCTTTGTTGGCCGAGGTCACGTTCGAGGACTGCGCCATGACCGATGTCGACCTGGCCGACGCTGAGTTGACCAACGTTCGGTTCCCGGGCACCGAGCTACGGGGCCTGGGGCTGCCCGGGCCACGCTGAAGCGGGTCGACTTCCGCGGGGGGCCAGCGCGTTAGACATCGCCGACGGTTACGACTCACTCCGCGGTGCAGTGATCAACAGTGGCCAGCTCATCGAGATCGGTCCTGGCTTGGCTGCGACGCAAGGCATCGTCGTCGAGGACTGAAGGCCGTGTCACCAGCGCACGCGCGGCCATGTGGTCGTCGCGCGTCTGGAAGCCGCAATCCGGGTTGATTTCAGCGCCGAAGGAGGCAGGCTGGAACTCATGGATAACAAACGGCTCACCCGGTCCAAAAGCGATCGCATGGTGGCCGGCGTCGCTGGTGGTATCGCGCAGTACCTGTCCGTCGATCCGGTCATAGTACGGATCATCTTCGTGGCGCTCGCGATCTTCGGCGGCGGCGGCATCATCCTGTACGCAGCATGCTGGCTGCTCATGCCGGAGGAGAGCTGAGGGCGGCCGACATGTGCGATGCGAATGCGCCGGTGACGCGCACTTAAACGCACCTGATCGCCGCAGCGCGACGATCAGGTGCGTAAGCGGCGATCAGGTGATCTGTCGCGTGGGCCGTTTGTTGCTGCTGGGCTGGCGGCGGCGTGGCGACGGGTGTCGTTCGCTGGCGGTGATCTGGTCCTCGATCTGCTGGGCAAACTGCTCGCGTCGAGCCTGGAGAGCTTGCAGCCGCATGGCCACTTCCGCCTCGCCGCGCTCTTCCTCGATCGGGGACACGGCGACCACCGTGAACGCGACGAACAGGATCGCGCCGATGCCGACCGAAAGCGGGAAGATGAACTGCATCGCAGTGGCGCCAGTGAGTTCCTCGACCCCTGTTGAGAGCTCGACGCCGACGGCTGCCATGGCGGTGTAGTGCATCGTGCTGACAGCCAGACCCATGACTAGCGCGGCACCCAGTGCCCCGGACAATCCTTGGATGTTCAGGACGAGCCACAGCGCGGCCGTAGCGGCCGTGATCGCGATCAGCACTGAAAGCAGAACGAGCCCACTGTTGTACTGGATCGTCCCGTTCACCTGAACCGCGGCCATGCCGCTGTAGTGCATCGTCGCGACTCCCAGGCCCATGCCGAGCCCACCGAGTATCAGCGACAACGTGCGCGAGCGCCCGTAGCCGACGATGAACACCCCCATGCCGACGACCAGAATCGCCAGCACGAGACTCAGGAGGGTGATGGGGACGTTGTACCGGACCGACGAGCCGATCACGCCGAAGCCGAGCATCGCGATGAAGTGGAGTGTCCAGATGCCGGCGCCGATTGCCGTCGAGCCGACGAGCAGCCAGTTACGGCGTGAGCCACCTTGAGTGTCGAGTGCCCGGACGGTGCACCGCAGCCCGATCGCTGCGGCCATCGTCATGACCAGGTAGCCAAAGGCGGGCGTGAGCAGGCCATAGCTGAAGTGATTCAAGTGCCCCAACGGGACGCTCCTTTCGGATCAAGGCGGTCGCGCATCGGCGAATACACCTTACGTGGGCAAAGTTCTCAGCGAAAGTGTGACTTCGCGGCTTGTCGGTCGTTGATCTCGCGACACGCCGCCGCAACACTGGCTAGCCATGACTGAGCCGTTGCGGCGGGTGGCCGCGTACGCCGTCTGCGCCGATCACGACGACCGGGTCCTGCTGGTTCGCGAGTCTGATCGATCAGCGACGCCTGGAGTGTGGACGCTGCCCGGCGGCGGTGTGTGGCACGGGGAACATCCCGAGCGTGCGGTGGCTCGGGAGGCCGCTGATGAAGCCGCGCTGGCGGTTGCGGTCGACGGGGTGCTCGACGTTGTGGCGGACGTTCGGGTGTTGTCCGACCAGCAGGGCACGCTCCACACGGACCGGATCATCTACACCGCGCAGGCGGATGGCCAGCCCGGCGGACCCGTCTCGCCCAAGGTGGATCAGGCCCGGTGGGTGACCCGGGACGAGGCCGCGGCGCTACAACTTCGGCCGTTCGCCGCCAACGCGCTCAAGTTGCCATTAACCGCCGTGGACTTGCCGCCTGAGCGCGTCCCTGACCTGCCATCATTCCTTATCACCGAGCACCCGGACGGGCGCCGCCGAGTGCAGCGGTTCGCGGCCTACGCCGTCGTTCACGACCCGAATGACCAGGTGCTGCTGACGCGCATCGCCGAAGGCTATCCGGGTGCCGGCCGGTGGCACCTTCCCGGCGGCGGCACTGACTTCGGCGAGCAGCCGGACGACGCCCTGCTGCGCGAACTCTTCGAAGAGACTGGCCAGGTCGGCCACATCCAGCGCCTGCTCGGTGTTGCGAGCCACCACGAGCCGGAACAGGTGGGGCCGGAGGGGTTCCCGATCGATTGGCACGGTGTCCGCGCTTTCTACGATGTGGAGGTCGAGGAGACTCGCCATGCCGCGGCGATCGAGGTCGGGGGTTCGACAGCCGAAGCACGGTGGTTCTCGATGGCCGCAGCATTCGGCCTTCCGATGACCGAGGTGACGCACGAGGCGCTCGCGGCCTTCCACACCTCGTGATCGATGATTGGCCCGTGACGACAGAGGTATCTATCCGGCCCATGGAGGACGCCGACTGGCCGGACGTACGCCGGATCTACGCCCAGGGAATCGCCACCCGTAACGCCACCTTCGAAACCCGGGTGCCCAGCCGGGCTACCCTTCACCGGAAATGGCTCGCCGGCCAGCGCTGGGTCGCCCAACTCGACGGCGACGTTGTCGGCTGGGCGGCGGTCACGGCCGTCTCGTCCCGCGAATGCTACGCGGGCGTCGTGGAGTCGTCCATCTACATCGGGGACGGTATGCGGGGCCGGGGGATCGGCAAGGTGCTGATCACCCAACAGGTCCGGGCCACCGATGACGCGGGTTTCTGGACGCTCCAGACCTCGATCTTTCCGGAGAACAAGGCCAGCATCCGGCTTCACGAGTGGGCTGGGTTCCGCGTCGTCGGCGTACGTGAACGCATCGCCCAGCTGGACGGGCAGTGGCGCGACACGGTGCTGCTCGAGCGCCGGTCGCCGACGTTGTGAAGCGCCAATTACCCACGGTGGTGGGCCGCCCACCAGGCATGGAGACGGACCTCCGCGGCCGCGTGCCTGTAGGTACGTGGCGCCGCCTGCCGAACGTGATCGAACTACACGGCGGGGACGGGTTGCGGCGGGGGTGGGCCGGCGTACCGGGCTGCGGGGCGGATGATCTTGCTTTCGGCTGCTTGTTCGATGATGTTCGCGCTCCAGCCGACGACCCGGGCGGCCGCGAACGTGGGCGTGAACATTGAGCGCGGCAGACCGCACAACTCCATCACAACACCGGCGTAGAACTCGACGTTGGTGTGCAGCTCACGGCCCGGCTTGAGCTCGGCGAGGATGCCGAGCACTCGCCGTTCGACCTGGGCTGCAAACTCGACGAGCGCGCGATCCTGGTCGCGGCCGGACGCTGCAGCGAGCCGCTCGGCGATGCCGCGGAGCATCCGCGAGCGCGGGTCCTCGGTGCGGTACACCGGGTGGCCGAATCCCATGATCCGGTCACCTGACAGCACCCGGTCGCGAATCCATGGGTCGATGTTGTCCGGCGTACCGATGGCGTCCAGTGTGTCGAGCGCCCGGCTCGGCGCACCGCCATGGAGTGGGCCCGAGAGTGCGCCGATCGCGCCCACGAGGCATGCCGCGACGTCCGCGCCCGTGGACGCGATGACGCGGCCGGTGAACGTCGAGGCGTTGAACCCGTGGTCGATCGTCGAGATCAGATACTGCTCGATCGCCCGGGCCCGTTCCGGCTCAGGCTCTTCACCGGTCAGCATGTAGAGGTAGTTCGCCGCATGGGGCAGGTCGTCCCGCGGCTCGATCGGCTCATGTCCCTCGGCGAGCCGGTGTAGGGCGGTCAACAAGGTGGGAACGGCCGCGCAGGCCCGCAATGTGTTGGCGCGCCGCTCCTCCGGGGCGATGTCGTACACGGGCCGGAACCCGGCCTGGGCACCGAGCAGGGACAGCGCTGTGCGCAGCCCGGCCAACGGCCCGGACGTGCGGCTGGCCGTGGCCATCGCTGGGAGAACCGCGACGATCTCAGGGGGTAGGACGCGCAGCGCAGCGGTCTGGCCGATGAAGGCCTCGCGGCCCGCACGAGACGGCAGCGTCCCGTCGATCATCAGATTCCAGACGTCCTCGAAGGTCCGCCTCTCCGCCAGCTCGATCGCCGAGTACTCCCGGTAGTGGTAGAAGCCCTCGCGGCCGCGGACGTCGCCAAGTTCGGTGTCAGTGACGACGACACCGGCGAGTCCGCGCGGTACCTCGATCGGAGACATGGTTGTCATGATGGCCTCCCTGCACTCTACAGTTGAGGCAAGCGTACATATATTGATTGGATCAACTATGACTCGCCTGACCACTCAGGAGGTCGCCCGCCGCCTCGGAGTCAAACCAGAAACGGTGTACGCCTACGTCAGCCGTGGGCTGCTCACCAGCGAGCGGGGTCCGGGCGGGCGCAGCAGCACGTTCGATCCCAAGCAGGTGGACACTCTCGCCGCACGCCAGCGCCGGGGCGGTGGGGAAGTGGTGCGCACGGGAATCACGCTGATCGACGATGGCCGGTACTACTACCGGGGCGTAGACGCGATCGAGCTCGCGCGGCGGTACTCGTACGAGACTGTCGCCGAGTGGTTGTGGACCGGCGAGCTGGTGCCGGCCGCCCGCTTCACCGCGCCGGACGATGCTGTCCACACGGCCCGCACGGCGATCGATGCGCTCCCGCCGCACAGCGCATTGATGGACAAGCTGCGGGTGGCCGTGGTTGCCGCGGCGGTGGCCGATCCGCTCCGGTTCGAGCTCGCGGACGTCGTGGTCACCGCGACGGCGCGAAGCATGATCGCCACGCTGGTGGAGTCCCTGCCGGTGCTGGGCCGGAACATACCTACCGGGGCTTCATTGGCCGAACGACTGTGGCCGCGGCTGACGGCTACCGAGCGGACCGAGCCGGCAATCCGCTGCCTGGACGCGGCCCTCGTGCTGTTGATCGACCATGATCTTGCCGCTTCCACCCTGGCTGCCAGGGTTGCGGCGTCCGCCAGGGCTCACCCTTATGCGGTTGTCTCCGCCGGGTTGGGCGCGCTCGAGGGTCCGCTGCACGGAGCTGCGAGTGGGCTGGCCCACCGGATGCTCGCCGAGTCCCTGGATCACGGGTCCGCCGCGCCAGTCGTGGCCGACCACTTGCGTGCCGGCCGGCGCATCCCAGGGCTTGGGCACCGCATCTACCAATCCGAAGACCCGCGGGCGACGCTGTTGTTCAGCCTGCTAGAACAGATCCCCGGATCGCAGCCGGCCCTTCGTATGGCTCACGACGTCATCGCGACGGTCAGCCGCCAACGTCGACTGCCCGCCAATGTGGACCTGGCGCTGGCCGCACTAAGCGTAGCTACGGCAATGCCGCCGGATGCCGGCGAAGTGATCTTCGCCGTCGCCCGAACGGCCGGGTGGGTGGCCCACGCATTGGAGGAGTACGCCGAGCGGCCGCTGCGGATGCGCCCGATAGGGCAGTACACCGGGCCGCTGCCGCCGCAGCCGCTGCCCGAGCCGGTCTGATCAGACGCCGACGATCGAGATCGCCACCAGGAAGTAGATGAGCAGACCGGTGGCATCCACAAGCGTCGTGACGAGCGGTGCCGAGATGACCGCCGGGTCGATGCCAACGCGCCGGGCGAGCAGCGGCATGGTCGATCCGACGACGGCCGCCCATGTACACACGACGACGAGGGCGATCACCACCGCTACCGCGAGTTGGGCGTCCGCGAAGACGATGGCGATGCCACCGGCGAGCACCGAGAGCATGACGCCGAGTGCGAACCCGACCCGGCATTCCCGCCACGCCACCTTCAGCACGTCGGTAAAACGGACTTCACCAAGCGCCAGGGCGCGCACCGCCGCCGTGGCCGCCTGTGCGCCGACGTTGCCCCCGGTTCCGATCAGCATCGGGACGAAGAACGCGACCTTGGGAATCGAATCGAGAGTCTGCTCGAACGCCGCAAGCACGCTGACCGTCATCGCCGCGGCCGCGACCAGCAACAACAACCAGATAACTCGCGAGCGAGCGACCTTCAGCACACTGGCCGCCATGTAGTGGATTGTCAGCGGTTCGGCCGCAGACTGGCGGGCGATGTCTTCGGAGTCGGCGGCCTCGATCATCTCGACGGCGTCGTCGATGGTCAGCAGCCCGACGACCCTGTTCTCGCTGTCGACCACGGTCAGCGCCAGCAAGTTGGCTTCTTGCATCAGGCGCGCTGCGGCCTCGGCATCGTCGGTGGCCTGGACCATAGGTACGTCGGTGTCCGCCAAGTTGGCGACGGT
The DNA here is from genome assembly GCA_035762665.1 of Jiangellaceae bacterium. Classification (GTDB taxonomy): domain Bacteria; phylum Actinomycetota; class Actinomycetes; order Jiangellales; family Jiangellaceae; genus JASLBX01. Next base: position 8,513 of record DASTNZ010000112.1, on the reverse strand, counting down.
GTCTGTAGGGGAACCGAGCACCAGGTCGCGCAGTGCCACCACGCCACTGAACCGGCGCTGCGCGTCCGTCACCGGCAGGGTGTACACGGTCTCCGCGTTGCCGCCGCGCGCCCGGACCTGGGCCAGTGCCCGCTCGGCCGTGAGGTCACGGCGAAGCAGGACGAACTCCGGGCTCATGATCCGGCCGACCGACCCTTCGGGGTAGCCGAGCAAGTCGGCCGTCAATGCCCGCTCGTGCGGGCTCAGGCCGGCGAGGACACGCTGTGCGAACTTGGCCGGTGCCTCACCCAGCAGTCGCGCTCGGTCGTCGGGGTCCATCGCCTCGACGAGCTCGAAGAAAGCCGGGTCGCGCAAGCCGGAGAGTACGTTCTGCTGGTTGTCGGGATCGAGCTCCTCGAACACCTCGACGGCGTGGTCTTTATCCAGCAGGCGGAACAGCAGGATTGCGGTGATGTCGTCCGACCGCCGGATCTCGTCGGCTATCTCGTAGGGAGGGTGCTCGGCAAGCCATTTCTGCATGCCTGCCACGTCGTTGTGGTCGCGCATCTCGCGCAGCGCGTCGGCGCCCACGGCCCCTCCTCTCGCAGAAGTGATCGCCGCGTCGGTCACACCGTACGAAACGGGCTCCGGTGCTTGCGTGGACTCGTCAGTGTGGAGTCGGTCGTGCTGGACAAGCTCGTTGATGGGCATGGCGTAACTCCAGGGTTTAAGCGTCCCCGCTCACCCTGGCGTCCGCGTCCGGGGACCATCGCTACTGGACGTGCGAAGTGGTCAGCGCGCTTCGTTACACCTGGGTGAGGGGTGGTGTGCACGGCAGTTCATCGTTTGCCGCCAGTGACTATGGCTGGGATCGTCGCTGGTCAGCTGCGCCGGTCTACCGCCTGGCATGTCCCTCACCCCCGTTCTGCACACGTCGCGGCAGGAAAACGGCCTCCCGCAGGTGCTGGAAGGCCTCCGACGCCGACCATAACCGGCAAAGGTGATCAACGTCAAGAACGGTGTCGCGGAGCGACGCATAACAGCAGCACAGTCGGGCAGAACTTCGGTATATGAGCGGCGATGCCGAGTTGCGGGTCTTCTGGGAACGTCGGCTCGGAAGTGATTGGACCGAGTCGGGGGTGGGCTACCACGCGCTCGGTCGCGCATTCAACTCGTGGATGTATCGGGTACGGCGCGCGGTGTTCGCTCGCGAGGTGGCGGGATTGGACGTCGGAGCGGCGTCGCGAGTCCTCGATATCGGGTCGGGCACGGGTTTCTACATCGAGTGCTGGCGGGACGCTGGTGCCCGTCGGATCGTCGGCTGTGACCTCACCGACGCGGCCGTGGACCGGCTCCGCCGTCGGTTCCCGGACGTCGAATTCGTCCGGGCGAACGCCGCGGACGTGGCAAGCGAGCTCGGGCCGGCATCGTTCGACATGGTGTCGTGCATGGACGTGCTGTTCCACATCACCGATGACGGGCAGTACGAGGAGGCAATTGATGGCATCGCTCAGGTGATTCGTTCGGGCGGCTATTTCGTGCTGTCCGAGAACTTCCTGCACCGTGCTGAGCAGCGGGGGGAGCGCCAGGTCAACCGGTCGGCTTCGGCCATCCAGGCACTCCTTACTGGAGCCGGGTTCGAGGTGGTGCGCCGGGTGCCGATGCTCGTTCTGATGAACGCCCAGGTGGACGCGCCGATCGCGTGGCGCAAGATCTGGGGAGGTGCCTTGCGTGCGGCGACCCTTACGGAGCTGACCGGGTGGCTCGCCGGTGCGGCACTTTATCCGATCGAGCGCGGGCTGACCCGGTGGCTAACCGAGAGCCCGACGACCGAACTCATGATCTGCCGCCGGACGTAGTGGCGTCCGACGGCAGGCCGAAAGAATGGCGGCCCCGGCATTAGGGGGGTACCGGGGCCGCATCACCCGGGTGCGGTTCGGGGGGGCGCACCCGGGGGCTTGTGGGGTTAGTCCGTAGATCTTGGTTCGGCCGGCAAATCGTCGGGTCGGTCGCCGGACTCAGGCTGGCTTGCTTCGTCGGAGTGGCCCTTGTCGGCCGGCTGGCCGGCGCCGTCTGGTTGACCTGGCTCAGCCGGCTTGCCGGCCGGTGGCGTGGTGTCAGACCGACCTGCAGGGTCACTGAGATCCGGCGTCGACGGCGTCACCGCCGACTCGTCTCCTTCGCCGCTGCCGGTATCGGGCGGCTCGTCACCTTGCTCCTGCGCTCGCTCGCTGATCTCCTGGCCGTCGACACCGCCGTCGTTAGCGTCGTCGGACACGTCCTGGCCGAAGTCGTTCGAATCGGGGAACTCGAACGGAGTGACGGCTTCGATCACCGACTCGACGCCCTGTTGGGCCGGCTCGGGGAGGGCGCCGGCGGCAGTGGCGCTAGCGAACCCGCCGAGGACGATCGCACTGCCAGCCGCGATCTTGGCGCGCAGCGGCAGAGCTGCGAGCCGCCGTCGCGCCGCGTATCGACCAGCGCTGCGGCGGCTGGGTCGCGGCGCCACAGCGCTGGCGAAATCGCCGGTGGCCATCCGGGCGGCAAGCTCGACGGACGGGCGGACCGGCTGCCCTGGGAGCGCGCGCAAGGCACGGAGAGCCGCGGCGAGTGGCTCCAGTTCGGTGGGCACTGGGCCACCGCGGAGCACGGCCTCGACCGTGGCGTCGTCTAGTTCTTGCTGCGCGTACATCTCAACCCTGTAATCGCGCCAGCCGGTCACAGGGTTACACCCTCGTGCTGGAGTTTTGCCCGGAGCTGGGTCAACGCCCGCCGCTGGTGCTGCTTGATGGCGCCGCTTGTCTTGCCGAGCGCGGCCGCGACCTGCTCCACCGTGAGGTCGGCGACAATGCGTAGCAGGAGCACCTCGCGCTGTACGTCTGGGAGGCTGTCGAGCAGCCGGCGGACTCGCTGCGTCCCGAGGCTGGACATCGCCTCGTCCTCTACATTGCCGCCCGGCCGATCCAGCATGGCGTCCTGATCGGTTTCTGCCCAGGGCCGACGGATCTCGCGCCGGTGCACGTCGGCGGCCTTGTTGTGGGCGATCGCGAACACCCAGGAGCGGAATTTGGCCTCCGAGCCGATGAAGGTTGCCAGGCGCTCGAAGACGGCGATGAAGACCTCGCTCGTGACGTCATCGCGCTCGGTCACTCCGCGCAGCGTCAGGTAGTTCGCAACCTGCGGCGACAAGTCCGCGTAAAGCCGTTCGAACGCCCACGGCGCCCCCGAACGTGCCGCGGCGAGCACATCGTCGAATGCTTCCCCGATCGCCAGCGCTTCCTCCCGAATCGGCGTTGGCCCCTAGCTCTGTCATCGCGGCAGCCGGGCAAAAGGTTACGCGCTGTGTTGTGTCGACGGAGAGTGGCGGTCGAGGAATTCGTAAACGTCGGTGACGTCGACGCCTGGAAACGTGCCGGGGGGTAGGGCCGCGAGCAAATGAGAGTGCACGCGGGCGCTCGGCCACGCGTAGTCGGCCCACCGGTCGGCAAGCGCGGTGGGTGGCCGGCGGCAGCACGATGGGTCTGGGCACGTCGAGCGCGCCCGGATGGTGGTCTCGCGACCGGTGAACCACTTCGAGTGCGCGTACGGGACGCCAACGTCGATGGCGAACTCGCCTTCAGCAGTGCGCTCGACGTGGGTGGTGCACCAGTAAGTCCCGCGGTCCATGTCCGTGTACTGGTAGTGGGTGGCGTACCGGTCGGCAGCGGAGAACACCGCCCGGGCCGCCCACCGCCGGCAGACGATCTGACCCTCGATCGCGCCCGTGACGTCCGTCGGGAACGTTACGTCATCGTTCTCGTAGGCCTTGTAGATGACGCCGTCCTCGCCCACCCGCATGAAGTGAACAGGTAGCCCGAGGTGGTGTGTGGCCAGGTTGGTGAACCGGTGGGCGGCGGACTCGTACGACACCGCAAACAAGTCGCGCAGGTCCTCGATGGCAAGCGCTTTCTGGGCCTTCGCGCGCTGCAGGTGGCCGACGGCGGCCCGCTCGGGCATCAGCAGCGCCGCTGCGAAGTAGTTCACTTCGACCCGCTGGCGCAGGAAGTCCGCATAGTCAGCAGGGTCGTCGTGGCCGAGCGCAACGTGGCCGAGCGACTGCAGCACTATGGTGCGCGGGTCGTGACCGCGCGGACCAGACAGGGGAAGGTAGACCCGCCGGTGCTTCAGGTCGATGATCGACCGTGTTGCGCGTGGGAGGTCGGCCACGCGCTGCAGGGTGAAGCCCAAGTGCGACGTGATCTCACTGATCCCGCGCTCAGTCAGCGGCCCGCTCGTATGGCCGGTGGCCGCAGAGATCGCCGCGGCCACTTGCTCGATCTCGGGAAAGTAGTTGTCGCGGTCGCGCATCTGGCGGCGCAGCTCTGCATTCGCCCGGCGGGCCGCCTCCGGCGTCGCCAGCTGCCTGGTCACCCGCCGTTCGAGTTCCTGGTGCAGACCGACCAGTGCCTCGAGTACCTCAGTGGGCAGCCGGCTGCTGACCGACACCTGCGGCAGCCCGAGTGAGGCGTAGAGCGAGCTGCGCTGGGAGCGTTCGAGGGCGATCTCCAGGGCCGCACGGGGAGACGGTGGCTCGACGCTCATCAGATCGGTGATCTCGACGCCGACCGCGTCAGCGATGGCCCTGAGCAGGGTGAGCCGGGGCTCGCGCTTGCCGTTCTCGATCTGAGAGAGCAGGGACGGAGCCCGATCGACCGCCTCGGCCAGCTGACCGAGCGTCAGACCACGAGCCTTGCGGGCATGGCGGATGCGCCGGCCCAACGTCATGAGGTCCATGCCATGCTCACCATTTCTCTAAGGGTGAATTTTCGCGGATATTCACCCAGCGTACCGGTAGTGAAGGTTGTTTGACAGGACACACAGTGTTAGTTAGCAAGACCTTCACAAGCTAGGAGCAATCATGACGTTCACGCTCGAGGCCACCCGGCCGGAGACTGTCCCTCATTTCAGGGTCCGCGATCGCATCGCCGCTGAGGCCGCCGAACTGGTTCGGCTGTGGGAAACCGATGCCCGTTGGCGTGGGGTTGAGCGCACCTACACGGCCGAGGACGTCGTGCGGCTTCGTGGCACAGTCCGCGAGGAGCACACCCTCGCCCGGCGCGGCGCGGAGCGGCTCTGGGAGCTATTGACCACCTCCGACTACGTGCACGCCCTCGGCGCGATCACCGGTAACCAGGCTGTGCAGATGGTCCGTGGTGGACTGAAGGCCATCTACCTGTCCGGCTGGCAGGTCGCCGCCGATGGCAACGCGGCTGGGCAGACGTACCCGGACCAGAGCCTCTATCCGGTCAACTCGGTGCCCACGGTCGTCCGCAGGATCAACAACGCACTGCTACGTGCGGACGAGATCACCTTCTCTGAAGGCACCGATCCCGGCTTCGACTGGCTCGCGCCGATAGTCGCAGACGCGGAGGCCGGCTTTGGTGGTCCGCTCAACGCGTTCGAGCTGGCCAAGGCACTCATAGCGGCCGGTGCAGCCGGAATTCACTACGAGGACCAGTTGGCGTCCGAAAAGAAGTGCGGCCACCTCGGCGGGAAGGTGCTCGTTCCGACTGCTCAGCACGTGCGGACGCTCAACGCTGCCCGGCTGGCCGCGGACATCATGGGCGTCTCGACCATCATCGTCGCCCGCACCGATGCGCTGGGCGCCAAGCTGATCACCTCTGACATCGACCCCACGGACCAGCCGTTCGTCACGGGCGAGCGGTCGGCCGAGGGGTTCTACCGGGTGACTCCGGGCGTCGAACCGGTGATCGCCCGGGCGCTGGCCTACGCCCGGTACGCCGACCTGATCTGGGTCGAGACCGGCACGCCGGACCTGGAACTGGCCCGCAAGGTTGCCGAGGCGGTCCACGCGGAGTTCCCTGAGAAGATGCTCGCGTACAACTGCTCCCCGTCGTTCAACTGGCGCGCCCACCTGGACGACGCCACCATCGAGCGGTTCCAGCGCGAGCTCGGCGCGATGGGGTACAAGTTCCAGTTCATCACGCTGGCCGGTTTCCACCAGCTCAACTACGGGATGTTCGATCTCGCCCAGCGGTACGCCCAGTCCGGCATGCCGGCCTACGTGGCGCTGCAGCAGGCGGAGTTCGCGGCCGAGTCCCGCGGGTACACCGGCGTCAAGCACCAGCGTGAGGTCGGCACGGGCTATTTCGACCTGGTGTCCACCGCACTGAACCCGGACAGTGACACGCTTGCGCTGCGCGGCTCGACGGAGGAGGAGCAGTTCTGATGAGCCGACCGGAGATCCTAACGCCATCCGCGATGGCGTTCCTCACCCAGCTCCACCGGCGTTTCGCCGGGCGGCGGGCCGACCTGCTCGTGGCCCGGCAGACGCGGCGCCAGCAGATCGCGGCCGGCGCCGACCTGGACTTCCTCCCGGAGACCCGGCACATCCGGGAGGACGACTCCTGGCGCGTTCCGCCCCCGGCGCGGGGGTTGGCCGATCGGCGGGTCGAGATCACCGGCCCGACTGACCGGAAGATGACGATCAATGCGCTCAACTCCGGAGCCAAGGTCTGGCTCGCCGACCTCGAGGATGCCAACACGCCGCACTTCGCGAACGTGATCGAGGGGCAGGCCAACCTCTACGACGCGATCCGGCGGCAGATCGACTACACCAGTCCGGATGGCAAGAGGTACGAACTGAACGACGAGACCGCGACGATCGTCATGCGCCCTCGTGGTTGGCACCTGACGGAGAAGCACTTGTCCGTCGACGGTGGCGTGATGGTCGGCGGCCTGGTCGACTTCGGCCTGTATTTCTTCCACAACGCCCGCGAGCTCATCGCGCGGGGCGTCGGTCCGTACTTCTACCTGGCCAAACTGGAGAGCCACCTCGAGGCGCGGCTATGGCGCGACGTGTTCGTGTTCGCCGAGGATTTCTTCGGCCTGCCGCGCGGCACGATCCGGGCGACGGTGCTGATCGAGACGATTCCGGCCGCCTTCGAGATGGACGAGATCCTGTACGAGTTGCGCGAGCACTCGGCCGGACTGAACGCGGGCCGGTGGGACTACATCTTCAGCTTGATCAAGAACTTCCGAACTCGCGGAGCGAGTTTCGTGCTGCCAGACCGGTCGGCCGTCACCATGACCGTCCCGTTCATGCGGGCGTACACCGAGCTGCTGGTAAGCACCTGCCACCGGCGCGGAGCGCATGCGATCGGCGGTATGTCAGCGTTCATCCCGTCCAAGGACCCGGCAGCTAACGAGAAGGCGTTCACTCAGGTGCGCGAGGACAAGGAGCGTGAGGCGCGGGACGGGTTCGACGGGTCGTGGGTCGCGCACCCGGGCATGGTGGACCTGGTTCGTGAGGTCTTCGACGGCGTACTCGGCGATAAGCCGAACCAGATCGATCGGCGGCGTGATGACGTGCATGTCACTGCCGCGGACCTGTTGGATGTCGCTGCCACACCCGGCGACATCACCGAGGCCGGGCTACGTACGAACGTGGCCGTTGCGCTCCGCTACCTTGAGTCGTGGATCGGTGGCCGCGGCGCTGTGGGCATCTTCGGGCTCATGGAGGACGCGGCGACCGCCGAGATCAGCCGCTCGCAGATCTGGCAGTGGATCCACGCGGAATCCAAGCTGCCAGACGGGACGATCATCTCGCGTCCACTGGTCGAACGGATCGTCGCGGAGGAGACGGCTAAGGTGATGGCCGAGGTCGGGAGCGACGTTCGCCGCGGGCGGCGAGTCCAGCAGGCGCGGGTGCTCTTCGAGGAGGTCGCGTTGGGGCCGGAATACCCGACGTTCCTGACGATCCCGGCCTACGCCAGCTACGTGTAGAGCCTCGCCCGACCACGATCAAGCAGCGGCGGTTCGCGACGAGGCAGGTTGCACCAAGGATCCGCGGTGACGCGACCGACCCGCACCAAGGTTCCATGAAGTTGTCGATGACGTGCACCAAGGTTCCATGATGTCGCCATAGCAACACCATGGAGCCTTGTGCAGGCTGGCAGCAGCACTACGGAGATTTGGTGCTCGGCCGTCATGCACGCTCAGCGCACACAGCTGAGGCCGTGAGCAGGTAAGGCGACTACTCGCTGGTGCCTGCCCTTACGTCCTGCCTCGTTGCCGCTGCACTTGCCGAGCGCTCGCCATGACGCCAGTGCCTTTGCGACGAGCGGTGCGCAAAAGCCGAAGGCAATCGGCGGGAAGATCACCACGGACAGCAGCGCAGCGCAGACTAGCGCCGCGCCGGTGACCGAGCGCCCGTGCCTGTCACTGCGAGGTCTTCAGGCCGAGGCGCGCGCACCATCACCTCGGCCATGCATGGGGCGTTGCGCGACGATGCCCGATCGCGAGCCGAGTTCCTGGCCTTGACGCGCTTGATGCCGTGATCTATGCCGCGCGGGCCAGCAGCCTGGTCGAGCGCTTGGCGCCGGACACCACCAGTTGCTCCTGGAGCACGGTGAACCGCCGCGGCAGCCGTGCGCTCAGCTCACCGTGCGGGATGCGGAAAGGCAGGTCCGAGCGCTCGGCGCCGGGTTCGCTGGCCAGCGCCTCCCAACCGAGCAACCCACCAGGAAGCACGG
>DASTNZ010000111.1:0-3928 GCA_035762665.1 Jiangellaceae bacterium | reverse complement strand
TGACCCGGTTTCCCGGACACGGTTGGTGTGGTGATCATGACCGGGGACCTCCTGGGTGTTCGGTAGGGACTGGCGGACCTGATACGTCGGCTCGTCGTGGCGGGTGCCAGTGACGCGGACGACGATGTTGCCGCGCTTGGGGTCGGTGTCGACGATGCGGTGGGCCTGTGTGCGCATCCGATGACCTGACCTGCCGGTAGGGGCTTTGGAAGGCCCCTACGCGACGTCCCAGTGGTAGTTGGTGTCCCAACCGCCAGGAGGCCCACACCGCGGCACCGAGGCAGATGGCTCCGAACAGGACGGGGAGTGCTCTTGGGTTCACGCTTGCTGTTGGGCGCGAACGGTTTCACGGTCCGGGCTGGTCGCCATGGTCGCCATGGTCGCCGACGGTGCGGTGCGGGGCCAGGTCCAGGCGTACCGCGCGATGAGGGCGAGAAGGATCAATTCCAGTGCGATGCCAAGGCCGTAGAAGTACGTCCAGGACTCGCCCACCGCGTTGAATGCCGTGACGGGGACGTAGAGCGAGGCCACGATGAGGTTCGTGATGCGGTTCGCCCGGGCGGGCAGCGTCATCGACAGCACGATCATGAGGATCGGGATGGCCATGAGGGTCAGCGCCGTGGTCGAAAAGGTCTGGGTGATGTCGAACTCCCAGACGATGCCGTCGAGGATGTCTTCGATGACGCCGGGCGTGAAGAAGTTGAGAATGTCCACGTAGGCGTATAGGAACATGAAGCTTGTCCACGTTGCGGCGAGCTTCGCTCTCACCGGGATCCGCTGGTCTTCCAGTGTGGTGGTGGTGGGTTGACGTGTGCTCATCATGGGCTCCGTTGTTGTGGTGAGGATCGGTAGGTCCACGATCGCTGAGCCCGGCGGCGGGCGCCTCGGCCCGGAGGCTGGGGTTCGCCTGGCCGATGGCATGGTCTCTCTCTCGTTCTTTCGGCGGGTACGCCGAGGCGCGCCGATCCCTAGGCTGGAGCCGTGGTCAATGTCCGGCGCTCCATCTGGCATGAGCCGCGGCCTGCTGACGCCCCACCCATCGGTCGGCTCGACTGGCTACTGGTGGGCGTGTTCGCGGCCGCCGCCTTGGTCGAGGGCATCGTTCGGCCGGGCTTGGCCTGGCGACCCCTTGTGACGGTGCTCGCCCTGGCGCTGATGCCTGCCCTGCTCTGGCGGCGGGGCCGCCCCCTGATGGCCGCCCTGGTCGGGTGGGGCGTCGCCGGGCTGCTCTCGGTCCTGCAGCTGACTGCACACGCCGGGGACCTCGGCCTCTACTCCATGATGGCCGTCCTGATCCTGCTCTACTCCCTGGTGCGGTGGGGCTCGGGACGGGAGATGGTCTTGGGGACGGCGTTCGTGACAGTCGTCGTCGCGCTGGGGATGTACGCCTCCTCCGCGGGCTGGGCCGACGTTTTCGGCGGGAGCGTCCTCTTGCTGTTGTTCGTCGCCCTCGCGGCGGTGTTCCGCTACCGCGCGGACCTCTGGCATCGCCAACAGCGCGAGATCCGCAATCAGGAGCGGGTGGCGCTGGCGCGCGAGCTGCACGACACCGTGGCCCACCACGTCTCGGCCATCGCGGTGCAGGCGCAGGCCGGTGGCGTGGTCGCCGGCATCCAGCCTGAGAAGGCTGCCGAGGTCCTGGCCGCGATCGAGTCTGAAGCGTCGCGAACCCTGGCGGAGATGAGATCCATGGTGCGGGTGCTGCGTGAGGAGGAAGCCGTCGCCTACTCACCGCAGCTGGGTGTCGCGGACCTGCCTGCTCTGGCGCGCGCCGACGCGACGCCCACCGTCGAGGTCTCGCTGGACGGTTCGTTAACCCGGCTGGCACGACCCGTGGACGCCGCGCTCTACCGGCTCGCGCAGGAGTCGCTGACCAACGCCGTACGGCACGCCCGGAGCGCGACCCGCGTCGGGATCGACGTACGCCGGGAGGGCGACGCCGTCAGGCTGCGTGTCAGCGACGATGGACAGACCGAGCCGGGGCCAGCCCCGGAGCCTGGGTTCGGCCTGCTGGGCATGGCCGAACGCGCCCAGCTCCTCGGCGGATCGCTTTCCGCGGGGCCGGGGCCCGAGGGTGGCTGGGTGGTCGAGGCCGTGCTGCCGGTGGAGGCGCTGGCATGAGCATCCGTGTTGTCGTAGCCGACGACCAGGACTTGGTCCGGACCGGGCTGGTGATGATCCTCGGCGCGCAACCCGACCTCGAGGTCGTGGGGGAGGCAGCAGACGGGCTCGCAGCGCTCGACCTGGCGACCCGGCTGCGTCCCGATGTCCTCCTCGTCGACATCCGGATGCCCGGGCTCGACGGCGTCGAGGTGACGCGGCGCCTGGCCGGGCCAGACGTGACGGACCCGATGGCGGTCGTCGTGATCACCACCTTCGACCTCGATGAGTACGTCCTCGGCGCCCTACGCGCCGGCGCCCGCGGCTTCCTGCTCAAAGACGCCGGGCCGGAGCTCCTCGTGCAGGCCATCCACGCGGCGGCCAACGGGGACGCGCTGATCGCCCCCAACGTCACCCGCCGGCTGCTGGCGACCTTCGCCGACCAGGCGCCGGTGGTACCGGTCCAGCCCATCGACCCGCTCACCGAGCGCGAGGAGGAGGTACTCGCGCTGGTGGCACGGGGCCGGACCAACGCCGAGATCGCCACCGAGCTCTTCGTCGGCCTGAGCACGGTCAAGACCCACGTCGCATCGTTGATGACCAAGCTCGGCGCCCGCAACCGCGTCGAGATCGCGATGTGGGCATACGACACCAGACGCGTGAGAGCCGATTAGTGGGTACAGATCGCAGCGTAGGCCCGTGGGGTTCGGTAGCCCAGCGATGAGTGCGGCCGGTCGTGGTTGTACTCCTCCTTCCAGTCGCCGATGGTGACCTTGGCGTGGGTCAGGGACCAGAACAGGTGGATGTTGAGGCATTCGTCGCGCAGGCGACCGTTGAAGGACTCGATGAAGGGGTTGCGCCACGGCTCCCCGGGTGGGATGAACAGCATCCCGGTCCTCGTGCCAGCCCACTCGGCCAGCGCAGCAGCGATCATCTCCGGCCCGTTGTCCAACCGCAGCACCGCCGGGCCACCACCACCACGAGTGGCCGTGATCCGGTTCAGTTCGGTGGCGAGCACTTCGCCGGTGATGGAGCGCTCGACCAGCCCGCCGAGACATTCACGGGTGTGCTCGTCAACCACCGACAGGATCTTGACCGGCCGACCGTCGGTGGTCGAGTCGAACTGGAAGTCGATGGCCCACACCATGTTCGGGCCGGTCGCGGACGGCACCGGCGGCACCGTGGAGGACCCGACCCGCTTGCGGCGACGCTTCACGACCACGCGGAGGCCTTCCTCGCGCCACAGCCGCTGGATCTTCTTGTGGTTGACGGTCCAACCCTCACCGCGGGCGTCGTGGTAGGCGCGTCGGTGACCCCAGCGGGGATGCTTGCCCGCGTACTCACGCAGCCACGCCCGCAGGGCGGCGTCGGGGTCCTCGACGGTCTGGGATGCCGGGGTGTGGCGTTGGGTCGATCGGTGCTGCCCGACCACCCGACACGCGAACCGTTCGCTCACCTTCAGCGTGCGCTGAAGATGGTTCACGGCCGCGCGCCGACGGGCCGGGCTCAGAAGTTTCCCTCTGCGATCTCCCGGAGCGCGTCCTTCTCCAACTCGGCGTCGGCCAGCAGCCGCTTGAGTCGGGCGTTCTCCTTCTCCAGCTCCTTGAGGCGCTTGGCGTCTTCGGCCTTGAGACCCCCGAACTGGTTGCGCCACCGGAAGTAGGTCTGCTCGCTGACGCCCAGCTGGCGCGCGACCTCGGCGGTATCGGCGCCCTGGGCGAGCAGCCGGTCAGCCTCGGTCAGCTTCCGGACCACCTGCTCAGGAGTGTGCCGCTTCCTCTTCGTCGACATGGTGTGAGCCTTCCCGCCCGCTCCCGCGGGCTGCAAG
>DASTNZ010000110.1:0-2163 GCA_035762665.1 Jiangellaceae bacterium | reverse complement strand
GTCGATGCGCATCCGGTTGAACCGCCGGTTCACGGTAAACCCCTTGTCCAGCACCGTCGCCCACGCGTCGTCGCCGACGATCGCGTGGACGGTGGCGACCATTTCGGCGATCCCGCGGTCGACGGCCCGGTCGGGCCGATGGGCCGGGCGGTCGAGGGGACGGGCGCCTGACATCGGGACGAACGACCCTGACGGACTAGTCGAACGACCCTCGCCCGATTGTGCAGCCGGGTTAACGGTGAATGCGTGAAGCGTGTCATTGTCGACCGCTTCGGCGGTCCCGAGGTGTTGAGAGTGGTGGAGGACGACGATCCGCTACCGGGGCCGGGCGAGGCCCGGGTCAGGGTTCTGGCGGCCGGCGTGTCGTTCACCGATGCCCAACTGCGCGCCGGCACGTATCTCGGCGTGCCGAAGCCTCCGTTCACGCCCGGCTACGAACTCGTCGGGGGCGTCGAGGAGCTCGGCCCGGGCTGTTCGAGGCTGCGCGAGGGAGATCGCGTCGCCGCGCTGACCGCGTACGGTGCCTACGCGGAACGCGTCTGCGTGCCGGAGGCGGAAGTGGTCGAGGTGCCCGAGGACCTGGACCCGGCGGAGGTCGTGGGTCTCGTCCTGACCTACATGACCGCCTATCAACTGCTGCACCGCATGGCGAAGGTGAAGAGCGGCGAAACGGTGCTCGTCCACGGCGCGGCCGGCCGGGTGGGCACTGCGGTCCTCGAGCTCGGAGCGGTGGCCGGTCTTCGCCTCTACGGGACCGCGTCGGCGCGTGACCGCGCTGCGGTCGAGCGGCTCGGCGCGGTGGCGATCGACTACCAAAGCGAGGACTTCCTGGCTCGGGTGCGCGAGCTGACCGGCGACGGTGTGGACGTCGTGCTCGATGGGCTCGGTGGCGCGGTGTCGCTTCGCTCCTTCCGCGCGTTGCGGCCCGGTGGAAGGCTTGTCGTGTTCGGTCACTACTCCACGCTTGCGGGCGGGCGCAAGAGCTGGCGAGGGTGGGTCGAGTGGTACGCGACGACCGCCGGCGTCGCGCTGTGGAGCCTGCTCTCCCCCCGCCGGCAGGTGTTCGCCTACCGGATCCAGAGGCTGCGCGACAGTCGTCAATTGCTTCCGGTGGCCGGACGTCGCCCAGCACGTCTGGTGGGTGGAGGTCCCCGCCACCCCGAGTGGTTTCGGGAGGACTTCCGCGTGCTGCTTGAGCTACTCCGTCGTGGTGAGATCCACCCGGTCGTGGCCGAGCGCCTGCCGCTCACCGATGCGCGCCGGGCACATGAGCTGCTGGAGCAGTCCGCGTCCGTGGGGAAACTCGTACTCCTGCCATAGCCGGGAGCAGGCTCGCTGATGGCGCGTTACTACGCGGTCGTGCCGGCCACCGCGAAAGCGAGCTGCGAATCGCGAGGCGGTGGCGATCCGTTAGCCAGGCCAAGGATGGACGATTGCCTCGTCCTTTCGGACGCATCCCTTTCCTGATATGCAGCAGCTCGTCAATCTTCTTCTGACCGAGATCCACATTGTAGATCCCTAGCGCCGACCAAAGCGTCGTGGTGCGCCTTCCCGCCCACCCGAGATTGCCCAGTTGTGCTCATCGACGAGCTCGTTGAACATCGCGATCTCGAATCGATGGAGCCGTGGTACTGCTCTCCAACCCACTTGTAGAGTTCGCGGATCAGAACGATGTGCTGCGTCAGAACGTCCCGAAGCCTGATCTTGTCGCCTGATGCGTGGATGAAGTTCCGCGCTGGAGCAGTCCAGCCATCCCAGGTGAGCAGTGATGAGCACGACAGTTCCATCTCCGCGCGCACATCCCCTAAGGTGCTTCGCTGGTCAGGCCGATCGTCACCGTGTTGCCTAGGAGCGGCAACTCGCGGCGCAGCGAGTAGTTGCGAAGGTCCTTGATGAACCTCGCCACCGGAGAATGCGAGATCGTGCCTCCTGGGAGAACGTCCGGTCATCAGCGTAAGGCGGTTTGCGTCAAGCATCTGGTTGGTGCCGCGTCCGTCGTCTGTCCCTGCATAGCGGTGAATCGGGCTGTGCCCGACAGCGTGTAATCGGGTTGAGGAGACGACGGACGGGGCTGCCCGCGATGAGCGACGAGGTACGCGATGGTCCTCAATGCCGCGTAGGGCTTGCCCCGACCGTCAGCTTGGCGCACCGCCTGCTGGTCAG
>DASTNZ010000109.1:0-2751 GCA_035762665.1 Jiangellaceae bacterium | reverse complement strand
AGCCGAGTATCGGACGGGAGGGGCCGGGCAGGCGCCATTCGCGCCGGCCATGATGTTGGCGGTGCTGATCTACGCCTACGCCAACGGCCATCGCTCCAGCCGCAAGGTGGAGCGATTGTGCTGGCGCGACGTGGGCTTCCGGATGATCGTCGGGGACCACGTGCCGGACCACAGCGTGCTCGCGCGCTTCCGCCGACGGCACGCCGAACGGGTGCAGGTGGTGTTCGTCGCGGTGCTGCGGCTGTGTCGGGCCGCCGGTCTGGGGCGCCTGGGCGTGGTCGCGCTGGACGGCACGAAGGTGGCGGCCAATGCGGCGCTGGCGGCGAACCGCACGGCCAAGACGATCAACCAGGAGGTCGCGGCGATCCTGGGCGAAGCCGAGGCGACCGATGCCGCCGAGGACGCCCTCCATGGCGAGCTGCGGGGTGACGAGCTGCCGGCGGAGCTGCGTCGTCGGGACGACCGGCTGGCGCGCCTCCTTGCGGCCAAGGAGCGGTTGGCCCGCGAAGCCACCGAGCGGGCCGCAACCCAGCAGGCGAAGGTCGATGCCCGCGCCGCCGAGGAGGCCGCGACCGGCCAGCGCAAGCGGGGTCGCAAGCCGACCCCGCCGTCGGCCGAGGTGGACCCGCAGGCCAAGGCGAACCCCACCGATCCCGACAGCGGGATCATGAAGACGGCCAAGGGCTGGGTGCAGGGCTACAACGCCCAGGCGATGGTGACCGAGGATCAGATCATCATCGCCGGTGCGCTCGCACAGGACGCCAACGACGTCCAGCAGCTCGACCCGATGGTTACGGCCGCGCTGGTGAACCTGGCGATGGTGAGCGGCGAGGAAGTCGAGCTCGGCGCCGTCCTGGCCGACGCCGGGTACTGGTCGGAGGCCAATGCCGAGACCGAGACCGCGGAGGCCGAGCTGCTGATCGCCACCCGCAAAAATCATCGCCAGCAGGCAGCCCTACGTGATCTGCCGCCGCCGCGGGGGCGCATGCCCAGCGACCTCACTCCTCGCCAGCGCATGGAGCGCAAGCTCCTCACCAAGCGTGGCCGGGACCTCTACCGCCGCCGTGGCCAGACCGTCGAGCCTGTCTTCGGCCAGATGAAGGAAACCCAGGGCGCGGGCCGGCTCATGGTCCGCGGGCTCACTGCCTGCGCCGGCGAGTGGACCCTGCATTGCGTGGCTCACAATCTGAAGAAGCTCCACGCCCACTGCGTCCGTCGCTCGGCAAACGGTCGAGGGGCCACCTTCCACTGACGGCTGGCTCGATCAGATCAGCCGACCTGGTCCCCCAGGACCAGTCTTCCTGAGTTACCTGAGCATTCGGCAACAGGCTCCATAGCTCTTGGTAAAACCATCCTTGACGAGTCGCTGCGCCATTCGCTCCGGCTCGGCGACGCACAGGTCGGCGGCCTTGAGGACGGCGCGCGTCACCCGCTTGGTCGCAATCGGATCGTTGCGCACGAACTCCCGGCGGCCGGCCAGCAGGCAGCAGAAGTATTGCGACCAGGGGCGATCGACCGCGCTGTTAACGACTACGTGGCCGATCTTGCGGGCACGCAATTCCTGCGGCTCGGGCGGAAAGCCGAGGAATGCGTCGATCCTTTCCTCGGCGAACAGCTGCATCGGCTTGACCAATGGATCGGTGATCCAGTCGATGTCCTTGCCAGGATCGAGCCCCACACCCGCCGCCATGATGGCGACGAGGTCGTGCCGGAGGTCGTTCGAGCCGAGACCCAGGATACCGACCTTCTTCCCCTTCAGGTCGCTGATGGTCCGGATCGGCTCGTGCGCGAGCAGCTCGAAGCACCCGGGATGCACGCCGGCCACCACCGTGAGCGGCAGGCCGGCATCCAGCGCACCGACGAGACTTGCCGCGTATTGCATAGTGAAATCCGCCTCGCCACCGGCGATCTTGCCGAGCAAGACGCTGCCACCTTCGGATTCGACGTAGCGCACGTCGGTGAAGCCTTCCGCCCGCAGAAGCTCGTGGGCCAGGTATTGAGGCGCGAGACAAATGCTGCCGATCTTGCCGATCCGGATCGTGGTCGTTTCCGGCGGCGCCTCCTCGGCGAGCACGCACCGGCCACCAAGCATACCCGCGGCGCCGGCGGCGGAGACGATGGTGAGAAAATCGCGGCGAGACTGCATGATATGCAAGGTAAGTCTCCTGTTTGAAGTTCGGCGTCGATATCCAAATCGAGTCGCCTCGCAAAGCGGTTTGACCACCGACACCACGGCAGCGCGAACTGAAAGCTCTATACGGCTGTCACTGCGGAACGATGGCACGGTCCGTATGCAAAAGAAAGCGCCTTTCAGAGTTTGCCCCTCGGCTGCTCCATGGACGTCCGATGGCGCATCAGGTGAACGGCAGCAGCTGGCGACCGTGGGCGACCGTCGTCTTACGCTGCCTTGCCGCCACGTCCGAATCGGGTCAAGAGCGACAATACCTCGTGATACCGATCTATGTCGGCTTTCCTCTGAAGAGCGGCCTCGTGGGCGAGCCAGCGGTGGGGCAGCCGACGCGGGGTGCCGGTGAGGCCAGAGCCCAGACCCCGGCTCACTCCCGCACCACGAGGACCGAGCAGTCGGCGTGGCGCATCACTTTGGCGGCGTTGGGGCCGAGCAGGTAGTCCTTGAGCTCGGGGCGATGCGAGCCCATGACGATCAGGTCCGCCTTGGTGGTGTCGGCCGCGTCCAGGATCTCCCGGTAGATCCTGCCCTCGGCGACGATGCGCCGGGTCGGCACCTCGTCC
>DASTNZ010000108.1:0-2318 GCA_035762665.1 Jiangellaceae bacterium | reverse complement strand
GGCGCTGTACGTGTGGTGCTCGTGGCCACAGCGCCTCCTGGGAGGTGTGAGATGTGAGATGTGACACCTTCCCGTCATAGAACGCCCGATCATGTAAGGCGTCAATCCTTCACTTGCAGGAAACCAACAAGATCAGGTTGGCTGCCTGACGGGGACGAAGACGAAGCGCGGTGGCCATAGCGCGGACGGAACTGTGGTCGCCCCGAACGCGCCCCTCACGGCGTCTCTTACTCAACGATGGCTCACGCGCCCTCTAGACTTGTGTGAACATAAGTTTCGATATAGTGTTTGATTAGAGACGTCGAGAGAGCCCAACGTGATGAGCGCGATGGTGTGAGTTGTGACGCGCGCAGTCCTTGCTGGACCTAATCATCCGTCAGGGGTGCTCGATCATGGCCGGCCTGCAGCCCGGAAAGCCACCGGAGTTCGGGGAGCGTGCGCCCGTTCCGGTGCCGCAAGAGGTGGATTTGCTTCCGCCGGGGCCGATGCTCGCCGAGGTGCTCGACGAACTACCTGTCGAGCGGGTGTGCGGGTTTGACGTCGTAAGGCTCCTGGAGGCTGCGTACCGACAGTTGTGCCACGACCGGGCCGTGTTTCTGTCGATCCTTCGAGAGACGGGGCTGCGTCGTCCTGGCTCGGTCACGACGGTGGAGCGCACGAAGTTACCGAACGAGTTCTCTTGCGAGGAGGCGCGAGCCGCGCTGATGTGGTCTCGGACGCGTGCCGCTACCACATTCGGACTGGCGACGGACGTGTTTGACCGACTGCCAATGCTCGGCGAGGCAATGCTTCGGGGCGAGCTGGACGAGCCGCGGGCTCGCGCATTCGTCGACTGGACCCAGGGACTGACGACTGCCCAGGCCGGCGACGTGTGCGATCAGCTACTGCCAGACGCACCGCAGTTGATGGTGGGCGAGCTGATCGGCAGGATCAAGCGGGCGTGCCTCGCGATCGATCCGGACTGGGCCGAAAAGAAGTACCGCGAGTCCGTGAGGACCCGTCGAGTGGTCGGTTCGCGGAACCCGGACGGCACCGCCAATCTCGGCGGCTACCAGCAGCCGCTCGACCGAGTCGCAGCGGCCTCCGAGCGCATCGACGCGATGGCGCGGGCGTGCAAGCGGGCTGGTGATCGGCGCCCGATCGACCACATCCGATCGGACCTGTTCATCGGCATGACCGATGGGACGTTCGAGGGGATGACGGACGCCGAGATCACCGCCTATGTGCTCGCCAATCCTTATGTCGATGCAGGTGACCCACCCGGCGGAGACGGTGGGGCCGAAGGTGGGGATGGTGGCGACCGTGGTGCCGATGGCGGCACCGACGACGGTGGCGGTAGTGGGGGCACCAGCGCAAGTCCGGCGCATGGAACGGATCCCACGCCGGGCGAGCAGGAGCCGGCAAGATCCTGGGCGGTCCCGGAACTCCTGATAGAGCTGTCTACCGCGCTCGGCAGGGACGAACATCCCGGGCAGATTCCGCCGTGGGGGTACGTCCCAGCGGGCCAAGCCCGTGACCTGGTTGCGCGAATGCACTCTGCCGAATGGCGGTATGTGCTCTGCGACCGAGACGGGTACGCCGTCGGCGGAGGATTGCTGAGGGCGCGCCCAGGCGCCCCGCACGGTTCACGGGTCAAGCGAGATGGCCGTCGAGGAGGTCTGGTCGAGCTGGCCGTATCGGCCGAGATGTTGACCACGATTGTGCAGACACCGTCGTCATTGACGACGGCCGGTGGTTGGGAGCAAGTGCTGGCCGAGATCGCCGGTGCGTGCCCGACACATGGCATTCCCGGGGCAGTTGACCGGCATCGGCGCGTTCCCGGAGCGCGCCTGCGCAGGTGGGTGGAGATGCGCGACCGCATCTGCGTCCATCCCGCCTGCCGGGCGCCGGCTCGCGTAGCGGACCAAGATCATCGGCTGGATTATGCGGCGGGTGGGCTTACGGACGAGGACAACCTTGAACCGAAGTGTCGGCATGATCATCGGCTCAAGCACGAGGCCGGATGGCGGGTGGAGTGCACGGAGCCGGGTGTAACAGTGTGGACGAGCGCGCTCGGCCACCGGCATGAATCGCGACCGCCACCAGTCATCACTCCACTGCCTTTGCCGGTGCCCGACGAGGACGGGGAGCATTGTTCGCCGGAAGGATGGTACGTGTGGCAGTCGCGGCCTGCTGCATGTGACTGTGACGAGCAGTGCGACTGCGAACCGTCGATCCTGCCGCCAGTACCGCGCCGAGCGCCAACTGCTGATGCCGGAAAGGTCGAACAACCGGCGACGAAGACTCTCGACCCTGACGATAGGCCGCCCTTCTAGAAC
>DASTNZ010000107.1:0-2508 GCA_035762665.1 Jiangellaceae bacterium | reverse complement strand
CGAGCCTCGGTGGTGGTGATCCGGCCGTGCTCGAACAGCGACGTGGCGAGGTTCGCCAGCATCGCCCGCTGGTGTGCCGGCGAGCCTCCCAGCCGGGGGCCCTTGGTCGGGGTGGGCATGTCTCGATCTCCTCGTCTTCGTTAGGAGGGCATCCGGGCGCTCACCTGACTGGCAAGCCTGGTAGCGGGCCGGGATCACCCTCCTAACGTGATCATTCCTAGTACTGCTCGTCCTCGGCGAAGGACTGGTCGTCGTCGCCGTAGCTGTCCACAGCCGCCGCCGGGTCGAAGCCCGGAATGCCGTCCTTGAGGGTCAGACCCATCGTGGCCAGCTTCGCCTTGACCTCGTCGATCGACTTCTGGCCGAAGTTGCGGATGTCGAGCAGGTCGGCCTCGCTGCGCGAGATCAGCTCGCCCACGGTGTGGATGCCTTCACGCTTGAGGCAGTTGTACGAGCGCACGGTCAGCTGCAGGTCCTCGATCGGTAGCGCCATGTCAGCGGCCAGCTGGGCGTCGACCGGGGACGGGCCGATCTCGATGCCCTCGGCCTCGATGTTCAGCTCGCGAGCGAGGCCGAACAGCTCGACCAGGGTGGTTCCCGCCGAGGCCATCGCGTCACGCGGCCGGGTGGACGGCTTGGTCTCGACATCGACGATGAGCTTGTCGAAGTCGGTCCGCCCCTCGACTCGGGTCGCCTCGACCTTGTAGGTGACCTTGAGCACCGGCGAGTAGATGGAGTCGACCGGGATGCGGCCGATCTCGGCGTCCTGCTGCTTGTTCTGCGCGGCGGAGACGTAACCGCGGCCACGTTCGACCGTGAGCTCCATCTCGAGCTTGCCCTTGCCGTTCAGGGTGGCAATGTGCAGCTCAGGATTGTGCACCTCGACGCCGGCAGGGGGCGCGATGTCGGCCGCGGTGACCTCTCCGGGGCCCTGCTTGCGCAGGTACATGACGACCGGCTCGTCGTGCTCGGAGGAGACCACCAGCTCCTTGAGGTTCAAGATGACGTCGGTGACGTCCTCCTTGACCCCAGGGATGGTGCTGAACTCGTGCAGCACGCCGTCGATTCGGATCGAAGTGATAGCCGCGCCAGGGATCGACGAGAGCAGGGTGCGGCGCATCGAATTGCCGAGGGTGTACCCGAATCCCGGTTCGAGCGGATCGATGATGAACCGCGACCGGGTGTCGTTGACGGTCTCCTCGGAGATGGTGGGTCGCTGTGTGATGAGCACGGTGCTGTTCCTTCCCGCGACGCCCGCTATATGACAGTCGCGATACCTGCGGGGCTTCGCCCCCGCATCCCCCACCGTGGTCGTCCACGGCGGAGAACCTGTGTGTGGTCGGGGCTTGGCCCCTCGGTGTTCAGTTGTGGTGGCCGATGGGTCGCGCCAGAAGCGCGACCACCGACCGGGGTGTGCCGGGGTAGAACCCCGCTAGGCCTACTTCGAGTAGAGCTCGACGATGAGCTGTTCCTGGACCGGTGTGTCGATCTGCTGGCGGCTCGGAAGCTGGTGCACCAGAATCCGCATGTCGCCGGGAATGACCTCCAGCCAGGCCGGAACCGGCCGCTCGCCGTGTGTTTCGCGTGCGATGAGGAACGGCGTCGTGTCCCTGGACTTGGGCCGGACCTCGATGATGTCGTGCGGCGTCACCCGGTAGGACGGCACGTTGACCTTGCGGCCGTTGACCAGGAAGTGGCCGTGCACCACGAGCTGGCGCGCGTGGCGGCGGGTACGGGCGAACCCGGCCCGGTACACCACGTTGTCCAGACGCGACTCGAGGATCTGCAGCAGCGCCTCGCCGGTCTTGCCCTTGGTCTTGTTGGCCTCTTCGTAGTAGCGGCGGAACTGCTTTTCCAGCACGCCGTAGGTGAACCGCGCCTTCTGCTTCTCATGCAGCTGGGTACGGTACTCGCTCTCCTTCTGGCGGCCCCGGCCGTGCTCGCCAGGCGGGTAGGGGCGCCGCTCGTAGGACTTGTCGCCTCCGATGAGGTCGACACCGAGCCGGCGCGACTTCTTGGTGATAGGACCGGTGTAACGGGCCATGGTTGAACGTCTCCTACTTCAATCGAGCTCTGGTGGGCGGCGGGATCACACGCGGCGGCGCTTCGGCGGACGGCAGCCGTTGTGCGCCTGCGGCGTCACGTCCTGGATCGAGCCCACCTCGAGGCCGACGGCCTGCAGCGAGCGGATCGCGGTCTCCCGGCCCGAACCCGGGCCCTTGACGAAGACGTCGACCTTGCGCATGCCGTGCTCCTGTGCCCGGCGTGCGGCGGCCTCGGCGGCCATTTGCGCGGCGTACGGGGTCGACTTTCGAGAACCTTTGAACCCGACCTGGCCCGCACTGGCCCACGAGATCACGTTCCCCTGCGGATCAGTGATCGAGACGATTGTGTTGTTGAACGTGCTCTTGATGTGTGCAACGCCGTGAGCGACGTTCTTCTTCTCCTTGCGCCGGACCTTTCCGGTCTGGCGACCCCTGGCTGGTGGCATAGTCTGCGGTGCTCCTC
>DASTNZ010000106.1:0-16431 GCA_035762665.1 Jiangellaceae bacterium | reverse complement strand
GCCGGCGTGAAAGTCGATACCGCAACTGTTGATCGCCGCGAGATGACCTACCTGTACCGCGACGGCAACGACTTCGTGTTCATGGACACCCAGTCGTACGACCAGCTCCACGTCCCGCAGTCCGTAGTCGGAGACGCCGAGCACTTCATGCTCGAGAACCAGGACGCCATCGTCGGGCTGCACGAGGGGACGCCGCTGTTCGTGGAGCTCCCGGCATCGGTGGTGTTGTCGATCGACTACACCGAACCCGGCCTGCAGGGCGACCGGTCCAGCGGCGGAACCAAGCCGGCCCGGCTCGATACCGGGTTCGAGATCCAGGTGCCGCTGTTCATCACCACTGGTGAGAAGGTCAAGGTCGACACGCGCGACGGCTCGTACCTCGGCCGCGCCTCCTAAGACCCGCGATGGCTGCCCGCAGCAAGGCCCGCAAGCGGGCTCTCGACATCCTGTTCGAAGCCGAGATGCAAGGCGTGCAGGTGTCGGCCACCCTCGCCCGCAGGCTGGCGAGCGCTGACCCGCCGCTCAACGAGTACACCGTCACGCTGGTCGAGGGAATCATCGCCCATCGGGAACGGATCGACGAGTTGCTGTCGACCTACGCAGTCGGATGGACGCTCGACCGGATGCCGGCCGTCGACCGCAACGTCCTGCGGATCGGTGTGTTCGAAATCGTCTACCGCGACGACGTGCCTGACGCTGTAGCGATAAGTGAGGCGGTCAACCTGGTGCAAGACCTGTCTACCGACGATTCGCCGGGCTTCGTGAACGGCTTGCTCGGCCGGATCGCCGAGGTCAAGCCCAGGCTCTCTGCCTGAGCGTGCGCCGGACCATGTCGACCACCCAGTCGGGCCGTCCGGTGATCTGCCGCCAGGTGAACCGCAGGACCACATAGCCGGCCGCGGCGAACTCGTCGTATCTCTGGGCGTCGATCTCCAGCCGCGCCGGCCCGGCATGATTGAGCACGCTGTCGGCCTCGATGACCGTGCGGAATGCCTCGTGCCCGAGGTCCGGGTGCCAGACGTCGCCGGTGGAGATCTTGATCGGCAGCTGCGGCTCGAAGATCGGCAGGCCCGCCTCGCACAGCAGCCCGCGCAGTGCGGACTCCATGACGGACGTCGCGCGGGCGTCGGCCCACCGAACGATCTGGCGAGCGCGGCGGCAGCCGTGGCCCCGCAACAACGCGGCGGCCTCGAGCAGCTCGCGGCGGTCGGCCTTCCCGTAGCGGAGCGCACTATCGGCGACGGCCAGCGCATCCGGAATCGGACAGTCACGGGCACAGTCGAGCACCGTCCTGACGATGTCCGTGACATTGCCGCTCCTGCGCTCGGGCGGTATGTCGCGGTAGAAGACACGCACACCCTTCGGTGCCTTGAGGCCACTGCGGTTCGCGCGGACCGTCACGTATGTCTCGGCCGGGTCGCGAATCAGGCTCAGGCCGTGGTGCCTGGCCGCACTCAGGTGCGAGAGCGTGCCCCGCAGAGCCGCGGCGATGCCGTAATCAGGCGTTGCCCAACTGAGGCGGTAGACCCCGCGGCCGGCCCGCTCGACCCGACCGCTGCCCATGGCGATGGCCAGCTGCCGCTCGGTGACGTGCGGCTTGAGCTGGGACCACGTCGCGACCCCGTTCGGTGCCTGGTACAGCAGATCGGCAACGTCCACAGGGCGGCAGTCTGCCCGGCGTTCTAGAGATCGTAAAGTCCATGATCGGCCAGGCAGCGGAGCAAACGTTCGACCGATCGGACAAATCGGGGCACGCGACCATTGGCTCCGCTCGCTGGCCGATCAGGTGAGAAAGTGGTGATCAGGTGAGAAAGCGGTGATCAGATGATCTCGCTGAAGCGCTCGGTATCAGTGATCTTTCCGGAGACGATGAGCGTGTCGCCTTCGGAGACGACCGTCTCGGCGGTCGCGTAGGTGAACCCCTCGCCCGCGCGCTTGATGGCCACGATCGTCACGCCGTGCTGATGCCGGACGCGGGACTCACGGAGCGTCTTTCCGATCATGTAGTCCGGCGCGAGTGTCTTGACCATCGCGTAGTCGTCGTCGAACTCGATGAAATCCAGCATCCGGCCGCGCACCAGGTGCGCGACGCGCAGCCCCATGTCGTGCTCTGGCCGGACGACGTGGTGAGCCCCGATCTGGCGGAGGATCCGCGCGTGCGAGTTGCTGATGGCTTTGGCCCAGATGAGCGGGACGCCCATCTCGACTAGCACAGACGTCGTCAGAATACTCGCCTCGAGATTCGTACCGATGCCGACCACCGCGCGGTCGCACTCCTGCACGGACAGCTGCTCGAGCGCTTCTGCGTCGGTCGAGTCGGCGACCACGGCGTGGGTGAGCCGGCCGGCGACAGATTCGATCGTCTTCGGGTTGTTGTCGATGCCGAGCACTTCGGCTTCCTCGCTCATCAGCTCCAGCGCCAGCGACTTGCCGAACCGGCCCAACCCGATGACTGCGACGACAGACTTCTTAGCCAATGATCGGCCTCCCTTCGGGCAGCTCATACAGCCTGCCACGCTCGCGGATGGCCAGCGCACTCGCCAGGGTGATCGGCCCGAGCCGGCCGAAGAACATCAGCAGGATGATCACGACCTGGCCGGCGGTGGGCAGGTCGCCGGTGATGCCGGTGGACAATCCGACCGTGCCGAACGCGGATGCGGTCTCGAACAGCAGCTGATCCAGCGAATGATCGGTCACCTCGGTCAGCACGAGCGTGGCGACCACGATACCCGCGACGCCGAGCAGGGCGATGGTGAGTGCCTGCCGCTGAACCCGGGCGCCGACCTGGCGGTCGAAGACGGTGACGCTTCGTTCACCGCGGATCTCGGCCACGATGACGAAGAACAACAGCGCGAAGGTCGTCACCTTTATCCCGCCTGCGGTGCCGGCGCTCCCCCCGCCGATGAACATCAGCACGACCATGCCCAGCCACGTACCGTGCGTCAGGTCGCCCACCTCGAGACTGTTGAATCCCGCCGTGCGTGTCGTGGCGGAGTTGAAGAATGCGTTCAGCAGTTTGTCCGGCAGGCTCATGTTGGCCAGCGTGGCGGGATT
Source organism: Jiangellaceae bacterium (assembly GCA_035762665.1). Lineage (GTDB taxonomy): Bacteria > Actinomycetota > Actinomycetes > Jiangellales > Jiangellaceae > JASLBX01. The sequence goes on along the minus strand of DASTNZ010000106.1, from coordinate 13,377 downwards.
GCGCCACTCGCTTGCCAGCACGAACGCGAAGCCGCCCACGAGCAGGATGGCTGTCACCGTCACGGTGAGTTTGGTGTGCAGGCTCCACTGCTGGACCCGCCGGAATTGCCGGCGCAACTCGAGCAACACCGGAAAGCCCAACCCGCCGCAGATGAAGCCGGCGGCAATGGGCAGCAGGATCCACGGGTCCTGGTTGTAGCCGATCAAGTTGTCCTGATGCAGTGAGAAGCCGGCGTTGTTGAACGATGAGATGGAGTGAAATGCGCCGAGGCGGATGGCCTCCCCGAGAGAGTGTCCGTACGAACCAACCAGCCGGGCCACCAGGATGGTGGCGAGGATCACCTCGAACAGGATGGTGATCTTCGCGACTCCGAGCACGACGGAACGGACATCACCGAGCCCGAGTGCCTTGGTCTCCGTGGCGACGGACAACCTGGAGCGCAAGCCGATCCTTCGGGTGACCAACATAACGAGCAGGGTGGCCATGGTCATGAGCCCGAAGCCGCCGACCTGTATGAGACCGGCGATGACGAGCTCACCAAAGCCGGTCCAGTAACTACCGGTATCGACGACGATCAAGCCGGTCACGCAGACAGCGGAGGTCGCGGTGAACAGTGCCTCCATGACGGTGGCCCCTCCCGGCCCGGCCTTGGCGACAGGGAGGGACAACAAGACCGTCCCGATAGCGATCACTGTCGCGAAGCCCGCGACGACCACCTGGGACGGGTGGCGGAACTCGGGAAGCCATTGGCCGAACCGTTGCCGCCAGCCACGTCGGCCGCTCACCGGCCCAGATGCGCGCACTCGCGAAACATTACTGGCATGACAGTCGTCACGCGCACGCTTGTGCATCACGCCCGGGAATCGGCCGACTTGCAGGCTTGGCGCGGCTGGATCTAGGTCGCTACCTGATCGCGGGATGCTTCCGGCCGCGGAGCCAGTCCCAGAAGCTGCGCCGCGGGTACCGGGCCTTGATCGTGCCTGAGCGCACGCTTCCGCTGACCCGCAGGGTCTGCACGTATGGTCCCGGCCGGCCGCCGACCTTGTTAACGATGCTGCCACTGGAGCTCGACACGTCTTCCATGACCACGACCCAGTCGTGCGGCACTATCAACACCACGGAGCCGGACGCCGCCGTAGCGCGGACGATGATCTCTCGGTGCGGGACGCTGGCCTGGGTGAAGTCGAGCTTGATCGAGCCGGACGTGCACTCGGCGATGATCTCGGCAGGCACGACCCAGTAGCCGGTGCGTTTGATCGCCCCGCTCTTTGTCCGCAGGGTCAATGGCCGGGTGTCGGGCTGCACCGACGCCAGGTCGGCGGTGACCGCTGCCAGCTCGGCACGGGTCTTGGCACCATAAACAGCTGTGAGCCGCTCGTCCAGCTCGGCGAGCTCGAGCCGGCCGTCGGCTGCCGCGACCCGCAGCTGCTCGGCCGCAGCCTCACGGTCGGCGTCGCTCACTCGGACCGCCGGTTGGGGTACGGGCGCATCGGGTGTGTCCATCGCTGAGCAGGCTAGCCCGGTGACTGCCGATCGGCCAGAGGAGGGCTACGGGCTACGACGAGCGATGACGGTTGAACACGTTGTCGACGAATCCCCGGCCCGTCTGGGCAGCACCACCCACGACGTCACGGGCCAACCCGAACAGCGGATCGGCGGTCCTGTTCCACGCTTCCTGGTAGGACCGGGCCGCCTCGCGAACCTCTTCGCTGACCGAGGCATATTTGTCGTCGGCACGCCGTGGATAGTCACCATCCAAGATTTGCTGGTAATGGCCGTCCGTGATCCAGCGGTCCAGTTCGGCGAATCGCACGATGGCGAACGGGTGGGTGCGGCCCATCAGGGACAGTAGCTTGAGCACCCCGTCACGGGCGTCCCCATCGGCGTCGTACGACAGGGCTTGCTCGCGGAACGCGTCCGGGTTCATTTCGGCGAGCCGGGAGCCTCCTGCAAGCTTCATGAGGGCACGTTTGGCGGCAGCAGGGTCCTGGCTGGCCAGCAAACCCGCCCGATCACAGGACAGTTCGGACTTGCGGTACCACTCCTCGAGCGCAGTGACGATCGCCCGCAGGCCTAGATAACCCATGGGTACCCAGGCAACCCGGGTGGCCAGCCGGGTCAGCGCGAGCAGCATCGTCCTGTACGTGGCGTGCCCGGAGAGGATGTGGCCGACTTCGTGTCCGATGACAAACCGCCGCTCGGCCGGGTCGAGCAGATCGAACATGCCGCTCGTCATGACAACGAACGGGCGGTCGGAGCCAACCGCCATCAGGCCGGGCTGAGCGTCCTGCAGTACGTAGAGTTCCGGCACCTCCGGCAGATCCAGCACGTACGCGGCGTCGCGCACGTAGTGGTGGAGGTCCTTGAACTGAGTCTCGCCGGCCTTGACGGCGCTGGCCAGGAAGATCAGCCGGAGGCGACGTTCGCTGAACAGTCCGGAGACCCTGCGTAGCACAACGTCGAACCCGCTGAGCCTGCGCAACGCGACCAGTGCGCCCCGGTCGGCCGGATGCTCGTACGCCCTGGAGCTGATCCCACTGAGTCTGACACGTGCGCGCTCCGGGACAGAGGTCTCCGATGTCGCCATTGGCGCACCCTATGTCCTGTTCTCGCGATATGGAAGGGTCCCTCACCGCATGTCGCAGGCTGGTAGCCTGGCAGGCGTCCGACGTCCTTTAAGCCCCGTCCCGTGAGGCGGGAAAGGAGGTCCAGGCGCTTATGCCTACGCCTGTATCCAGAGCGGGTTCTACCACCCGCGATCTCACCACTGCCCACGCCGTCCTCGACGAGCGCGAGATCTCCCGGGCGCTCACCCGGATGGCCCACGAGGTGGTCGAGCGGAACAAGGGTGCCGCAGATCTGGTGTTGCTCGGCATCCCGTCCCGGGGTGTTCCGCTGGCCCGGCGGCTGGCCGAGCGTATCGCCGCCGCTGAAGGCCATGACGTTGCTGTCGGTGCCATCGACGTCACCATGTACCGCGACGATCTCAGGTTGCGGCCGGCGAGGGCGCTCGAGCACACCGACATACCGTCCGGGGGGATCGATGGCAAAGTCGTCGTGCTCGTCGACGACGTGCTGTTCTCCGGGCGAACCGTTCGCGCCGCATTAACCGCCCTCGATGATGTGGGACGCCCGCGCGCGGTCCGGCTGGCCGTCCTTGTCGACCGGGGGCATCGCGAACTGCCGATCCGCGCCGATCACGTCGGCAAGAACATCCCGACGTCGCTGCGCGAGAGCGTAAAGGTCCTCCTCGACGAGGTCGATGGGCGCGATGCCGTGCTGCTCGGAACCGAAAAGGGGGTGGAGTGAATGCAGCACCTGCTGTCCGCGGCGGACCTGAGCCGTGACGAGGCCACTTTGGTGCTCGACACCGCGGCCGAGATGGCCCACCTCACGCAGGGCCGGGCGGTCAAGAAGCTGCCTACGCTGCGCGGCCGGACTGTGGTCAACCTGTTTTTCGAGGACTCCACGCGGACTCGCACATCATTCGAGCTCGCCGCCAAGCGGCTGTCGGCCGATGTCATCAACTTCTCCGCCAAGGGGTCGAGCCTGTCCAAAGGGGAGAGTCTCAAGGACACCGCGCTGACGCTGGCCGCCATGGGGGCGGACGCGGTGGTGGTACGCCACTCGGCCAGCGGCGCGCCGCACCGGCTCGCCTACTCCGGGTGGATCACCGCGAACGTCATCAACGCAGGTGACGGGACGCACGAGCACCCCACGCAGGCCCTGCTGGACGCCTTCACGATGCGGAGCCACCTCGGTGAGCTGGACGGCCGACGGATTGCCGTCGTCGGCGACGTCCTGCACAGCCGGGTGGCCCGCAGCAACGTGCTGCTGCTCAACACCCTCGGCGCCGAGGTGACGCTGGTGGCCCCGCCGACACTCTTGCCGGTAGGGATTGGCACCTGGCCGTGTGAGGTTTCATACGAGCTCGACCCGGTGCTGGCCAAGTGTGACGCAGTGATGATGCTGCGGGTCCAGCGGGAGCGGATGAACGCGGCGTTCTTTCCGTCAGCGCGCGAGTACAGCCGCCGGTACGGGTTGGACGCCCGGCGATTCGCCCTGCTGCCTAACGACGCGCTCGTCTTGCACCCAGGGCCGATGAACCGGGGCATGGAGATCACCGCGGACGTGGCCGACAGCGAGCGTTCGGTGATCGTCGAGCAGGTCACGAACGGCGTATACGTGCGGATGTCCGTGCTCTATCTCCTGCTGGCCGGGGGAGAAGCGGAGGCGTCGAAATGAGCTGGTTGATCAAGGCTGCCCGTATCCACGGCGGTGAACCCGCCGACGTGCTCGTACGTGACGGCGTGATCGCTGCGGTCGGAGCGAACCTGGATGAGGCAGGGGCGAAGCGCATCCACGCGGACGGGCTGGTAGCCCTCCCGGGCCTGGTCGACCTGCACACCCACCTGCGCGAGCCCGGCCGCGAGGACGCCGAGACGGTGGAGACCGGCTCGCAGTCGGCCGCGCTGGGCGGGTTCACGGCCGTGCATGCGATGGCCAACACCGAGCCCGTGGCCGACACCGCCGGCGTGGTCGAGCAGGTGTGGCGGCTCGGCCGGGAGGCGGGATATGTCGATGTCCGGCCGGTGGGTGCGGTCACCGTCGGGCTTCGCGGCGAACGGCTTGCCGAGCTGGGTGCGATGGCGGATTCGGCGGCCGGGGTTCGGGTCTTTTCCGACGACGGCCACTGCGTGTCGGACGCCGTCCTGATGCGGCGGGCACTCGAGTACGTCAAGGCCTTCGACGGCGTTGTGGCTCAACACGCCCAGGAGCCGCGGCTGACCGAGGGCGCCCAGATGAACGAAGGTGATCTGTCCGGCCGGCTGGGACTGCGCGGCTGGCCGGCTGTGGCCGAGGAGGCCATCATCGCCAGGGACGTTCTGCTCGCCGCCCACGTCGGATCCCGGCTGCACATCTGCCATGTGTCCACGGCAGGTTCAGTGGAGATCATCCGTTGGGCCAAGTCGAAGGGCTGGGATGTCACGGCCGAGGTCACTCCGCACCACCTGCTACTTACCGACGAGCTCGCCGCGACCTATGACCCGCGGTTCAAGGTCAACCCGCCGTTGCGCACCAAGGCGGACGTCGCCGCCCTGCGCGAGGCTCTTGCCGACGGCACCATCGATGTAGTCGCCACCGACCACGCGCCGCACCCGGTCGAGGACAAGGAGTGCGAGTGGGACGCCGCGGCGATGGGAATGCTGGGCCTGGAGACCGCGCTCTCGGTGGTGCAGGCCGCGATGGTCGATACCGGGCTGCTGGACTGGGCCGAGGTGGCCGACCGGATGTCTGTCCGGCCCGCTCGCATCGGGCGCTGCGATGTCGGAACCTATGCGCAGGGCCGCCCGCTGGCAGAGCGAGAGCCGGCCAATCTCGTCCTCATCGACCCGGCGGACACCCGCACTATCAGCGGGCGCGAGATGGCGTCACTGTCCCACAACACTCCGTACGAGGGGATGAAGTTGCCGGGCCGAGTGATCGCGACCTTCCTGCGCGGCCGGCCTACCGTGCTGGACGGGAGTCTGGCATGACCCCGTCCCAGGCAACGGCGTTACTTGTTCTCGAGGACGGGCGGGCCTTCCGCGGCGAGCCGTACGGGACCGAGGGGGAGACCTTCGGCGAGGCGGTCTTCGCAACCGGCATGACCGGGTACCAGGAAACGCTCACCGACCCGTCGTACCACCGGCAGGTGGTCGTCCAGACGGCACCGCATATCGGAAACACCGGCGTGAACGACGAAGACCCTGAGTCTGCGCGCATCTGGGTGGCCGGCTACGTGGTGCGCGATCCCGCGCGGCGGCACTCGTCGTGGCGAGCGCGACGCACCCTCGACGAGGAGCTTGCCCGCCAGGGCATCGTCGGCATCAGCGGGATCGACACGCGGGCGCTGACCCGGCATCTCCGCGAGCGCGGCGCGATGCGCGTGGGGATCTCCACCACGGAAGCCAACCCTGATGCGCTGCTCGAGCGTGTACTCGCCACACCGTCGATGGTCGGCGCCAACCTGGTCGGCGACGTCACGACGGCCGAGCCCTACGTTGTCCCGGCCACCGGTGAAAAGCGGTCCACCGTCGCCGCGCTCGACCTCGGCATCAAAGCGATGACGCCGCGCCGGCTGGCCGAGCGCGGTGTCGAGACGCATGTGCTGCCGGCGTCCTCCTCACTTGCGGACGTGCTGGCCGCGCGGCCCGATGGCCTGTTCTTCTCGAACGGGCCGGGCGATCCGGCGACCGCTGACCACCAGGTGGAGCTACTTCGGGGCGCACTGGAGCACGGCGTGCCGTTCTTCGGCATCTGCTTCGGCAACCAGCTGTTCGCCCGGGCGCTCGGGTTCGGGACGTACAAGCTCCGGTACGGCCATCGTGGGCTCAACCAGCCGGTGCAGGACCGTACGACGGGAAAGGTCGAGGTCACCGCACACAATCACGGCTTCGCGGTGGATGCTCCGCTGTCCGGGGCGGTCGATACGCAGTACGGCCGGGCGTCGGTAAGCCACGTGTGCCTCAACGACGATGTGGTGGAAGGGCTGGAGCTGCGAGGCGTGGACGGTGAACTGCGCGCCTTCTCCGTCCAGTACCACCCGGAGGCCGCTGCAGGGCCGCACGACGCCGCTTATCTGTTCGACCGGTTCGTCGACCTGATGGCCACCCGCGGGAGCGTGGCCTGATGCCCCGGCGCACGGACATTAGGTCCGTCCTGGTCATTGGGTCCGGCCCGATCGTGATCGGCCAGGCGTGCGAGTTCGACTATTCCGGCACCCAGGCGTGCCGCGTGCTGCGCGCCGAGGGACTGCGGGTCGTGCTGGTCAACAGCAACCCCGCAACGATCATGACTGATCCCGAGATTGCTGACGCAACGTACGTCGAGCCGATCACCCCGGAGTTCGTGGAGCGGGTCATCGAGATCGAACGGCCCGACACGCTGCTGGCCACGCTGGGCGGGCAGACCGCGCTCAACACGGCGGTGGCGCTGCACGCGCGCGGCGTGTTCGACAAATACGGCGTCGAACTGATCGGCGCGTCCATCGAGGCGATCGAGCGCGGTGAGAACCGCGAGTCGTTCAAGCGGATCGTGCACGAGATCGGGGGAGAGGTCGCCCGGTCGGTCATCTGTCACTCGATGGACGAGTGCCTGGCCTCCGCGGACGAACTGGGTTACCCGGTGGTCGTCCGTCCCTCGTTCACCATGGGCGGGGCCGGTTCGGGCCTGGCCTTCGACGAGGACGACCTACGCCGGATCGCCGGTGCCGGCCTGACCACATCACCGACCGCTGAGGTTCTGCTCGAGGAGTCGATCCTCGGCTGGAAGGAGTTCGAGCTCGAGGTCATGCGCGACCGGGCGGACAACGCGGTGATCGTCTGCTCGATCGAGAACGTGGACCCGATGGGCGTGCACACCGGGGACTCGATCACAGTCGCCCCTGCGATGACGCTGACCGACCGCGAATACCAGGTGATGCGCGATCAGGCCATCGCGGTGATCCGGGCCGTCGGGGTGGACACGGGCGGCTGCAACATTCAGTTCGCCGTCGACCCGGATACCGGCCGGATCGTCATAGTCGAGATGAACCCGCGGGTGTCGAGATCGTCTGCGTTGGCATCGAAAGCGACGGGGTTCCCGATCGCGAAGATCGCTGCCAGGCTGGCGCTCGGGTACACCTTGGACGAGATCCCGAACGACATCACGGCGGAGACACCCGCGTCGTTCGAGCCGACGCTCGACTACGTCGTGGTGAAAGTGCCGCGGTTCGCGTTCGAGAAGTTCCCGATGGCCGACCAGCGCCTCACCACGCACATGAAGAGCGTTGGTGAGGTGATGGCGATCGGACGAAACTTCACCGAGGCGCTGCAGAAGGCGATGCGCTCTCTGGAGAAACCTGAGGCGGTGCTCCAGTTCAGCGGCGAGCCTGGCGACGCCGGTGAGCTGCTCGAGCGGATCCGGATGCCGTACGACGGTCGGCTCGGCGATTCGGTTGCCGCGCTGCGCGCCGGTGCGAGCGTGGATCAGGTGGCCGAGGCCACCGGCATCGACCCGTGGTTCATCGACCAGTTGCAGTTGCTGACCGAGGTCGCGGACGCGGTACGGGCAGCTGCGACCATGGCTCCGCAGCTGCTGCGGACGGCCAAGCGGCACGGGTTCTCCGACCGCCAGATCGCGGAGCTGCGTCGCACGAGCGAGGACGTGCTGCGCGGCGTGCGGCATGCGCTTGGAGTGCGCCCGGTCTACAAGACGGTCGACACGTGCGCCGCCGAGTTCGCGGCTCGAACGCCGTACCACTACTCGGCGTACGACGAAGAGACCGAAGTGGCGCCGCGCTCTCGGCCCGCCGTCGTGATCCTCGGTAGCGGGCCGAACCGGATCGGGCAGGGCATCGAGTTCGACTACTCGTGCGTCCACGCCGCCATGGCGCTGCGCGACGCCGGCTTCGAGACGGTGATGGTCAACTGCAACCCGGAAACGGTGTCGACCGACTACGACACCTCCGACCGGCTGTATTTCGAGCCGTTGACGCTGGAGGACGTGCTCGAGGTCGTCCATGCCGAGTCGCAGGCGGGGCCGATCGCCGGGGTGATCGTCCAGCTCGGCGGACAGACGCCGCTGGGGCTGGCCCAGGGGCTGGCCGATGCAGGGGTGCCGATCGTCGGCACGGCCCCTGAGGCGATCCACCTCGCGGAGGAACGCGGCGCGTTCGGCCGGGTGCTGGCCGAGGCGGGGTTGCCGGCACCAAAGCACGGCACTGCGATGTCGTTCGAGCAAGCGCGAAAGATTGCTTCAGAAATCGGGTACCCGGTGCTCGTACGTCCGTCATACGTCCTCGGCGGGCGAGGAATGGAGATCGTTTACGACGAGGAGACGCTCAGCGACTACATCACCCGGGCGACCGATGCCAGCCCAGAGCATCCGGTGCTGGTAGACCGATTCCTGGACGACGCGGTGGAGATCGACGTTGATGCCGTCTACGACGGACAGGAACTCTTCCTCGGTGGGGTGATGGAACACATCGAGGAAGCCGGGATCCATTCGGGCGACTCCGCGTGCGCGCTGCCGCCCACGACGCTCGGGCGCGAGGACCTGCTGCGCATCCGTACCTCCACCGAGGCGATCGCGCGGCGTGTGGGGGTGCGCGGGCTGCTGAACATCCAGTTCGCCCTGGCGGGCGACGTGCTGTACGTGCTCGAGGCCAACCCGCGGGCGTCCCGGACAGTGCCCTTCGTGTCGAAGGCGACCGGCGTCCCGCTGGCCAAGGCCGCCGCGCGGGTGATGCTCGGCGCCTCGATCGCGTCGCTGCGAGGCGAAAGGCTGCTGCCCCCGGGCGACTGCTTGGACCTCGGAAGGGCGGCGCCGGTCGCCGTCAAGGAAGCCGTGATGCCGTTCAACCGGTTCCGGATGCCCGACGGACGAGTCGTCGATACGCTTCTCGGACCCGAGATGCGCTCGACCGGGGAGGTCATGGGCATCGATGCGATGTTCGGCACGGCGTTCGCGAAGTCGCAGGCGGCTGCGTTCGGGCCACTTCCAACCAGCGGGAAGGTGTTCGTCTCGCTGGCCAACCGCGACAAGCGGCACATGATCTTTCCGGTCAAGCGGCTGGCCGACCTGGGCTTCTCCATCGTTGCGACGGCAGGGACGGCGGACGTCCTGCGGCGCAACGGAGTCGACGCGGAGGTCGTCGGCAAGCTGTGGACGGGACACGAACCAGACGGCTCGCCGGCGATCGTGACCCGGATCCTGGATGGCGACATCGCGCTGATCGTGAACACACCGAGCGGTACGACGTCAGGTGGCAGCCCGCGCAACGACGGCTACGAGATCCGGCGGGCGGCCATCCAGGCGAACATCGCGTGCATCACTACAGTGCAGGGGCTGGGCGCGGCTGTGCAGGGGATCGAGGCGATGCTGACCGGGCGGGTAGGTGTGCGATCCCTGCAGTCGTGGTCGGCGGCGCTCCGGTGATCCGATCCCGTGGTGATCAGGTGACGAATCGGCGATCAGGTGAGCAATCGTGAGGGCGTACGAGCGGATCTTCCGCATGTTCCTCGTACGACTGGACGCAGAGCGCGCCCATAAGTGGAGCTTCGGGGCATTACGTGCGCTCGTCGCCACGCCTGGAGGGGCCCGGCTTGTCCACCGCGTGTGCCTGGTCCCGGACCTTTCGGTCCAGGCCATGGGTCTGGAGTTTCCGAACCCGCTGGGGCTGGCCGCCGGCTTTGACAAGGACGCTCGCGGGGTTGATGCGCTGGCAGCGCTGGGCTTCGGCTTCGTCGAAGTCGGAACGGTTACGGCGCAACCGCAGCCGGGCAATCCCAAGCCCCGGCTGTTCCGCCTGGCCGAGGACCGCGCCATCGTCAACCGGATGGGTTTCAACAACGACGGCGCCCACGCGGTGGCCAGGCGGCTAGCGCGCCGGGCGGGGTCGCAGAACGAACGCGCGCCGCAACGGCCGGTCGTCGGCGTGAACATCGGCAAGACCAAGGCCGTGTCCGACGACCAGGCCATTGACGACTACGTCACCAGCGCTGGCCTGCTCGCCCCATATGCCGACTATCTTGTGGTCAATGTCAGCTCGCCCAATACGCCCGGCTTGCGTGATCTACAGGCCGTCGACCGGCTCCGGCCGCTGCTCCAGGCGGTGCGCCGCACGGCCGACCAGGCCGCGGACCGCCACGTTCCGCTGCTGGTGAAGATCGCCCCGGACCTGACCGACGAGCAGATACTGGCCATCGCTGATCTCGTCGCCGAACTCGAACTGGATGGGATCATCGCGACGAACACCACGATCACTCGCGAGGGCCTGCGCTCGAAGCCAGGCGCCGTCGAGCGCATCGGTTCTGGTGGGCTGTCAGGTGCACCCCTCAAGGTGCAATCGCTCCACGTGTTGCGGCTGCTGCGGAAGCGCGCCGGAAGCTCGCTCACCATCATTTCCGTGGGGGGCATCGAGTCAGCCGATGACATCGTTAAGCGCTTACAAGCAGGCGCGACGCTGGTCCAGGCCTACACTGGACTCGTCTACGGCGGCCCGCTGTGGCCTAGTCGCATCCTGCGGCGGTTGGCGGCGGAGCGCGATGGAGGACACAGATGACGTTCGGCGGCCGGCTACGCACCGCCATGGACTCGCGCGGCGCGTTCTGCGTCGGAATCGATCCCCATCCGGCTCTGCTTCAGGCGTGGGGCCTGGCGGATGACCCGGCAGGACTGGAGCGGTTCGCCATGACCGTCGTGGAGGCCCTCGGTGAGCATGTCGCGGTGCTCAAGCCGCAGGCCGCGTTTTTCGAGCGGCACGGCTCGCGTGGAGTGGGCGTGCTGGAGCGCACGGTCGCTGCCGCCCGCGAGGCGGGTGCGGTCGTGCTGATGGATGCCAAGCGGGGCGACATCGGCTCCACCATCCAGGCATACGCCGATGCCTTCGTAGACCCGGCGTCACCGCTGTGCTCCGATGCGATCACTGCCACCCCGTACCTCGGCTTCGAGTCGCTTCGCCCGCTCATCGACACTGCCCTTGCCCACGGCAATGGAGTGTTCGTCGTCACACTGACCTCGAATCCCGAAGCTGCGGAGGTCCAGCAGGCACGGCTTGCCAACGGCCAGACCGTTGCGGGAGCGGTGCTCGATCACGTTCGCAAGGTCAACGCCGGCGCCCCGACCATGGGTAGCGTCGGCTGCGTCGTCGGCGCCACCATCGGTCCGACCAGCGAGGATCTCGATATCGGAGGCCCGCTGCTCGCTCCTGGCGTTGGCGCACAAGGCGGCACTTTGGGCGATTTGCGGCGCGTTTTCGGCAACGCGCTGCCGAACGTTCTGCCGTCCAGCTCGCGTGAGATCCTGCGTGCGGGGCCTGATCCGCAGGCCCTGCTCGCAGCTACAACACGAGCGATTCGCGAGTTCACGTTGCTCTCAGGGGCCATGACTCGCTAGGTTCCGGTTGTCCATACCCGTATTTCGAGTGAAACCAGAGGTGAACCGCCCGTGGCGCTCCCTTCCCTGACCCCCGAACAGCGCGCTGCCGCGCTCGCAAAGGCAGCTGAAGCCCGCCGGGAGCGTGCGGAGGTCAAGAATCGGCTGAAGCACTCCGGCGCCTCCTTGAGCGAGGTGCTCAAGGAGGGCGAGACGAACGACGTCATCGGCAAGATGAAGGTCTCCGCGCTGCTCGAATCCCTGCCCGGCGTCGGCAAGGTCCGCGCCACACAGATCATGGAACGGATCGGCATCGCCGAAAACCGTCGCGTGCGTGGGCTCGGTGCCAACCAGATCGCAGCCCTCGAGCGCGAATTCGGAGGCCGCGCCTGAGCGGCACGCCCACGCCTCACGGGGGAGCGGGTCGGCTGGTGGTCCTATCCGGGCCGACCGCTGTGGGAAAGACGACGGTCGTCCGGCGGCTGCGTGCCAGCCATCCAGAACTGTGGATTTCGGTGTCCGTCACCACCCGCTTCCCCCGTCCCGGCGAAATCGACGGGGTGCACTACCACTTTGTCGACGAAGCCACCTTCGACCGGATGATCGAGGCCGGTGAGTTCCTCGAATGGGCCGTCGTCCATGGCCACGCCAAGTACGGCACGCCGCGGCGCCCGGTGGAGAGGGCTCTCGCCGAAGGCAGATCGTGCCTCCTCGAGATCGACCTGCAAGGAGCGCGCCAGATCCGCGACAGTGCTCAGGACGCGTTTTTCGTGTTCCTGGCTCCGCCCACATGGGACGAGATGGTGCGCCGCCTGGTCGGACGGGGCACCGAGGACACCGCTCAGCGCGAGCGCCGGCTGGCTACTGCCAAGGAAGAACTGGCCGCCGAGGACGAGTTCGACATCACCATCGTGAATCACGATGTCGAGCAGGTGTGCAAAGAACTGGTAACCTTGATGAGTTCCCCAGGGCCGCCGTTCGGCGCAACCTGAGGACGTCAGCACCCGAATCCCATCTCAGCCCGGAGGCATCAACGTGTCCGGTACCCACGGCGTGGCCGAGGGCATTACATACCCACCCATCGACGACCTGCTCGAGAAGACCGACTCCAAGTATGCCCTGGTCATCTTCGCCGCCAAGCGCGCGCGCCAGATCAACGCGTACTACTCGCAGCTGGGTGAAGGGTTGCTGGAGTACGTCGGCCCACTTGTCGAGACCCAGGTCCAGGAGAAGCCGCTGTCGATCGCACTGCGCGAGATCGACCAGGGTCTATTGACCGCCGAGCCGCCGCCAGTGCCCGCTCAGGCAGAGCAGGAGTAACCCGCCCCGTGGCGTCGCTGAGTCACGGCGCGCCCGAAAGCCCCCGCGTCGTCGTCGGCGTGAGCGGGGGCATTGCCGCGTACAAGGCATGCGAAGTCGTCCGCGGTCTCACCGAGTCGGGCCACGACGTTCGGGTCGTGCCGACCCGGGCGGCCCTG
>DASTNZ010000105.1:0-6081 GCA_035762665.1 Jiangellaceae bacterium | reverse complement strand
AACCAGTGGAACAACGTCGAGGCAGACCTCGGCAAGGTTGCCGCCGGCAAGACCGTGGCCCGGATCCTGGTCGGCTACGACAAGCCGTCCGGTCCGGCCGAGTTCCGCGGCTGGGTCGACGACATCCGGATCGCGGCCGCGATCAACCCCGACAGCGCCGCCCAGAAGACCGCGGCCGAGCACCCGTCGGACCTGGCGATCACCACCCGCGGTACGAACTCGACCGGTGGGTTCTCCCGCGGCAACAACTTCCCGGCGACCGCCGTACCGCACGGGTTCAACTTCTGGACGCCGGTGACGAACGCGGGCTCGACGTCCTGGCTGTACGACTACGCCAAGGGCAACAACGAGGCCAACAAGCCGACGATCCAGGCGCTGTCGATCAGCCACGAGCCGAGCCCGTGGATGGGTGACCGGCAGACGTTCCAGGTGATGCCGTCGACCGCGGCGACGCCGACGGCGGACCGGAAGGCGCGGGCCTGGTCGTTCAGCCACGACAACGAGATCGCCCGGCCGTACTACTACGGCGTCACCTTCGACAACGGCAACGCGGCCGAGATCGCACCGACCGACCACGCCGCGATCCTGCGGTTCTCGTTCCCGGCCGGCAACCCGTCGCTGGTGTTCGACAACGTCAACAACAACGGCGGCCTGACGCTCGACGCGGCCAACGGCGTCGTCACCGGATTCTCCGACGTCCGCAGCGGCCTGTCCAACGGGGCAACACGGCTGTTCGTGTACGCCACCTTCGACCAGCCGGTCGCCGCGGCCGTCAAACCGCCCAGCGGAACCCGCTCCAACGTGTTCGGCCATTTCCGGTTCGACACAGCAGGCGACAAGGTCGTGACCATGCGGATCGCGACGTCGCTGATCAGCATCGACCAGGCCAAACACAACCTCGAGCTGGAGATCGCGCCGACGGACACCCTCGAGGACGTGCGCGAGCGGGCCCAGCAGCTGTGGGACGACAAGCTCGACGTAATCGAGGTCGAGGGCGCCACCGAGGACCAACTCGTGACGCTCTACTCGAACCTCTACCGGCTGTTCCTGTACCCCAACTCGGCGCACGAGAATGTCGGCACCGCCGACGAGCCGGTCTATGAGCACGCCGTGCAGTCGTCCACCTCCACCCCGTCGAGCGGACCGACCGAGACCGGGGCACCCATCGTCGACGGGAAGGTCTATGTCAACAACGGCTTCTGGGACACCTACCGGACGGTGTGGTCCGCGTACTCGCTGCTGTCTACGGATTACGCAGGTGAGCTCGTCGACGGGTTCGTGCAGCAGTACCGCGACGGCGGGTGGGTCTCGCGGTGGTCTTCGCCCGGCTACGCGAACCTCATGACCGGGACGAGCTCCGACGTCTCCTTCGCCGACGCGTTCGTCAAGGGCGTGCCGGGGATCGACCCGCGCGACACCTACGACGCGGCTCTGAAGAACGCGACCGTCGCGCCACCGGGATCTAACCCCAACAACACCAATGTCGGCCGAAAAGGCTTGCAGACGTCCTTGTTCCTTGGATACACGCCGTCGGCCGTGTCCGAGGGCGTGTCGTGGGCACTCGAGGGCGGCATCAACGACTTCGGCATCGCCAACCAGGCAAAGACGCTGGCCGAAGATCCTGCCACCGACGCGGCCGACCGGGCGCGGTACCTCGAAGAGTACGAGTACTTCATCGAACGGTCCCGGAACTATGTCAACATGTTCGACCCGGCGATCGGCTTCTTCCAGGGCAGGGACGCGGACGGTGAATGGAAGTCGACCCCCGAGGAGTACGACCCGCGAGTCTGGGGCCACGACCACGACTACACCGAGACGGACGGCTGGAACTTCGCCTTCCATGTGCCGCACGACGGACGCGGGCTCGCCAACCTGTACGGCGGTCGCGACGCGCTGGCGGAGAAACTGGACGAGTTCTTCGCGACGCCGGAGACGGCCATGTTCCCCGGCTCCTACGGCGGGATCATCCACGAGATGCGCGAAGCACGCGACATTCGGATGGGGCAGTGGGGCTTCAGCAATCAGGTGTCTCACCACATCCCTTGGATGTACCTGCACGCCGGCCAGCCGTGGAAGACCCAGGAGATCGTCCGTGAGGTCCTTGGTCGGATGTACGTCGGCAGCGAGATCGGCCAGGGCTACGCCGGCGACGAGGACAATGGTGAAACGTCGGCCTGGTACCTCTTCGCCGCACTCGGGTTCTACCCCCTGCAGGTCGGCAGTGAGTACTACGCGATCGGCTCGCCGCTGTTCACCAAGGCGACTGTTCACCTGGACAACGGCAAGGAGATCGTCGTCAACGCGCCGAACAACAGCCGGGAGAACGTCTACGTTCAGGGCCTGAGGGTCAACGGCCAGCCGCATGACCTGACCTACCTGACCCACGAGCAGCTGGCCGACGGCGCGGTGCTCGACTTCGACATGGGCCCGGAGCCTTCGGACTGGGCGACCGGCGAAGAGGGAGTGTTGCCGTCGATCACCGACGATGACGACGTCCCGCGGCCGCTTCAGGACGCCACGGGAGCCAACCGGGGAACGCCGGTGGCCAGCGGTGCTGTGAACGTGGCCGAACTGTTCGACAACACCTCGGGCACGGCGGTGTCGCTCGCTGGCGACGAACCGTGGGTCGAATACCGCTTCCGCGATGACGCGAAGCAGGTTGTGCGCTTCTACACGCTCACCTCGGGCCCGGGCGACCCTGCCGACGACCCGCGCAGCTGGGTGGTGAAGGGTTCCGACGACGGAAGTACGTGGACTGTCGTGGACCAACGCCGGGACCAGGTATTCCAGTGGCGGAGCCAGACCCGGCCGTTCAAGCTCGACCGGCCGAGCAACTTCTCCAGGTTCCGTATTGAGTTCATAGGCGGTTCGACCAGTCTGGCGGAAATAGAACTGCTGACATCGAACAAGCCGCTGGAGACGCCCCTCACCGTCGAGGTGGGCCGGGGTGTGACCTGGCCCGGCGGCACGGCCTCGGTCGACGTGACGGTGACGAACTCAGCGAACCGCCCGACCAGTGTCCAGGTGAGCACGGCCGTCCCGGAGGGATGGAACGTCGATCCGCAGACCGTCGACCTCGGGCGGCTTTCCACCGGCGAGTCACGGACCGTGCAGCTTGAGGTGATCGTTCCTGACGACGCTGTGCCCGGTGCCTACCCGATCGAGGTGGTCGCCACGTCCAACATCGGCTCGGCGACCGCGTCCGGGACCGTCGACGTGATCGGCGATCTCATCGAGTTCTGCCCGTACACGCCGGCGGAGGAACCGTGGCTGTACGAGGACGGCGGATCACAGCAGAGCGGTGCCAATAGCAGCTGCGGCGTCGGGGCGCGGTTCACCGACAACAACCGTTACGTGATCTACCGCTTCCCAGTCCGGAACGGAGTGGGGGTTGCCGATCTGACGTTAGAACTGGCACAGCAGTTCCTGGTCCGCGTCTCGACTGACGGTACAAACTGGCTGACGGTGCTCGAAGAGACGCGCGCCATCCGTAACCTGGACAACCGTGCGGACTATCCGGTCGACCTAAGTGGACTGAACCCCGACAGCGACGTGCTCTACGTCTGGATCGGTGATAGTCAGCCCGACGATGGCTGGGGTGCGTGGATCGCTCGGGTGCAACTCGATATGCAGGCCGGATAGACCCGGATCAGGTCGGACCGCAGTGGGAGTGGGGTTTCGCGATCGCGTTAGAAGTCGCGAAACCCCACGCCAAGTCAACCCAGCGCCGCTCAGGAGTTGTCCGCCCACAGCGTCTGCTTTGTGTTGTCGACGGTGACGGTGCCACCGTAGGGCAGGATCCATTGGGGCCTGGTGTGGCCAAAGGGCACCCATGGCTCGCGCCCTTGGTGCCGGGCTCACCGGCTGTGTTGCCCGGTGTCGACGTAAGACTGATAGTCCGATTCGGACGTAAAGATCTTCCACATCGTTGACTCTCTGCTGCCGCGGCGCTTCGCGACGGCGCGTACGAAGCATGCCTTTCCGGTTACGACCTGTGCAGACTTGAGGAAATGCACGGCTTCCCGGTGGCTTCTCATCGGATAGCGCCAGTGCAACACGCACTGGCGGCGGCCGCACGTGGGGCACTCGTACTTGTCGTGGTCGCAAGGCGAGTCGCGTGGGATCCAGCTGTAGCACTCGGGACACGGTCGACTCGCGGTGTAGTGCCAGGTCGGGTCGATGAATACTCGGCTGGTGCCATCACGAAGCGTGCGGGTCAAGCCATGAAGCTGACGCTTGTTCCGGGCATTGATCTCGGTGGATAGCAGGTTCCAGTCAGGATTGGGACCGACAAACTGGTAGGTACGGCGCCGGAGATCGACGCGGTAGATCCCGCGGTCAATTTCCAGGTCGAGAACCCAACGTCGAACCACCAGCCAAGCTCCTCGTTCATGGGGCTAGTCGGTGCCGCTCTCATTTCGCTCGGGCTTTGGGAGCCACACGGACAATTGTCCTCGGCTTGTCGCTCCCCATCCCCGCCTTCCGTGCCCGCGAGGCGTGGGCACGAGAGATTGATGCCTTCGATGGTGAAGGCCCGGACGTGAAAGGGGGCTCGGCGAACGGGGACTCTTCGATGTGCGTGTGCAGCGCTCCGGAACGGTAGCTCGTCAATACCATGGTCGCCTGTCAGTCGGCGTTCACCGGAGGTGCCTCACATGGCTGAGTTGGTCCGGACGAACGACCCCAGCGTGATCTCCGCGATCGAGGGCCTACTCGGCGGAGCCGGCATCCCGTACAAGGTCGCCGACCGAAACATGAGCACCCTTGCGGGCTCCATTAGCGCGATCCAGATAAGGATTCTTGTGCCGGACGAGCACGAGGCAGAAGCCCGTGAACTGCTCACCGACGCCGAGCTTGGCAACTGGCTGCGCCCCTAGATTCGGGCACCGTGGCGAGATGCCGGGGCGCACAGGGCAGCGCCATATCCGTGCCCGAACGGGCGGCCCCGGTGATGCGCGTCATTGCGGTCCCTCCCACCTCGGTCGGCGGTAACTGCGGTCCGTTGCCGAACTGCGAAGCGAACATCCTCATCTGACTGTGACCGCGCGGTCCTGCCGAATTGAGTGCGTTGCAGGCGCACACTCTAATGCGCTGGCCGGCATGTTGACTCGTGGGATTCGAGGGCCGTGGACGGCCCACGGCTGGGCGGGTCCGCGGTGCTGCATCCCGCGGGGGCCGTGAGACCCGCCGATTCGGGCGCGCGGGCACGGCGTTCGGCATCGGTTCAGCCGCGCGCTGGGCTGCGCTTCACGCCTGGACCGGTCCCGTTGGCTGGGGCTTGCCAACCCGGGGGATAACTGTTATATATAGCTAACGGTTATAGGGAGGCCTGATGCAGCAGGAAGTGGTGCTGGCGATGCTGGCGAAGGAGGCCTCGCACGGGTACCAGCTGCGCGCGCGGCTTCGCGAGGCGCTCGGCCCGCTCGGGGACGCGATGAATGCCGGGCAGGTCTACGTGGTGCTGACTCGGTTGGAGAAGGCGGGCCTGGTGACGTCGGAGCAGTCGACCACGGTCGCGGACTTGCCGGACCGCAAGGTGTACGCGCTGACACCGGACGGCCAGCAACGAGTCGCCGAGTGGCTCGCGGAGGTGAGCTGGCCCAAGCCTGACCTCGCGGAGTTCCATCTCAAGCTGGTCGCGGCTGCGGGGGCCGGGCTGGCGGACCCGCTCACGATCGTGGATACGCAGCGCCGCGAGTTGCTGCGCCGACTGCGCGACGCTCAGCGCGCCGCGATGAGCGAGCCCGATCGCTCGGACGCCGCGCTGTTGTTGGAGGGCGTCGTGCTTCGGCTGCAGGCGGATCTGCGCTGGCTCGAGGCATGCGAACAAACCTGGACTGTCCGAAGGAGTCAATCGTGAGCGACACCGACAACGCCCCCGTGCTGCGCACCCGCGGGTTGCGCAAACAGTACGGCACTGGTGAAGGGCTGGTGCGCGCGGTCGACGGGGTCGACCTCGACGTCGCCGCCGGAGAGACGGTGGCGGTGATGGGACCCAGCGGCTGCGGAAAGTCCACGCTGCTGCACCTGCTGGGCGGGCTGGATCGGCCCTCGGGCGGAGAAGTGTCGCTGGCTGGGCGT
>DASTNZ010000104.1:0-60156 GCA_035762665.1 Jiangellaceae bacterium | reverse complement strand
ACGTGACGTACGCGATGGACGCGCCGGCCAGCGCCGCCCTGTTCGACCGTGCCCGCGCGGTGACTCCGGGCGGCGTGAACTCGCCGGTCCGGGCGTTCCAGGCAGTGGGCGGCACACCGCGGTTCATCACGCGCGCCGCCGGGCCCTACCTTTACGACGCGGACGGTCGTGAATACGTCGACCTGGTCGGCTCATGGGGACCGATGATCATCGGCCACGCGCACCCGCAGGTGGTCGAGGCGGTCCAGACGCAGGTAGCTCGCGGCACGTCGTATGGCACACCCACCGCGCCGGAGGTCGAGCTCGCCGAGGAGATCGCTGCGCGCACGTCCGTCGAGCAGGTACGCCTGACCTCGAGCGGCACTGAGGCGACGATGAGCGCGATCCGGCTCGCCCGCGGAGTAACGGGACGCTCGGCGGTGGTCAAGTTCGCCGGCCACTACCACGGGCACGTCGATGCCCTCCTGGCGAGCGCGGGCAGCGGCGCGGCCACCTTCGGGTTACCGGACAGCCCTGGAGTCGTCGGTGCGGCCGAGACCATCGTCCTTCCGTACAACGATCGCGCGGCGGTCACCGAGTCCTTCGCTACTCACGGTGACCGCATCGCATGCGTGATCGCCGAGGCGGCCGCGGGCAACATGGGTGCCGTCCCGCCCGAGGAAGGGTTCAACGACTTCCTGCTTCAGACGGCACACCAGCACGGTGCGTTGCTGGTGCTCGACGAGGTGATGACCGGTTTCCGGGTTCACCGGTCCGGATGGTTCGGGCTCGACCGGGTGGTGGCGGACCTGACGACGTTCGGCAAGGTCATGGGCGGGGGTTTTCCCGCTGCGGCATTCGGCGGCCGAGCCGAACTAATGGAGCAGCTGGCGCCGACTGGACCGGTCTACCAAGCCGGCACGCTCTCCGGGAACCCGGTGGCAACCACGGCGGGTCTGACCACGCTCCGGCTCGCCGATGAGGCCGTCTACCGGACCCTGAACGAGGCGGCGCGGACGATCGGTGAGCTGGCGACCAAGGCGCTCACTGCGGAGGGCGTACCGCACGTGCTCCAGTACGCGGGGAACCTGTTCAGCATCTTCTTCGTCAATCCGAGTAGCGGTTCCGTGACCAACTTCACGGCAGCCAAGCGGTCCGACCTGGCTCGGTACCGGGCGTTCTTTCACGCAATGCTGGCGCGCGGCGTCTACTTGCCGCCGTCCGCATACGAAGTGTGGTTCGTCTCCGCCGCGCATGAGGAGACCGCGATCGACCGGATCGCCGCGGCCTTGCCGGCGGCGGCAAGAGCGGCGGCAGACGTGAAGGAGACGGCGTGACGATCACCAGGGTGCACCTGCTTCGGCACGGTGAGGTGCACAACCCGCGTGGCGTGCTGTACGGGCGGCTACCCGGGTACGGGCTGTCCGAACGGGGCCACGCCATGGCTCGCCGCGTGGCTGACACGGTTGCGGATCGTGACATCGTCTACCTCGGTTCATCCCCGCTGCAGCGGACCCAGGAAACCGCGACGCCCGTTGCCGAGAAGCTTGGACTCGAGATCGTCACCGACGAACGGGTCATCGAGGCTGGGAACGTCTTCGAAGGATTGACCTTCGGCTTCGGCGCTGGCTCGCTGGCGCACCCGCGGCACTGGAAATACCTGCGGAACCCCTTCCGCCCGTCGTGGGGCGAGCCGTACGCCGAGCAGGTCGTGAGAGTGCGAGCTGCGATGGATGACGCGGCCGAGGAGGCGGCCGGTCACGAAGCAGTGGTCGTTTCTCACCAGCTGCCGATCTGGGTGACCCGGCTGGCCGTCGAGGGCCGTCGACTGTGGCACGACCCGCGAAAGCGTGAGTGTTCCCTGGCCAGCCTGACGACGTTCACCTACGAGGACGACGCGATCGTCACCGTGGCCTACAGCGAACCCGCGGCTGACCTGCTACCGGCAAAGCCCGGCACTACGTTCAGTGCGGGGGCCTAGGCCGTGCGGCGGATCATCGCCATCATGGTGGGCGCAGTGCTCGCCGCCGCCGGCTGCTCGGACGGGCAGGTGCAGCGCAGCGACGACGCTGCCCAGATTGGATACATCGAGGGCAGTTCGGTGACTACGATCCCGCCCGCCGAGCGGGAGCCGGCGCCCGACTTTGGTGGGCCGATCCTGGGCGACGACCGGGCAGAGTTTCGCCTCTCCGACGCGCACGGCGAGATCGTCGTGCTCAACGTGTGGGGATCGTGGTGCCCGCCGTGCCGCAAGGAGGCGCCGGCATTGCAATCCCTCCACGAGAAGCTCGCCGATGAGGGTGTCCGATTCGTAGGCGTGAACACTCGCGACTACAACACGACCGACGCCCTGCGGTTCGAGGATGAGTTCGGTGTCACCTACCCGAGCGTCGTCGACACCGACGGCCGGCGGCTGCTGGCGTTCCGGGACACCCTGCCACCCAATGCAATCCCCACCACGCTGGTCATCGACAAGGCCGGCAACCTGGCGGCTCGCATTCTCGGCGAGGTCACGGAGACGACGCTGCGCGAGCTCATCGGCGACGTACTCGCCGAAGATCCGGGCGCGGGCTAGTCGAGCAAGGCAATGGGTCAAACCTTCGGCGAGACCGTACTGACCGGGTCTCTTGTGGTTGCGATCCCGGTGGCGCTGATCGCTGGGCTCGTGTCGTTCCTGTCCCCGTGCGTCGTCCCGCTGGTGCCCGGCTACCTGTCGTATGTCACCGGCCTGTCGGGCGTCGATATGGCCGCCGTCCAGCGGGGGAGAGTCTTTCTCGGCACGCTGCTGTTCGTCGTCGGCTTCACGGCGGTGTTCGTTTCGTACGGCGCGCTGTTCGGCGGACTCGGTGCGACGCTGCTGGCGCACCTCGACATCGTCACGAGAGTGCTCGGCGTGCTCACCATCGGGCTGGGCCTGCTCTTCGCCGGCTGGCTGCCCGGAATGTCCCGCGAGTGGCGGTTGCGGGCTACGCCGGCGGCTGGGCTGGCCGGTGCGCCGGTTCTCGGCGTGCTGTTCGGGTTGGGGTGGACACCATGCTTCGGGCCGACGCTCGCGGCCGTGCAGACCCTGGCCATCACCGAGGCCAGCGCGGTTCGGGGCGCCCTGCTGTCGGCGGTGTACGCCGTCGGCCTGGGCTTGCCGTTCATTCTGGCCGCGGTGGCGTACCGGAGGGCGCTCGGCGCGTTCGGGTGGATCCGGCATCACCAGGTGTGGGTGATGCGGCTCGGTGGTGCCATGCTCATCGTGCTGGGTGTGCTCCTGGTGACCGGCCTGTGGGGCTCGCTGGTGGCTTCGATGCAGGGCTGGATCAGTGGTTTCGAGGTGATCGTCTGATGGTGTCCGACTCGCGACCGCCTGCCCTGTCAGCGGGCGAGTTCGCGCGGTGGGTCTGGCGTCAGCTGACGTCCATGCGCGTGGCGTTGATGCTGCTGTTCTTGCTCGCCCTGGCGGCGATCCCGGGGTCGGTGATCCCGCAGCGCCGGGTCAATCCGCTGGACGTGGCCGACTTCATCGAGCGCAACCCCGGACTCGCCCGCTGGTATGACCGGCTCGGCCTGTTCGACGTGTTCAACGCGCCGTGGTTCGCTGCCATCTACATCGCGCTGATGGTCTCGCTAGTCGGTTGCATCTTGCCGAGGTCACGGGATCACTGGCGAGCCATGCGTGCCCGACCACCACGCGCGCCGCTACGGCTGGAGCGGATGCCGGCGTACCGGCGGTTCGTCACGGAGGCTCCGCCAGAAGTGGTCCTGGAGTCGGCACGTACCGAGTTCAAGGCACGGAGGTTCCGCACCGACACCGCCACCGACTCGGTGGCCGCCGAAGCGGGACACTTACGCGAGACCGGCAACCTGGTGTTCCACCTCTCCGTCGTTATCGTGCTCCTCGCCGTCGCGCTCGGGTCACTGTTCGGCTACCGCGGCACCGTCATCGTCCAGGAGGGGACGGGCTTCGCGAACACCTTTACGCAGTACGACAGCATGTCGGCCGGCACGATGTTCGACGCCCGCAACCTGCCGCCATTCGCGCTCGAACTCGACGAGTTCGTCTGGGAGGTGCACGAAGCCGGCCCGCAGCGTGGGGCGCCTGCGGATTTCGAGGCGCGCGTGGGATTCGTGCCGGAGCCGGGAGCGCCGGAGGAGCAACGCTCGATCCGGGTCAACGAGCCGCTCGAGGTCGACGGCAGCCTCATCCACATCATCAATCCGGGGTACGCACCGGCCATCACCGTTCGCGACGCCAACGGGGAAATCTTGGCCGAGGGGCCGGTCACGTTCCTGCCGATGGACGACAACTTCACTTCCGAAGGCGTTCGCAAAGTTCCGGTCGCGGACGGCGACGATATAGGCATAGAAGCGATCTTCTTTCCGACAGCGCTGTGGGACGAGGGCGGCGCCTCATCGGTGTTCGCCGGCGCGCGGAACCCGATGTTGCTGCTGACTGCCTTCGTCGGGGATCTCGGCATCAACGACGGCACCGCGCAGTCAGTGTTCCGGCTCGACACGTCCGAGATGGAGCAGCTGACGGCGGACGGTGAGCCATTCCGTGCCGCGCTCAATATCGGGGAGACCATCGAACTGCCCGATGGGCACGGCACGGTCACCTTCGACGGCTACGTCAAATGGGTCCAGCTGCAGATCAGCCGGAACGCCGGCAAGGAGCTGGCATTGGGCGGCGCCCTGCTCGCCGTCGTGGGGCTGCTGGCCTCCCTTTACGTACGACGCCGGCGGGCGTGGGTGCGCGTGGCGGTCGACGAGGACGGGCGTACAGTTGTCGAGGTCGCTGGCCTGGCCAGGTCGGGAGGTGGCGACCTGGACGGACAGATCGGGGGCATCGCCGACGGGCTTGTCGCTCGTCTGCCCGTCCCGGCAGCTGATCCGGCGGTACGGCAAGGCTAGGAGAGTCGAAGATGGACGCCGCGCAGCTCGGCGAGTGGAGCAGGTTCCTGGTATCGGGCGCTATGGCGGCGTTCATCGTCGCCTGGTTCGCCTACTCGGCGGCGTTGTTGCGCAAGTCCCAAGACACGTGGCCGGCTGCCCAGGAGCGCGAGCTGGTCGCCAAGGGAGGTGCCACCTCTCACGGGTCGGCCGGCACCGGTTCCACCGACGTGCCGGTATCGGCCGGTGCGACCAGCCAACCCGGCGAGTCATCCGGCCAGACACCTCAGGACGGCTCGCCTCGTGCTGAGCGGTTGGCCGGCATCGGGCTCTCAGTGTCAGTACTCGCGACCGCGCTGCTCGCGGCGGGCGTGCTCACCCGCGCGCTGGCCATCGAGCGGGTGCCGTGGGGCAACATGCACGAGTTCTCCATCACAGGCTCGTTGGTGGCGGCGGTGGTGTTTCTTTCGTTCGCGAGAACCCGGCTTGGCCGCGCTCTCGCGGTATGGCTGGTGCTCACACTGATCCTCGTGCTCGGGCTCGCGGTCACCGTGCTGTACGTTGCGCCCGGCCCGCTGGTGCCGGCCCTCCAGTCGTACTGGCTCGTGGTGCACGTCGGCATGGCCGTGCTGGCGTTCGGCCTGTTCACCGTTGCCGCGGTGCTCAGTGGTCTGCAGATTGTCGCGGAGCGGTCGGAGCGGCAGGGCCGAGCCACCTCGTTGCCCGCGTCCGGGATGCTGGACCGGCTCGCCTACCGGCTGATCGCGGTGGCCTTTCCGATCTGGACCATAGGTCCGCTCATCCTGGGCGCTATCTGGGCCGAGGTGTCGTGGGGGCGCTACTGGAACTGGGACCCCAAGGAGACGTGGGCTCTGATCACTTGGCTTGCCTACGCGGCCTACCTGCACGCCCGGGCCACCGCCGGCTGGAAGGGTTCGAAGGCGTCCGTCGTCTCGTTGATCGGCTACGGAACCGTGCTGTTCAGCTATTTCGCAGTCAATCTCATCTTCAACGGGCTGCACTCGTACGGCGGCGTGTAGGTGGTCGGCCAGCTGTTCACACTCGTGATCAACCCTGGTTGGGAGCTGACTCCAGTAGGTTCTTCAACCGGGCGAGGTCCTTCTGGTTGGCTCGCCGGACTGCCGCTGCCATGACTGGTTCGGTAATGCGAGCGAATCCGCTGGGGGTGCCGCGGTTCCGTAGCGACATCTTGGTCCGCGATCTGTCCGCCGGCTCCCACGTGTAGGTCGTCTCCATGGGGAACGGCCCCTGGGTGGTCCGCATGACGAGCCGGCGGCCCGGCCGCAACTCAACCACCTCGTAGGTGTACACCAGCCGCCGACCGAGGAACTGGGCGACGAAGTCCAGCTTCGATCCGAGCCCGAGCGGCGGTGGCGTCCGCCATTCGATGGATTTGATGTTGGCGTACCAGTCCGGTGCGTTCGTGGGATCGCCCGCGTAGCCTGCGACCACCGTGATCGGGCGATCGATGACGATGTCGGTCGTGACGTCCAGGGCCATCTGGTCGTACCTCCCGGGTGAACGCCGGTTACTAAGTCGGTGGAGTGGCGAGCCGGTGCCTGTCTCAACGTACGCCTTGAGGCTGGCCAGCACCTTGGCCCAGACGAACGCGATCATCGGCAGCGGTTCCGCCGGGCTCGAGCGCCGTCGAGATTACCCTCAAGCCCGACGGATCAGCTGCCACCCTCGTTAAGCTCGTTCACACGGGACTTGCCGCTGCCAGCGGTCGAACCGCACAGTGCGGGCTGGAATCACTATCTCGATAGGCTCACGGCCCGAGCGTCCGGGAGCCATCCAGGCCCGGATCCCGTCGCCGTCAATGATCAGGTGGAGTAATCGCGCCGATGATCAAGAACCGGTGATCAGCTGCGGGGGATGTCGTCCCCGTCGTCACCACGGTTATTGCGTAGATCTTCCTCGCGGCGGCGCAGTTCGGCCTCCCATTCGGAGAGCATCCGCTCGTGCTCCTCGTCGATGTTGCGCAGCTGCCGGAGGAACTCCGGGTTGTCGTCCGGCGCGACGGGCGGGGTGGGCCTACGCCGTCGCCGGGACGGGAACGCCCGTGGACCACCTCGGCGTGCTATCAGCCAGGCCAGCGGCCCGACGACGGGGAGCAGCAGGATCACCACCACCCACACCGGCCGGCGTGGTCCGCGAATCTCCGCAGGATCGGTCTGCAGGCAGTCGATGACCGCGTACACGGCCAGCGCGATCGCGACGATGATCGGCAGAACAAGCCTCACCGCGCAACCCTCCTCGCACTCGTGGCTGAACCTTCAGGATAAGCGAGCAAGCCCCGCCGAGCAGGGTGGTCGCAACCCCTCCTGCCATATCAACGCCCCACGCGGCGCGAACGTTCGCCTGCCCGCCGCACACGTCGGCTTTGGTCTCGGTCCCGTAACGGCACCGTCCTTGGCTGGCGGTTTGTCGTTTGGCTCGCCTCGTTTGGGACGATGGTCTGCATGGTGATGGTCGACATCGACGACATTCGCGCCGCCGCCAAGCGGATCAGTGGCCAGCACGTCCGCACACCGCTCCTCCCGTGGCCCCTGGCTGGATCCCAGGTATGGCTCAAGCCCGAGAACCTCCAGCCGACTGGTGCATTCAAGCTGCGCGGTGCATCCAACGCGATCGGCGCGCTGAGTAACGCCGTGCGGGCGGCGGGCGTCGTCACCTACTCCAGCGGCAACCACGGGCGCGCCGTGGCGTGGGCGGCGCGCCAGCATGGCGTCCCGGCTGTCGTCGTGATGCCGGACACCACACCAGTAACCAAGGTCGAGGGCGTACGGGCGCTCGGAGCCGAGGTTGTCCTGGTGCCGGCAGCGGAGCGGGAGAGCAGGGCAGAGGCGATCCTCGCCGAGCGGGGCGGCGCGCTCGTTCCGCCCTTCGACCACCCTGACATCATTGCCGGACAGGGCACCGTCGGTTTGGAGATCGCCGAGGATCTACCGGACGTCGATACCTTGCTCGTGCCGGTCAGTGGGGGTGGACTCATCTCGGGCATCGCGGTAGCGATCAAGTCGCTGTGCCCTCAGGCCAGGGTCATTGCCGTCGAGCCGGAACTGGCCGGTGACCTCGCCGAAGGTTTCGCCGCCGGCCGCAGGATCGGTTGGCCGCACGAGCGTACCGGTCGTACCGTCGCGGACGGGCTGCGCGTACCCCTAGTGGGCGAGCTGACATGGGAGCACATCGCGCGGTACGTCGACGACGTGGTCACGGTCCAGGAAGAGGTGATCCTCGAGACGACCGCACGCTTGGCAACAAGCGCTCGCATCGTTGCAGAACCGAGTGGAGCTGTTGCGCCCGCCATAGCGCTCACGCGGCCCGAAATCGCCTCCGGGCGTACCGTGGCGATCGTCTCCGGTGGCAACGTCGAGCCGTCCCTGCTGGCGCGCGTTCTGCTGGAGTACGCCGCATGATCGACCGCGTGGTACTCGAGCGCCTGGATAACGGCGGTTTCCCCTGGTCGTTGCGAATCCCGGAGTGCTTGGATGCCCAGGTATGCGCCGAACAGCTGCCGATGGCGCCCGGAACCTGACCCCGGTCGGCGCCGGCCGGTGGCTTGGCTGTACGAATGGCTGTACAACGATCCACCACCACCGAGTTCCATCCGCGTCGCCGGAATCCACCCTGCGGCGGGCCGCGAAATCAATCTAGCGTCCAAAGCCAAAGAGGCTCACTGCAGCGGCGTACGCCAAGCCCAGCAGAATCGGGCACACAACGAGGCCCCACAGCATCGCGACAGCGAGACCCGGCCACCATCCGGGCCCGTCATGGCGCGGATAGTTGCGCAGCCACCAGACCGGGCCGAACCAGATCGTCACAACTGGCCAGGCCAGCAGCATTTGCCAGAACGCCGGGCGGTCCGAAGTGTCCGTCCAAACCAACAGCGCCCAAAAGAAGATGCAGAGCAACAGCATCCAGAAAGCGACCGACCGCATCGACCGCAAGAAGGCCCGTACACTCACTTCCTGTTCATCCGCGCCCACAACTCTCCCCATCACCCGCAAGGGAGAGGACGAAACCTGGGTCGGTCCGGCGAACGGCGTAACCGGCTCCGACGCGCCGCGGAGCTGACCTACCGGCCACGGCAGTGTCTGAACGACAAGAACCCACACAACCAATGCGACTATGAAACCGACAACCAACAAGACCACCGATTCGCGACGTTCGCTAGAAACGCCGGCGTTGGGCGTTCGACCTGCTCAGGTTCGCTGAGATGCTGCGCGGAGGCGGCCGCGACCCGGAGGCGGGCACGCGCGTGCTCACCGAAGAGTCGGTCTTGGCGATCACGACGGATCAGCTCAGCCCTGAACTCTGGGCCGCCGTTGGATACGGGCAGAGGGTCGGGCCGCGGATCGCGGACCGTACGTTCATGGGTTCGCGGGTCAGCGACCGCGCCTTCGGGCATACCGGCTTCACCGGGACGTCACTGGTGGTGGACCCCGAGCGGGAACTAGTCGTGATCGTCCTGGCGAACGCTCTCCACCCGGTCCGTGGACGTACCGCGATGGACCCGATTCGGAGCGCGATCGCCGACGCTGCCGGGTGATCAGTTGATCAGGCGGCGCGGGCCTGCCGGTGCTGGCTGGGGCTCATGCCGCGCACGCGCTTGAATGCGACGCTGAACGCGAACGAATTGGCATAGCCGACGCGCCGCGCGATCGCCTCGAGGGTCGCGTCCGACTCTCGTAGAAGGTCCGCCGCCAGGGCGATCCGCCAGTTCGTGAGGTACGCCATAGGCGGCTCACCGACCAGCTCAGTGAACCGCCGAGCGAAGGCGGCGCGGGACGATCCCGCCTCCGCGGCCAGGCGCGCGACCGTCCACGGACGCTCAGGTCGGTCGTGCATCGCCCGCAGCGCAGGACCGGCGATCGGGTCACCCAATGCGCGGTACCACCCGGGCGGGCTGGCCTCGGGCCGGGCGAACCAGGCCCGCAACGTGGCGATCAATGCCAGGTCCAGCAGCCGGTCCAGGACAAGCTGCTGGCCCGGCTCGTCGCGGCTGACCTCCTCTGCCAGCAGGGCCGTGATTGGCTCACGGATGTCGGCGGCGGGGACGATCAGCGTGCTGGGTAGCGCGTCCAGCAGGCGTGCTCCGACATCACCACTGACTCGGTACGTCCCACTGACCACGACGGCCGAACCATCGGGTCGTTCTCCGCTGGTGTTCGGACCGAGCCGGAGTTGGTCGGTGATATCTGTTCCGTCGACCCGGGTCAGCCGGTTGCCGGGATGGACAACGATGTCGGGCGCGGTGGCGGGATCGTCGCCCACGGTGTACGGCTCAGGCCCCTTGACGATCGCCACGTCGCCAACGTTCACGATCGCGGCCGGCCCGTCGTCAGGGACGATCCAAGCATGGCCGCGCAGAACAGTGGCCAGGGCGAGTGGCGCCTGGTCGGCTATCCGGAGCGCCCAAGGAGGTTCCAGGACTGTCCGGCAGAAGGCGGCGCTGTGCGCACGCGCGCCGCTGAGCAAGTCCGCCAGGGCATCCATGGCATCTCACGGTATATCAGTCTCAGGTAGACGTACAGACATGGAATTGAGCGAATCAGCTATGGATCGTCTCGCCCGCACTTGATCGAATACATGGTGTCGAAAGGAGCAGACCATGTACACGATCGCAGGAGTCACTGGGCAGGTTGGATCCGCGGTGGCGGACGCACTGCTGACGGCAGGTGAGAACGTCAGGGTCCTCGTACGCGACCAAGTTAAGGGCGAACCGTGGTCGCACCGCGGCGCGGACGTGGTCGTCGCCGACCTACGCGACGCGAGTCGGCTAGCGGATGCACTGCGGGGAAGCCACGGTGTGTTCGTACTGCTGCCGCTGAACCTGGTGTCTCCCACCGTCGGAGCAGAGGCCGCCGAGTTGGTGGACTCGATCGGCGAAGCAGTCGAGTCGGCAGGCGTGCCGCATGTCGTGGCGTTGTCGTCGCTAGGCGCCGAGTTGCCTGAAGGCACAGGGGCCATCGAGTGGCTGCACCGGTTCGAGAACCGCCTACGCCGAACGGGTGCTGTGCTCACCGCGGTTCGATCGGGCCACTTCCAGGAGAAGGCAAGGGACCTGCTCGGCGCCGTCGATGCTGCCGGTGTCTACCCGGTGTTCCGCGACTCAGCGGACGTCCCAATCCCTATGGTCGCCGTGCGTGACGTCGGAGAAGTGATCGCGACCGCGCTGTGCGGTGGGGCGACAGCTCACCGCGTTGTCGACGTGCAGGGTCCCGCCCACACCGAACGGCAGGTGGCCGAGGCGATCGCCTCGCTGATCGGCACGCCGGTCGAGGTGGTGACGATCCCTCGCGACGGCTGGGCGGGAGCGCTCGTCGAGGCCGGGTTGTCGCCCGAAGGCGCGGAGCTCATCGCCGGTCTCTACGACGCGGATCAGCGCGACGTCCTCAAGCCGGTCGGGGATCGGTTAGTCCGCGGCGAGAGGCGCTTGGAGGAGACCTTGCGCGATCTGCTGCGTACCTGGACTGTGGCACCGGTCCACTAAGCCCCTCGTTGATCATGGACAGATGGCGCTTTCTCAAGCTGTGGAAAGCGCCATCCTGAACAACATGGCAGAGACGTCAGGTGAGGGCTGGGATGACCTGGCCCTCGAACAGCTTGATGCTGCTCCGGTCGTACGCGGCTTGCGGGAAGTAGCAGATCGCGTAGGTCATGCCCGCGTCGCGCAGCTCGGTGAAAGCCTCGGCAATCTGCTCTGGCGTACCCATCGCCGGGCTGTCGCGGTACGGCTTGAGGTTAGCCTGGACCTTGCCTTCCGGCAGGAACCGGCGGTACCGGTCGGCCACCCAGGCCAACTGATCCTGGACGTCCGCCTCCGTCTCGCCGATGAGCACGTTGTAATTGGCCGAGCGGGTGATCAGGTCGAAGTCGGTGCCGACATCCTTGCAGTGGCGCGCGAGCACTTCTGACTTGTGCCGGAAGTGTTCGAGGATGCCGGCGAAGTTGGTGTACTGCGCGTACTTGGCGGCGATCCGCAGCGTCTTCTGCTCACCGCCGCCGGCGATCCACAGCGGGATGCCGCCGTCCTGTAGTGGTAGGGGCCGACAGATCGCGCCGTCCACCTCGTAGTGCTCGCCGTCCAACGATGCTCGCCCGGTCGACCAGAGCTGCCGCATTACCTGTACACCCTCGTCCAACATGGCCAGCCGCTCTCCGGCGCGCGGGAAGCCATAGCCGTAGGCCCGCCATTCGTGCTCGTACCAGCCGGCGCCAATGCCCATCTCGACCCGCCCGCCCGAGACGATGTCCGTGGTCGCCGCGATCTTGGCCACGTACGCCGGGTTGCGGTAGCCCACGCATGTACACATCTGGCCCAGCCGGATCCGCTCGGTGCTCGCCGCGAGCGCAGCCATCAGCGTCCAGGCCTCGTGGGTGGCCTCGTCGGTCGGAGTTGGCGTGGTGTGGAAGTGGTCGTAGACCCAGATCGACTCCCAGGGCCCATTTTCCGCGTGCCGGGCCACGCCGAGCATGGTCTCCCAATGATCGGCCGGGTCGATGTCGACGAGGTCAAGCCGCCAGCCCTGCGGGATGAACATGCCGAATCGCATCGCGTCAGTCATGCCATCAACCCTATGTTCGTCGTCATAACGGCCGAAAAGCAGCCGCGCCACCGCTAAGCAAAGGTTGTCGCTCGACCCTTGTTTACGGTCACCTAAATAAACCTCGTGCCCGGTCAGCCGAGGTCGATATTCGGGTAGAGCGGGAAGCCGGCCAGGAGCTCCGCCGCCCGTGCCCGGATCTTCTCCGCCAGGCCGTCCGGAAGCGAGTACTTCGCCTTGGAGGGCGAACCGTCTGCGCCTGCCGCCGGCTGAGTGGCCTCGAAGACGGTCACCATCAGCTCGGCGACCTCGTCCATTTCGTCCGGGCCCATGCCCAGCGTGGTCAGCGCGGGCGTCCCAATTCGGATGCCGCTGGTGTACCACGCGCCGTTCGGGTCGCGCGGGATGCTGTTGCGGTTCGTCACGATGCCGGCGTCAAGCAACGCCGACTCCGCGTGCCGACCGGTGATGCCGAAGCTGGTTACGTCGACCAGCACGAGGTGATTTTCCGTCCCACCGGTCACGAGGGTCGCGCCCCGACGGGCCAGCCCCTCGGCCAGCGCCACTGCGTTATCGCAGATCTTCTGGGCGTACACGCGGAACGAAGGCTGGCGCGCTTCGGCCAGTGCTACGGCCTTGGCGGCCATCACGTGGGGGAGCGGGCCGCCGAGCACCATCGGACAGCCCTTGTCGACGAACTCGGCGAGCTCCTTTTGGCACAGCACCATTCCACCCCGCGGGCCGCGGAGCGACTTGTGCGTCGTGGTCGTGGTGATTTGGGCGTGCGGGATCGGGTCGTAGTTACCCGTGAAGACTTTGCCCGCCACGAGACCCGCAAAATGAGCCATGTCGACCATCAGGGTCGCGTCCACCTCGTCGGCGATCTCGCGCATAGTGGCGAAGTCGATCTTGCGTGGGTACGCGGAGTAGCCGGCGATGATTACCAGCGGCCGGAACTCGCGGGCAAGTCGTCGCACCTCGTCGTAGTCGAGCAGGCCAGTCTCGGGATCGGTGCCGTAGGCCCGCTGGTCGAACAGCTTGCCCGAGATGTTCGGCCGGAACCCGTGCGTAAGGTGGCCGCCGGCGTCGAGCGACATGCCGATCATCCGCTGCTCGCCCAGCTGCCGGCGAAGCGTGGCCCAGTCCACCTCGGTGAGGTTGTTGACATGCCGAACGCCGGCATCGGCCAGGAACGGCTGCTCGACGCGCTGCGCCAGGATCGACCAGAACGCCACCAAGTTTGCATCGATGCCGGAATGCGGCTGGACATATGCGTGATCGGCCCCGAACAGGTCCCGGGCTAGCTCTGCGGCAACCGACTCGACGGTGTCCACGTTCTGGCAGCCGGCGTAGAAGCGGTGCCCGATAGTGCCTTCGGCGTACTTGTCGCTGAGCCAGTTGCCCATCGCCAGCAGCGTTGCCGGCGAGGCGTAGTTCTCGCTCGCGATCAGCTTGAGGTACGAGCGCTGATCGGCCAGTTCCGAGCGGATGGCGTCCGCAATGCGGGGCTCCACACCGCCGATGACGTCGAGCGCCGTTCGGTACGCCACGGATTCATTGCTGAGCTCGTTCGATGCCATTGGTCATCTCCGGGGTGAATCGGCATGCCCAGGCGCACGGCGTGTCGTTGGGGGCCGCTCCCCGGTGGTAACTCCACCTTGTCCGCGCCAGTCACGGCCCGTTGGCCACTGTAGTGCGTGAGCCGCGAACCGTGGCGCGTACCCTGGCAGGGTTATGGCGTTAGTGCGATACACCGCTCTGCGGGCCCTTGTGTTCGCAGTAGTCGCAGCGCTGCTGTGGATCTTCGGTTTGCGAGGATACTGGCTGCTGCTGTTCGCCATTCTGCTGTCCGGATTCGTCAGTTTGTTCGCCCTAAACCGGAGCCGGGACGAGCTGTCGACGGCGTTCGTCACGCGCAGGGAGAAGACCAGACAGCGGATGGCCGACCGGACGGCTGCCGAGGACGCGTGGAACGACGAGATCCGGCGCGCGAGGGACGAAGAGCCGGACCGCTAGACGATCGTCAACTAAAGATTGACGAATACGTGTGCGTCAACTTATGGTTGACGTATGGGATCAGAGGACCTGCCGGCTCGACTTGACGAGCTGATCGAATACACCAAGAACCAGCACCCGGAAGGAGGGGTGCTGCGGCATCTGTCGGATGCGGTACTGGTGTCGGAGCACCTTGGCGAGCTATCCGACCACCTCGTCGGCCACTTCGTAGATCAGGCCCGGAAGGCGGGCGCATCCTGGACAGAGATCGGCGGGGCGATGGGCGTCAGCAAGCAAGCGGCTCAGAAACGATTCGTCCCCCGGGCGGAAGACCTCGGCGCAGATGCTGGCCTCCACGACCGGCTCACGGACCGGGCGAAGCGCGTCGCGGCAGCTGCTCAACAGGAGGCTCGGCGAAGTGGCCATGCGCAGGTCGGCTCCCTGCATGTTGTGCTGGGGTTAACTGCTGAGCCCAAGGGGCTTGCGGCGCTGGCGATCCAAGCCCAGGACGTCGGCCTCGACGATCTTAGAGGCGCCGTGACCGAAGTCCTGGGCACTGGTGGCGGGTCGGCCCCGGAACATGTTCCGTTCGGATCCGATGCCAAGAAGGTCCTGCAGCTCGCGTTGCGTGAAGCCCTGCGGTTTGGGCACAACTACGTCGGCACCGAGCACATCCTGCTCGGCCTGCTGCGTGACGAGAAGTCCGCGGGTGCGAAAGTTCTGACCGGATGTGGTGTCACACGAGAGCAGTCGGAGCAGTGGGTGCTCGCAGCACTCGAGGGATACAGGCGCGCACGCGAGCAGGCCTAGCGCGTTCGCTGCATCCTAACCTCGGCGGACCTGCCTTGGCGCGCGCGAGGACGTCCACATGGCTGTCTAGCTCCGGTGCACATGGCGGCCGCCGTAAGGCAGACCCATGCATCCGCTCCCCAGACGGGCTCCCACATGAAGAAGCCGTCCCATCCGGCCTCTTCGGCCAGCGCTGCCGTTTCGGCAGCCATGGGGCATCGCCACGCGGTAGTACGAAGCCGTACTTCATCTAACGCGACCCTCTCGTCGTGAACCGCTCCGACGTTACGCCGTGGCACTGACGGTCCGGAAAGACCACGGGGGCGAGTGGACACGCGAACGGGGATACGCGACAGGCCGGCGCGTTGGGCGAATAGAGGCGGCTCTACCGGGTAGCCAATCGCTATGACCGAGGACAGGCGAACTAAACCCGGAGCCACCCCTGGTGAGGATCCGCGGGAGATCGACGAAGAGCGCCGCAAGGCGGAGGCGCTGGACCATCAGGCCGATCAGGAGGGGATCGTCCACCCGCAGGAGGCGAAAAGCGGCCTGGGTACAAGTGCCGATGCGCCGGGCCGCGATCTCGACGATCTGGATGACGCGTACGAGCCACGGCGCCTGCGGAGCGAGTCCTGAGCCGAGACGGAACTGGGAATGGGTACCCTCCGGCCCGACGATCAGGTGACAAACATCGGTCGCGGACGCGGTGACGGTGGACGTCCTAGCCAGGGGCCGATAGGGCCAGGCCGATGGCTAGCAGGACGGCGTAGGCAAGCTCAGTCAGGCCGGTGTCGCGCAGGACCGGGATCAGGTCGGCCCCCCGCGCCCGTTGGACGATAGGCAATGCTGCCTTCATCGCCAGTGGCGCCGACAGCAGGGCCAGCCCCGCCCACGACCGGCCGCCGAGGGCCAGGGCCACGGCCAACCCGTAGGCAACCGCCACCAGCAGCAGGTACAGCAGCCGGGTGCGCCGCGACCCGAGAAAGACGGCGAGTGTCCGCTTGCCAGTCACCGCGTCCGTAGGTGCGTCCCGCAAGTTGTTCGCCAGTAGCAGCGCCGATGCGAGTGCTCCAATCGCGATGCCCGAAATCACCGACGACGCGGTTACGCGGCCAACCTGGACGTACGTCGTTCCCACCACGGCGACCAGCCCGAAGAATACGAACACCGACACCTCGCCGAAGCCACGGTACCCGTAGGGCCTCGAGCCGCCGGTGTAGTACCACGCGGCCCCGATCGCGACCGCGCCGACGACCAGGAGCCACCATTGCCGCGACACGATGATCAAAAAGAGCCCGGCCACCGCTGCAACGCCGAAGGCCAGCCACGCCGCAACCAGCACCGAGCGTGGACCGACGATCCCCGATCCGACGAGCCGCAGCGGTCCGATCCGCGCATCGTCCGTGCCGCGCACGCCATCGGAGTAGTCGTTCGCGTAGTTGACCCCAATCTGCAAGGCAAGGGCCACGACGAGCGCGAGCAAAGCGCGCGACATGATCGCCGAGCCCACCGCAGCGGCCGCGCCGGTGCCCACGATCACAGGCGAGATCGCCGCCGGCAGGGTTCGGGGCCGAGCGCCCACCACCCAGGGCGACACCGCCGCCATCAGCCAGTGAGCCCTTCCAGCAGCCGCGTGGTCATCGCCTGGCGATCGACCTTCTGCCCGGACAGCATCGGCAACGTGTCAACCACGATCAGCTCCTTAGGTGCGTAGGCCGACGGCAGGCTCTTCGTGACGTGGGTACGGACCGACTCCAGCGAGGGTGGACCTTCCGCCGCGCCCACGATCGCCACGACGATACGCTCCCCCCACTCGGCATCCGGCACGGCAACTGCACACGCCTCCTCGACATCGGGATGCGACGCCACGGCGGCGTCGATGGCGGCGAGCGGGACGTTGACCCCTCCCGTGATGGCCACGTCGTCAATTCGGCCGGTGACATGCAGCCTGCCTTCGGCGTCCAACCGCCCAGCGTCGGACGTGATGAACCAACCGTGGGCGAACGCGTCTTTGGTCAAGTCGGGCCGCAGTCGGTAACCGTTGGCGAGCATCGGCCCCGCCAACCGGATCCGCCCGTCCGTGCCGACCTCTACCTCTACACCGTCCAGCGGAACGCCGTCGTACACACAACCGCCGCATGTTTCGGTCATGCCGTAAGTGACGACAACCTCGACTCCGGCTCCTCGAGCCCGAGCGACGAGGTCTGGCGCGGCCGGCGAGCCACCGAGCAGCACGGCGTCGTAGGCGGCGAGCGCCTCGAGCGCGCATCCCCCTGCGCCGATGATGGCGGCCAGCTGCTTCGGGACCAACGAGGTGTAGTGATGATCTCGGGATTCGGCCAGCAATCGGACGGTCGCGGCGGCGAACGTCTCGGCGTCGAAGCCGCCGGACAGGTCGAGGACGAGCGGATCCGAACCACCGACAGCGGAACGGGCGAGCACCATCAGGCCGGCAATATGCGTGGCCGGCAAGGCGAGCAGCCACCGGCCGGCGCCGCCGAGCCGGGCATGGGTCGCTTTGACTGATGCGAGTACCGCCTCCTCGGAGAGCAACACTCCCTTCGGTTCCCCGGTTGATCCGGACGTGGGGACGACGAAAGACACGCCTTCCTCGAGGGGCAGGTCCGGTCGGAGCGAGTCGAGTAGGGAGGTTCTGGTCGGCTCCGGTCCCACCGGCAACGGAAGGACCGCCGGTCCGCCGCTCAGCGCATCGCGCAGTGCGGCCATCACCTCGTGGATGTTTCCCGGCGACGCGGTCACCGGTTCGAGAGATCGCGTTTTCGACATCGCGCGGCCAGCGTACGGACCCTGAGCCACAAAGTCACCTACCCCGTCGAAACTGACTTGACCATCAGTAGTACCACGGGAATCGAGACCAGTCAGGATCACGCTTTTCCAAAAAGGCGTCGCGTCCCTCGACCGCCTCGTCGGTCATGTACGCCAGCCTGGTGGCCTCGCCTGCGAAGACCTGCTGGCCGACCATCCCGTCGTCGATGGCGTTGAACGCGAACTTCAGCATCCGCTGCGCGGTCGGACTCTTGCCGTTTACCTTCGCGGCCCACTCGAGCGCGACAATCTCCAACTCAGCGTGCGGGACGACCGCGTTCACCATGCCCATGCGGTGCGCGTCCGCAGCGGAATATTCATTCCCGAGAAAGAAGATCTCGCGAGCGAACTTCTGACCGACTTGGCGGGCAAGATAGGCCGACCCGTACCCGCCATCGAATGAACCGACGTCGGCATCGGTCTGCTTGAACCGGGCGTGTTCCGCACTCGCGATCGTCAGGTCGCACACGACATGAAGGCTGTGCCCGCCACCAGCGGCCCAGCCCGGCACCACACAAATCACGACCTTGGGCATGAACCGGATCAGTCGCTGTACCTCCAGGATATGCAGTCGCCCCGCCTTCGCCGGATCCACAGTTGTCTCATCGTTACCGCTCGCGTACCGGTAACCGTCCCGGCCCCGAATCCGCTGGTCGCCGCCCGAGCAGAAGGCCCATCCGCCGTCCTTCGGCGACGGTCCGTTGCCGGTGAGAAGCACACATCCGACGTCCGTCGTCATTCGCGTGTGATCGAGCGCCTGGTACAGCTCGTCAACAGTGTGCGGCCGGAACGCGTTGCGAACTTCTGGCCGGTTGAACGCGATGCGTACCGTGCCGTGGGAGATGTGGCGGTGGTAGGTGATGTCGGTGAACTCGAACCCGTCGACAGCGCGCCACACCGAGGGGTCGAACGGTCCGGACGTCATTGCGATACTCCTTCATCATGCGGCGCCGTGAACGTGAGCGAATTTTCCACAGCTCGCCCTGCAC
Organism: Jiangellaceae bacterium; assembly: GCA_035762665.1. GTDB lineage: Bacteria > Actinomycetota > Actinomycetes > Jiangellales > Jiangellaceae > JASLBX01. The sequence continues at coordinate 41,129 of DASTNZ010000104.1, read as the reverse complement.
GCACCGGCGAGTTCCACTAGTCTCCCGTGCGGGCTGATTTCTGCTTCGATCGGCCGGATGCCGCACAGTTCATTCAGGGGACGACCTCTCATGCCGCGCCAACCTGTCCTGATTTTCATCGCCGTCGTCATGTCCGCATCTGCCGCCGCCTGTGGGGGTGACGAACCCACAGCGGAGACCACCGCCGTCCGAGAATCACCCGCACCCGATACCGCCGCTACCGGCGATCCAAGCGCGCCAGACAGCACGCTAGAGGACGACGCAGACGGTGAGTCGCTCGACAACTGGGTGGCCATCACCGATGGACCGAGCGGTGCGACGTTCCTACTGCCCGATCCGGCTGAACCCCTCGCGGACACTGCGATCACAGAAGATGGCGGCGAAGTGGCGCTGCGTAACTACTCGGCCACCACCGACAACGGCATCGAGCTTGGGTTCAACATCATCGACACGCCCGGCGACTCGTATGATCTCGACGCGGGCGTCGAAGGCGTGGCGAACACTCTCGGCGGGGAGGTCGTCTCGTCGGTCGACACCGAGGTGTCGGGCCAGGAGGCCGTCGATGTCGAGATGACGTACGGCGACGATATGTTCGTCCTGTTCACCTTGGTCCCAACTGAGGATTACGTGATGCAGACGCTGGCGTCCGGGTCGGAATCCGAGCGACCGGCGGTCGAGGCTACGTTCGAGCAGCTCACCGAATCGCTCGAGGTGCATTGATCGGCCAGCACGTCTACGCGATCGCGTTGCGGACCCGGTTCCGCGGCATCGACGTGCGCGAAGGTGTCCTAGTCCAAGGCGCGGCTGGTTGGGGCGAGTTCTCCCCGTTCCGGGAGTACGGCGACGCCGAGGCGGCAGCCTGGTGGCGCGCCGCCCGCGAGGCAGCCGACGAGGGCTGGCCGGCGCCGGTCCGGGTGCGGGTACCCGTCAACGCCACCGTGCCGGCGGTTTCCCCCGAAGAGGTGGCGGCGGTGCTGGCTGGGTTCCCGGGCTGCACAACGGCGAAGGTGAAGGTCGCGGCCGCCCAGCAGAGTCCCGGCGACGACGAGGAACGGCTACGGGCTGTTCGCGATGCGCTCGGCCCGGCCGGTCGAATCCGGATCGATGCGAACGGAGCCTGGCAGCCAGCACGGGCCGGCATATTGCTACCGCGGTACGACCGAGCCGCGGGCGGATTGGAATACGCCGAGCAACCGTGCAGGACGGTCGAGGAGCTCGCAGCGGTACGGCGGAAGGTCGACGTACCCATAGCCGCAGACGAGTCCATCCGCCGAGCCGGTGACCCGTTGCGGGTGGCGGCGCTCCAGGCCGCGGATGTCGCAGTGCTGAAAGTGCAACCGCTGGGAGGGGTACGGGCGTGCCTGCGGATCGCCGAGCAGATCGGCCTGCCGGTCGTGGTCTCGTCCGCCCTCGAGACATCTGTGGGAATCGCGGCGGGCGTCGCCCTGGCGGCGGCACTCCCAGAGTTGCCATACGCCTGCGGGCTGGCCACCGTGGGTCTGCTGGAACGCGATGTGGTGGACGAACCGCTCATGGCCGTTGACGGCGCCCTGCCGGTCCGCCGTCCTGTCCCGTCTGCTGCGCAACTCGCCGCCACGCGCGCCGACGGACCGACCACGGCCTGGTGGACCGACCGCGTGGACCGGGTCCAGGCCCGATCTTGATGCAATCCCCACCATACGACGCAGTGGATTGCCGCAAGATCCGGAGAGCGGACCGCCTAGCCTGAAAGGTGTGAACTCCTCGACGGCGCTCGCCCGCGTGCTGGTCGACGAGCTTGCGCGCTGTGGTGTGCCAGCCGTTGTGCTCGCACCCGGCTCTCGCTCCGGTCCGCTGGCGTTCGCGCTGCAGGCAGCCGACGCGGCCGGCCACCTTGGGCTACACGTGCGGATCGACGAGCGATCAGCCGGGTTCTTGGCGGTGGGGCTGGCCCGCTCGGCCGGCATCGCGGCGGTCGTCACCACGTCGGGCAGTGCGGTGGCAAACCTGCACCCCGCCGTCCTCGAGGCGCACCATGCCGGTGTCCCTCTTGTGGTGATCTCGGCAGACCGGCCGGGGGAGCTGCGCGGTGTCGGCGCCAACCAGACCATCGACCAGAGCGGGATCTTCGGAGGGTCGGTGCGGTACAGCCACGAGATCGCTGCTCCTGAGACCCGAGCCGGGCAGGTTGCCTACTGGCGGTCGACGGTGAGCCGGGCCGTTCTGGCCGCGCGCGGGCGGCCCTCCGGCGACCCCGGGCCGGTGCACCTCAACGTGGCCCTGCGTGAGCCCCTCACTCCGGACGGCGATGAGACGTGGGTAGAGCCGCTGGACGGGCGCGATGACGGTCAGCCGTGGACGAACGCTCCGTTGCATTCCCACAGTGTGCTGACGCCTGATACGGCGAGCCGGACCCTCGTCGTGATCGGGGATGCGCCGGCGGTGATGCAGCAGGCGACTGTGCAGCTGGGCCGACGCCGCGGCTGGCCCGTACTGGCAGAGTCGGTGGCTCGAGGCGGCTCCGCAGAGACGGTCGAGTGTGCTCCGCTCGTGGCTGCCGCCGAATCGTGGGTCGGGCAACACCGTCCCGACCGGTTCCTGGTGGTCGGCCGTCCCACCTTGTCGCGGTCCATCACGCGGCTGCTTCGCGGCGACATCGCGCCAGTCGATGTCGTGGCGCTCGGCTCGGCCTGGGCCGACGCCGGACATGCGGCCAGCCGCGTGCACGGTCCGGAAGTCTTGCTCGACGTGCACGGTGAACCGGGTGACCCGGCCTTTCTGGCGGCGTGGCGCAAGGCCGGCGAGTTGGCGCGTTCCGCGGTCGATGCTGTGCTGGATCGGGCCGGCGGAATTACTGGCCTGAGCGCAGCGCGCGCCGTCGTACGTGGGCTCCCGGAGGATGCCCTGTTGTTCCTTGGCTCGTCGTCAGTCGTCAGAGACGTTGATCTCGTCGGCGGTGCGCTGCCGCAATACGTATTTGCCAATCGGGGCGTCGCTGGAATCGATGGCACGGTGTCGACCGCTATCGGTGCCGCCCTCGGGCGTCCGCAAGTCCCGGCGTACGCACTAATGGGAGACTTGACGTTCCTCCATGACTCGAACGGCCTAACCATCGGTCCTGGCGAGCCGCGGCCGGACCTCTGCATCGTGGTGGTCAATGACGACGGTGGTGGCATCTTCGGGCTGCTGGAGCAGGGTGCACCAGAGTTCGACGACGTATTCGACCGGGTCTTCGGCACGCCGCACGCCGTGGACCTGGCTGCCCTCTGCGCAGCGACCGGGACGCCGCACGAGCTGGCGGACCTTGATTCTCTGCCGGACTTGCTGAGGCCGCGGCCCGGTGTGCGGGTAGTCGAGATTCCGGCCACCCGGAAGTCCCACCGGGAGCTCCACGCGCGCGTGCGTGCTGCGGTTTCCGCGGCGCTCAGCCGTTAAGCGCGTCTCGCATCGGGACCAGCTTGGCCGCGCTCTCAGCCAGCTCAGCCTCCGGATCTGACCCGGCGACGACTCCGCAGCCGGCGAACAAACGCATCCGGCCCGGCCGCTGCGCCTCGATCTGGGCGCACCGGAGCGCAATGCCCCACTCGCCATCTCCGTACCGGTCGATCCAGCCCACGGGCCCGGCGTACCGGCCACGGTCCATGTTCTCGAGTTCGCGGATGAGTTCGCGGGCGTGAACGGTTGGTGTCCCGCAGACTGCAGCCGTCGGATGCAGCGCAGCGGCCAGCCCGAGCGAGCTCACCCCGTCCGCCGCGACCCCGGCCACATCGGTTGCCAGATGCATGACGTTCGGCAGGTGCAGCACGAACGGGGTCTCCGGCACGTTCATACTCGAGCAGTAAGGCTCAAGAGCATGCGCAACTGAACGGACCGCGTATTCGTGCTCCTCGAGGTCTTTGCTCGACCGGGCCAGCGACGCCGCAAGCGCCAAGTCGCGTGCATCGTCGCCGGTGCGTCGGATGGTTCCGGCAAGAACCCGCGAGGTGATCAAGCCGCGATCCAAGCGAACGAGCATCTCCGGGGTTGCCCCGATCAGACCGTCCACGCTGAACGTCCAGCAGCGCGGATAACGCTCCGCGAGTCGGCTGAGTGGCCAGCGTGGGTCGATCGAGGTGTCCGCTTCGGCCACCAGGTCCCGAGCGAGCACAACCTTCTCGAGCTCGCCGGTGTTGATCCGGCGAACTGCTTCGGCCACTGCAAGTTCCCAGTCCGCGCCGCTGCGCGCGCCGTCGGCGAAGGTCACGGTGCCTGGGTTACGCGGCCGGTTCGTCGCGGTCAGTGATGGGACTGGCGGTAGCGCGCCATCCGCTCCAATCGTCGTGACCCACCAGCGCTCGCCGCGATGCCCCACGATCACCCGTGGCACAACCAGCGACGACGTGGCGCGGTCGTCGTCGAAGGCGAACGAGCCGAATGCCACCGGACCGCATCCCGGCAGGCCAACCTCATCCCGAACGATGGCTCGTGTGACAAGGCCGCGCCACCAGCGGTCGGCGGCCGCAATCTGGTCATGTCCGGTGGCGTCCAAGCGGGCCGCCGTGCCCCAGCCGACCAATCCCTCGCCACGGCGGACCCACGCGGACGGAGATCGCTCGGGCAGCAGCCGGAGGAGTGGCCCGGGGGCGTCGACCGCGATCGTACGGGCGACCAGCGGCGCTGCCGCGGGCAAGGTTGTCACGTCAAGAAGAGTACGTGGGTCTCGTTTGTCCTTCTTCACCAAGGTCCGGGTGGGTCCGTAGCGGGCTTCGCCGTCGCACGTGATCTAAGTAGTGGCTGGGAAGCTGCTCGCAATTATCGGCAGCTTCCCAGCCGTGGGAGGGGATTACCACAACCGCCGACATGCTCCGATGAGCGAGCCGCCAGCGGCGCCTAGAGTCAGCGATCAGGCGTCGGCGTCGGCTCCGGCGCCGCCGCCGGACTGCTCGTCGCAGTCGCCATGGTCTCCGGGCTGCATGCCGTCGGGCCCGGATCCGTTGTGACCGGGGCCGCCGTCCCGCATGCCTTCACGGCCCGCCTGCCCGTCAGGACCAGGCCGCCCGTGGCCACCATTCGGACCGTCCGCACGCGAGTTCGGGGCACTGCCGTCCGTGCTCTCCTCCTCGGTGGTCCGATCGCCGCCGGCCGGTGCTTCGTCGGCATTGGCGACGCCGGCGAAGATCACCCCAGCCAAGCTGGCTGCGGCGAGCACACCGCCGCCAGCAATCCATATCGTGCGTGCACGTCGCCTCGCGGTTATCGACGTCTCTTCGGTCGAAGTTTCCATGTGGTCCTCTCGTTGCCGCGCACCCTGCCGGCTACGTTCACCGTCACTGCCATTCCTGGGAGCAACCTGAGGAGAACCTGACGCTTCGCTGTGAAGCCGAGTCGGTCAGAGGACGTGCCATCCGGGGCAGGACGACCGCTTCTTCGATCAACCCAGTAAGCGACAGGCTGCGCGGACTGCATCCGATTCGGTCGCAGTGCGCCTAGACTCCTGAGCGAGTCGAACGAGGAGGCCGAGCGTGACCGAACCGGCCGAGCCCGCCGGTGCGTCCCAGGAGACCGACTGGGCGGTCCGGCTCGCGGAGGCCGCTGGCGAAGGCGCTCAGGTAAGTGATGCTTTCGGCGTGCCCGTGTTCGACGTGCCGGCCGATCGCTGGACGGCGACGCTCCAGGCGGCACGTGACGCTGGATTGTCGTACTTCGACTGGCTGTCCGCGGTCGATGAGCTGGACGAAGGTTTCTCGCTGGTCGTGCACGTCGCCGACGTCGACCAGCGGCCGGTTCTGCACCTTCTGGTTCGTACTCGAGTGCCCCGGGACGACCCGCGGATCGCCTCCGTGACCGGCGTCTACCGCGGCGCGGCGTGGCACGAGCGGGAGACGCACGAGATGTTCGGGATCGAGTTCGACGGCCATCCCAACCTCGCTCCCTTACTGCTGCCGGACGGATTCGAAGGGAACCCGCTGCGCAAGGAGTTCGTCCTCGCCGCCCGAGCGGCCAAACCCTGGCCGGGTGCCAAGGAACCGGGCGAAGGTGGCGAAGGGCGGGCCGCACCATCGCGGCGGCGGATGCTTCCCCCCGGGGTTCCGGACCCGTCCTGGGGACCCCGCCACCCCGCACCGCCGAACCCGCCCGACGAGGAACCTTTCGATCAGCCGGGCGGCGAAGCGGATCCAGGTGCATCCGAGTCCGGGAGTGACCGGTCATGACGGACGTCCTCGAGGCCATCGTTCGCATCGTGCTCGTCGTCGTCGCCTTCCTTGTGTTGCCATTGGTCATCGGGCAGGCCGAGCACAAGGTGATGGCGCACATGCAGGGTCGGCTCGGTCCGATGTACGCAGGCGGGTTCCACGGCTGGGCGCAGCTGATCGCCGACGGCGTCAAGTTCGTCCAGAAGGAGGACGTGCTGCCCGCGCGGGCTGATCGCACCATCTACCGGCTCGCACCCGGGGTGGCCCTGGTTCCGTACCTGGTGGCTATGGCGTTCATCCCGCTGGCACCCGGTTGGGTCGGGGCGGACGTGGACGCCGGGCTGCTTGTTGTGCTCGCCGTCATGGGTGTTGCTGTGCTCGGCGCCGTCATGGGGGGCTGGGCGGGCGCGAGCAAGTACTCGCTGCTCGGTGGTCTACGGAACGCCGCGCAGCTGCTTGCGTACGAGCTACCGTTCGTGCTCGCCGCGGCCTCGGTCGCGATGGCAGCCGGGACCTTGTCATTGACCGGCATCGTCGAGGAATGGCGGCCGTGGTGGATGTTGTGGCAGGCGATCGGCGCGGTCGTGTTCTTCACCGCCGGTCTGGCTGAACTGCACCGCCCGCCATTCGATATGCCGATCGCGGACGCGGAGATCATTCTCGGCGCGCTGACCGAGTACTCAGGACTGCGTTTCGCGTTCTTCATGCTGTCCGAATACGCCGGCATTCTGGTGCTCTGCGGGTTGACCACCGTGCTGTTCCTAGGCGGCTGGCGTGGGCCGGGCCCGGACGCGCTCGGTCCGGTTTGGACGCTGCTGAAGGTCTCATTGCTGGCCGGAGTCGTGATCTGGGTGCGTGTTGCCTTCCCCCGGTTGCGGGCCGACCAACTACAGAAGCTTGCCTGGCAGGGGCTTGTACCGCTCGCCCTGCTGCAGCTGGCGATCACCGGTGTCGTCGCCCTGCAGCGCTAGAGTGGCCGCGCTTACCCTGCACCTGAAGGGGCCGTGATGAATCAGGAGCCGGATGCCGGAATACTCGACGCCGACACCGAAGAGTGGCAACCGCCCGAATATGACAACGACCAGCCCTCGACTTCGGAGAGCCGCGAGCCGGCCCAGCCCGATGGCGACGGCGAGCCCGCCTGGCCGGACTCCGCCGGGTCCGGCGGTGCGACCGCGGCCGAGCGGGTACAACCGCGGCATGCCAGGCGGCGCGACCTGCCGGGGTTGGCGACAATATTGCTCGGTGTTGCGCTGGTCGTCGCTTCGGGCCTTGCCCTGTACCTCTGGCTCCAGCTCGGCTCGGCGCGCGACGAGGGAGCAGGCGATCTCAGCGGTCAGCTGGCGCAGGCGAATGCGCGTCTGGCGGAAACCCAAGACACGCTCCGCGAAGCCCAGGTGCGGGTGGTCGACGCCGAAACGAAGGTCCAGGAATTGCAGGAGCAGCTGGACGCGACTGCCGCCGCGTCAGCCGACGCCGATGCCGACCTCGCCGACGCCGATGACGACCTCGCCGAGGCAACCGAGCAACTACGTGCGGCGTCCGACTCGCTCGCCGAGGCGGAGGGGCTGAGCGAGGCGCTGGCATCCGCCGTGCTCGGTACCGTGGATCCAGTCGACGCCTGCGTGCGAGCGGCAGCGCAGGTGGCCGAGAACGTCGACGAGATAGGCCGCGGCCAGCTCGCAGCTCAGGCTCGCAAGGCCGCGGCAACCTGCGCGGCCGCCCAGGACTCGCTTGGCCCTGCGGTCACTCGGGCGCGCGGGGTGTTGGCCGACTAGATCACTGCCGGCGCTAGGTGACGGTACGCAGAGCCGGGTAATCTCGTGATTTCGCACCACCGCAAGGAGGTCGCTTCATGAGCGATCGACAAGACCCGACCCATCCCGGTGACCTGGGCCACCTCCCGGACGGGCGCCCGAAGTTGTCGCCGGATGACACTAGCCTGCTGGGGCTACACGCGGTCTGGTCCGAGATCGACGAGCCGTTGCCCCCTAAGGGAGCGGTGGCCCGGCATGGGACGAGGCGAGTTCGCCGGCAGGCTCGTACCGCGTGGCGGGTTCCGCTGTCCCTCGTAATCGGCATCAGTGCGGCGGTGGGGCTCACGCTTGCGATCATCGTTTTCCTGGCCACGAGTTGACGGGCGTTGGCCGCGCCCACCACAGCTTGATGCCGCCTGATCACATAATGGCGGGCGTGGAGGCTCGTCTCCGCGCGGTATTCGGGCCAAGATGGGACGCATGCCGACTCGGATCGGTCTCGGACGTGGCCTAGCGCAAGGTTTGGCGACGACGTTCCGCCGCATGACGCGGCGCGCGGTCACCGCCCAGTATCCCGACGTACTGCCGGAGCTACCCCCACGCAGCCGCGGCGTCATCGCGTTGACGGAGGAGAACTGCACCGTCTGCATGTTGTGCGCCCGCGAGTGCCCGGACTGGTGCATCTACATCGATTCGCACAAGGAGGAGATGCCGCCGGCCCGCGAGGGTGGCCGTCCGCGAAGCCGAAATGTCCTCGACCGGTTCGCGATCGACTTCTCACTGTGCATGTACTGCGGCATCTGCATCGAGGTCTGCCCGTTCGACGCGCTGCATTGGTCACCCGAGTTCGAGTACGCCGAACTCGATATCCGCGACCTGGTGCACGAGAAGGAACGGCTGAATCAGTGGATGGCGACCGTGCCGGCTCCGCCCGCTCTCGACCCGGGCGCCGCCGAACCCAAAGAGGTCGAGCTCGCTCGCAAGGCCGCCGGTGAAGGTGAGGCCAGCGAGTGAGCCTGGTCGAACTGGCCTTCGTGCTGCTCGGTGCGCTCGCCCTTGGGGCGGGCGCGTTGGCGGTCACGACTTCTCGCGTCGTCCACGCCGCGCTCTGGCTGGCAGCGAGCCTGGCGGCCGTCGCCGGGTGTTTTTTACTGCTGGCCGCCGAGCTGCTCGTGTGGATCCAGGTGCTGATCTATGTCGGTGCGGTGGTCGTCCTGGTTCTGTTCGCGCTCATGTTGACCCGTGCGCCGACCGGCCCGGCGCCGGGTGCGCCTCGTGGCCGGATCATCGTGGCCGGCGTCGTCGCAGCCGCGACAGCGGCCGTACTGCTCGTAACGTTGTTGGGCGCACTCGGCGGTGAACGGATCGATCTGGACGCGACGCCCGTCGGAAGCGCGTCTGAAATGGGCGGAGCGCTGTTCACCGGCTGGGTGCTGCCGTTCGAGGCGCTGTCGGTATTGCTGCTCGCCGCATTGATCGGCGCAATAGCGCTGACGCGAAGGCTGCCGGCCCGCTCGAACTCGGACTTGTTTGGCCGGACAAGTCACCCGGCCGGGGCAACGCCGGCGGACAGTCGCACAAGTACCGGGCAAGCAGCGGCGGCGGAAGGGGCCGACCGATGAGCCTGGCCTACCCGCTCGCCGTGTCTGCTCTGCTGTTCTCCATCGGTGTATTCGGCGTTCTCGCCCGGCGCAACACCGTGCTCGTGCTTGTCTCGGTCGAGCTCATGCTGAATGCCGCGAACATCAACCTGGTCGCCTTCGACGCGTGGTGGGCCGACGCTCTGCACGGCGGTCAGGTGCTTACCTTGTTCGTCATCACGATCGCCGCCGCGGAAATCGGCATCGGCCTCGCAATCGTCCTGCTGGTCTTCCGAGCCCGCGGCAGCTCCGACCTCGACGATCTAGGCATCCTCGACGAACGGACCGACCCACCTGAGCGGGCAGAAGACGAATCGGACGTGCCCGCGGCCGTCGAGCCACATGAGGCAACGGCATGACATTCGTCGGTACGGGAGTTGCGCTCATCGTCGTGCTGCCGTTCGTGGCAGCTGTTGCCGGCCTGGCCTATGGGAAGCGGCGCTTGCTCGCCCAACGAATCGCCGTCAGCGGAACGGGACTCGCCCTGCTGCTCGCCATAGCGGTCGGCGTCGCAGTCTGGGATGGCGAGCGGGAGATCACGAGCTGGGGGACGATACCGACCGGCTGGGTTCCTATCGAGATTGCCACCCGGGCGGATCCGCTCAGCCTCACGCTCGCCGTCATGGTGGCGGCCGTAGCGTTCGCCGTCCAGGTCTACTCGACGTCGTATATGGGCCGCGACCCGAGGTACGGCTCGTACGCCGCGCTCGTCTCGTTGTTTACCGCAGCCATGTTGCTCGTCGTCGTCGCCGACGACCTGATCATCCTGCTGGTCGGCTGGGAGATCATGGGCATCTGCTCGGCCCTGCTGATCGGCCATCACTGGGAACTCCCTGAGGCGCGGGCCGCGGCGGTCAAGGCGTTCGTAGTGACCCACCTCGGCGACATGGGTTTGCTGATCGGGTTTTTCGTCCTGGCGGATCTGGCCGGCTCGTTCCAAGTGTCGGTCATCGCCGCGACAGTCGAGCCGTCTACGACATTGACGGTAGGCCTGGTTCTCGTGCTGTGCGGTGTTGCCGGCAAGTCGGCTCAAGTTCCGCTGCATGTCTGGTTGCCCGACGCGATGGCGGGCCCGACCCCGATTTCGGCGCTCATCCACGCGGCGACGATGGTCGCGGCGGGGGTCTTCCTGGTAGCCCGGCTGTACGACGCGTACTTGCTGGCACCGGTGGCGATGGCCGTGCTCGCTGTTATGGCTGCGGTGACCATGGTGTTCGCAGCGCTGTCCGCCCTTGCCCAGGACGACCTGAAACGCGTGCTGGCCTGGTCGACCACGAGCCAGCTTGCCTACATGCTCGGCGGGCTTGCCGTGGGCGGGTACGCCGCGGGCCTGTTCCACCTGATCAGCCACGCCGCGTTCAAGGCGCTGCTGTTCCTGGCCGCCGGCGCCATTGCTCACGCCATCGGCACGACCTTGTTATCGAGGATGGGTGGCCTGCGTACCGTGCTACGGCGCACTTACTTGATCATGACGATCGGCTTGGCGGCACTTGTCGGCGTCCCTCCGTTGGCCGGGTTCTTCTCCAAAGAGTCCGTGCTCTCGGCGGCCGAGGAGGCCGCACTCCACGGTGGGCCACTTCCCGGCTGGGCCGCCTGGCTGGTGCTTGTCGCCGGGCTCCTGACCGTGTTTCTCACGGCGGCCTACGCTGGCCGCGCGTGGCTGCTGGCGTTCCACGGACGCCCCTCCGAGGCGCTCGCGCACGAACCGCCGCCGGCCATGCGGCTCCCGCTGTACGGCCTGTCGGCGGCCACGATCGGGCTCGGCGTCCTAGCGTTCTGGCTGCCTGCGGCGCTCGACCGAGGTGTTCGCCCGGCCGGTGTCGAGCTGCACTGGGTGACGACTATCCTCTCACTGCTGCTCGTCGTGGCGGGTGGGTACGCCGCGTACACCGCATGGCTGCGCGAGGGCCAGCATGACCCCGCGGCCCAACTCGGTCCCCTTGCTCCTGTGTTCGCGGAGGGCATGCGCGTCGATGCCATCTACGACGCCTCCGTGGTCCGGCCCGTGTACGCGCTGGCCCAGCTCGTCGTGGCGGGCGATCGATATGTAATCCACCCGTACGTCACCGGATCCGGCCGGATCGTCCGCGCACTGGGAGCGCTGCCCCGTGCCGCGCAGCGGGGCAAGGTGCAGCAGTACGTCACCGCCGTGCTGGCCGCCGTCGTGGTGCTGGCCCTGGTCGGAGTGGCGGTGCGCTGACCATGACCGCCTTGCTGCACCTCGCGATCGCGCTGCCGCTGGCCGGCTGCCTCATTCTCGTCCTACTGCCCCCGTCTGCGGGCCGAAGGGTGGCAGCGACGGTCGGACTGGCCGCCTCTGCATTCACCCTGCTGGATGTTCTCGCCGTGGCGATCGTCTTCGACCGGGACGACGCTGGCCGGGTCCAGTTGCTGGCCGACGTCGACTGGGCGCCCACGCTCGGGCTGAGCTGGCGTATCGGCGTGGACGGGTTGTCGCTGCCGTTCGTCATCTTGACGGCGCTGCTGGTCTTCTGCTGCTTGCTCTATACGGTGCGGATTCAGCCGCCCGGCGGGCGGTTGCGTGCCTTCGTCGCCTTGGTGCTGCTGCTCGAAGTCGGCATGATCGGCACCTTCCTCGCTCTCGACCTTGTGCTGTTCTTCCTGTTCTTCGAGGTCGTGCTCATCCCGATGTGGTTCGTCATCGCGTGGTGGGGCGAACCGAAGGACCGGCCGGGTCGCTTGGCAGCGGCGAACACGTTCATCCTGTACACCCTGCTGGGCTCGGGGATCATGCTGGTGGGCTTCCTGTACGTGGGGACGCAGGCCGGAACCTTCGACATGCTCGAGCTGGCCCGCCGCAGTGGTGACGGGCTGTCGGGCAACGTGCAGTTGCTGGCCGCGATAGCGATCGTCGGCGGGCTGGCGGTCAAGGTGCCGGTGTGGCCGCTGCACACGTGGCTGCCGGACGCACACGCGAAGGCGCCCACAGTCGGGTCCGTGCTGCTGGCCGGCGTGCTGCTGAAGATGGGCTCGTACGGGCTGGCCCGGATCGCGGTGCCGATCGTGCCCGACGGCGTTCGCCAGATCGCTCCGATCGTGGGTGGGCTCGCCGTGGTCGGCATCGTTTACGGTGCGCTGGCGTGCCTGGCCCAGCGCGACCTCAAGCGGCTCGTCGCCTACTCCAGCGTCGGCCACATGGGGTTCGTCGTCCTGGGAGTGGCGACCATGACGCCGGCCGGCCTGAACGGTTCGGTGTTCGCCGGCCTCGCCCACGGGTTGATCACCGGATTGCTGTTCTTCCTCGCCGGTGCGGTGAAGGACCGGCACGGCACCAGCGAGTTCGACGAGCTCGGCGGCGGGATGTATACCCGCCTGCCCCGGCTGGGCGCGCTGGTGACGTTCGCCGCCATCGCCTCGCTCGGCCTGCCCGGCCTGGCCGGCTTCTGGGGTGAGTTGCTGTCCGTCGTGGGAGCATTCCGCCCGTCCGCCGTCATGGACCGCCCGTACTTCCTCGTGTTGCTCACCGTCGCGGTCATCGGCGCCGTGCTGACCGCGCTGTACCTGCTGGTCACGGTGCGGCGGGTGTGCCAGGGTGAGGATTCGATCGGGCAGCAGTTGCCAGTGCTCGGCGATGTCACCAGGCATGAGGTCGCCTCGTGGGGACCGCTGATCGCCATGACCGTACTGCTCGGCCTGTGGCCCGGACTGGTGCTCACCTTGGTCGATCCCGTGATGCAGGGGGTGGGCCTGTGACCTGGCTGGCGCAGACGGTCGACTGGCTGGCCGTCGCCCCGGCGCTTGCGGTGGCTGTCACCGCACTGGCCGTGCTGCTCGCCGATCTTTGGCTGCCCGCGAAGACTGCTCCAGCTGTGCTAACCGGCGTCGGCGTAGTTGGAGTGCTTGTCGCCATGGTGTTCGTTGGCGTGCTCTGGGGGGATGCCCGGGCCACGTTCTGCGTCGCGGGCGGTGAGGTCGGCTTCGCGTCCTGCTCGTACGTTGTCAACCAGCTCACGTTGGCCTTCCAGGGCATCGTGCTGGTCGGGACGCTCATCGTCGTGTTGCTCGCCCATGCCGATACCCGCGTGGCCGAGGCTCGCCTCCCGGCCGGCGAAACCGGGTTCCTCGTGCTGGCATCGGCCACCGGTGCGCTCGTGCTTGCCGCGGGCCGTGACCTGGCGACGATCATCGTGGCGCTGGAGGTCGTGTCGCTTCCCGCCTTCGCGCTCGTGGGCCTCCGCCGTCGGGACCGGCGTGACGCTGAGGCGGCGCTGACCTTCTTCATCGTCTCGGTCGTGTCCGTCGCGGTGATGATCTACGGTGTCTCGCTGGTCTACGGCGCGACCGGTGCGCTGCATTTGGACCGGATAGCGGTGGCGCTCGGCGACCCGGCGACCCGGACGTCGATGGCCAGCGCCGGTGTGTTGCTTACCCTGGTTGGTTTGGCTTTCAAGGTTGGCGCCGTGCCGTTCCACTTCTGGGTTCCGGACACCTATTCGGGCGCTCCGGTGTTCGTAGCGGCCTATCTCTCAGTGGTGTCCAAAGCGGCCGGCCTGGTGGGTTTGGTGCTGGTGGTCAGCCACGGCTTCCCGGGATATGCGGACCTGTGGGGTCCTGCGATCGGTGTGCTTGCGATTCTCACTATGACGGTCGGGAACGTGGCTGCGCTGCGCCAGCGAACCGCAATCCGGCTGCTGGCCTGGTCCTCGGTCGCTCACGCGGGCTACCTGCTGGTTCCACTAGGAGTGGCGTCCGCCGGCACCACCGGAGGCCAGCTCGGCGAGGCGATGTCGGCCACTGTCGCCTACCTGGCCATTTACGCGACGCTCAACATGGCGGCCTTCGGCGTGGTGGCCGTGGTGTCGCGGCACCGTCCTGGTGCCACGCTCGAGGAGTATCGCGGGCTCGTTCACACCGAACCCGTCAGTGCTGTCGTGCTGGCGTTCGCGCTGCTGGCGCTGGCCGGATTGCCTCCCGGCGTGGCAGGGCTGTGGGCGAAGGTCGTCGTCATCGACGCCGCGGTCTCCGGTAGCGCGGGCTGGCTGGCCCTTGCCGTCGCGGTCAACACAGTGATCGGGCTGGTTTACTACCTGCGGTGGACTGTGCTGATGTTCTCGGCGGTGCCCGATCGCCGGGTCGTGCCTACCTACGACGTGCCGGCGACCTCGGGTATTGCCATCGGGCTCGCTATGGCCGCTGGTGTGGTCTTCTCGGTACTGCCCCAGCTCGCCTTCGGTCTAGCAGAGGCCAACTTCGGAATCCTCGGCTAACCTCCCGTGATCATCGGTACTTTCCGGCCTATTTACCCGGAAAGTGCCGATGATCAGAGGGAGGAGGAGGGAGGTTGGCGGAGGAGATCGGCCAGCGACGTCGGTGGGTGGCCGGTGAGGCGGGCAACATCGTCGGTGACGCGCTCCATCTCACCTGCCGCGATCGCCGTGTAAGTGCTGACCCAGGCGTCGACTTGCCAGCGCGGTGCGCCGTACGAAGCTCGCGATGCGTAGGCCTCCTCGAGCGTCTCCCGATGGTATGCGACTGCGCGTCCGCTCGTCGCGGAGAGCGTCTCTGCGGCCTCGGCCAGCGTGAACGCGTTAGGGCCGGTTAGCTCGTATGTCCGACCCGCATGGGCGGCAGGCAAGCGCAGGATGGCGACGGCTGCATCGGCTATGTCGTCTCTCGCCACGGCCGCGACCCGTCCGTCCCCGGCGGGTCCTCGGATGACTCCGTCCGGACCGGCAAGCAGTGGCACGAAGTCGAGATAAAGGTTGTCGCGCAGGAACGTCCAGCGCAGGCCGCTCGCCTTGATGTGCTCTTCGGTCGCGAAGTGGTCTCGTGCGAGCGTGAAGGTCGCATCCGGCGCAGCGCCGAAGAAGGACGTGTAGACCAAGTGATCGACGCCCGCCGCCGCTGCGGCATCGACGAACGTCCGGTGCTGGTCGACGCGGTCAGGAGCCTCGGCGCCGGAGACCATGAACAGGGTCGACACGCCGAATAAGGTGCGCCGCGCGATGTCGGCATCGGCGTAGCTCGCGTGCATGACTGTGCTGCCGTGGAGATCGGGTGCGCGGGCCGGATCGCGGACGATCAAGCGCTGGCTCTCTCCCAGGCGGGCCAGCCGGTTCGCGACCCGTCCGCCCAACTCACCGGTGGATCCTGTCACGCCTATCAGGGCGCCGATCCTAGGGGAACGCGTGATCGGCCTCCGTACGTTGATGGCTACGTGCACCACAACGGTCTGAAGACCGCGGCCTTGCTCGGCCTGATGTCCGCGTTCATCCTGTTCATTGGCGGTCTGTTCGGCACGACCGGGCTGTGGATTGCGCTGATCGTCGCGTTCGTCACCAACGCTTACGCGTACTTCCGCAGTGACAAGATCGCGTTGCGGTCGATGCGCGCTTACCCGGTCAGCGAGGCACAGCAGCCGCTTATGTACCGCATCGTCCGCGAGCTCTCCACGGCCGCCCGCAAGCCGATGCCCCGGCTGTTCGTGAGTCCGACCCCGTCTCCCAACGCGTTCGCCACCGGCCGCAACTCGGCCAATGCTGCCGTGTGCTGCACCGAAGGAATCCTGGCGATCCTGGACGAGCGGGAGTTGCGCGCTGTGCTCGGTCACGAGCTGGCGCACGTGTATAACCGCGACATCCTCACCTCGTCTGTTGCCGGCGCGATGGCCAGCGTGGTCATGTTCGTAGCCAACTTCGCGTTCTTTTTCCGTGGCGGCGAGGATGACGAGGCCGGTCCCATGGCGGCGCTCCTGCTGATGCTGCTCGGCCCACTCGCAGCGTCGGTGATCAAGCTCTCGATCAGCAGGTCGCGCGAGTTCCAGGCCGACACGGATGGAGCCCGGCTCACCGGCGACCCGCTCGCACTGGCAAATGCGTTGCGCAAGCTCGAGCTCGGCACCCGCCGCCTGCCTCTACCGCCGGCCCGCGAACTTGTGACGTCGAGCCATTTGATGATCATTAACCCGTTCCGGTCCGGCGGGCTCGCCCGGCTGTTCTCCTCGCACCCACCGGCCGCCGAACGGATCGCCCGGCTGGAGACCATGGGCGGCCGCCGCCGCTGGTAATGGGCGACCGGCCTATCGGTAGTTGACGAACTGCAGCGCGAAGTCGAAGTCCTGCTGCTTCAGTATGGCGATCACTGCCTGCAGGTCGTCCTTCTTCTTGGAAGAGACCCGGACTTCGTCACCCTGTACTTGAGCCTTGACGCCCTTGGGGGCCTCGTCCCGGATCGCTTTGGTGATCTTCTTGGCTTGCTCCTGGGTCAGTCCGTTCTGCAGGGTGGCGCCGATCTTGTAGAGCTTGCCGGATTGCCGTGGGTCGCCGGCATCGAGGGCCTTGAGTGACACTCCACGTTTGACGAGCTTGTCCTTGAAAACGTCCAGCGCTGCTTTGACACGGTCCTCCGCCGACGCTTCGAGCTCGACCGCGTACTCGCCGGCCCAGCGGATGGCGGCGCCGGTGCCACGGAAGTCGAACCGCTGGCTGATCTCCTTCGCAGCCTGGTTGAGCGCGTTGTCGACCTCCTGCCGGTCGACCTTGCTGACTACATCGAACGACGATTCGTTAGCCACGTGCCGCAAGCTACCCGATCTGGTTTCCGTCCGGCCAGCGACGTCGGTTATCCTTCACAGCGCACCCAGCGGGTGCATCCGGCAGGTTGCCCGAGCGGCCAAAGGGAGCGGACTGTAAATCCGTCGGCTACGCCTACGTTGGTTCGAATCCAACACCTGCCACTACATTGATTTTGGGCCCTTGACCAGCGCGAACGCCGGTCAAGGGCCCAATGGTCTTCGCTGCGTCTTCACGGCTTTCCCGGATGAGGTCTATTCAGAGCGGGGTCCTGGTGATGGTGAGGTCGAAGGCGAACGCGTCGAACATCTGCAGGCTGACCTGCTCACCGTCGACTGTGACGGTGACCTCGGCAGCGAGTTGGTTGTTCGTGCCCGTGGTGTGGATGACGTAACCAGCGTCGACGAATGTCTCGTCGATCTCAGTCGACAGGCCGGACGGCTTCCAACTGCCGGTGACTCGTGCGGTGTCCCGGGTGGGAGTTTGGCCGCCGCGGGTGTTCCGCGACAGCGCCATGTCGAGTTCTACGCCCCCTTCGAGCAGGTCCTCCGTGACCAGCTCGACGGTCGCGCTGAGCTCGGGTCCGCCGCGCGGCTCGACGACCACAGTGGCCTGGCTGCCATAAAGGCTGTTGCCATAGATCTCGACGAATACCCTTCGGCCGTCGAGTTCACCCGAGCCCGCGATGGCAACACCCTGCTCGTGCGTGACCTCTACGTCAGCGACTTCGACGTCGGCGGCCGCTGGCTTGTCAGCACGTTGCGGTGCTTCGGTGGCATATCCGAAGGCCTGCGGCGCCACCATGGCGGCGGCGACGGCCAGGGCAACCGTACCGGCGACGATGCCCGTGCGGCGGATCCAGCGGGCATTCTCGGGCGTGCTTGCGAACATGTGGGTTTCTCCAGTCCCCCTGTGGCCCAGGCCTCATGCCCGGTGCCGGTCAGCAGGAAGGACCCGCCTCGTTGTGTCCGGGTTGCAGGCGCCGCGTGTGACCTGCGTCGCATTGCGAGCCGCCAGGTCGCGCCCGTGTGGAGGCGCGGCCTGCGGATCACACCGTGACCTGGCCACGTCCGCGAGCAGCTCTGAGGTCGAGCGCCGGCGATACGTGATCACGTCCGAGCGGCCAACGCGCGAGGCGAAAATTCGCGGCTCGCGGCGGCAGCTAACGATTTCGCGTCCGAGCCGCGGTTTGTGTACGCTCGTCTGGCGCAGCGCGCGCCCCAATAGCTCAGTCGGCAGAGCGTCTCCATGGTAAGGAGAAGGTCTACGGTTCGATTCCGTATTGGGGCTCGACACCGGAGCGGCCATCCGGCCAGCCCGGGCCCAGGCGGGGTAGCTCAGGTGGTTAGAGCACACGGCTCATAATCGTGGTGTCGCGGGTTCGAGTCCCGCCCCCGCTACTCAATTTGCACCGCCTGCGCGCACTTATGCCGTCCGGCAACGCCGATGCGGAAGACGTGAGTAAAAGCCGGTCCGATCTTGCTTAGGATCGATCCCCTTATGTAGCTCAATTCGGACGCATTCTCAAGATCGGTCCGGCGTTCTTCACACTGCGGCGAGTGGTGGCGCCGGGCATAGCAGCAAAGCTTGTTGAATCAGTAGCTCGGCACAATGTTCACCAGGCCGGGCGGGCGGACGATCATCCGATCGATGTCCACTCCGTCGAGCGCATCGAGTACGGCGGGCGATGAGAGCACCAACGCTTTCAGGTCATCGCCCCCGACCCCAGGTGGCACCTGAATCCGAGCCCGTACCTTCCCGGCGATCTGCACCACGCACGTGACCGTCTCGTCGGCGACCAAAGCCGGGTCTGCGGACGGCCACGGCTGCTCGGCTGCGGACGGATACTCGCCCAGCCGATCCCACGCGTCCTCGGCCATGAACGGGGCAAAGCACGACAGCATCCGTACCAGCGCCGACGTCCCCTCCCGGACCGACGGATCGCCGGGCCGGCTGCCGGCAGCCCGGCGCAGCCGCGACGTCAGCTCCATCAGGCGGGCGATCGCGACGTTGAACCGGCGCGCCTCCATCAACTGCGTCACCTGATCGATTAGCCGGTGGACCTCCCGCCGTAGCTCAGCCGACTCCACGGATGAGTTCCCGGTTTGAGCTGCCACGCTCACATCACCGGCAAGCCGCCAAACCCGGGCCAGCCACTTCACCGCGCCGCGCACCGACACGTCGGCCCAGTCGATGTCGTCTTCGGGTGGGCCGGCGAACAGCATCGTCACGCGCACGGCGTCCGGGCCGTACCGGTCGATCTGATCTTGCAGATCAACCATATTGCCCTTGCTCTTGCTCATCGCCCGGCGATTCATGATGACCTGCCCTTGGTTGGTCAATCGGGTGAACGGCTCGGTGAAAGTCACCAGGCCCAGGTCGTGCAGCAGTTTCGTAATGAACCGGGCGTACAGCAAGTGACCCGTGGCATGCTCCTTGCCGCCGATGTACTCGTCTACCGGCAGCCAACCGGCGACTCCGGCCGGGTCGAACGGTCCGTCCGCGTAGTGAGGGTTCGGATACCGCAGGAAGTACCACGACGAATCCACCAACGTGTCCATCGTGTCGGTGTCGCGCCGCGCCCAGCCGCTGCAGGACGGGCACGTCACCTCAACCCAGCCCGGTGTGCCCGCCAGTGGCGACTCGCCGTCGTCGGTCCCACCCGAGAGACGCTCTTGCGGCAACCGCACCGGCAGTTCGTCGTCTGGCACCGGAACAGGTCCACACGACGGGCAGTGCACGATCGGAATCGGCGTACCCCAGAACCGCTGTCGCGAGATTAACCAGTCCCGTAGCCGGTACGACACGCCGGCCGGACCCTCGGACCGGCCGATCCAGTTGCGTTGCATCGCCAATACGTCGGACGGCCAACGATTAGCCAGCTGGTCCATATCGGACAGCAGCCGGTCGGCGTAAGCCGTGATCCGCAGGAACCATTGGGTCAGCTCGCGCCTGACGACGGTCGTCCGGCACCGCTCGCATCGGCCAGCGACAACCTGTTCGTTGGCCAGCACGGTCCGGTCCGTCGGGCACCAGTTGACCGGTGCTGCCGCCCGGTACGCCAACCCACGCTCGTGCATCCGCAGAAAGAGCCACTGGTTCCAGCGGTAAAACTCCGGGTCGGAGGTGTGCAGCCGGGTGCGCCAGTCGAACGAAATGCCCAGCCGGCGGAATGCCCGAGCCTGCGTCTCGATGTTGGCGTACGTCCACTCGCGCGGATCGAGCCCGCGGCGGATCGCCGCGTTCTCCGCGGGCAGCCCGAACGAGTCCCATCCGATCGGGTTGAGCACGTCGTGCCCCCGCATGCGGGCGAAGCGGGCGATCGCGTCGCCGATCGAGTAGGCCTCAGCGTGGCCCATGTGCAGGTCCCCCGACGGGTACGGCAGCATATTGACCACGTACGTCCGCGGCCGGACGGACGGTTCCGGACCGGTGAGAGCACTCGCCGCGAAAACCTCGCGCTCGTCCCAGAGCGCTATCCACCTGTCAGCGTTCAGAGTTGGGTCGTAATGCTGCTCGGCCACAGTGCGTCCTCGTCAGTAACTCGAAGGAGTGCCGGCACCATGCGGCTACCAGGCAAGCGGGCAGCCGACCCGCCGCGCTGAGCGTGCCGGCGGGGCACCAAGTCAGCGCGGCCGGCTAAGCAGCAGGCTCGCAGCAGTCATCGAGTCGATCATACCGTGCCGGCACTCCGACGATTGGGAGTCAGGCACGGCGGTCAGCTATCCTCGTGTGGTTTGCATCCGAAAGACATGTCGTTGAGAGGCACCCGTGGCCGCCAAGAGCGCAGATATCCGCCCGAAGATCACCATGGCCTGCACGGTGTGCAAGGAGCGCAACTACATCACCAGGAAGAACCGGCGTAACGACCCCGACCGGCTCGACCTGAAGAAGTTCTGCCCGCGCTGCCGCACTCACACCGTCCACCGCGAGACGCGCTGAGCCCTCTCGGCCCGCACTCGGTCACGTCCGGCCGCCACCTCGACACTGCTGTTCGATACGGTCGAGAGTCATGACCATCGATCCGTCGGCCGCGGGGCGCGTGTACGAGCCGCAGCCCTACGAGGTCGGCCGTGAGAAGATCCGCGAGTTCGCGGAGGCGATAGCCGATACTAATCCTGCCTACCTCGATCCAGAGGCGGCCCGCGCGCTCGGACACTCCGACGTCGTCGCGCCGCCGACGTTCGCGATGATTCCCGTACTACGGGGGTTCGACATCTTGATGGACGACCTCGGCATCGAGTATTCCAGGGTGATCCATGTGGACCAGAGGTTCGTCCACAACCGGCCGATCACGGCCGGTGATCGGCTGCTGACGACCACAACCCTCGATACGGTCCGCTCGCGGGCGGGCAATGATTTTTTGGGTATCAGGTGTGACGTGGCGACCAGCGACGGCGAGGCGGTATGTACGGCGACGGCGACGCTATTGGTGCGAGCCGAGGCGGCCCTCGATGGCTGAGCTCGAGGCCGGCACTGAACTTCCGGAGCGCGAGTTTCGGGTGACCCGCGCGGACCTGATCAGCTACGCCGGCGCGTCGGGTGATTTCAACCCCATCCACTGGAGCGACCGAATCGCCAAGGACGTCGGACTGCCGACCGTTATTGGGCACGGCATGCTCACGATGGCGCTGGCCGCGCGTTTGCTGACCGACTGGGCCCGCGATCCCGGCGCAGTCGTGGAGTACGGGGCCCGGTTCTCCCGGCCCGTTGTCGTGCCCGATGATGCCGACGGCGTGGCTGTCACCGTGTCCGGCGTCGTTACCAACGTCCGCGATGACGGCCTCGTCGACGTCGAGCTCACCGTCAAGGCCGATGAGCAGAAGGTACTCACCCAGGCCCGCGCCGTCGTCCGCCCGCGTGAGATCGCATGAGACTGTCCGAGCTGACGACGTTGAGACTGGGCGGCCAGGCGGCTCGGTTGGTCGACGCCGACAGCGAGTCGGCACTGGTCGACGCGGTTCGCGAGTGCGATGAACGGGGCAAGCCGGTGCTGTTGCTCGGTGGCGGTTCCAACCTGGTCGTCGCCGACGAGGGGTTTCCCGGGACGGTCGTCCGCGTACACACCCGGGGTGTAACGGTGGACGCGAGCGGGTGCGATCCGGACGATCTCGCGGCCTGCGGCGGTTTGCTCGTGTCGGTCTCGGCTGGCGAGTCGTGGGATGAATTGGTCGCCCGCGCCGTTGGTGAAGGTTGGGTGGGTGTCGAGGCGCTGTCCGGGATCCCCGGCTCCGTGGGAGCGACACCGATGCAGAACGTGGGAGCGTACGGGCAGGAGGTCGCGGAGACGATCTGGTCGGTCCGGACGTACGACCGTGAAACCCGATCGATCCGGACGTTCGCCAACGCGGAATGCGGCTTCGCCTACCGGACGAGCAGGTTCAAGGGCCCAGACCGATACGTGATTCTCAGCGTGACGTACCAACTCCGTCAGGGCGCGCTCAGCGCCCCGGTTCAGTACGCCGAACTAGCCCGAGTGCTGGATGTGGAAGTCGGCGAGCGAGCCAAGCTCGGAGACGTCCGAGCCGCCGTCCTCGAGTTGCGGCGCGGCAAGGGCATGGTTCTGGATGCCACCGACCACGACACTTGGAGCGCCGGCTCATTCTTCACCAATCCGGTGCTGGACGCTGACCAGGTCGCGCTACTGCCGGCCGCCGCGCCGCGGTGGCCGATCGCCGGCGAGCGGATCAAGACCAGCGCCGCGTGGCTCATCGAACACGCCGGGTTCGGCCGCGGATATCCGGGACCGGGTGGGCGGGTTTCGCTGTCGCACAAGCACACGCTTGCGCTGACCAACCGGGGCGACGCCACGACCGCCGACCTGATCGCGTTGGCCCGGGAGGTCAGGGACGGCGTGGCGCGCAAGTTCGGGATAGAACTGATCACCGAACCGGTACTGGTGGGTTGCTCGCTCTGAGCGGTTGTGCCAGGATCTCGTGCGTGACCTTGCTGTGTTGTTGTTGCTGACACCCGCTCAGCTCAGCGCCGCCTACCGGCGATCCGACAACGCACAGATAGCGCACACCATGACCTTCTCTGGACGGACCGTTCTGGTCCTGCACGCTCACCCCGATGATGAGTCGATCTTCACCGGTGCCACGATCCGGCGGGTGGCCGATTCCGGGTGCCGGGTCGTCCTCGTCACCGCTACCGGCGGGGAGCTCGGTGGCTCACGCGTGCCGTTGGCGGCCGACGAGACGGTCGCAGAGCGCAGGTTGGCGGAGCTGGAGTCAGCGGCGGAGACGCTCGGCGTGGCCCGGCTAGTACTCCTCGGCAGGAGGGACTCCGGGCTGCCGGATACAGCCGACAATGTTCATCCTGGTGCGCTCGCGGCGGCCAGCACCGGCCGCCTGGCCCGGCGCGTCGCCCAGCTTGCGGCGGCCGAGAGTGCCGAAGCTGTCATCCACGACGACGACAACGGGATCTACGGGCACCCGGACCACATCGCCGTGCACCGGATCGGCCGCCGCGCAGCGGAGCTGGCCGGCATCACGAGCTACGAATCCACCGTCGACAGGGTCCACATCGGCGGCGTGGGTTCACACCTTCTGCATGGGGCCGCGCAGGCCACCGGATCGGCCTACGGCCTCGTCCCGGCGCGCATCACGCTGACCGTGGCGGCCACTGACGAGGAGCTGGCGGCTAAGCGGGCCGCCATCCTGGCCCACGCAAGCCAGGTCGATCCGGCAAGCCTCGCCGGTCCTGGCTTCGCCGATGCTTACCGGTACGAATGGTTCCGCCGCAGCGGCCGGCCGACCGTGCTCGACCAAGCGGCCTCAGCCGTGCGGGAGCCAGTGCGCCCCGGGCTGTCGCCGCTGAATTCGATGTGATCCTCATGCGGGAGGGCGCATACGGCGGGGATACCTGGGTACCGACGGTGACGTGCTGGCCACACTCGCGTCACGAGTAGCCGGCGCGACGTGGACGGCGGCGTCCAACGCGGCCGGTGTCGCAGCCGGCGCACTGACGCTGGGTGTCGCCGGAGCGGCAGGCGCCGTCGGCGTCGCTAAGGGGATGGCCGAGGTGCTGCCGCGCGCGGCTCGGATGGTTCCCGAAGTGGTGCCGTCCGCCGCAATGCCAGCCGCACTCGTTCGGCAGGCCACGTCGAGCGGCCGGGCCCTCCTCGACTTGAACCCGCGCCGGCAGCGCCGGCGGGTCTGGGCCAACGATGAGCGCGCCCACATCGAGGTGCGAGGGCTGGATGGGGGTGACCGGACGCGCCTGCGCCGCCTCGGTAACAGCGCCACGACCGCTCTCGGGCGGATGAAGGGCGTCCGGTGGGCGCAGGTCAACGCCGTGACCGGTCAGGTTCTCGTAGCGTTCGATGAGCGCCACGTCGGTGTAGGCACCCTGCTGGACACCGTTCGGGCCGTGGAGAAGTCGTATCAGACTCAAGAACAGGACTTCTCCTGGAGCCGGCCCATCCATCCAGGTGACTCGACTCCCGTGGCGGCGGCAGCGGCTGAACTGACCGCCGACCTGATGGCGGCCGCTGCCGCGACGGCTCAGGCCGCCTTCCGCTTCTCACCGGTGCCCCGGCAGGTCCGGGCCGTTCTCGCCGTCTTGGATCTCGAGCGCGGCCTGCGCCGCGGCGTGAAGCGGCGGATAGGGCCTCTGGAGACAGACCTGGTTCTGTCCCTGGCCGATTCCGTGATTCACGGGCTGACCCAGGGCATCGCGGCACCGGCGGTCGACGCCGTCTACCGCAGCATGCTTTTGATGGAGGTCTGGTCCCGCCGGCGCGTGTGGCGTCGGCGCGAACCTAGCCTGGCGGCAGATCCCTCGTCCGTGCCCGGCGAACCGCCCGCGCGACCTCCGAGACCTGCGCCTAGACCGCAAGGCCCTATCGAGGCGTGGTACGCACGGCTTGGCCCGGCCGCACCCGCAGCGGCGGGAACGGTCCTTGCCCTCACCCGGCAGCCCGGCCGAGCGGCCGACGCGCTCCTGGCGGCGGTGCCGCGCGCCGCGAAGTACGGCCGGCAGGGATTCGCAACCGTAGTCGGCGCCGAGCTGGCGAGGCGTGGCGTCGTGCCGTTGGACGCCGCGGTGCTGCGGAGACTCGACCGGATATCTGCGGTCGTGCTGGACTCGAATTCGTTCATCACGCAGGACGGCGAACTCCACTCGCTCGCTGACGCCATCGTCGACGCCGCGACGACCGCCGTTGGAAAGGTGTGGCTCACCGAGCATCCCACCGCCGAGCCGCTTATTCCCCGGGTGACACACGTCCTGCCCGCGGATGCCGAACTCGCTGATCACGTCCGGCGCCTGCAGGCGGAGGGGCACGGCGTCCTGGTTGTGTCGGGTGCGGACGCCGACGCGCTCGCCGCGGCCGATGTCGGAGTGTCCGTGCCTGGCGGCGAAGCTGCCGCCTGCTGGTCCAGCGACCTGGTCTGCGGGACGAATTTCGAGGACGTGTGGCGCATCCTGCGCGCGCTGCAGGTGGCGCGCCCGGTTAGTCAGGGCGCAGTCCAACTCGCCCAGGCAGGTTCTGCGCTCGCTCTGCTGATCGCGACGGTGGGCGACCGCCGCCACCGAGTCGTTCGCGACCTGTCGCCCGTACATCTCGCCGCATTCATCGCGATGATCCGCGGCGCCACCGCCGGGCTGCGCGCTATGCGCACGGGCGCACCACGGCACGTCGTGCACGTGCCTTGGCACGAGTTGGACGGCCTGGAAGTGTTCGCCCGGCTCATGCGGACGCGTGAGTCTGACGGTGATCGCTCGCGAAGGGTGAGCTGGCCCACCGAGCTGGCTCCCGGCCTGGGCTGGCTAGGCCGGTACGCCCGCGATGCGAGTGACGTGTCGCGAGCAGTCAGGGATGAGCTCCGCGATCCACTCACGCCGGTGCTAGGAGTCGGCGCTCTGGCCTCTGCGATCGTCGGGTCAGCGGTGGACGGCGTCCTCGTCGGTGCAGTGCTCGCGGGGAACGCCGTCATCAGCGGTATCCAACGGGTGCGCGCCGAACGTGCGCTGCGCGGTCTCGTGCGCTCCCAGGAGTTGTGGGCGCGCCGGCTGCATATTGACGATCTTGACGAGCTCGAAAGTGCCGAAGTGGAGCGGGTGCGTGCTCGGGATCTCGTGCCAGGCGATGTGATCGAGCTGCGAACCGCGGACCTGGTCCCTGCGGACGCCCGGCTACTGCGAGCCGACGACCTTGAGGTCGACGAGGCATCGCTGACGGGAGAGTCGGTCCCAGTGGTAAAGGATTCGCGCCCGGTGGATGCGGCGTCCGTCGCCGAGCGAAGCAGCATGCTATTCGAGGGCACGAGCGTGCTTGCCGGTTCCGCGCACGCTGTGGTCGTCGCCACCGGTGCTTCGACGGAGGCGTCCCGCGCAGCCCGGGCGGTAGCCGGTGCACCACAGCGCGCGGGCGTCCAGGCTCGCCTGCAGGAGGTCGTCCGGATCGCCCTGCCGCTCACCGCCATCGGTGGTGCCGCAGTCACCGCACTCGCTCTGGTGCGCGGTGTTCCGCTGCGGTCCGCCGTCGCCGCGGGTGTCTCGGTTGCTGTCGCAGCCGTGCCCGAGGGACTGCCTTTGGTTGCCACGGTCGCCCAGGCTGGTGCCGCGCGGCGGCTGTCTAAGCACGGTGTGCTCGTGCGGGCCTCCAGGGCGCTGGAGGCGCTTGGCCGGGTCGACGTCGTCTGTATCGACAAAACCGGCACGCTCACCGAGGGCCGGCTCAGGCTCGCCCGAGTCGCCACCGCGGATGACGACCTGGACCTGGACGACCCGGCTGCGCAGCGGATCCTCGCTACTGCTGGGCGGGCCTGCCCGCAGGTCGGCGCAGAGGAGATCTCTTCGGTCCGGCGCGCGACGGACCGGGCCGTTCTCGAGGCCGCGGTCGCCGCGGGCGACATCCATCTCACCGGCTGGCAGCTCCGAGCTGAGCTGCCGTTCGAGCCCGGGCGTGGCTACTCGGCCGCACTGGGCGAGGTCGAGGGCGGTCCGACGCTTGTCGTAAAGGGGGCCCCGGAAGCGGTCCTGCCGAAGTGCCGCCGAACTCCGGACGTCGACGTGATGGTCGACCGACTGGCCACCGACGGCTTGCGGGTTCTCGCCGTGGCCGAGCGGCGGGAAGGAATACCCGAGCAGACCACAGATCTCGAGCCGCTGGTTGACCAGTTGACCTTCGTGGGATTCGTCGGGATCGCTGATACACCCCGCCCGGACGCCGCCAAGGCAGTCCAGGCGATCCGGGCGGCGGGTGCAGACGTCGTGATGTTGACCGGCGACCATCCGATCACCGCCCAGGCAATTGCGCGTGCTACCGGCATGGCCGACGGCGACGTCCTGACGGGCGCGGAACTTCGCAAGATGAGCGAGTCGGAGCGAGTCCGCCGGGTCGGGCGCTGCACGATCTTCGCTCGGGTCACGCCCGAAGACAAGGCGCAGATCGTCAAGGCTCTCCAGGACAGCGGGCATGTGGCCGCCATGATCGGCGACGGCATCAACGACGCGGCAGCCATCCGCCGGTCGGACGTCGGCATCGGCATCAACACCGAGCGGTCGACGTCCGCGAGGTCGGCCGCCGACCTGATCTTGACCGAACCGGACCTCGGCCGCGTGAGCCATGCCCTGCTGGAAGGCAGGGCCCTGTGGGGACGAGTCCGGGACGCCGTGTCGATTCTCGTCGGTGGCAATGCGGGTGAGGTCGCGTTCATGGTCATCGGGACCGCGCTGGCCGGGCGGGCGCCCATGACGACCCGTCAGATGCTGCTGGTCAACATGCTGACCGACATGTTTCCTGCACTCGCCGTCGCACTCGCGCCGAGCCGGAACGGCGATGAGCCCAACGGACCAGTTGGCTCGACGCTGAGCAGACCCCTCGCTCGTGCGGTCGCCGTGCGAGGCGCCGGTACCACGCTCGGCGCCACCCTAGCCTGGGCCGCCGGAAGATTGACGGGTCGCCGGCGCCGCGCCAGCACTATGGGGCTGGCCGCGCTAGTCGCCACCCAACTTGGCCAGACACTGCTGACCGGGCGGCACAGCCGCCTTGTCGTCCTCACTTCGGTCGGATCGTTCTTCGCGCTGGTAGCCGCCGTCCAGACGCCTGGCCTGAGCCACTTTCTCGGGTGCTGCCCGCTCGGGCCGGTCGCCTGGGGGATCGTCCTGACGTGTGCAGCGGCTGGGACGGTGGCCGCGGCAGTGGCTACGGCCCGGGCCTCGGGTCAGGAGACAGGGTTGGCCAACCAGGCATCCACGCCGGCGAGCAACTGAGCTCGCACGTCAGACGGGGCCAGCGAACCCTTGATCGACAGGCGGGCCAGATCGGCGAGCTCCACGTCGGTGAAGCCGTGGACCGTCCTGGCAATCTCGTACTGATCAAGCAACCGGGAGCCGAACAGCAACGGGTCGTCTGCGCCGAGCGCTACCCGGGCTCCTGCATCGACCAAGGCGCGCAGTGGGACCTCGTCGTGCTTCCGGTAGACGCCGAGCGCGATGTTCGACGCAGGGCAGACCTCCAGGGTGACGCCCGTGGCCGCTACCCGATCGAGCAAGGCGGCGTCCTCGGCGGTGCGGACGCCGTGTCCGAGTCGGCCTGCGCCCAGCGCGTCCAGGCAGGCACGCACGCTGTCAGGCCCGCGCAGCTCGCCCCCATGGGGGTTCGACAGCAGGCCGGCGCGGGTGGCGATCCGGAAGGCCGGCGCGAACTCCTCGATCATCCCGCGCCGTTCGTCGTTCGATAGACCGAAGCCCACGACGCCGCGTCCGGCGTACTGCGCGGCGAGTCGGGCGAGCGTCCTGGCGTCGAGCGGGTGGCGGGTCCGGTTGGCGGCGATCACGACGGCCACGCCGACACTCGTCGCTCGCATGGCCGCAAAAGCCGCGTCGAGCACCAGGTCGGTGAAGGCGGTGAGGCCTTGAAAGCGGCCGCCGTAGCCGGACGGGTCGACCTGAATCTCAAGCCACCCGGAGCCTTCGGCGGCCTCGTCCTGAGCGGCCTCGAGGAGCAGGCGGCGGACATCGGCTTCGGTCCGGAGCACTGAACGTGCGATGTCGTACAGTCGCTGAAAGCGGAACCAGCCCTTCTCATCCGTCGCCGACAGCCGGGGCGGCCAGTCGTCGCGGAGCGCCTCGGGCAGCCGGACACCGTGCTCGTCAGCCAGTTCGACGAGGGTCGAGTGGCGCATCGAGCCGGTGAAGTGCAGGTGCAGGTGTGCCTTGGGTAGCGCCCGCAAATCCCTGCGCTGATCATGCAAGAGCGGGGCGACACGCCGAAATGTCTCAGTTGGCCGGCGAACTGCCGCCAGTTCTGTCGGCGTGTCGCCCCGCTCTTGCATGATCAGCGTGCGCTTAGCAGCCGCTGCATACGCGACACGCCCTCGACCAGATCTTCGTCACCCAAGGCATAGGACAGGCGCAAGTACCCACTCGGGCCGAACGCCTCACCGGGTACGACAGCCACCTCTGCCTCGTCGAGGATGATCTCGGCCAACTCAGCGCTTGTTGTGGGGGTGCGGCCGCTGATGGTCCGGCCAAACACGCCCTTAACCGACGGGTACACGTAGAACGCACCTTCCGGCTCTGGGCAGACGACACCGTCGATCTCGTTGAGCATGGCCACGATGGTCTGCCGTCTGCGGTCGAACGCCGCACGCATCATGGCGACGGCGGACAGGTCGCCGGACACCGCGGCCAGTGCGGCGCGCTGCGATACGTTGGCCACGTTTGATGTCAGGTGGGACTGCAAGTTCGCCGCGGCCCGCACGATGTCCGTCGGGCCGATCAGCCAGCCGACCCGCCACCCAGTCATGGCATACGTTTTGGCCACGCCGTTGAGGACAACGCACGTGTCGGCCAATTCAGGAACTTGGACCGGCATCGACGCGAACGCCGCGTCGCCGTAGGTCAAGTGCTCGTAGATCTCGTCGGTGACGACCCACAGCCCGTTCGCGTTGGCCCAGCGGCCGATCTCGCGGACGGCCTGGGGCGAATAGACCGCGCCGGTCGGATTCGACGGCGAGCAAAACAGCAGCGCCTTGGTGCGGTCCGTTCGCGACGCTTCGAGCTGATCGACGGTGACGCAGTAACCGGACGACTCGTCAGCGAGCACTTCGACAGTGACCCCGCCCGCGAGCTTGATCGCTTCTGGGTAGGTCGTCCAGTAGGGCGTCGGCAGTATGACCTCGTCGCCCGGGTCGATCAGCGTGGCGAACGCCTGGTAGACAGCCTGCTTCCCACCGTTGGTGACGAGCACCTGGGCGGCATCGACCTGGTATCCGGAATCGCGGCCCGTCTTCGCTGCGATGGCCTGCCGCAGTTCGGGTAGCCCGGCGGCGGGCGTATAGCGGTGGTTGCGCGGATCGCGGCACGCCTCGACGGCCGCCTCGACAATGTAGTCCGGCGTCGGGAAATCCGGCTCGCCGGCGCCGAAGCCGATCACGGGTCGACCGGCGGCTTTGAGGGCCTTGGCCTTTGCGTCGACGGCGAGGGTGGCCGACTCGGCGATCGAGCCGACGCGGTCCGAGATACGCGGTCGCGACAGAGTGCCTGCTGCTGCGGGCGGCGATGCGGGGGTGGTCATGTGCCCATCCTGGCACCATGACTGGGGTCGTTGGCGATCGAGTTACCGGCAGTTCGACCTAGGCCGGTCCGACCACGTACACTCTTACCCCGGTGGTCGTATGACCTCTGCCGAAGCATGCGTGCAGCATCGTTTCGCGGATGATTGCGGGCATCGAAGGGCAGTAGCTCAACTGGCAGAGCACCGGTCTCCAAAACCGGCGGTTGGGGGTTCGAGTCCCTCCTGCCCTGCTCTGTGCTCGGCGAGAGCCGCAGAGCCCGAAAAGACAGGACGAGACCCGACAGCGAGGACGACAATGACCGATACGCGAGAGATCGCGAAGCCCGGGCCGGGCGGGGTGCCGAAGAGTCGCAACCCGTTCGCCCGCGTGGCGTTGTTCGTCCGCCAGGTCGTGGCGGAGCTGCGCAAAGTCGTCTATCCGACCCAGCGCCAGCTGCTTACGTACACCGTGGTCGTGCTGTTCTTCGTGGCCGTGATGATTGTGTTCGTCACCCTCCTGGACCAGGCGTTCGGGTGGGCGATGTTCGAGATCTTCGGCTAAGAACGTCCGCGTCTTCAAGGTCCCCAATGGAGGAAGTCATAACCGTGTCCGAGCAGCAGTCGCACAACGACCTCGTGGACACCGTCCCGGAGTCGGACGGCGAGACCGGCGTCGTTGACGAGGCTGATTCCGCCGCCGAGGTTGAGGCCCCAGCCGCCAGCGCTGAGGAATCTGGCGAAGCTGAGCCCGCCGTCGACCCGCTGGAGGAGTTCCGGCGTGCCCTGCGCGCCAAGCCCGGGGATTGGTATGTCGTCCAGACCTACTCGGGCATGGAGAACCGCGTCCGGGCGAACCTGGAGAGCCGCATCAGCAGCCTCAACATGGAGGACTACATCTTCGAGGTGATCGTCCCGACGGAAGAGGTTGCCGAGATCAAGGCGGGCCAGCGCAAGCTGGTCAAGCGCAACCGGTTCCCGGGGTACGTCCTGGTCCGCATGGAGATGACCGACGAATCGTGGGCTGCCGTTCGGCACACTCCGGCGGTCACCGGCTTCGTCGGCCACACCCACCAGCCGCTACCGCTGACGCTCGAAGAGGTCGAGCGGTGGATCGCGCCAGAGGTGAGTGAACCGGCGCCGGCGGCTGAGAAGAAGGAAAAGAAGCCGGTCGAGGTCGTCGACTTTCAGGTCGGTGACTCCGTCATGGTGGTGGACGGTCCGTTCGCCACCCTGCACGCGACGATCAACGAGATCAACGCAGACGCCCAGAAGATCAAGGGTCTGGTGGAGATCTTCGGCCGCGAGACTCCGGTCGAGCTGTCGTTCAGCCAGATCCAGAAGCTGTAGCGCCCCGCACAGCTTCATCTGGCCCGGGCCGCCCGGCCTGAGCCGCGAGCAACATACAGAAGAAGGACCCGAGGAGCATGCCCCCGAAGAAGAAGGTCGCAGGCCTGATCAAGCTGCAGATCCAGGCTGGCGCCGCCACGCCCGCCCCGCCGGTCGGTCCGGCGCTGGGCCAGCACGGCGTCAACATCATGGAGTTCTGCAAGGCTTACAACGCGGCCACCGAGTCGCAGCGCGGGAACGTTGTGCCGGTCGAGATCACGGTGTACGAGGATCGCTCGTTCACGTTCGTTACCAAGACGCCGCCGGCCGCCAAGCTGATCTTGAAGGCCGCCGGAGTCGAGAAGGGTTCCGGTGAGCCACACCGGGTCAAGGTCGCGTCTATCACACGGGACCAGGTCCGGGCCATCGCCGAGCAGAAGATGCCCGACCTCAACGCGAACGACCTCGATGCCGCAGAGAAGATCATCGCCGGCACCGCCCGGCAGATGGGTATCACGGTCGAGGGCTGAGCCCCCGACAACCCGTGGGAGGGCCACGCGCTGGCCCGTCAGCAACCACTAGGAGAGAAATCATGAAGCGCAGCAAGGCATACCGCGCCGCGGTCGAGAAGATCGACCGTAGCCGTCTCTATTCCATCGGCGAGGCCGTCAAGCTCGCCAAGGAGACCGCCACCACCAAGTACGACGCGACAGTCGAGGTCGCCCTCCGACTGGGCGTCGACCCCCGCAAGGCCGACCAGATGGTGCGCGGCACCGTCAACCTGCCGCACGGCACCGGCAAGACCGCTCGGGTCCTGGTCTTCGCCGTCGGGCCGAAGGCGGCCGAGGCCGAGGCTGCAGGCGCGGACATCGTCGGTGGCGACGAGCTGATCGAGGAGGTCCAGAACGGGCGCCTTGACTTCGACGCGGTCGTCGCGACGCCTGACCTGATGGGCAAGGTCGGCCGGCTCGGTCGCGTACTTGGTCCCCGGGGTCTGATGCCGAACCCGAAGACCGGCACGGTCACCATGGACGTCGAGAAGGCCGTCAGCGACATCAAAGGCGGCAAGATCGAGTTCCGGGTCGACCGGCACGCGAACCTGCACTTCATCATCGGCAAGGCGTCGTTCAGCGAGCAGGCACTGGCGGAGAACTACGCGGCCGCACTCGATGAGATCGTCCGGCTCAAGCCGTCGGCCGCCAAGGGTCGCTATATCAAGAAGGCGACCATGACCACGACCATGGGCCCTGGCATCTCGCTCGACCCGGCGAAGACGAAGTTGGAGCCGGCCACCGCCTGAGCTTTCGATCACAACGGCGCCCGATCCTTGAAGGGTCGGGCGCCGTTTCGCACGTGTGGAAAGAGCCGCCGCGGACCGCCGTGATCTGGGGTCCGTCGAACCTGCTAGGGTCGCCGTCTCGCAGGAAGAAACAGCAGAAGGGCTGGTCCAAAGAATGCGTGTTGTGAAGGTGGCTGCGGGAATCGCCACCGCTGGGTTGTTTCTGGCCGGGTGCGGGGAGAACGCGGCCACCACCATTGCCGTTTCCGAGGGTAAGGGTGGCGGTGCGGAGCTGTTTGAGGCGATGGCGAACGCATTCCAGGATGTTGGCAGCTACCGGTTCGAGATGACCATGGATGTGGAGGGCGAGGAAGTCACCGGCTCCGGCGAGGCCAAGGTCGGTTCTGGCCCGGCCGACACCGCTGCGGCCATGACCATGTCCGCGCCAGACGGCTCGGGTGACATTGAGATTCGCATCCTGGGCGCCAAGGTTTTCATGTCGACCGCGATGTTGGGCATGCCTGGCGACGACCGGTGGCTGGTCATCGATCCTGAAGGCGATGACCCGTTCTCGCAGATGTTCGGCGAGATGATGGGCGACATGCTCGTGGGCACCGACATCCAGGCGCAGTTCACCGAGTACGCGGACTCGATCGAGGTCGAGGAGGTCGGGACTGACACGATCGACGGCGTTGACGTCACTGAGTACGCAGTCACGACCGACATCGAGGCCGCTCTCGAGATGATGGGGATGGAGAACCAACCTGCCGAAGACCTACCGGCCGATGAGGTCACGTACTCGCTTTTCGTCGATGACGAAGCGCTTGCGCGTGAGATGCGCGCCGACCTCGGCGGTCAGGGAACGATGACGATGCGGTTCTTCGACTATGGCGCCGATGTCACGGTCGAGGAGCCCCCGGCAGACAAAGTCACGGACTTCATGTCGTTCGTGGAGGAGATGACCGGGCAGGAGCTCAGCGAAGAGGACCTCGCCGAGCTCGCTGAGATGATGAGCGGAGGCAACTGAGAGGCCGGGGCTTCGCTCGCCTCCCTCGCCATGGTCTGGTAGACGCTCCGCGCCCCGGCCACAATCGGATGGGAGGGTCGCCCACCAGTGTTGACGACGTACCTATAGGTCTGCGTGCCTGTAGGTACGTCGCACCGCCTGCCGGACGTGATCGAACGGCGGTGTGGTGGCTGCGTCGATTTGGCGGTACCCCGCGGGGGCACGTATCCTCATCGGTGCCAGAGACCGCCGGTCTCCGATCCATCTGGATCGGACGAAGGTTCCGCGCAAGCGGGCGGCCCGCGCAGGCGAGAGACGATCGTCCATGGGTTGCCATGGCTGACGCCCCGTGCCTGCGCCGGGGCGTTTCGCATGTCTGGGGATCACTTCGCAGCCGGTGGCACTACCACGAAGGAGTCCCATGGCGAGGCCAGACAAGGCAGCCGCGGTCGCCGAGCTCGCGGACGAGTTCCGTGGCTCGTCCGCTGTCGTGCTGACCGAGTACCGCGGCCTCACCGTCAAGCAGCTGACGGAGCTCCGTCGCTCGCTCGGTGGGAACGCGTCCTACGCCGTGGTGAAGAACACGCTGACCAAGCTCGCTGCCAAGGAAGCCGGCGTCCCTGGTCTCGACGACCAGCTGGTCGGCCCGTCTGCGATCGCCTTTGTCAAGGGCGATCCGGTTGAGGCGGCCAAGGGTCTGCGTGACTTCGCCAGGGCGAACCCCGTCCTCGTCATCAAGGGCGGCGTGCTTGACGGCAAGCCGCTGACTGCTGACGAGATCAAGAAGCTCGCCGACCTCGAGTCGCGTGAGGTTCTGCTGGCCAAGCTCGCCGGTGCGATGAAGGCGTCGATGTCCAACGCGGCGTCGATGTTCGCCGCGCCGCTCGCGCAAACCGCACGACTGGTCGAGGCGCTGCGCCAGAAGCAGGCCGAAGCAAGTACCTCCGCTGAGGCCTCGAGTGAATAGCGGCCGCTTCCGATTAAACCGAGGGCTGACCACCGGGGAGTACCCCCAGCCCGTACGACACCCGGCAATCAGCCGATTGTGAGAAAGGACCGCCAACATGGCGAAGCTCAGCACTGACGAGCTCCTTGATGCTTTCAAGGAGATGTCCCTTATCGAGCTCTCCGAGTTCGTCAAGAAGTTCGAGGAGACCTTCGAGGTCACCGCCGCCGCTCCGGTGGCCGTGGCCGCGGCCGGCCCCGCCGCCGGTGCCGCCGCTGGCGGTGGCGAGGAGGCCGCCGCCGAGCAGGACGAGTTCGACGTGATCCTCGAGGCCGCTGGTGAAAAGAAGATCCAGGTCATCAAGGAGGTCCGGGCTCTGACCTCCCTCGGCCTGAAGGAGGCCAAGGATTTGGTCGACGGCGCCCCGAAGCCAGTCCTGGAAAAGGTCGCCAAGGACGCTGCCGACAAGGCCAAGGAGCAGCTCGAGGCCGCTGGCGCCACCGTCACCGTCAAGTGACCGGGGCTGCCTAGCAGCCACGGCGTTTAGCCCTACGACGAGGAGGCCGGCTGACCGCTTGAAGCGGTCAGTCGGCCTCCACCGCTCGACGGGTCGACAACATGAAATGCCTGGCTTTCCCCCTGCTTTGGTGCCGGTGCCCGTCGACAATGAGGCCTTATGACGCTGGATCTGCACGGTCACCGCCTGTGACACATGCGGACAAGCCGGGACATCTAGGCGTGTTGCCCCTTGACTAACAACCCACTTCAAGGGGATGCTGCACACAACGCGCCTGAGGCGCGGCCCGCATAGCAGCGCACGAAATGGAGGCAGGAACCACGGGCCATGGTCGGAGCATGACGGAGCGTCTCGGGGGATGACGAGCCGCCACTCGACAGCAGTGGGCCTAATAGGCTAGACTGCCATTTTGCGCTGCCCTCTACCTATCGTTGCCTGCCCGACACCTGCCGTGCTGACTTCGGGGTGAGGTCTGCGTTACACCTCCGACCGTAAGACCTCGGAAGGACGCCTGTTGGCCGCCACGCGCACCGCCTCGCAGACTACCAACCCTTCGCGCCGTATCTCGTTCGCCAAGATCCGAGAGCCCCTCGACGTACCGAACCTGCTCGCCGTCCAGCTCAACAGCTTTGACTGGCTGCTCGGCAACGAGCGGTGGCAGGCCCGGGTCGAGGCCGCCCAGGCCGAAGGCCGCAACGACCTGCCGGCCACGTCCGGTCTGCAGGAGATCCTCGACGAGATCAGCCCGATCGAGGACTTCGCCGGCACGATGTCGTTGTCTTTCTCGAACCCGCGGTTCGAGGAGCCCAAGAACACGGTTGAAGAGTGCAAGATGCGCGACTTCACGTACTCTGCGCCGCTGTTCGTTACCGCTGAGTTCATCAACAACGAGACCGGCGAGATCAAGTCCCAGACCGTGTTCATGGGCGACTTCCCGCTCATGACCAGCAAGGGCACGTTCGTCATCAACGGCACCGAGCGTGTCGTCGTATCGCAGCTCGTCCGCTCGCCGGGCGTGTACTTCGAGCGCGCGCTGGACAAGACCTCGGACAAGGACATCTTCACCGCGAAGGTGATCCCGTCCCGGGGTGCCTGGCTCGAGTTCGAGATCGACAAGCGCGACACTGTCGGCGTACGCCTCGACCGCAAGCGCAAGCAGAACGTCACCGTCCTGCTCAAGGCGCTAGGCTGGACGAACGAGCAGATCCTCGAGGAGTTCGGCGACTTCGAGTCGATGCGCGCCACCCTGGAGAAGGACCACACCACCAGCCAAGACGAGGCGCTGCTCGACATCTACCGCAAGATGCGACCGGGTGAGCCACCAACGCGGGAAGCCGCTCAGCAGCTTCTGGAGAATGCCTACTTCAACCCGAAGCGGTACGATCTGGCCAAGGTCGGCCGTTACAAGGTCAACAAGAAGCTGGGCCTGGACCTCGAACTCGGGCAGAACACGCTGACCGTAGATGACATCGTCGCGACTCTGCGCTACCTGGTCCGGCTGCACGCCGGCGAGACCGAGTCCGAGCACAACGGCCATTCGATCCGGATCGAGACCGACGACATCGACCACTTCGGCAACCGGCGCCTGCGGACGGTGGGGGAGCTGATCCAGAACCAGGTTCGCACCGGTCTGTCGCGGATGGAGCGGGTCGTCCGCGAGCGCATGACCACGCAGGACGTCGAGGCGATCACGCCGCAGACGCTGATCAACATCCGGCCGGTCGTGGCTGCGATCAAGGAGTTCTTCGGGACGTCCCAGCTGTCGCAGTTCATGGACCAGACCAACCCGATCGCCGGGCTCACGCACAAGCGGCGCCTTAACGCGCTCGGCCCTGGTGGTCTGTCGCGCGAACGCGCCGGGTTCGAGGTTCGTGACGTCCATCCGTCGCATTACGGCCGGATGTGCCCGATCGAGACCCCTGAGGGTCCGAACATCGGCCTGATGGGATCGCTCGCGACGTACGGCCGCATCAACGCGTTCGGCTTCGTCGAGACGCCGTACCGCAAGGTCAAGGGCGGCAAGGTCACCGATCAGGTCGTCTACTTGACCGCCGACGAGGAGGACCTGTACGTCATCGCGCAGGCCAACACGCCGCTCGCTGACGATGGCCGCTTCGCCGACGAGCGGGTGCTGGTCCGTAAGCGTGGAGGCGAGTTCGAGTCGGTGCCCGCCGGGACGGTCGACTACATGGACGTCTCGCCGCGCCAGATGGTGTCGGTGGCAACGGCCATGATCCCCTTCCTCGAGCACGACGACGCCAACCGCGCCCTGATGGGCTCGAACATGCAGCGGCAGGCTGTTCCGCTGCTGCGCTCCGAGGCGCCGCTTGTCGGCACCGGCATGGAGTACCACGCCGCCGTCGACGCCGGTGATTCCCTCACCGCCGAGAAGGCCGGTGTGGTCACCGAGGTCACCGCCGACTATGTCACGATCATGGCGGACGACGGCACATACCAGACGTACCAGCTCGCCAAGTTCCGCCGGTCCAACGCCGGTACATGCGTCAACCAGCGCCCGCTGGTCGATGAGGGCGAGCGCGTCGAGGTGAGCCAGGTCATCGCCGACGGACCATCCACCGACAAGGGTGAGATGGCGCTCGGCAAGAACCTGCTCGCCGCGTTCATGTCGTGGGAAGGCCACAACTACGAGGACGCCATCCTGCTCTCGCAGCGGCTCATCCAGGACGACGTGCTGACCTCGATCCACATCGACGAGCACGAGGTCGATGCCCGCGACACCAAGTTGGGGCCGGAGGAGATCACCCGGGACATCCCGAACGTCTCCGACGACGTGCTCGCAGACCTCGACGAGCGCGGCATCATCCGGATCGGTGCCGAGGTTCGCGACGGCGACATCCTGGTCGGCAAGGTGACGCCCAAGGGTGAGACGGAGCTGACCCCGGAGGAGCGCCTGCTGCGCGCCATCTTCGGCGAGAAGGCCCGCGAGGTTCGCGACACATCGCTGAAGGTCCCACACGGCGAGGCCGGCAAGGTCATCGGCGTTCGGGTTTTCGACCGCGAGGAGGGCGACGAACTACCGCCGGGCGTCAACCAGCTCGTCCGGGTGTACGTCGCACAGATGCGGAAGATCACCGACGGCGACAAGCTGGCCGGTCGGCACGGTAACAAGGGCGTGATCGCCAAGATCCTGCCGGTCGAGGACATGCCCTTCCTCGCCGACGGCACACCCGTAGACATCGTGTTGAACCCGCTGGGTGTCCCGAGCCGAATGAACCTCGGGCAGGTGCTGGAGACACATCTCGGCTGGGTGGCCAAGGCCGGCTGGCAGGTCGAAGGCGACGACGCGGAGTGGAAGAAGCGGCTGCGTGAGATCGGAGCTGGCGAGGCCGAGCCCGGCACGAACGTGTCCACTCCGGTGTTCGACGGTGCCCGCGAGGACGAGATCGCCGGCCTGCTGGCCTCGACGCTGCCGAACCGCGACGGCGTTCGCCTGGTCGACGAGAGCGGCAAGGCCCAGCTGTTCGACGGCCGGTCCGGCGAGCCGTTCCCGCACCCCGTCGCTGTCGGCTACCTGTACATGCTCAAGCTCAACCACATGGTCGACGACAAGATACACGCCCGGTCGACCGGTCCGTACTCGATGATCACGCAGCAACCGCTGGGCGGTAAGGCCCAGTTCGGTGGCCAGCGGTTCGGCGAGATGGAAGTGTGGGCACTGCAGGCGTACGGCGCCGCCTACGCACTGCAGGAGCTGCTGACCATCAAGTCCGACGACGTCTCGGGCCGCGTGAAGGTTTACGAGGCGATCGTCAAGGGCGACAACATTCCCGAGCCGGGCATTCCCGAGTCGTTCAAGGTGCTCATCAAAGAGATGCAGTCGTTGTGCCTCAACGTAGAGGTGCTGTCCAGCGACGGTATGCAGATCGAGATGCGCGAGACCGACGAGGACGTCTTCCGTGCCGCGGAGGAGCTCGGGATCGACCTGTCACGCCAGGAACCAAGCAGCGTCGAGGAAGTGTGAGGGCGCACCGGGGCTCGACCAACGTCCAGCGTCCAGCCCCGGCCCCAGCAAGTTCCTTGACCTGACGAGATAGAGCGAGAGAAGGATCAACGTGCTCGACGTCAACTTCTTCGACGAGCTGCGCATCGGCCTCGCGACCGCGGACGACATCCGGCAGTGGTCGCACGGAGAGGTGAAGAAGCCGGAGACCATCAACTACCGCACCCTCAAGCCGGAGAAGGACGGGCTCTTCTGCGAGAAGATCTTCGGTCCCACCCGCGACTGGGAGTGCTACTGCGGCAAGTACAAGCGGGTCCGCTTCAAGGGCATCATCTGCGAGCGCTGCGGTGTCGAGGTCACTCGTGCCAAGGTGCGTCGCGAGCGAATGGGCCACATCGAGTTGGCCGCGCCAGTAACGCATATCTGGTACTTCAAAGGCGTCCCGTCGCGCCTGGGGTACCTGCTCGACCTCGCCCCGAAGGACCTGGAAAAGGTCATCTACTTCGCGGCGTACATGATCACCCAGGTGGACGAGGACGCCCGGCACCGTGATCTCGCATCGCTCGAGGGCCAGATCGACGTCGAACGCAAGCAGATCGAGCAGCGCCGCGACGCCGACATCGAGACCCGGGCCAAGAAGCTCGAGGCCGACCTGGCCGAGCTCGAGGCGGAGGGGGCCAAGGGCGACGTCCGGCGCAAGGTCAAGGAGTCGGCCGAGCGCGAGATGAGCCAGATCCGCAAGCGCGCCGACGCCGAGCTCGACCGCGTCGACGCCGTGTGGGACCGGTTCAAGAACCTCAAGGTCCAGGACCTCGAGGGCGACGAGATGCTTTACCGCGACATGCAGCTGCGGTTCGGCCAGTACTTCCGCGGCGGCATGGGCGCGCAGGCCATCAAAGAGCGGCTCGAGACGTTCGACCTCGAGGCCGAGGCGGAACGTCTGCGCGAGATCATCCGCACCGGCAAGGGCCAGAAGAAGACCCGTGCGCTCAAGCGGCTAAAGGTCGTCTCGGCGTTCCTGACCACGCGGAACGACCCGCGTGGCATGGTCCTGGACGCGGTGCCGGTGATCCCGCCGGACTTGCGGCCGATGGTTCAGCTCGACGGTGGCCGGTTCGCCACGTCTGACCTCAACGACCTGTACCGCCGGGTCATCAACCGGAACAACCGGCTCAAGCGTCTGCTCGACCTCGGCGCACCCGAGATCATCGTGAACAACGAGAAGCGGATGCTCCAGGAGTCGGTCGACGCCCTGTTCGACAACGGCCGCCGCGGCCGTCCGGTCACCGGGCCGGGCAACCGGCCGCTGAAGTCGATCTCGGACATGCTCAAGGGCAAGCAGGGCCGGTTCCGGCAGAACCTGCTGGGTAAGCGCGTCGACTACTCGGGCCGGTCGGTGATCGTGGTCGGTCCGCAGCTCAAGCTGCACCAGTGCGGCCTGCCCAAGCAGATGGCGCTGGAGCTGTTCAAGCCGTTCGTGATGAAGCGGCTGGTCGACCTCAACCA
>DASTNZ010000103.1:0-2418 GCA_035762665.1 Jiangellaceae bacterium | reverse complement strand
GTCAGGAGGGGCCCATGATCACGTGTCGGACCCGCCCCCCTACCCCTGGCGTCACCAGTTGCGTGATCTGACCGTGCTGGTGTGACGCTGTGGGGTACGGCGTGTGCGGCGTGCGACTGCGATCGCTTGTCCAGCTCGACGATTGCATGATGCGTGCACGATCCTGCCTTGACCTCCACCACCGCCGTACACCCTGGCTATGGGGTGGTCCAGGTCCAGGGCCTGGCCGTACTCCATCAGCTTGCCGCACATGGGGCAGGGTGTGCCGTAGGCGTAGGGCAGTAGGGCGGCACGCTCCCGCTGGTGCGCCCAGCCCAGTCCTTTGGCTGTGGTGGTGCCCTTGCTCATGGCACACCCCCGTTCAGCCAGGCGCAGTGGCATCAGCTATCCCCGGATGCGCTCGAACGTGATCCAGTGGTGCGGGTCGTACTCAAGGTCGAGCAGCCACAGTTGCCGTTCGAGCCAGTCGCGCCACTCGGGGGCGTCATCCATCAGCGCGGATACCGTTCGCCGCACCTCGTCGCGTTCGGCTTGCAGCCGACGTGCGGGCCGGCGCATCACAGCGGTCCCTGGGTTCTGGCGTACACGTACACCAACGTCGTGACCGTGCTCAGGTCGGGCGCGAACACATAGACGTCCTGGTCGTGCATCCACACTTTCGGTGCGGCGCCGTCCTCCACTGGTTGATCAGTCTGTAGCAGGCCGTCGGCTACGCCTCCGGTGAACTGGAAGTCACGAAGGACGAAGGTCGTCACTGGTTCCTGCGCCAGGGTGCCCAGTCGAACAGCATCGAACCGGCCAGGAAGCACAGCCCGAGGAACAGCATGCTGACGCCGCCGATCTCGGGCTTGAACAGGCCGGCGAAGAAGCAGAGCAGCGCTATCAAGGCGAGCATATGTCACTTCCTCCGACCGAGGTACTCAAGCGCACCAGGAGCGAGGTGTCCGGTGTGCCAGCCTTCCTGATCGCAGCGTCCGTCGCATGGCGTGGTCAGGCCGGACCGGTCGCCGCCGAAGATGAGACCCCGCAGGCTGCGGAGATTAACGCGGATCACCGCGATCGTGGTTTTCATCGTCGGTAGCCATGGTGGTCGTACGGGCCGACGATCCATGTGCCGATGCGGCGACGAAGCCCACTCCACCAGGTAGGGCATCGGTGTTCGACGAGGGGTCCGCCGACATTGCCGCAGCGCTCGCATGTCCGCGTTCTCACGGCGTCACCTCCGTCGCGCCCTGTGTGCTACGCCAGGCGTCGTATCCCTGCCTCGCAAGATCACGTACCCGCTTGCCGTATCGCCTGCCTGTTGACCATGGGACTACGCCCTCGTGCTTGATCAGCAGCGACAGGTAGAGATGCACACTGCCGTGACCGTTCGCGCACAGCTTGACCCGGTTGCTTGGTATGTCCGGGCCATTGAGCCCCGTGGGATGGATGTGGTGTACCTCGATCGGGACGTAGTCACGGTGTTCATGGACGGCGCAGGTCGTACCTAGCGCCCTCTCGGTCACAGCACGGGCCAACGCTTCATCGTGCTCGTTCCGTAGAGCTGGGGGGTCTGCGGTAGATCCTGGCTCGGCAGGTAGTTGCGCACGGCACGTAGCCAGTCCCGGTATGTCGCATTCGGTGCGAGGGTGTTCAGCGCGCGCAGCGCGACGTACGTGAAGGCGCCGTTGGGCCGGCCTTGGAAGCTCGCGTCGTACGAG
Organism: Jiangellaceae bacterium; assembly: GCA_035762665.1. Taxonomy (GTDB): domain Bacteria; phylum Actinomycetota; class Actinomycetes; order Jiangellales; family Jiangellaceae; genus JASLBX01. Next base: position 715 of record DASTNZ010000103.1, on the reverse strand, counting down.
TACTCAAGATCGTTGCAGCCGGAGAGCAGCAGCGCTTCGTGTCTCGGCGCGGCCTTGACTGTGCTCTGCGCGATCAAGGCCCGCGGTAGCTCGTCGGGTGGGAGGGCGATCTCCGGCGGCATGAACCGCACCGAGGCCCCATCGCCGGTGAGCGGTTCGGCGAACCTCGTGACCGATCCGGAGTGGCAGGAGTCGGAGATCATCACGACCTTGACGCCGTGCTTGCGGGCGTCGAACAGGGCGTGGAGGTCGTCGTCGAGGATCAGCCCTTGGCGGTAGTCAACCGGACAAAGCGCTTCGTCTCTATGGTCTGGTTCGTCGCCGTTGCGGTCCGGCACCCACGTCCCATGGCCGCTGAACTGGATCAAGACGGTGTCGCGGTAGTTCGCCGACTCGATCAGGCCCTCGATCATCGCCAGGATCGCCGCGCGGGTGGCCTGGCCGTCGACCAGCGTCGAGACGGCGAAGCCCCGGTCGCCGAGGACGTCTGCCCAATCCTCAGCGTCGTTGACACAGCCGGCGAGTGGCGCCCCAGCGTACTTGTTCACGCCGATGCAGAGGGCGAGCTTCACGGTCACCCCCGAGGACGGGTCTCCCGACGGTGGGGATGTCGCACCTTCAGATGGCGAATCCGTTGGTCTAGAGCCATCTTTGTGCATTGCACGCCAGTTCAAAGCGGCGTAGTGTAATGCACATGACGACGACCCGCACTCTT
>DASTNZ010000102.1:0-48138 GCA_035762665.1 Jiangellaceae bacterium | reverse complement strand
GGCCCGCCTCAAGGCGTGTCCCGACTGCCAGTGGGTGTTCTACGACCAGAGCCGCAACGCCAGCAAACGGTGGTGCCTGATGACCGCGGGAGGGCCGGACGGCCGGTCGTGCGGCAGCATCGCCAAGGTCCGCGCCTACCGGGACCGAGCCCGCCAACGGGCGTGACGGACCGACGGCAGCAGCAGGGCCGGCGGCGTTGTCGGAAGCGGACGGTAGACAATCCTCATCGAACTGCTGTCCGATCCGAGGAGGGTTGTCGCTGTGGACTTCGACACGACGGTCGCCGACGAAGCCGCCGCTTACCTCAAGAGCGTCACCCCGAGCCGCTCCCGATCAACGGAGGTGGCCGACGGGCCGCAGCGGGGTGAGTGCATGCGCTGCTATATCGAACGCATGATCACGTCCCGCGGCTGCGACACCAGCCTCCGGTACACCCGGCGGTGGCTGGCCGACTCATCGTTTACGAACCCAGAGCGGCTGGTGCGCTGGTTCGAGAGCAGCGGCGGTTACTGCGACTGCGAGGTGCTCATGAACGTGCTCCCTGACCACTGGCCGCTGCAGCGCGCCGAAGCTGAACCGTAGGCTCACAGCGCTATGCCCAGAGCTGACCGTCCAGCCGCTCCTCGGCGTCGTCGAGAGTGCCTTCGTATGCCCCGGTCGACAGGTACTTCCACCCGGCATCGGCCACCACAAAGGCAATGTCGGCCCGCTCCCCGGCGGCCACCGCCTTGCGGGCGATGCCCAGGGCAGCGTGCAGGACGGCGCCGGTTGAGATGCCGGCGAAGATGCCCTCTGCTTCGAGCAGCTCGCGGGTACGGCGGATGGCATCGCGAGGCCCGACCGAGTAACGCGTAGTGAGCACCGACTCGTCGTAGAGCTCGGGCACGAAGCCCTCGTCGAGGTTACGCAGGCCGTACACCAACTCGCCGTAGCGAGGCTCGGCCGCGACGATCGCCACACCAGGCACCTTCTCGCGAAGGTACCGGCCGACACCCATGAGGGTGCCTGTGGTGCCCAGCCCGGCGACGAAGTGGGTGATGGTCGGCAGGTCGGCAAGCAGTTCAGGACCGGTGGTGGTGTAGTGCGCGTCCGTGTTGGCCGGATTTCCGTACTGGTAGAGCATCACCCAGTCGGGATGCTGCGTCGCGAGTTGCTTGGCCACTCGGACGGCCTCGTTCGATCCACCGGCCGCGGACGACGAGATGATCTCTGCACCCCAGATGCGGAGGAGTTGGCGGCGTTCCTGCGACGTGTTCTCCGGCATCACGCAAACCAGCCGGTATCCCTTGAGCTTGGCGGCCATTGCCAGCGAGATACCGGTGTTGCCGGAGGTCGGCTCCAGGATGGTGGACCCAGGCGCGAGTAGACCGTCGTCCTCGGCCATCTCGATCATCCGAAGAGCAGGGCGATCTTTGATCGAACCGGTCGGATTGCGGTCCTCGAGCTTGGCCCATAACCGGACATGCGGCGACGGAGACAGTCGCGGCAAGCCGACCAGCGGCGTGCCGCCGACGGCGTCCAGCATCGAGTCGAACCGCATGGGAGTCAGCCCCCGGCTACTGCCGGCAGCACCGTCACCGAGTCGCCGTCGGACACTTGCGTCTTCAGGCCGTCGAGAAAGCGCACGTCCTCGTCGTTCAGGTACACATTGACGAACCGCCGCAAGCTGCCGTTCTCTACCAGGCGCTCCCGTAGGCCGGGGTGGCGCGACTCCAGGTCGTCGATCAGCGTGGCGAGCGTGTCGCCCGTGCCCTCGACGGCCTTGGCGCCCCCGGTGTACTGGCGCAGGATCGTGGGAATGCGGACCTCGATGGACATCTTGGACTCTCTACGCTCCTCGGAGGACGAACTCGCCTCATGGGCAACGACCGGACAGGTCACCATCATTCCGCACCGGCCACGATCCGGACGTCTTCCTCGGTGATCTCCCCATCGAGGATGCGAAACGACCGCACGTCTGGTTCCTCCAACTCCTCTCGCGTGGAAACCAGCAGGTAGTGCGCGTTCGGCTCGGAGGCGAACGAGATGTCCGTCCGCGATGGAAACGCCTCGGTGGACGTGTGCGAATGGTAGATCACCACCGGTTCCTCGTCCCTGTCGTCCATCTCACGCCACACCTTGAGCTGCTCCATGGAGTCGAACCGGTAGAAGGTGGGCGAACGTTCGGCGTTGGCCATCGGAATGAAACGCTCGGGACGATCCGATCCGACCGGGCCGGCGATGATGCCGCAAGCCTCGTCCGGGTGGTCACGGCGGGCGTGGGCGATGATGGCGTCGACCAGGTCGCGGCGGATCTCCAGCACGACAGCCAAGTCTAGGTCGATCACGTTCAGCCGGCGCAGCCATGCCGTACCAGGCGCGTGCGGATGGTACAGCACCGACCCGCCCGGTGCGGTTCGGCGGCCGCGGCGGTTACGCGTGCAACGCCCGGACGAGGGTCTCCTGGACGAATCCCAGCCACTGGTACACATCGTGCACGTGCCGGCGTGGGTCGTCCTCAGGCAACAAGTCCCAATGCTCCTCGTCGCCCTCCTCGACGCCAAGCCGAGTTCCCAGCGCCAGCCGCAGGTCGGTCAGTGTCCGCAACCAGGCTTCAGCCTCGTCGCCGTCGAGATGAACCTTGACCTTCTCCCGCTGCTGTTCATCACCGTAAGCGTCCGCGGCCTGGTCGGCCGTCGCCAGCGACGCCAGCACAGTTGCAGCGAACCCGGCCTTCTTCTCCCGCAGCCCGCGCTCGGTGAACCGCCGGAAGTCCGAGGCCGCTTCATCATCGTTGCGGTACGCGTCCGGGAACAGTCGGAGCAACACGGGGTCGGTCGGCCGCGCAGTGTCGGCCACGCCCACACCGCCCAACACTGCCGCCAACGGGTCGTCGCGATGCTGGGCATCGGTGGGATGGTCGCGCACGAGTTCGAGCAACTGACCTACCAGCGATGCCAGTAGCTCGGTCTCGACCACGTGGAAGTGCGCGGACACGCCTCCCCCGCGGGCCCGCCGGAACGCGGTGCTCAGTTTCTACTCTCCCGCCTTCTGCAACGTTGCCCATAGGCCGTAGGAGTGCATCGCCTCGACGTCGCGCTCCATCTCCTCACGCGAGCCGGAGGACACCGCAGCCTTGCCCTTCTCGTGCACATCGAGCATCAACCGCTCGGCCTTCTTCTTCTGGTACCCGAAGTAGGTCTGGAACACGTACGTGACGTACGACATCAGGTTGACAGGATCGTTCCACACCACCGTGACCCACGGCGTCTCCTGCGCGACTACCTCGTCCGCGTCGGGCCGCTCGAGCTCAACAGGGGCGGTGACCATGCCCCTATGGTGACACTTTCAACGCTCGGCGCGGGAGAGCCGGTGTGGATAAGCTCGTGGGTGTGCCGGCCACCACCGCGCTGTTGACCGACCACTACGAGCTGACCATGCTCCGGGCTGCCCTCGCGCATGGGACGGCCCACCGCCGCTGTGTATTCGAGCTGTTCACCCGCCGCCTGCCCGAGGGCCGGCGATACGGCGTTGTGGCAGGCACCGGTCGCCTGCTCGACGACCTGCAGCGGTTCCGCTTCGACGACGAGGCGCTCGCCGACCTTGAGCGCCGTCACGTCGTGGACACGCCAACGCTTCGCTGGCTTGCCGATTACAGGTTCTCCGGCGACATCTGGGGGTACGGCGAGGGCGAGTGCTTCTTTCCCCACTCACCTCTGCTCATCGTGGAGGGAACCTTCGCCGAGACGGTCGTCCTGGAAACCCTGGCACTGTCCGTGCTGAACTTCGATTCCGCCGTCGCCGCCGCCGCATCCCGGATGACGGTGGCGGCCGGCGACCGGCCCTGCGTCGAGATGGGATCACGCCGGACCCACGAATGGGCCGCCGTCGCGGCTGCCCGCGCTGCATATATCGCGGGATTCTCCTCGACGAGCAATCTCGAGGCGGGACGGACGTACGGGGTCCCCACCCGCGGGACGAGCGCCCACTCCTTCACCCTGCTCCACGACACCGAGCGCGACGCGTTCACGGCGCAGATCGACTCGCTCGGCAAGGGGACAACGCTGCTCGTAGACACCTACGACGTGGCCGAGGCGGTCGCCGCCGGTGTCGAGCTGGCCGGTCCGGAGCTGGGCGCGGTCCGCTTGGACTCCGGCGACCTGCTCACGCAGGCACACGAAGTGCGGGCTCAACTCGACCAGCTCGGCGCCATTGACACCAAGATCATCGTGACCAGCGACCTCGATGAGCACGCGATCGCGGCCCTCGCCGCCGCCCCGGTGGATGCGTACGGGGTGGGAACACAGCTCGTCACCGGATCCGGCGCGCCCACCGCCGGCATGGTCTACAAGCTGGTCGCCCGCACCGGCGACGACGGTGGGCTGGTGCCTGTGGGCAAGAAGAGCAAGGACAAACTGAGTATCGGCGGCCGCAAGTACGCACTGCGCCGCAGGACGCCGGACGGGGTGGCCGACGCTGAGGTACTGACCCTGGATTCGAGTCAGCGTGGTGATCACGACCGTCCGCTACTGATTCCGCTCGTCCGCGACGGCGAGGTCGTGGGATCGGAATCCTTGGACGATGCCCGTGCCCGGCACGCGACATCCCGCGCCGAACTCCCGCCCACCGCACTCAAGCTGTCTCGAGGAGAGCCAGCGATACCGACGATCTACGAGGGGACGTGACGCGATGGCCCGCGCGCTCATTGTGGTTGATGTACAGAACGACTTCTGCGAGGGAGGCAGCCTCGCCGTCGGCGGTGGCGCCGACGTGGCCTTTAAGATCGCGGGCGTCTTGCACGAATGGCAGGAGGCCGGCCAGGACTCGGAAGCGACGCAGGCCTACGAGTTCATCGTCGCCACCAGGGACCACCACATCAGTCCCGGCGACCACTTCTCCGATCACCCCGACTTCGTGCACAGTTGGCCACGGCATTGCGTCGCCGGTACGGACGGTGCGGCCTTCCACCCCAACCTGGATCCCCAGCCGTTCGACGCGGTGTTCAGCAAGGGCGAGTACGGTGCGGCGTACTCGGGCTTCGAAGGCCGGGCACAGGACGGTTCCGCACTCGCCGACTGGCTGCGCAGCCGCGACGTCGACCAGGTGGATATCGTCGGGATCGCCACCGACCACTGCGTCCGGGCGACGGCGCTGGACGCCGCGCAGGCGGGCTTCCGCACCCGGGTGCTGCTGGACATGACCGCCGGCGTCGACCCCACGACGACCGAACGTGCGCTCACCGAGATGCGCACGGCGGGTGTGGCGCTCGACGGCAAGCCCGTCGTCCACCCCATCCCCTAACCCCGGTGGGTCAGCCGGTCGGGCCTCGGCCTGCCCAGGTCCAGGCGTACGTCCCGTCGTCCACCTCGACGCCGCCCTCGCCGAGCTCGAGCGGCCGGAAGGTGTCGACCATGACAGCCAGCTCGTCGAAGTACTCCTTTCCGAGCGCACGCTCGATCGCCGACGGCTGCGGCCCGTGGGAGTGCCCGCCCGGATGCAGCGAGATCGAACCCTGACCGATGCCGGATCCCTTTCGAGCCTCGTAGTCGCCGCCGCAGTAGAACATCACCTCGTCGGAGTCGACATTCGAGTGGTAATACGGCACCGGGATCGCCAACGGATGGTAGTCGACCTTCCGCGGCACGAAGTTGCAGATCACGAAGTTGTAACCCTCGAAGACCTGGTGAACCGGCGGTGGCTGGTGGATCCGGCCGGTGATCGGCTCGAAGTCCTCGACATTGAACGTGTACGGGTAGAGGCAGCCGTCCCAGCCGACCACGTCGAACGGGTGCGTCGGGTACGTCACGATGCTGCCGACCAGCCCGGACGGCCCGTGCCCGCGGTGCTTGGTGTAGACTTCGACGTCCTCCTGCTCGATGATGAACGGCTCGGTGGGGGCGTGTAGGTCGCGCTCGCAGTACGGCGCGTGCTCCAGGAACTGCCCGTACCGCGACAGGTATCGCTTTGGCGGCGCGATGTGCGAGTTGGCCTCGATGACATACGCAAGCAGCGGCTCGTCGCCCGTCGGCACCCAGCGATGAACAGTTGCCCGTGGGATGATCACGTAGTCGCCTTGGCGGGCCGACAGCTTCCCGAACATGGTCTCAACGATCGCCTCGCCGGCCTCGATGTACACGCACTCGTCGCCGATCGCGTTCCGGTATAGCGGGGACGACTCGCCGGCAGCGACATACGCGATCCGCACGTCGTTGTTGCCCAGCACCATGCGGCGCCCCGTGACGACGTCTGCGGCCTTCCAATCGCGGCCGGGGAACAACTCGTGCAGCTTCAGGTGACGCGGCTTGAGCGGATGGTTGGGAACGGTACGGGCATCCGGGATGTCCCACACCCGCGAGTCGACGATCGCCGACGGCACGCCTGTGTGGTACAGCAGCGACGAGTCGGACGAGAAACCCTCCTCGCCCATCAGCTCTTCGTAATAGAGGCCGCCGTCGGGCCGGCGGAATTGGGTATGACGCTTGGGCGGGATCTCTCCCACACTGCGGTAAAAAGCCATGGCAGATCATCCGTTCGATTATCGGACATTGTTGTACGCTCACTGACACGATGCGCTACAGTCCGACGCGTGTCAACTCTCCCCTTGCTCTTTCACCGGCTGGTCGACGACGCCGCGCTCTTCCCGCCCGGCAACGCGCCCATGCCGGAGGCCGTCCCGGCGCACGAACGCCATCGCCGGGCGTGGTACGCGCCACTCGTTGGCCCGTTCCTGTGTCCGGCGGTGCGGCTGGCCGAGCTCGGGCAGCACGTCACGGGCCGCTTCGGCGTCATCGTTGTCGCCAGCGGCCCGGGAGACGTCGATCCGGCCGTGCAGTCTGTGCTGGCCAGCCCGGAACTGGAACTCCGGGGCATCGAAGTGCCGTTGCGGGGGGAAACGCTGGACAGTTCGGCCCGCCGGGCGATCGTCGCGGTTGAGGCCGCACTGCTGAACGTCGACGATCCTGACCAGCTGCCCGTGTACGTCGAGATTCCCCGGGCGCCAGGCTGGCGGGACGCCCTGGACCAGATTGCCGTGGCGGGATACCGGGCGAAGCTGCGGACCGGTGGCGAGACGGCCGACGCGTTCCCCAGCGAGGACGAGGTCGCCGCTTTTATCCTGGCGTGCCGTGAATTCGACGTCCGGTTCAAGTTCACGGCCGGCCTGCACCACGCCGTCCGACACACGACGAGCGCTGGGCTCGAGCAGCACGGGTTTCTGAACGCCCTGGTCGCCGTGGCCGAGGCGATCGACGGCGCAGACGCCTCGGCACTGGCCGCGACGCTCGCGGAACGGGACGCCATGATGCTCGCCGATCGGGTTCGCGAGCTTCCGGTCGGCCGGGCGGCGACGGTACGGACCTGGTTCGGCTCGTACGGCTCGTGCAGCATCGACGAACCATTACAGGACTTGCTCGACCTCGGCCTCGTGACAAAGGAGTGAGCCGTGCCGGCCACGTCGTGGGTGCCCATCGCCGAGAACGCCCCCTTCGGAGCGCACACCCTGCCATACGGGGTGTTCTCGACCGACGGCGAAGATCCTCGTATCGGCGCGGCAATCGGCTCATATGTCATCGATCTGGCGCCGCTGGCCGCGGTGGAAAACCTGGATGGTGCCCACGTGTTCGCGCAGCGCAGCCTCAACCCGTTCATGGCCCTCGGCCCGCGGGCTTGGGCTGCGGTGCGAGGGTGGCTGACCGAACTGGTTCGTGACGAGGCGCAGCGCGACCTGGTCGAGCCGCACCTGGTGCCGATGGCTGACGTACGGCTGCACATGCCGTTCACCATCGGGGACTACGTCGACTTCTACTCTTCGAAGCGGCACGCCGAAAACGTCGGCAAGATGTTCCGTCCCGACGCTCCCGCGCTGCCCGCGGCGTGGAAGCACCTGCCGATCGGCTACCACGGCCGCGCCGGGACCGTGGTGCTGTCGGAAACGGACATCGTCCGTCCGTGGGGCCTACACAGGGTAGGTGATGATGTCGAGTACGGACCGTCCCAGCGGCTGGACATCGAGGCCGAGGTGGGCTTTGTGGTAGGTGTGCCGTCCGAGCTGGGTTCCCCCGTGCCGGTGTCGGCGTTCGCTGACCACGTCTTCGGAGTCGTGCTGGTCAACGACTGGTCGGCGCGCGACATTCAGGCCTTCGAGTACGTCCCGCTCGGACCCTTCCTCGGCAAGTCGTTCGCTACGTCCGTCTCGCCCTGGGTTGTTCCGCTGGCCGCCCTGGACGACGCTCGGGTCGCACCGCCACCGCGCGATCCCGAGCCGGCCCCGTACCTGCGCGACGACGAACCGTGGGGCCTCGCGTTGGATCTCGAGGTGTCGTGGAACGGGACGGTCGTGGCTCGGCCTCCGTTCGCCGGGATGTACTGGACGGCGGCACAGCAACTCGCCCACCTGACAGCGAACGGGGCCTCACTGCGCTGCGGAGACCTGTACGCGTCAGGAACGGTCAGCGGGCCGGAACGCGACCAGCGCGGCTCGTTCCTCGAGCTGTCGTGGAACGGCACCGAGCCGGTCCGGCTGGCCGACGGGTCTGAACGAACCTTCTTGGAAGACGGCGACGAGGTCACCATCTCCGCGTCCGCGCCCGGCCCGGACGGCACCCGCGTCCAACTCGGCGCCGTCTCCGGCCGGATCATTGCTGCGTAACCGACAAGTGATCAGCTGGTGATCGCCGCGCATTAGAATCGAGCCCGGTGATGCGATCACGGAGGGCCGGTTCGGCCCTCGCGACTCTCGCGGCGGCCTACCTCATCGGCGCGGTGCCAGTCGCCCAGATCATCGCGCGCGTGAAGTATGGAGCCGACCTGCGACGGCACGGGACGGGGACTGTCTCCGCAGGTGCGCTGCTCGCAGTGTCCGGCGCCGGCGCGGTCGTGACAGCCGGCGCACTCGACGTCGCGAAAGGTATGGCCGGCCCGCTGCTGGCCCGGCCTGGGCAGCATCCTGCGCTGGCGGCGGTGGCCGGAGGCATGACGATCATCGGCCACAACTGGTCACCGTTCCTCCGTGGCTCCGGTGGGCGGGGCTTTTCGCCGGCCTTGGGGACGCTCGCCGTCCTCGCGCCGGAGGGTGCCGCCGTGCTCCTGGCGGGGGTTGCGATCGGGCGAGCTGTCGCCCGCGACTCTGCGATCGGAGCGCTCGCCGCGTATGCCGTGCTGCCGATTGTGCTCTCCCGAAATCGCGGGCGAATCGGAACGGTGACCGCCACGGCAGTGCTCGCGCCCATGTTGGCCAAGCGGCTGGCCGGCAACCAGCGCGCCCACCAGGCAAGGACCTACCTGTGGCGGCTGCTGTTCGACCGGGATCAGCGACGCCTGCCGTGACCGTTACCGTCATCACCGACACCGCGGCGTCCATCGGCCGTCAACTGGCAGACGAGTGGAACGTCCGGCTGGCGCCCCTCACCATCGCGGTAACCGGTCGCACGTATCGGGACACCGAAATCGACCTGTCAAACCTTCCGACCGGACGGATCACGACGTCCGGACCGTCGCCGGGTGATTTCCTCGCCGCTTTTTCCGACGCGCGGGATGGGGCAGTGATCGTCACCGTCGCTACGTCACTGAGCAGTACCAATGCGTCGGCTCGGGCGGCCGCCTCGGCGAGTGATCTACCCGTTGAGATCGTCGACAGCGGGACCGCCGCAGGTGCCCAGGCCCTGGTCGTGCTGGCCGCCGCCGAGCGTGCTGCACAAGGCGGGAATGTCGGCGAGGTCGCCGAGGCGGCCCGAGCCGCTGCGCGCGAGGTCCAGCTCGTTGGCTGCCTCGCGAGCCTGGACGGCCTGGCCCGCAGCGGGCGGGTGCCAGGGCTTGCCGCGCTGGCGGCCCGCATGACGGGCGCGCTGTTCATGTTCCGGCTCCAAGGCGGCTCCATCCGGCCGATCAAGCCGGCCACGAGCCGCAGCGCCGCGCTCGATCGGATGGTCGACATGTGCGTGTCGTCGGGTCACGCCGGCCTGGTCGCCGATCTGGTTACCCTGGGTGACGACGCCGAGCTTCGCGAGCGACTCGAGCAGGCGCGGGACTCCGGTCGCCTGGTGATCGGGCGCTGGTACGCCGGAACATTTGGGACGGCGATTACCGTCTACACCGGACCCCACGTCACTGGGCTCGCCTGGCGCTGGATCGATGCCGGCTCCGAGCGCCGTCCCTGACCGGCGAGCACATCGCCAGGAGAGCATTGAAGGTCGACATTAAGCTGGCCGGATGAAGCTCATCGAGCGCGAGGCTGCACTGGCAGCGCTCGACGAGCGGCTTGCCGAGGCTCGCCGCGGGGACGGGTCGGTGGTGCTCCTGCACGGTGAGGCCGGGATCGGCAAGACAAGCGTCCTGCGAACGTGGACCAGCGTGCTGCCCGAAGGCGTGCGACTCGCGTGGGGAGCGTGCGACCCACTGTCTACTCCCGGTCCACTCGCACCCCTTCGTGAGGCGGCGCTCGAGCTGAACGGCGAGGTTCTCGCCGCGATCGGCAGTGGCGCGGGGACGCTTGACGTTTTCGCGGCACTGCTCGCCCGGCTTCGGCGGCGCACACACGTGGTCGTCTTCGACGACGTGCAATGGGCCGACGAGGCGACCCTCGACCTCCTTCGCTACGTCGGGCGCCGGATCGGGGCGACACCGTCGCTGCTGGTGCTGAGTATGCGTGACGACGAACCGTCTGACACCTCAGCGCTGCGAGCTGTCATTGGTGAACTGACCCGCACGGGTGACGTTGTCCGGGTACCGTTGCGGCCCCTTTCGCCGTCGGGCGTCGCGGAGTTGGTGGTCGGATACCGCGACGACGCTGATGTCGTGTACCGGCGGACCGGCGGAAACCCGTTCTTCGTGACCGAAGTGATGCGGCACGCCGGCGCGGATGTTCCGGACAGCGTCCGCGACGCGGTGCTCGGCCGCCTCGATCAGCTGGGTGATCGCGAGCGGAGCGCGCTGGAACTACTGGCATGTGTCCCCGGCCGGGTCGACGGCAAGTTGCTGGCCACACTGGTTGCGGACCGCGAGCCAATCGACCAGCTCGTCGACCGAGGTTTGCTGGTGTATGAGGGGCCGGGCGTCGCCTTCCGCCACGAGCTGGTCCGGCTGGCCGTCGCAGAGAACCTCTTCCACCAGCGCCGTCGCCCGGCGCACCGGGCGATCTTGGCAGCACTCGAGCAGCGGGCTGGTGTGGATCCGGCGGTGCTGACGCACCACGCGGTGCAGGCAGGAGCCGCCGGGCGGGTCTTGACCCACGCGAAGCGTGCCGCGGCGGACGCCGCCGCGGCCGGCGCCCACCGGGAAGCGGCCAGCTTCCTGCTGACGGCGCTCGAGTCGGCCGATCAACTCAGCGCTGAGGAGCGGGCCGAGCTACTGGCGTCGCGCTCGTACGAGCTCTACCTGACCGACCGCGTCGATGACGCAGTCGCCGCCCGGGAGGAAGCTGTCCGGTTGCGAGCGCAGGTGGGCGACCGGGCTGCCATTGGGGCCGACCACAGGTGGATCTCAAGACTGTCGTGGTTCGCCGGCAGACGTGAGAAGGCAGAGCGGCACGCGGCGCTCGCCGTCGAGCTGCTCGAGCACGCAGGCGACCTTCGAGAGCTCGGCTTCGCGTACAGCAATCGTGCGCAGCTCGCGATGCTCGCCGATGACGAAGCCGCCACGGTTACCTGGGGCGAGCGTGCGCTCGGCGTCGCCGAAAAGCTCGGCGACGCCGAATTGCGCGCTCACGCGCTCAACAACGTGGGTACTGCCCTCGCTGCCGGCGGTGATCCGCACGGCCGGGATTTTCAACTTGAGAGCATCGCTCTGGCGCGTGAACACGGACTCGACGAGCACGTTGCTCGCGGCTACACCAATTGGGCCTGGACCGACGTAGAGCGTCGGAGATTCGCCGAGAGTGAGCCGGTACTGCGAGAAGGCCTCGCCTTCTGCACCCAGCGGGACCTGGATGCGTGGCGCCGGTACATGCTCGGCTGCCGGGCCCGCCTGCACCTCCTGCGAGGGCGGCTGACGGCCGCTGCGGACGACGCCGGCACCGTGCTTGCTGAACCGACGAGCCCCGTCAGTCGGATCTGGCCGTTGATGGTGCTCGGGCTGGTTCGCACCCGGCGTGGAGATCCTGGCGCCGGCGAGGTGCTCACCGAGGCCTGGGTACTCGGTTCACAGGTGGGTGAAGTGCTGCGCTTGGCCCCCTTGGCGGCGGCCCGTGCCGAGCACGCCTGGGTCACCGGCGCTGCGGTGTCACTCGATGAGCTGCGCGACATTCACGAGCAGGCATCGGCGCTGCGTGACAGGTGGCTCGTGGGAGAGGTGGCGAGCTGGCTCCACCGTTTCGGCGCGGCGGCTGAGAACACCTCCGATCCGAATCTTCCCGAACCGTACGCACTCCAGCTGGCTGGCGAACCCATGGCCGCGGCGGCCGCGTGGCGTGAACTGGGTTGTCCTTACGAGGCAGCTCTGGCTATGGCGGACTCCAACGCCGGACCCGGGTTGTTACAGGCGCTTGAGCTGCTCACCGAGTTGGGCGCCGAAGGGACTGCTCGCCGGATCCGCCAGCGGCTGCGCCAGCTCGGCGTCCAAGGGGTGCCTCGCGGACCGCGGTCGACGACCCGCGCGAATCCGGCCCGCCTCACAGCACGCCAAGTCGAGGTGGTCGGCTTGCTTGCCGCCGGCCTCACCAACGCGGAAATCGCCGAAGAGCTGGTGATCTCACCCAAGACCACCAGCCACCACGTGTCGGCGATTCTCGAGAAGCTGGGCGCCCGGTCGCGGATCGAAGCCGCCAACATTGCCCGCGAGCTGGGACTCGCCGCGTGAGTTGACGACGCCAACGCAAGGTAGGGATGCGAGCCCGTCAACATAGGAGATCAGCCCGATGCCGGGTTCTATGGCCACCTCCTACGTTGCTCATGTCGCTCAACACCGATCTAACCGAAGGAGAACGACATGCAGCTCTACGCGATTCGCCGGCGCGACTTCTGGGGCACCCCGGAGGAGCTCCAAGCGACGGCCGCCAAGTCGGCCGCGGTCGGCGAGGAGATGGCCGATGACGTCCGCTGGATCCGCTCCTATGTGGTCCACGAGGAGTCGGGCAAGCTCGGCACGATCTGCATCTACCAGGGCACCAGCCCGGAGAAGGTGCGTGAGCAGGCCGAGCGCACCGGCATGCCCGCCGACGAGGTATCGCTTATCGCCGACACGGTGATCGTCCGTACCGATCCAGTCGGCGTCACCAACTGACGCAACGCGACATACCGGGCGCCGCCCACAAGATGGTGTGGGCGGCGCCCGTTTGCCCTACACCGCGCGCTGGTAGGCGCGGAACGCTCTGGCCGACAGCCACGTCATGACCACGGCCAGCGCCGCCAGCAGCGCGATTCGTCCGCCGACGAGCCCCCAGTCGGGGCTCGCCACTAAGGCCTCCCGGCTGGCGACCACTGCCCAGTCGACCGGGTTGAACTTGGCGACCGTGCCGATCCAGTCCGGCAGCAGCGCAGCAGCCATCAGGGTGGACGACAGGAACAGCAGCGGGAACGCCAGGAACTGGAAGATCCCGATCAGCGCCTCTTGCGTCCGCATCAGCAGCGCGGCCGCGCAGGACAGCGCCGCGAAGGAAACCGCCAGTAGCGTCGCTGCGACCAGCACCACGAGGACGCCGGTCACGCCGCTGTCGTACCGCGCGCCCATGGCCAGCGCGACGCCGAACACGATCAGCGACTGAACGACCGTCACGGCCGCCTGGTATGTCAAGATGCCGTTGATGATCGCGACTCGGCGCACCGGTGAGGCCAGGTAGCGATCCATCACGCCGCGGTCCATGTCCTCGATCAGGCCGGTGCCGGCCCAGCCCGCGTTCATCATCGCCGTCATCACGATGACGCCCGGCGCCAGGTACGCGACGTAGGAGACGTCTCCGAATCCCGGCAGATCGACCACCCGCTCGAAGAGCTGGCTGAACAGCAGCAGCCAGACCATCGGCTGGACGAGCGTGAAGGCCAGGTACACCGGCTGGCGGTACGTGATCCGCAGGTTGCGGACCGCAAGGTGGGACGAGTGTGCGACCAGAGTCGTCATGCTGCGACCTCCTTCGTTCCGGCCTCGTGGGCGGCCCGGAAGGACCGGCCGGCGTGGCGCAGGTAGACATCGTCGAGAGACGGGCGCGCGACGGTGACCGATGCGAGCCCGATGTGCGCCGCTTCGAGGGCGGCCAGTACACCCGGCAGGGTGGCGGCACCGTTGCCGACCCGGGCGCGGACGATCGCGCCGTCGACGGTGACGTCGCGGACACCGGCGACCGACTCGACGGCGCCCAGAGCGTGACCGTTGAGTGGCGGCTCGGCGAGCTCGACCTGCACCGTGTCACCGGCCAGCCCCCCCTTCAACTGCGCCGGTGTGCCGGCGGCCACGATCGTGCCGCGGTCGACTATCGCCAGCTGGCTGGCGAGGTGGTCGGCCTCCTCCAGGTAGTGCGTGGTCAGCAGGACGGTGAGGCCATCGGACTTGGTCAGCTTGGCGATTTCGGCCCACATGTCCGCGCGTGCCTCGGGGTCAAGACCCGTGGTGGGCTCGTCCAGGAAGAGCACCTGTGGCCGGTGGATCAGCCCGAGCGCGACGTCGAGCTTGCGCTGCATGCCGCCGGACCAGGTCTTGGTGTTACGACCGGCAGCGTCCGCCAGACCGAACCGCTCGAGCAGTTCGGCCGAGCGCGCCTTTATCTCCCGGCCGGACAGTCCGTACACGTGACCTTGCAGCGCGAGGTTCTCCCACCCGGTGGCGGTCGGGTCGAAGCACGGCTTCTGTGGGACGTAGCCGATGGCCCGCCGGACGGCAGCGGGCTCGCGTCTTACATCGATGCCAGCTACGGACGCCTCGCCCGAGTCTGGCGTGGCGAGGGTTGTGAGGATCTTGACGGTCGTCGACTTGCCGGCGCCGTTCGGGCCCAGGAGGCCGAAGACGGTGCCGGACGGGACTTTGAAAGTGACGCCGTCGAGTGCGCGGACCGCCTTGGCGCCCCTGCCGTAGGTCTTGGTCAACTCAGTCGCCTCGATGGCGAGGCGCGTGGATTCGGACACGGTTCTCCCTCCAAAGTGGATGAGGAGAGCCGATCTGCCGCGACTGGCCTACCCTTGCAAGTGCGACGTCTTGGGCTGTGGCCTGCCATGGCTGTCGGCTCAAGCGTTTCGGATGGCCCCTGACCGGCGGTGTTGCCACACCGGCCGGTCGGGGGTCGTTCTGTCAGTCGAACTCGTCAGCGTGGTCGATCCAAGCGAAGTCCTCCTTGAACTCTTCAATCACGATGGCCCACATCTCGTCGTTCGAGAGACCTGTGTCACGGAGCTCGTGAATCCGCCGCCAGCCCTCTAATCCACTGAACGAGCCGTCTCGCATGTCATCGAGCAGGGCGGCCAGGAAGTCCACCTCCGCGGCCAGGATGGCCAGCTCGTACTCGTGCTCGACGGCGAACAGGCGTGGCATGCCGGCGTCGCTGGCCCGGCTCATCAGCTTCTGGCCCGTCTCAAGGACCTCCCGCTGGGTGGCCAACCGGCGCTCAAGCAGTTCGACGGCCCGATCGGGCGGCAACGCGGGCATCAGCGACAGCGCAGCCTCGAACTGCGGGAACTCCTTGACCGGGTCGCTTAGCAAGCGGCTCAGCCAGTCGATCATCTCCCGCTGGCCTGCCTCCGTGATGGCGTAGACGGTTCGCTCAGGCCGGTTACCGGTACGGACTGTCTCGCGAACTTCGATCAGGCCGCGGCTCTGGAGCGATTCCACCACCGAATACAGCGATCCGTAATTGATCTTGACGCTGTCTTCTTTCCGCCGCTCCTTGAGCGTGGCCGACATCTGGTACGGATGCATCGGCTGCTCGTACAGCAGCACCAGCACCGCCAGGGCCAGCGGATTCCGCCGTGCGGTCGCCATACTCGCCTCCGTACATCCGATCTCGATTACTTGGGACCGAGTATTCGGCATCGGAGTGCCTTCTGTCAAGGGGGCTTACACCCTCGTTCGCCGCACACTAGGGTCATTCGGCCCCTTGTGAGCGATAACACGACGCGCTATGTTAGCGCTCACACCGCCCTGCCGGTCGCCATCGTCAGGAGACTCTATGGACTCGGCTCGGTCGAATAATCAGCGACGTCGGCGGTGCGCAATGCCGTGTATCCCGCGGCTTCCTGCGCGGACCACCGTCTGCGTCGATCGCGCTCCCGGGCCGCCGAGAGCGTGCAGCAGCTCACCGACGTGCAGCATCTCAACTTGAACGAGCCAGAAGTCTGCGTCGTCAACGGAGAGGAGAGCAGAGACATGTTTCAAATGCACCGCAACAGCCGGCAAGGTCGGCGTGCCATGCGGCTGGCGGCTGCGGTCGCCCTCGCCGCCGCCGTTGGCCTGGTCGCGACCGTTTCGTCGAGTGCGGATCGGCCGGTGTTGCCGGGCAAGCCGAGGCCGCCGAGCATCGAGCAAGACGTGTTCGGCACGCTGGCGGACGGCACCGAGATCGACATCTACACGCTGACGAACTCGCTCGGCATGGAGGTGACCGTCATCACCTACGGCGGGATCCTACAGTCGATCAAGGTACCGGACCGTCGCGGCAGGCTGGCCAACGTCACGCTCGGCTTCGACAACCTCGACGACTACGTCGAACGTAACGACCCCTACTTCGGCGCCATCATCGGCCGTTACGGCAACCGGATCGGCGGGGCGAGCTTCACCCTGGACGGAGTCACCTACCAGCTGCCGGCCAACAACGGGCCGAACACCCTGCACGGCGGCAATGTCGGCTTCGACAAGCGGGTCTGGACGGTGACTGATACGTTCTCCGACGCCGACAGCGTCGGGCTGGACCTGACCTACACCAGCCCAGACGGTGAGGAGGGCTTCCCGGGTGAGCTGGTCACCACGGTTACCTACACGCTGACCAACGACAACGAGATCGTTATGCACTATGTCGCGACGACCGATGCTCCGACCGTGGTCAACCTCACCAACCACGCCTACTGGAACCTCGGGGGGGAGGGCACCGGCACGATCTTGGATCACGACCTGGAGCTTAACGCCAGCCACTTCACCCCGGTCGACGACACACTAATCCCAACAGGGGAGATCGCCGCCGTCGCGGGCACGCCGTTCGACTTCAGAAATGCTACGGAGATCGGCCTGCGGATCCGAGATGACAACGAGCAGCTGCACTTCGGTCGCGGCTACGACCACAACTGGGTCCTCGATCGCCAGGGCGACGGGCTGGAGTTGGCTGCCCGGTTGAGCCACCGGGAGAGTGGACGAGTGCTGTCGGTCTTCACGACCGAGCCTGGCATCCAGTTCTACTCCGGAAACTTCCTGGACGGGACGTTGATCGGCACGAGTGGCCGGACGTACCGGCAGAGTGACGGACTGGCGTTGGAGACCCAGCATTACCCGGATTCCCCCAACAAGCCGAACTTCCCCTCGACCGTCCTCCGGCCGGGACAGGTGTACGACACCACAACGATCTACCAGTTCTCGCCCAAGCGGCGGGGCCGCTGAGGACGTTTGGCTCTACCGAAGCGTGGCTCAGACAGATGCACAGTGACGCTCTACCCGGCCGGCGGCAACGGCCGCCGGCCGCTTATGAAGGGAAGTGAGCAGATGAGACGAACACGAGTCGGACGACCATGGCGGGCCGCCCGGCATGGCCGTGCCGGCCTGGCCGGTCTCGCGGCCGTGGTCCTGGTGTTGGCGGCTTGCACCGGCGGCGATGACGACGAGGGCGAAGCCGACGAAGCTACCCCCGAGGAGGAAGCTGCCGCTGGGACCGCTGCGCCGACTGCCGGACAGTTCTGCCAGGGCACGAAGATTGTCTTCTTTCCAGGCGGATCTCAGGGTGGTGGATTCGAGACGGTTGTGTACAACGGCGCGAAGGCGGCCGAGGAGGCCTTCGGTCCGGACGTCACCTACCAGTGGTCCGACTGGGATCCGAACAAGATGATCACCCAGTTCCAAGAGGCGGTCGCGACCAACCCGGATGGCATCGCCATCATGGGTCACCCAGGCGACGATGCGTTCGCGCCCCTCGTCGATGACGCGAGGAGCCAGGGCATTCTGGTGACCGTTATGAACACCGAGCTCCCTCAGGTGGAGGAGAAATACGCCGCCGAGGGCACCGGGTACGTCGGGGCCGTGCTGTACGACGCCGGCGCCGCGCTTGCAAATGAGGCAATGGCTCGAGGGAACCTGCAGTCAGGTGACCGGGTGTTCGTGTGGGGCTTGCTGTCCCAGCCTGGCCGCGGCGAGCGGACGAGGGGGATCACCGAGACGCTGGAGGACGCCGGGATGACTGTCGACTATCTCGAGATCGACGACGCCACGAACGCAGACCCCGCGAACGGCGTCGCACCCTTCACCGGCTACGCGTCGGCCAACCCCGACGTCAAGGCGATCTTCACCGACCACGGGAACGTCACCTCGACGACGAAGACCTACATGGAGGCCGCGAACCTCGCGCCCGACGACCTGTACGCGGCAGGATTCGACCTGTCGCCGGCCACCGTCGAGGGTATACAGGAGGGGTACAACGATCTCGTGATCGACCAGCAGCAGTACCTGCAGGGCTTCTTCGGGATCATGCAGCTGTGCCTGACCGATAAGTACGGTTTCAGCGGCCTGTTCGTCGACACGGGTGGAGGCTTTGTGGACCAGTCGAACATCGACCTCATCGCGCCGCTAGTGGAGCAGCAGATCCGGTGATGTCGAGCAGTGATGCCGCAATGAGCGGGGCGGATGCTGGCGGGCAGAGCGCTCGCCGGCCTCCGCTCGCCTCTCCCCAGATGGATGGAGCAAACCCACCGCGCGAGCCGACTGCGTCCAACGGGGTAGTTCTCGAACTCAATGACATCTCCAAGTCCTTCGGCGGTGTCCGGGTCCTTCGTGACGTGAGCCTCCAGCTGCGCAAGGGTGAGGTCCTCGGCCTCGTCGGCGACAACGGCGCTGGCAAGTCGACGCTGATCAAGATCGTCATGGGCGTGCATCGGCCGGACGCCGGGACGATCGCGTTCGCCGGGCGGGAGTTCGAAGATCTCACCGTCCAGAAGGCGCGTGCGCTCGGCGTCGAGACCGTCTATCAGGAGCGAGCGCTCGCCGAGCAGCTGTCCATGTGGCGCAACATCTTCATGGGGCGACCGATCAGCGCCCCGCTCGGGTTCCTAAACGTACGAAAGATGCGGCGCATCACGGCGCAGCTCATGGGTGAGTCGATGGGATTCACCTCTGCCGCGCTCACGCCGGACACCCACGTGAGTGGGCTGTCCGGGGGTGAACGTCAAGGCTTGGCCATCGTGCGAGCCCTCCACTTCCAAGCCAACATCATCATCCTCGACGAGCCGACGATGGGGCTGTCGCTCGGCGAGACCGACAAGTTCCTGTCCTTCATCAGAGGGATTCGGACGGCCGGGAAGTCGGCGATCTTCATCGATCACAACATCTTCCACGTCTACTCGGTCGCTGATCGCATCGTGCTGCTCGATCGGGGACGGATCGCAGGAGAGTTCCCAACCACCCGCTACTCCCTCGACGAACTCACCGAGATCATGCGGCAGGTAGCCGCCACGGGAAGCCTGATCGAGCCGGAACGGCGCCGCGCCGCGCAGGCGGCGAGTGAAGCCGACCTGTCAGGGGGCACCCCGTGACCTCGACCGCGGAGGAGAAGGCGTACTCGATTGGGCGACGCTGGACCGTCCGGTCATTCGCGACGACCTGGGCGTCTCAGATCGGCATCACCGCCGCGTTTGTCGTGCTCTGGCTCACGTTCATTGCGCTTGCGCCAAACACGTTTTTGGACAGCCGCATCTATGTGTCGTTCGCGCAGACGACGCCGTACTTCGGGCTCGTGGCTCTCGTCCTGACGATGGTCATCGTGAGCGGCGACATCGATCTCTCATTTCCGTCGATCATGGGCCTGGGTATGGTCGGGTTCATCGCGGTCGAACGGACCACGGGAAGCGTCGAGTTGGGCGTCCTCGCCGCATTGGCCGTCGGCGCCCTCGCAGGGCTGCTGAACGGCGTCATTGTCACCGTCATCGGCATCCCGGCGCTGGTGGTGACGATTGGAACCCTGTTCTTGTACCGCGGACTGACCCTCGTCCTGGTGAGCGGCCGGAGCTACGCCCTCGTGGAGGCGCGGGGTGAGCCGGCGTACCGGCTCCTAGTCGGACGACTCGCCGGCATCCCGATGCAGTTTGTCTGGCTCCTCCTGGCTGCGATCGGGACCTGGTTGCTGCTGTACCGACATCGACTCGGACAGAACGCCCACGTCATCGGGGACAACCGGCAGGCCGCGGAGCTGATGGGCATCCCGATCCGCCGAACCCGCACCCTGCTCTTCGTGCTCACAGGGATGGCGGCTGCCCTTGCCGGCGTGATGAACAGCCTCCACATCGCGAACTTCTATCCGGGGGTTGGGGCCGGCTACCTGCTGCCCGCCCTGGCGGCCGTCTTCGTGGGAGGAACGTCTGTGTTCGGAGGACGCGGGACCATCTGGGGCACGTTTATCGGGGCGTTCATGATTGGCGCGATCAGGGCGGGCATCATCGCAATCGGCCTGACCGACTACTACGTAGACCTGATCTACGGGGCTATCATCCTCATAGCTATCTCGATCCACGCTGTACTTCAGCGAAGATTCGAGCGGTGAAGTCGCTGCGTCCTCAAATGCTGATGAGTTGACCCGGGATACCTTTCCTGGAGGCGTGACGGTTTAGTCGCAGCGACTACGCCCTCGTCGGTGGGTTTGTCGGCGCGATTGAGGCCGAGGTGCAGTGGTGGCTGGCACGGCTTCTACGTCCAGCTGTTCTTCTGCCTCATGATCATACTCGCTGGTGCTCCGGACCCTCATCACCAACCGCTTGTACCGCGGACAGCTTTGCGCACGAACAACAAGAGGTCCGGCTTGATGCCACGCAACCAAGCGTGAGAGTCGGATGCGGCGTTCCCGTTGCGGCGTTCACTCGCCTCGTCTACGCGCAGCTGTTCTTCGGCCCGGTCATCATCGTCTCGCTGGTGATCCAGACGTTGATCAGAAAGCGAATGCAGGGCTGATCAGTGCGCAAGCAGCGTGCTCGTCCGCTGGCTGTCACGACGTGGCGACCCAGTCGGCAAGTCGGTTGACCGCATCGAAGGTGGGGTTGCAGTACTTGTCCAGAAAATCCTCGCCGGGCTCATCCTCACCGAGTTCACCGGCGGCCTCCAGCGCGGCGCCACCGTCGAAGTCGACACACGAGATGCGCACGGACAGCTCGTGCTCGGGTCGGCCGAAGACGCTACCCGGCAGGAAGGCAATGCCCAGGTCATCGAGCGCGCGTTCGCAGAGTTCTCGGCTGGACTTGATGCCGCGCTCGGCCAGCCGAGTCCGCGGCGCGCTGAAGTTCGGGAACACGTAGAACCCACCCTTGGGCGCGGCAAGTTCGGCACCCACCGAGCGCAACCGGTCGTAGCTGTGCAGCATCAGGCCACGCAGAACCTTCCGGGCCCGACCCAGGTAGTCCTCCCACTCCGGGCTCGGCTCGAACCCGTGGATCGCCGCGTACTGGATCGGCGCGGCCGTCGAGGTGAACGTCTCGCTGGCCACCGCTGCCATTGTGTCGACCAACCAGGTCAGCGTCGCCGGGAAGATGAACGCACCGAGCCGCCAGCCACCGGCTCCGGCCCATTTCGACAGGCCGTTGCTGATGATCGTTCCCTCTGGGTAGTACCGGGCGATGGAGACGTGCTCGCCGTCGAAGCGCAGCCCGCTGTAGATCTCATCGGCGAGCAGCAGCACCCGGTACTTGCGAGCGACCTCAGCGATCTCGCGTAACTGTTGGTCGGAGTACGCAGTCCCAGTCGGATTGCCCGGGTAGTTGAGGATCAGCAGGCGAGGGCGGTGCGGATCCGCTGCGCACAGCTGTTCCAGCGCCTCCGGTGTGACGCCCAGGCCCGTCTCGATCTCGGTAGGCAGCCAGTGCAGGTTGCGACCGATGATCCGGGCTTGCGGCGCGTAGGACACCCAGCTTGGCGCGGGTATCACCAGCTCGCCGTAGTAGACCAGCTGGACGTGGAACATCAGCTCCTTGCTGCCGGGCCCGATCAGCACGTTCTCCGGCAGGTACTCAAGCCCCTGGGTACGCCGGTAGTAACCGACGATCGCCCGGCGGAGTCCGAGTAAGCCCTTGACGGCCAGGTAGTCCTTTTCTGCGGCGTGCTCGCGCAGCGCCCGGACCATCAGGTCGGGAACCGGAAATGGCGACTGGCCCAGCCCGAGCCGGACGACCTCGCGGCCTTCGTGCGCGAGCGCTACGCAGCGCTCGTTGATGGCCACAGTCGCCGAGTTCGAGAGGCGTCGCACATTCAGGTTCAACTGAACCTGAGGCGAGAACTCCGCTTCGATCACTCCGTTGGTAACTGAGGCAGCCACCGATCCATCATTCGTCACCGGTCCCCCTCGACACCTGAGTACCACCCCGCGCCCGGTTCTAACCCTAGCTATGTGGTGGCCGATATCACGGTTGCCGCCGCATCGTGGACGAGGGTCAGATTGCCGACCCGCCCGGCCGCGGCCAGGTCGTCCTCGGCGATCAGCTCGATCTGGTCTGCCGGCCCGCGCACCGTAACTTCATCGAGCTCCGAACGCATCGACAGCTTGCGCTCGGATTTGATCGCGCGAATCCCCGACAGCGCCTCTCCTGTGGCGGCGAGGACGCCCGGCATTCCATCGCGCGGCAGCTCGTCTTGCGATAGCCACGCCGCCCGGTGGATAGAGCCATCGCGGAACCAAGACCACACTTCCTCGGTGACGAAGGGCATGATCGGTGCGAAGAGCCGGAGCTGGACGTCCAACGCCAACCGCAACGCGGACCTCGCCGACACGGCTGCCGCCGCGCCCCGATCACCGTAGGCCCGGTCCTTGACCAGCTCGACGTAGTCGTCGCAGAAGGTCCAGAAGAACCGCTCGGTGGCTTCAAGTGCGGTGGTGTAGTCGTAGTCGTCGAACGCATCGGTCGCCTCGCGGACGACCTCCGCCAGCACAGCCAACATCGCGAGGTCGAGCGGCTCGCTAACCATCTGACTAGTCCGCGCGGGCGCCGCGTCCGCCACAGGCGGTGGACTTGTCCGACCGGACAGCTCGCCGACAGGGTCGCCAAGCCCCAGCACGAATCTACCCACATTGAGGATCTTGGTGGCCAGCCGCCGGCCGACCTTCATCTGCGCTTCGTCGAACGGTGTGTCAAGGCCTGGTCGGGCGCCCGCCGCCCGCCACCGCACCGCGTCCGCGCCGTACTTCTCGAGCACACCGACCGGTGTCGTCGCGTTACCAGCCGACTTGCTCATCTTCTTCCGGTCCGGGTCGACGACGAAACCTGAGATGGCGGCCCGCCGCCAGGGCAGCGTCCTGTGCTCAAGATGCGAGCGCAGGACGCAGGTGAACAACCAAGTCCGGATGATCTCGTGAGCCTGGGCGTGTAGGTCCATCGGGAACGTCCGGGCGAACAGATCAGGGTCACGCTCCCAGCCGCAGACGATCTGCGGAGACAACGACGAGGTCGCCCAGGTATCCATCACGTCCGGGTCGCCGACGAACCCACCCGGCTGGCCCCGCTGCGCTTCGTCGAAGCCGGCCGGAGGTTCCGATGCGGGATCAACCGGCAGGTCGTCCTCGGCCGGAACGATCACCTTGTCGTACCGGACTTCACCGTCCTCCCCCACCCGGTACCAGACGGGGATCGGCACACCGAAGAATCGCTGACGGCTGATCAGCCAGTCGCCGGTCAACCCGCCGACCCAATGCTCGTACCGGTGCCGCATGAACTCCGGAACCCAGGCCAGCTCGCGCCCACGGGCGAGTAGTGCGTCGCGCAGGTCGTCGTCCCGACCGCCGTTACGGAGGTACCACTGCCGGCTGGTGACGATCTCGAGCGGACGGTCGCCCCTCTCGTAGAACTTGACCGGGTGGACGATCTCCCGCGGCTCGCCGGCCAGCGCACCGGCGTCGGCCAGCAGTTCCTCGATGCGGCGGCGCGCCCGGCCGACCGTCCGACCCGCCAACTGGTCGTACGGCGCCCTGCCGAGCCCATCGGGCGGTTCCGCCGAGAACCGTCCGTCCCGGCCGATGACCGCCCGGATCGGCAGGTCCAGCTCCCGCCACCAGGTGACATCAGTGACGTCGCCGAACGTGCACACCATCGCGGCACCGGTGCCCTTGCTCGGGTCGGCCAGCCGGTGGGTTCGCACGGGCACCTCGATGTCGAACAGCGGGGTCCGGACGGACGTCCCCGCAAGGTGCGCATACCGCGTGTCATCGGGGTGGATGACCAGCCCCACGCACGCGGGCAGCAGTTCCGGCCGGGTGGTGTCGACATGGATTGCCTCGCCATCCGGCGCGCGGAACGCCAACCGATAGTAAGCCCCTGGGCGGTCCCGGTCGTCCAGTTCGGCCTGTGCCACGGCCGTCTGGAACGAGACGTCCCACAAGGTCGGCGCCTCGGCCTGGTACGCCTCGCCACGCGAGAGGTTACGGAGGAACGCCCGCTGAGAAGCGATGCGCGCCGTCGCACCGATCGTCGTATAGGTCAGTGACCAGTCCACCGACAGGCCGGTTCGCCGCCACAAGTGCTCGTACTCCTGCTCGTCCTGTGCAGTCAGCCGTTCGCAGAGCTCGACGAAGTTTCTGCGGGAGACGGCGATCGCGGTCGCCGGTGGCTGATCCGGCGGAGTCAGGTACGGGTCGTACGGCAGCGATGGATCGCATCTGACGCCGTAGTAGTTCTGGACGCGGCGTTCGGTCGGCAGCCCGTTGTCGTCCCACCCCATCGGGTAGAAGATCTCGCGGCCCCGCATCCGCTGGTATCGAGCGATGGCATCCGTGTGCGTGTAGGAGAAGACGTGCCCGACATGCAGCTGGCCGGACGCCGTGGGCGGCGGTGTGTTGATCGAGTAGACCTGGTTCCGTGCAACGGAGCGGCTGAACCGGTAAGTACCCTGCTCGTCCCAGCGCGCGGCCCATTTCTCCTCGAGCCCATCGAGGGAAGGCCGCTCTGGAATGTTGAGTGGCATGGCTGGATCACCTAGGTGTCGTGGCGCCCAGTGGTTGCCTGGGGCCGGTGGAGTCTCGTCGAGGAGGTGCGCGCCTACGCGCGCACGGCTACTCGCGCCCGGACGGAGCCGGTGCGAGCACTCACGAGATTCCGGCTGGATGCCACGTCCCAAAGAATACGCGATCGGCGATTGCCCGTGTCTAGCGTGGTCAGGTAGGTTGTCAGGCATGGTACCTAACGACGGGGATGCCATGGACGGGACGCTCGACTCGCGGCTGCTGACGAACCTGCGACGCGGGGCGCTGGAGTACTGCGTCCTTGCCCTGCTACGCAATGGCGAGTCGTATGGGCTGGACATCGCGCACGCGCTGTCCTCGGACGGCGTGCTTATCACCAGCGAGGGCACGCTGTACCCGCTGCTGTCCCGACTGCGCAAGAGCGGGCTGGTCGCGACGTCGTGGCGCGAGTCAGCCGCCGGTCCACCCCGCCGTTACTACAAGCTGACCGCCGATGGCATCGCCGCACTTGCCGCCTTCGAGCGAACCTGGGAACCGTTTCGCAACGCCGTCGACCGAGCTCTGAAGGGAGCCCGCTGATGAACACCGCAGACCACCGCATCGCCGAGGTCGAGCGCTACATCCACGACTCGCGATCGCGCTGTCCGGGCTGCCCGCCGACGAGCGCGAAGACGTCATCGCCGGCATCCGCGAGCACATCGACGACTCACTGCTGGCCATTGCCGACCCTACGCCCGCCGATGTGCAGCGGGTGCTTGACGAACTCGGCGATCCGCTGGCCATCGCGGCGGACGCGGGTGCGCCGGCTCCACCACCTGGTACCACCCGCCCACCAGGATCAGCGACCACGCCCCCGCTCACTTCCCCGGCGAGCACGGCGGCTGCAGTGGGATCGCGGCAGATGTCGGATGTCCCGGTTCTCGAGCGTGACTGGGTACCAATGGCCGTAATCGGCTCCTTCGCGCTCGCCGGCTTGTTCTTCTGGCTGGGTGGCCCCGTTGTTGCCCTCGCTTTGTGGCTGCTCGGCCTGGTGGGACTATTCGCCTCACCGCTCTGGCAGACCTTCGAGAAGCTCGTCGGAGGCGTGGCCTTCATCGCCGGTCCGGGCGTCGTGCTCGGACTATGGCTGAGCTACGTGCCGGACTGGGCTTGGTTCCGCGACACCATCGGTCCGCGCCAACTCGACATCATGCTGCCGCGAGGGTATGGCGCCTGGCCACGGCTGGTCGAGTTCGCTACGGCCGGCATCGTCATCGCGACGCTTGCTGTCGTGAGCGCGTGGTTGCTGTCTCGCGGGTCGGCCCGGGCTCGCAGCCGCGGTTCGTCCCGCGCGGCCGATCCGACCGGCGACTGAGTCCCACGACGGACGAGTCACATATGCACTCTCGCCCAGTGGGTCACTGGAGCCGTCAGGCGCCGTGCTCGGACACGGTCTCGTGGTTCAGGAGCTTGCCGTCATGCCTGACCACGACGTACTCGATGCTGCCGTCGTGGTATTCCTCGCGGCTCGCCCGGCAGCCGCAGTCGAACAGCATCTGATCAGTGGCCAGGCCCTGGTCGTCACGGGTCTCGTAGTGCTCGCCGGTCTTCATCCGACCGCACGGGGCGAGCCGGCTGCTGAACTTCGTACTGGTGACCGTCATCGCCCTCACCACTTCCTCGACCGGCTGGCCGTGCAGCCGGTACACGGCCATTGTCCCATTCCTTGCCACGTCGCGAAACGCCACGTGCCGGTTTGGCAGACTTGCGGTCCGCGCGTCGCGTCGTTCTCCTTGCCGGCCCATCCGGCAGCGGCAAGTCCCCGCTGGCCCGGGCCAGCGGGCTGCCCGTGATCACGCTGGACGACTTCTACCGCGATGGCGACGACCCGGCACTCCCCCGCCATTCTGAGCCTGGCATCGTCGACTGGGACCATCCAGATGCAGGGGACGCCGCTCGCGCGATCGAGACACTGGTCGCAATCTGCGCCGACGGCACGGCGAACATTCCCGTCCGCCGGCTGCTGCGCGACCTGGTGAACGGCGCAAACCCCCGCTTTCGTTGCTGCGTCGGGGCCTTGCCTTGTGGCAGGCAGAACGATCAGTACTGCGCCGTCAGGTCGCATGTGGTTGCCGCCCGATAGGCGCATCAGAAGTCAGGCGAGCCCTGGCCGCCTTGGCCGGGGAACCACCACAGCCGGCCTGATGCCGCCGGCGAACCGCCCAGGTGCGAGCACCCTAGGGGTGACTCTGGGATTCAAACTCAGGGGCGGACCCTCCCCCCGTCTGACGCCCCGATGCCAGTGGGGCGCATACCGTCGAAGTATGAGCACATACAGCTACGACACACCTGCGCGCCGCAGGTTGGTGCGCCCGCGCGACGGTCGGGTCATCGCCGGTGTCTGCGCCGGGCTCGCCAAGCGATTCAACCTGTCCACGACTGCCGTCCGCGTGATCTTTCTACTGCTGATCCCGCTGCCCGGCCCGATCCTGATCATTTACCTGGCACTCTGGTTGATCATGCCGAACGGTGATTGAGAGGGATCGCTCACTCACCGCAGGCTGCGGATTCGGGCGAACGCCCGCTGCGCGCCGAGGTTCGCGTATCCAGGCTTGATCACGTCGTTGATCATGGCCAGCCGTTCGTCGAACGGGATGAACGCACTCTTCATGGCGTTGACCGTGAACCAGCGGAGGTCATCCAGGTCGTACCCGAAGGCCTCGGCGAGCAGCTCGAACTCCCGCGAAGCGGAGGTCGCGCTCATCAGCCGGTTGTCGGTGTTGACCGTGACCCGGAACCGAAGGCGGGTCAGCAGCCCGATCGGATGCTGACTGATCGACTCCGCTGCCCCCGTCTGGATATTCGAGGACGGGCACATCTCCAGCGGTACCCTTCGGTCCCGGACATACGCGGCGAGCCGGCCGAGCGTCACCTCACCGTCGGGTGCGATCGTGATGTCGTCGATGATCCGCACACCGTGACCGAGTCGGTCACAGCCGCACCACTGCAGCGCCTCCCAGATCGACGGCAGCCCAAAGCCCTCTCCGGCGTGAATCGTGAAGTGGGCGTTCTCTCGCCGCAGGTACTCGAACGCGTCCAAGTGCCGGGTGGGCGGGAACCCCGCCTCGGCTCCCGCGATGTCGAACCCGACCACACCGGCATCCCGATACCGAACTACCAGCTCGGCGATCTCGTGGGAGCGCGCCGCGGTGCGCATCGCGGTCAGTAATGTCGCGATCCGGATCGGATGCCCGGCCTCAGCCGCCTTGGCCTCTCCTAACCGGAAGCCCTCTTCGACCGCCTCGACGACTTCCTCGAGACTGAGCCCGCCGGCCAGGTGCTGTTCGGGCGCATAGCGCACCTCGGCGTACACCACCCCGTCGGCCGCCAGGTCTTCGGCACACTCGGTCGCCACGCGGATCAGCGCCTCGCGGGTCTGCATCACGGCCACGGTGTGGTCGAACGTTTCGAGGTACCGCTCGAGCGATCCGGAGTTCGCGGCGTCGACGAACCACTTCCCGAGTTCGTCCGCATCCGTGGCGGGCAACTCGTGCCCGATCTCGGCCGCCACCTCGACGATCGTCGCCGGCCGTAGCCCACCGTCGAGGTGGTCGTGCAGCAATACCTTGGGAGCTGAAAGGATCTCCTCGTGAGTCGGAGCCATGCGGTTGACGGTACCGCTCATCCCTAAAGTGAGGATCCATGACGTCGGTGCTTCCCGATCCAGCCTCCTCGTTCGGTCGCCGGGTCCGCGAGCGGTTCCGCCAGGAGGAAGTCATTTGGCTGACCACGATCGGCCGGGACGGTACGCCACAACCCAACCCGGTGTGGTTCATCTGGCCGAACGAGGACCAGATCCTCACCTACAACACGCCGGACGCGCATCGATTGGCGCACATCGCGGTGCGGCCGGCCGTGTCGCTGCACTTCAACAGCGCCGAGGACGGCAATGACGTAGTCGTGGCGCGCGGTATCGCCGAACGCGCGGACGACGAGCCGCCCCCGCACGAGTCGCCGGCCTATCTGGCCAAGTATCGCGACGCCATGATCCGGATCAGCGGAAGTCTCGAGGCGTTCGCCGACGAGTACCCCGTTCCGGTACGAGTCCGAATGACGCGCATTCGCGGCTACTAGGAGGGATCAGGTGCACGCCACCGCCGGTCCGTTGCCGCGACTACTTCATCCTCAACGACTGAACCCTGCGAGCGGACCTGCCGTCCCGGTAGGCTCGTGATCATGGCGCGGAGCGTCTACATCGCCTCGGCTGAGGGCGAATCCGGCAAGTCGACCGTCGCTCTCGGCATATTGGAGTTGCTCACCGGCAGGGTAGGTCGCGTTGGCGTCTTCCGCCCGATCGTGCGATCAGGCAGCCGGCCCGACTACGTCCTCGAGATGCTGCTGGACCAGGACGGCGTCGACGTCCCGTACGACGACGCGGCCGGCGTCACCTACGAGGACGTGCATTCCGACCCCGATGCGGCGCTGACGACCATCATCGAGCGTTATCACGCACTTGCCGATCGCTACGACGCCATCGTGATCGTCGGCAGCGACTACACCGACGTCGCCACCCCCACCGAGTTCTCTTACAACGCCCGCATCGCCGTCAACCTGGGCGCGCCCGTCCTACTCGTGGTCGGCGGCCAGAATCGGTCGGCCGCCGAGGTGCGCGCTGTCGCCGACATGGCCGCCACCGAACTGGCAGCCAACTACGGCAAGCTGCTGGCGATCATCGCTAACCGGGTCGATCCGGAGGAGTTAGACGCGGTCCGCGCCGCGCTGGCCGGCAAGGTGACGGGCTACGCCATCCCAGCCGAGCCGTTCCTCACCGCACCTGCCGTCGCAGACTTGAGAGCCGCGTGTGACGGCGCCCTCGTGAGCGGTGACCCGCAGCTGCTCGATCGTGAGGCGCTGGGTTTACTCATCGGTGCCATGACGCTGCCCAACGTGCTCGACCGGCTGGTCGACGGCGGCGTCGTGGTGACACCGGGCGATCGCGCGGACGTCCTGCTGGGCGTCCTGATGGCCCACGCATCTCAAACGTTCCCGTCGCTGGCCGGCGTCGTGCTTACCGGCGGGTTCGAGCCGCCCCCAGTGGTCACTCGACTGCTCGACGGCATCGACGCGCGGCTACCGGTCATCCTGGCGAAGACGGACACCTACGAGACGGCTACCAGCCTGGCCGCCGCGCGCGGGCGGGTGTCTCGTGAGTCGCCCCGCAAGGTGGAGGTGGCTCGCTCGCTGTTCGCCTCGCACGTGGACGGTACGGCACTGTCCGCGCAGTTGGACGTCGCCCGCAGTGAAGTCGTCACACCGCTGATGTTCGAGTATGAATTGCTCGATCGGGCCCGAACCGCGGATCAGCACATCGTCCTTCCGGAAGGCGATGAGGAGCGCATCCTGCGTGCCGCCGACACGCTGCTGCGCCGCTCCGTCGCCAGGCTCACGCTGCTCGGCGAGCCCACCGCCGTGCGGGCGAAGGCGCACCAGCTCGGGCTCGACATCTCCGCAGCCCAGGTGATCGACCCTTACGATCCCGACCTTCGGGAGCGCTTCGCCAGCGAATACGCGCGGTTGCGGGCTCACAAGGGCATGACCGTCGAAGCCGCGCGAGACGTCGTGGTCGACGTCTCCTACTTCGGAACCATGATAGTGCTGTTCGGCATGGCCGGCGGCATGGTATCCGGATCCGCACACACCACCGCGCACACCATCCGGCCTGCGTTCGAGGTCATCCGTACTTCACCGGGAGTATCAGTCGTTTCCAGCGTCTTCTTCATGTGCCTGCGCGACCGGGTGCTCGTCTACGGCGACTGCGCAGTCATCCCGGACCCCACGGCGGCCCAGCTGGCCGATATCGCCATCTCGTGCGCCGCCACGGCCGCCCAGTTCGGCGTCGACCCCCGGGTGGCGATGCTGTCGTATTCGACCGGCGAGTCCGGATCGGGCGCGGACGTCGACAAGGTCCGAGAGGCGACGGCCCTGGTGCGGACCCGCCGGCCGGACCTCTCGGTCGAAGGTCCGATCCAGTACGACGCGGCCATCGACGCATCCGTCGCGCAGACCAAACTGCCCGGTAGCGATGTGGCAGGGCGAGCCACGGTGTTCGTCTTCCCCGACCTGAATACCGGCAACAACACGTACAAGGCGGTCCAGCGCTCGGCCGGTGCGATCGCCATCGGCCCGGTCCTGCAAGGGCTCCGCCGGCCGGTTAACGACCTCTCGCGCGGCGCGACAGTTCGCGACATCGTCAACACCGTGGCGATCACCGCCATCCAGGCCGCCACCGGGGGCGACGATGGCTGACACCGTTCTGGTGCTCAACTGTGGCTCGTCGTCGATCAAGTACCAGCTGATCGACGATACGGGCTCAGTGCTGGCCCGGGGCCTAGCGGAGCGGATCGGCGAGGCTTCTGGCCAGTTGAGCCATGCCGGTACCGGAGGCGAGGTGGAGCGCTCGGAGCCCATCCCGGACCACGAGAGCGGCTTGCAGGCGATCCTGGGCGCCTTCGATGAGGCGGGACCGCACCTGGCCGATGCCGGGCTGGTGGCCGTCGGCCATCGGGTCGTGCATGGAGGCGACCGGTTCGCCGATCCGGTGTTGATCGACGACGAGGTCGTGGAAACGATCCGGCGGCTCGTACCCCTGGCCCCGCTGCACAATCCGGCCAACCTGGACGGCATCGAAGTGGCGCGCAGGATCTTCTCGGCGGTGCCGCACGTCGCCGTGTTCGACACCGCGTTCCACCAAACGATGCCGGAGCACGCGTACACCTACGCGGTGCCGCGGCAGTGGCAGCGCGACTACGGTGTCCGCCGCTACGGCTTCCACGGCACGTCGGTGGCGTACGTTGCGCAGGAGGCGGCGCGGTTGCTCGGCCGTGAACCCACCGATACCAACCTGATCGTCGCCCACCTCGGCAACGGCGCGAGCATTACGGCGGTCGCGGCCACGCACAGCGTGGACACCTCGATGGGGCTCACGCCGCTCGAGGGCCTGGTGATGGGCACCCGCAGCGGTGACATCGACCCGGCGATCACCGCGCACCTCGGCCGCCTCGCCGGCGTCAGCGCCGAGTTAGTCGACGAGGCGCTCAATCGCAAGAGCGGCCTGCTGGCCCTCGCCGGTGCCAACGACATGCGAGAGGTCCACCGGCGGGCGGAATCAGGCGACAGCGGCGCTTCGCTGGCTCTGGACGTCTACTGCTACCGGCTGCGTAAGTACGTCGGCGCCTACTACGCGGTCCTGGGACGGGTGGACGCCATCGTGTTCACGGCCGGGGTCGGCGAGAACGATGCCGACGTACGGGCCCGATCACTGGACGGCCTCCAGCGCCTCGGCATCGAGGTCGATTCGGCTCGCAACGCGGCGGCCGACCGCGAACCGCGCTTCATCTCCCCTGCTGACGCAGACGTGGCCGTGCTGGTGATCCCGACCAACGAGGAGCTGGAGATCGCCCGCGAGGCCCGGACGGTCGCCGCGCGAGGTTAGGCGCCGCGCAGGACGGCGTGGACGGACTGAACCGCAGGCGAACCTCCGCCGACGGCTGAGGCGACCCGGCTGGTCTCCAAGAGGTAGGGCGCCGGCGCCGCCCAGTTCAGTCACGATGAGCGACCCTCCCCCTGTTCCACCTTGCGCTGAACGTACCGCCCGGGCATCGGCCGACGGAACCAGTCCCGTGATCATCGGCGCCCACCGGCGACACAACCCGGGCGAGTGCGGATGATCACGCGATGCGGTCGATGACGAGCAGCGGCAGGTCAGGTCGGGAACCTTGCGGAGCGATGTCGTACGCGCCGTCCAGGGCGGCCAGCGCGCGCTCGAAACGAGCCGGCTCGTCGGTGTGCAGCGTCAGCAACGGCTCACCGCCACGTACGAGCGCACCCGGCTTGGCATGCATCTCGATGCCGGCCCCGGCTTGCACCGGGTCTTCCTTTCGGGCGCGCCCTGCACCGAGCCGCCAGGCTGCGATGCCCACCGCGAGAGCGTCCAATCGGGTCAGCACACCATCGGCCGGCGCCAGGACGGTGTGCTGCTCGCGCGCGACGGGCAGCGGCGCGTCCGGATCCCCGTCTTGAGCACGCACCATGGCCCGCCAGACGTCCATCGCCGAGCCGTCCTTCAATGCGTCAGAGGGGTCGCGGCCATCCACACCGGCCGCGGCCAGCATCTCGCGCGCCAACGTCACGGTCAGCTCGACCACGTCGGCCGGTCCGCCTCCGGCGAGCACCTCGACCGACTCGCGCACCTCGAGCGCGTTGCCGGCGGTCAACCCCAGCGGGGTCTGCATGTTGGTGAGTAGGGCGACCGTGTTCACCCCCGCGTCGGTGCCGAGCTCCACCATGGTCCGGGCCAGCTCGCGGGCGGAATCGGCGTTCTTCATGAACGCGCCGGAGCCGACCTTGATGTCCAGGATCAGCGCTTCGGTGCCCTCGGCGATCTTCTTGCTCATGATCGACGATGCGATCAGCGGGATGGCTTCGACGGTGCCCGTGACGTCGCGGAGTGCGTACAGCTTCTTGTCCGCGGGCGCGAGGTCTTCGCCCGCCGCGCATACGAGCGCTCCCACCGAACGAAGCTGGGCCAGCATCTCGTCGGCGGACAGCGAAGCCCGCCAGCCAGGGATGGATTCCAGCTTGTCGAGCGTGCCGCCGGTGTGCGCCAGCCCGCGGCCGGACAGCTGAGGGACCGCTGCGCCGCACGCGGCCACGGTCGGAGCGAGCGGCAAGGTGATCTTGTCGCCGACCCCTCCCGTGGAGTGCTTGTCGGTCGTAGGCCGCCCCACTCCCGACCAGTCCATCCGGGTTCCGCTGGCGACCATCGCGGCGGTCCAGCGCACGATCTCGCGGCGCGACATGCCGTTGAGCAGGATGGCCATCGCCAGCGCGGACATCTGCTCGTCCGCAACGACTCCCCTCGTGTACGCATCGACCACCCAGTCGATCTGCGCGTCGGACAGCTCCGCGCGGTCCCGCTTGGTCCGGATTACGTCCACGGCGTCGAACGGCTCACTCACACGACCGATCATTCCGGATGGCGCCTGCGTGGGCCACTGACTCCGCGGCCAGCGAACAGGGCCAGTTCGCGCCGTAGTTCGGCCCTGAGCTCGCGGGCCTCCTCGACGCGAATTATTCAGGCGCCCGGTGCGCTCGGCGTGTCCGGCGTTGGCCGCCCGCTCGCGGAGCGGGCAAAGTACGCCCTCGGCTCGGCGCTGAGCAGGACCCACAGCGCGACCGCTGGGACGAAGCCCTGGCTGATCAAGGACCGATCGCCCTCGATGACGGCTCGGACGACGGCCAGCGCGACGGACGCGCCTAATACGCCGACGGCCACCAGGTAGGCCGGCCGGCTGCCGCGCAGCATCCCTCGGCCCACAACGAAATAGACCACTCCGAAGGCGAGCATGAGCATGCCCATCAGCGCTTCGGCGCGGACCTGGTTGAACAGTCCGATGGTGCCGACCACCGCGAACAGCGCGCCACCGACCACGAGCAGCCAGGCCACCATCTTGGCGCCCGCTGGCAGCTGCTTCGGCTGGTTCACCTGCGGTGGGTTCATGTCTGCAGGTCCTCCGGTCCGAACGCCTGCGGAAGTATCTCGGTCATGGGCAGGATCCCCTGTGGCGTGTCGATCAGCAAGTCCGCCCCGCCGTTCTCCCACAGCAGTTGGCGGCACCGGCCGCACGGCATCAGCCGCTGCCCCTTGCCCCCGACGCATGTGAAGGCGACCAGCCGGCCACCTCCTCCGGCATGGAGGGACGAGACGACGCCGCACTCAGCGCACAACACGACCCCGTAGGCGGCGTTCTCGACGTTGCAGCCCACGATAACGCGGCCGTCATCGACGAGCGCAGCGGCACCGACCGGGAAGGACGAGTACGGAGCATAGGCCCGCTCACATCCCGCCGCCGCGGCCGCGCGCAGCGCCTCCCAGTCGATTTCCGGATCGGTCATGACTTGATATAGGGCTCCCCATCGGCAGCCGGCGGGCGTACCCGGCCGACGAACCCGGCCACGGCGAAGATCGTCACGAGGTACGGTGCCATCAGCATGAACTCACTTGGGATCGGCGTCCCGATGATGCCCAGCACGCTCTGCAGGTTGTTGACGAAGCCGAACAGCAGCCCGGCAAACACCGCTCCGATCGGGCTCCAGCGTCCGAGGATCATCGCTGCCAGTGCGATGAACCCCTGGCCGGCGGTCATCTCCCGGCTGAACAATCCGGACACGCCGAGGGTGAAGTACGCACCGCCCAAGCCCGCAACCGCGCCACCGATCAGCACGTTGCGGAAACGCACCGAGTTGACCTTGATGCCGGCGGTGTCAGCCGCCTCCGGGTGTTCACCGACCGCGCGGACGCGCAGCCCCCAACGACTGCGGAACAGCGCGATGTGAACGACGATCACGATGACGTACAGGAAGTAGACGATCACATTCTGGTTGAACAGCACCGGACCGATCACCGGGATGTCACCGAGTAGGGGGATCTTCATGCTGAGGAACCGGCCCGGAGAGTTCCAGGTCGCCGGGTCAGGGCTGAGCAACCGGCTGAACAGGAAGTTCGTCAGGCCGATCACGAGCACGTTGAGCACGACGCCGACGATGATCTGGTTGACGAAGTACCGGACGGTGAACACGGCGAGCACGTAGGCGATGAGCAGCCCGGCGATTGGTGCAGCGATCAGCCCTACCCAGGTGCTCGTGGTAAGCGAGGCCACGACGCCGGACAGGAACGCGCCGCCGAGCAGCTGGCCCTCGATGGCAATGTTGATCACGCCGGCCCGCTCGCAGATAAGTCCGGACAACGCGCCGAAGATCAGCGGGACCGACAGCGCGACCGCTCCCTGCAGGAGGCTGGTGAGCGAGATCGTCGCGCCGGCCACCGCCCACGTCAGGAACGCGAACACGAATGCAAGACCGAACGTGATCGATAGCCACAGCGGAACCTTGCGGGCCTGGTGTACGAGCCAGAAGGCATACGCCGCGATCGCCAGGCAGAGCACGCCGAGCAGGATGCCGACGAGCCGCGACGGCAACGTGAACGCATCGATCTGGACGATGTCACTGGGGGTGGAGACCCGGAAGGTGCTTTCCTCCCCCGCCGGTGCGGTCAACCCGAACACCACCAGCGCCACGACGCCGAACAGCGTGAACGCGATTGGTGGCTTCCAGCTACGGGTCAGGACGCGGGTCTGATCGACCGCGGGCGCCGCCGGCGGAGTCGCGGTGTCTACGCTCACGTCACTACCATCCCTTCGCCGCCGTGGTGACCGGCTCTGGCGCCCATACCTTGATCCGGAAGATTGCCCGCACGAGTGGCGGCGCCGCGATGAACAGCACGATCAACGCCTGCACGACGAGCACAATGTCGATCGGCGTTCCAGTTCTGGCTTGCATGGTGACAGCACCGGCACGCAACGCGCCGAACAAGATGCCGGCGGCGACCGTGCCCCACGGGTTGGCCCGGCCGAGCAGCGCGACGGTGATCGCGTCGAAACCCAACCCGCCGGAGATGCCTGGAGTGAGATGCCGTTCGGTGCCCAGCGCGAGGGACGCTCCGGCCAGCCCCGCGAGCGCTCCGGCGATCAAGAAGACGACGATGTACGTGCTCGACACGGACATGCCAGCCGAGGTGGCGGCGTTCGGATTGTGGCCCACGGCACGCAGCCGGAACCCCAGCGTGCTGCGTTCGAGTAGCCACCACATGAAGAGGGCGGCCAGGATTGCGAGCAGGAAACCCACGTGCAGCCGGGTGCCCTCAAAGAAGCGGGGCAATTCGGCCGACGGTTCGACGAACGGGCTGATCGGGTCGGCTCGCCCGGGCCGCTGAAAAGCGCTCGTCGCCAGCAGATAGATGATCAGAAACCGGGCGACGTTGTTGAGCATGATCGTAACGATCACCTCGTGCGCTCCGGTCCTTGCTTTGAGCACGCCGGCAATGCCGGCCCAGATGGCCCCACCAACAAGGCCGACCGCGACCGCCACGGCCACATGAACCACGACGGGGAGGTCGATTGCAAACCCGACGTACCCGGCGAAGATCGCACCGAGGATGATCTGACCCTCGGCGCCGATGTTGAACAACCCGGCGCGGAACGGCAGGGCCACCGCCAGGCCAGCGGCTATCAGCGGGGTCGCATACGTAAGCGTCTCGGCGAACGGCCGGAGTGCCCGACCGATTGAGTACTCCTGGAAGTTGACCAGGGAGCCCTGGAACAGCGCAGCGTATGCACCGCTCACCGACTGCCAGGCGGCACTGAACGTGTCGCCGGGCCGGCTGAACAAGTAACTCGCCGCATCTTGCACCCGCGGGTCGGACACGATGATCAAGACTGCACCGATCGCCAGCGCCAGAACCACCGAGAGAACCGTGACCATGGCGCTGCCGGTGGCCAGCTCGCGCCAGAACCGCTGCCCGACGGTTGACCGCTGCTCGGTGTCCGGAGGTGCCGGTGCAGGTTCAGTCACGACCGTCTCCCTTCCCGTCCTCGACCTGACCCAAGGCCTCTTCCGGATGCTCCGCGATGGTCGGACGCTCGGCTGCCTTCCTAGCCGCCTCGTCGGCCGGAACGCTCGCCATCATCAGACCGAGCACGTCGCGTTCGGTGTCGCCTGGGACGATTCCGACCACTCGGCCCCGGTACATGACCAATACGCGATCGGCGAGCGCGCTGACCTCGTCCAACTCAGTCGACACGATCAGCACGGCCGTGCCCTGATCGCGCTCAGCGATGATCCGGCGGTGGACGAACTCGATCGAGCCGACGTCCAGGCCGCGGGTGGGCTGAGCGGCGATCAGCAGCTGAAGAGGCCTGGACAGCTCACGGGCGACGACGACCTTCTGCTGGTTGCCGCCGGACAGGGTGTTCGCGGTCGTTTCGATGCTCTCGGCCCTGATGTCGAACTCCTGGACCCGCTTGCGCGCGTTCTCGGCCACGGCACTGGGCTTCATTCCGATAACGGAGGCGAACGGTGCGCGATCGTAGATGTCCAGGATGAGGTTCTCCGCCACGGTGAAGTCACCGACCAGCCCGTCGACCTTGCGGTCCTCTGGAATGAATCCGACTCCTGCGTCCAGAGTCTGGTGAACGGAGCGATCGATCAGCTCTGTCCCGTTGAGTTGGATGGATCCGGTGACGTGTTGCTGCAGGCCCATGATGGCCTCGACGAGCTCGGTCTGGCCATTCCCTTGGACGCCTGCAACGGAAAGAATCTCCCCGGACCGTACCTCGAACGACACGTTGTCGACGACGACCTGCTCCCGCGAATCGACCACCGTGAGCCCGTCGACGGTCAACACTCGCTCGCCGGGTTCTGCCGGCGCCTTCTCGACCACTAGGCTCACCGCGCGGCCGACCATCATCGACGCCAGCTCCGTCTCGCTGGCCGTTGGCGCCGCGTCACCGACCACCCGGCCCAGCCGGATCACCGTGATACGGTCGGCGACCGCTTTCACCTCACGCAGCTTGTGGGTGATGAACACGATCGACGTCCCCCCGGCCTTGAGCTGGCGCATGATCTGGATCAGCTCGTCGGTCTCTTGCGGTGTCAGCACCGCGGTGGGCTCGTCGAGGATCAGCACCTTGGCGTGGCGGACCAGTGCCTTGATGATCTCGACCCGCTGCTGGACACCGACCGGTAGATTCTCGACGATGGCGTCCGGGTCCACGTCGAACCCGTACTGTTCGGACACCTCGCGAACCTGGGCGCGCGCCGCGTCGAGATCGAGCAGACCCAGGTTGCGGGTCTGCTCCGCACCGAGCATGACGTTCTCGGCGACGGTGAACACCGGCACGAGCATGAAGTGCTGGTGCACCATCCCGATGCCCGCAGCCATCGCGTCGTTCGGCGAACTAAACGTGACCTTCTGGTCGTCGACCAGGATTTCGCCGTCGTCCGCGTCGAGAAGTCCGTACAAGACGTTCATCAGCGTCGTCTTGCCGGCACCGTTCTCGCCGAGCAAGCCATGGATCTCACCGGGTTCGATGGTCAGGTCGATCCCGTCGTTGGCCACGACAGGGCCGAACCGCTTGGTGATTCCCCGAAGCTCAAGCTTCATCCGACCGCCTCTCTGGGCCCGAGCGCGTGCTCGTCGCGGGTTACGAACCCGCCGTCAGCTTCGTACCGTAGCGACTGACGCGCCGGGGACGGCACATGATGCCCTCCCCGGCGCGTGTGTGCCTACTACTTGAAGGCCGCGTCGGACTGGACGGTGATCTCGCCCGAGATGATCTGCTGCTTGAGCTGCTCCACCTCGTCCTTGAGCTCCTGAGGCACGTCCTCCTCGAAGTCGTGGTACGGAGCAAGGCCGACGCCCTCGTTCTCGAGCGTGCCGATGAACGGCTCGTTGGAGAAGTTGCCCCCGGCGGCGTCGGTAGCGGCCGTTTCGACCGCGACTGCGATGCCCTTCATCACGCTGGTGAGGATCAGGTCGTTGTAGTCCGGCACGGTCTCGTAGCCGTCGACGTCGACCCAGATCACCGACGCGTCGCCGGCGTCACGAGCGGCGATAGCAGCTTGCTCACCGAGCGGGCCGGCCACCGGTAGCAGGATGTCGGCGCCGGCGTCGAGCAGGTTCTCGCTGATCTGCAGGGCGAGCGTGGTGTTGCTGAAGTCACCCACGAACTGGCCGTCCTGACTCTCCTTGTCCCAGCCTAGGACCTGGACGTCGGTTCCCTTCTGTTCGTTGTAGTACTGCACGCCGTCGTAGAAGCCGTCCATGAAGATGGTCACGGTCGGGAACTTGGCGCCACCCCAGGTGCCGACGCTGCCGGACTTGGAGTAACCGGCGGCCAGGTAGCCGGCGAGGAACGCCGCCTCGTGGGTGTTGAAGACGAGCGGCCTGACGTTGTCGATCGGCTCTTCCCAGATGAAGTCGACGATCGAGAACTGCTCGTCCGGATTCGCCTCCGCGGCGGCTTGGGTGGTGTCCGAGAGGGCGAAGCCGACCGTGACGATGAGCCCGCAGTCCTCGGCCACCATGCTCTGGACGTTCGGCTCGTAGTCGGCGGCCGCGTTGGACTCGACCAGGTTGACGTCAGAGACCAGACCGGCGTCCTGCGCGGCCACCAGCCCTTCGTAGGCCGACTGGTTGAACGACTTGTCGTCGACGCCGCCCTCGTCCGTGACCATGCAGCCGACGAAGTCCGCTGCCGGCTCCTCGGTCATTGCTTCCGTCGGAGACGTACCCGGCTCTGTAGTCTCAGTTTCTGTCTCATCCGGTGCCTCGCCACAGGCAGCCAGCACGAGTGCCGTCGCCCCCAAGGCTGCGGCGAGTCGAAATGTCTTGTTCACGTGTGCCCTCCAGGCCCCCGAGAATGAATCTGCGCGGCAGACTATACGGCTTGCGCCACCTCGATTTAGGGACATAGGTCCCCGATGCCGACCTGTAATCAACCTGGCTTCGGACGCTGACCTCGATTCCTCACAGATCGGTCTAAATCCGCCCTGGATCACAGAGCTGCTGGTGGCTCATACACTCCCCAGACGTCGCGGAGCGCGTCGCAGACCTCGCCCACCGTGGCACGGGCGGCCAGCGCTTCACGCATCGGGTCGAGAACGTTGTTCGTACCTGCGGCGGCCGCTCGGAGTGCGTCGAGCGCTCGCACCACCGGCTCACTGTCCCGATCGGCCCGCAGCTGCTCGAGGCGCTTGACTTGAGCCTCCACGATGGCCGGGTCCACACGGAGCGGTTCGTACGGCTCGTTCCCGTTGGAGACGTACTTGTTGACCCCGACGACCTTCCGGTCTCCGCTGTCGATCTCGCGGGCGATCTGGTAGGCCGACTGCTCGATCTCGTTCTTCTGGAAGCCCCGCTCGATCGCCGCCACGGCGCCGCCTAGATCCTCCACCCTCTGCATCAGCCCAGCGATGGCGCTTTCGAGATCGT
This sequence comes from Jiangellaceae bacterium, assembly GCA_035762665.1. Classification (GTDB taxonomy): domain Bacteria; phylum Actinomycetota; class Actinomycetes; order Jiangellales; family Jiangellaceae; genus JASLBX01. The sequence continues at coordinate 7,257 of DASTNZ010000102.1, read as the reverse complement.
CGGTCAGCGACTCGACCACGTACGAGCCGGCGAACGGGTCGACGGTCTTCGTCACGTCCGTCTCGTGCGCCAGCACCTGCTGGGTCCGCAGGGCCAGCCGGGCCGCCTTCTCGGTGGGCAGCGCGATGGCCTCGTCGTAAGCGTTGGTGTGCAGCGACTGGGTGCCGCCGAGCACCGCGCCGAGAGCCTGGACGGCCACCCGGATCAGGTTGACCTCCGGCTGCTGCGCGGTGAGCTGCACGCCGGCCGTCTGAGTGTGTAAGCGCAGCATCTGCGACCTGGGATCTTTCGCCCCGAACTCGTCGCGCATCATGTGCGCCCAGATGCGGCGGGCAGCCCGGAACTTGGCGACCTCCTCCAGCAGGGTCGTCCTAGCGACGAAGAAGAACGACAGCCGTGGGCCGAACTCGTCGACGTCCAGCCCGGCCGACAATGCCGCCCGGACGTACTCGCGGGCGTTGGCCAGCGTGAACGCCACCTCCTGCGCAGGCGTGGCCCCGGCTTCGGCCATGTGGTACCCGGAGATCGAGATCGTGTTCCACCGCGGCAGCTCTCGCCGGCAGTAGGCGAAGATGTCGCTGGTCAGCCGCAACGACGCGGCCGGCGGGTAGATGTAGGTGCCGCGGGCGATGTACTCCTTGAGCACATCGTTCTGCACCGTGCCGGTCAGTTGGTCACCGCTCGCACCGTGTTCCGCGCCGACCAACTGGTAGAGCAGCAGCAGGACAGCCGCCGGGGCGTTGATCGTCATCGACGTGGACACCCGATCCAGCGGGATGCCATCGAACAGCACTCGCATGTCCTCGATCGAGTCGATCGCCACCCCGACCTTCCCGACCTCCCCGTGCGCCACCGGGGCGTCTGAGTCGTACCCCATCTGGGTCGGCAGGTCGAAGGCGACCGAGAGCCCGCCAGTGCCGGCATCGACCAGCTGGTGGTACCGCCGGTTCGACTCCGTCGCCGTCCCGAATCCCGCATACTGGCGCATCGTCCACGGCCGCCCGGTGTACATGCTGGGGTAGACACCGCGCGTGTACGGGTACTCTCCCGGCGCGCCCAGCTTGGTGGCCGGATCCCAGCCCGCCAGCTCGTCCGGCCCGTACACCGGACGGAACGGCAGCCCGGACTCGGTCGACTCGCTCATGAAAGCAACGGTAGCTTGGCGTTACGGGACGGGGTGGACGGACGTCTCCCCCACTGCCCTGACCACGATGTATCGCTCGCCGCGCTGATATTGCCCCCGCACCGGCAGGAAGTTTCGGCCGCGGGCGAGCGGGCCGCGGTGGATGTCCATCTCGTGGGCGCGGTAAAGCATGTCGAGCCGATGCATCACCACGGTGGCCTCTGCGGGACGGCGCATGGTCACGACTATCCGCTGGTTGGGGATCTCCAGATGCACACTGCCGACCACACGCGTGTCGCGGCTCGGGGTTGTCAGCGCCTCCTCGATCTGGGCGACGAGAAGTGGAGTGATCGGCGCGAGACCCTGGACCAACTGCAGCCGCGGGTTCTTCGCACGCAGGGTCTGGTAGAGCTCGTCGCGCTGCGCGGGTTTGATCGCGCGGCCGACCGCCAGCACGTCAACGGTCGCACCGTCGATCTGCCTGCGGGCGCGGTCGATATCGGTCTCCTCGCGGACATGCAGGCCCAGCCGGGTCAGGGCATCGGCGAGTTGGTCAAGGATGCGGGCTCGCTTGCCGACGAGCAGCACGCGGCCATTCAAGAAGGAGTCTGTGGTCACAAGACGATCTTCGAGGTAACCGCGGGTGTAGGTACTCGGTGATCTCGGAATGTGAGACGGATGAGCAAGGCAATGCCAGCCGAGGCCGTTTCCACCCGGAGTTAACCTGATCGCCGGCTACGAGAGCACAGCGACGAGGACGATCAACACCGGCATGGTGAGCAGTTGAGTGTGGAGCCAGCGGCGCACCGTCGGCACAAGCGCACCGACTTCGGCTCGCGCCCGCGCCGGAATGACCTCGGCGAGCCCAGCCAGCACGTGAACCGTATGCAACAGCGACGCCGCCACGACTAGCCATGCAGTGAAGCCGGCATCGCCGGACAGCAGGAGGAATACCGCCACCACGCACAAACCCGCCGGAGCCGGCGATGCAGGGAACGCAGCGGTAACGGCTGCCGCCCCGACCACGGCGAGGAGTACGACGGGACGGGCGGTGTAACCGGCGCCGGCCAGTGCGGCGAGCAGCAACCCGGCCGACGTCACCGCGAGTACTGCTCGGACATCGCGCCCGACGACAGCTCGCCCCGCGGTTTCCAGGCCCACGGCGGCACTCATGCCGACCCCCGCAGTCGCCGGCGGCGTCGCATCAGCAGGCCGATCAGAGCGGGATCCCATCCGGTCACCAGCACGCCTCGGCGGGCGAGCGCGGCCAGCCGTTCCGCGCGCTCGGCCAGCACCAGCCGCGTCGCGGCGTGTTCAGCCCGGTCGGTGGGCATGATCAACGGACTGGGCAGTACATCGATTGCCAGGACATCCCGATGCGTCCGGGCCAGCATCCCGACGAGCGGATCGATCTGGTCGTCGATGTACGGCGAGAGCACCACCACAGCCGCGCCCGCGGGCACCGAACCTTCGTCGAACCGGCGCCGGCGCAACTGCGGGTCCGGGGCGATACCGGCCAGATGCCAACGGATGCGCGTCAATTGCCGAACCCCTGTGCCAGGACGGACGCCGCGGTACGGCACCGCCAGATCGACCAGGCCGACCCGGTCGCCGAGCCGCAGGTACGACGCGGCCAACGACATGGCCACCTCGACCGCGACGCCTAGGCTTCCGCCGCGCCGATCGGTTGTTCGCTCGTGCCAGCTCATCACGTCCGCAGCCAGGTCGTAGCGCGTGTCGAGGCAGATCACCAGGTCCGCATCGGCGTCGATAGCCGTGTGCCGAACGTGTAGTGCATCTCTGCGCGCGCTGACCCGCCAGTCGATCCGCCGGACACGGTCGCCGGGCCGGAACTCCCTTACGTCAAGCAGCTCTGAGCCGTCACCGGGGCGCCGCGTGCGGTGGGCACCGACCTTACCAGCGGAGCGGGCCGGTAGTTCCGGTACATCAACCGTGCGCGCGGGCGGCAGGATCCGTACCGGCGCACTATGGGCGATCACGACCGGCGTCGCGAAGAACCCATCGGCCGAGGCGGCCCGCAACCCCGCGGAACCGTAGTCGCGCGTACCCCACCGTGACGTGTCGAAGGTGACGGTAAGCCGTTGATCGGGCGGGTCGGCCGCGAGCACCACGTAGGGCGCCTTCGGCGAGCCGACGCCATGCGGCAAGCGCAGGACGGCAAGCTCCGCGCCTTCGAGGCCGCCAATAGTGATCGCGGCCGAGCCACGGCCACCCATCTCCGCCATGCTGGGCATCTCGACCTGCAGGCTCGGGCTCGGCCGTCCTTGCTGGCCGGCCAGCGCCCGAGCCATCCCGACAGCGAGCGGAAAGACCACGAGGGCAACCGGCGGCCGGCCGAAGACAAGCGCCATACCAGCCGACACAACGAGCACCAGGACGGCCCGCCGCAGCACCCACGTGGCCTGCCACACCGGCCGTTGTCGGGTTCGCCCGCCGCTCACGTCCCACCACATTCAATCCGCCACGCCAGTCGTATACCGCCGCCGGTGACCCAGCTCATCCGCCTGATCCGCGGGACGGGGCTGCTCCCGGGGTTGATACGACATCCAGCAGCTCCTCGACCACGGCCTGCCCCGTTGTGCCGCTGGCCCACATCTCTGGCCGGAGCGTCAGCCGGTGGCCAAGCGCCGGCACGGCACACGCCTTGACGTCCTCGGGAAGCACGTAGTAGCGGCCGGACAGCACCGCGAGCGCGCGAGCCACTAGAACCAGGGCCAGCGAACCGCGCGGAGAGGCACCCACCTCGACCGCCCGATGATCCCGGGTCGCCCGGACCAAGTCGACGCAGTACCGGGCGACGTCCGGATCGACATCAACCTGCTCCACGCCGGACTGCAACCGGCGTAGCGTCGGCGCGTCGATCACGGCCGGCACTGCGACATCTTCCCGCCGGCGCGCGATGCGCCGCCGAAGCACTGCGGCTTCCTCACCGCCATCCGGGTAGCCGAAATGCAGGCGAAGCAGGAACCGGTCCAGCTGGGCCTCAGGTAGCGGGTACGTGCCGTCGTACTCAATCGGGTTGGCCGTCGCCAGGACGTGAAACGGCGCGGCCAACGCGTGGGTGTGCCCCTCGACGGTCACCTGGCGCTCCTGCATGGCCTCGAGGAACGCCGACTGCGTCTTCGGCGGCGTCCGGTTGATCTCGTCGACAAGCAGCAGGCCGGTGAAAATCGGCCCTGGATGGAACACGAAGTCCCGGCGACCTTGCTCATAGACGTACGAACCCGTGACGTCGGCCGGGAGAAGGTCCGGCGTGCACTGGATCCGCCGGAAATCCAGGCCCACCGCTGCAGCAAGGCTGCGAGCGGCCAGTGTCTTGCCCAGCCCAGGCACGTCCTCGATCAGGACGTGACCACCGGCGAACATGGCCGCGAGCGCAAGTCGGATCGGCTCGCGTTGGCCGACCAGTGCCATACCGATCGCTTCCATGACCTTGTTCCCGGCGGCGGCGATCTCGTCGACGGTAGCCGGAGCTAGGTCCTGGCTGGTTCCGGATTCGGTCATCGAGATCCTTCCTGTCCGGTTGGCTGACCGCTGGACAGCTCGTCCAGCCGATCGAGCACAAGCTCGGTCAGTGCGATGGGCGAGCGCCTGGCGCGATCTGCTCCGTTGCCGTCGAGCAGGTCGTAGACGTCCGGGGCGAGCAACCGGCGGGCGGCGGGATCGGACCACCGCACGCCCTGCCGGGCGAGCCGCGCCTCGGCAAGGTCGCGCAGCCTGGGTCTTACCTTGCTGTGGAAAATATCGCGCGCGTCGCTGGTCTGGGTGAGCACCGTGCTGAGCCGCCGCACGTCGTACCAGGCACCCGCGCCGCGCGGCTCTGGCGCGACCGGCCACACGACCGACGGCGGATGAACTGCCAATCGTGGGACCGCGACACCAGCAGCAATGAGCAGACCGATCATGGTCGCGTCCGCGGGGACGACGCCGAACAGCCAGCCGATAAAGGCGGCGACCGCGCCGGCGAGCGCCGGAACGGGGAGGACACGCAGCAGGCGGCGGGTCATGGCAGCTCCCCAGGGGCCGCGGCGGCCTGCGAGAGGCTCGCCGAGATAATTCGCAATGCCACGGCCGCAGCAGACGCGGCCTCGTCTGGGAGCGCCGTCCTGCCGAACCGGGCCTCGTGGTACAGGGCGAGAAGCGTCGACACGGCGGCGCGGTCGGCGCGATGTTCGGCGAGCACAGTAGTCGTGAATTCCGTCGGTGTCTGCGGCGCCTCCCGCGGCGTGCCGGCAGACGCCGCCGCCTGCTCGAGAATGACCCAGCAGGCAACGACAGCGTCGCTCGCTTCGCCAGGCCCGGCCGCTTCGGCTTCGAAGATTGCCAGCTCAGCGGCGTCCCGGAGCGTCGCCACGGTGATTTTCGGATCCGGGACGCCAGGCTCCCGGCCCGCACGCTGCCGGCTACTCAGCCACCGAATCAGCCAGATCAGCACGATGGTGCCGATGACGATGCCGGCGATGCCCACCAGAACCGTGTAGAGGACGATCCCGACGGTGAGCGGGTTGGTCGGCACCTCCTCGTCCTCAGGCTCCTCCTCGGCTGCCGGGAGCGACGGCTCTGGCGAGGGTTCGACGTCGCGTACGTCGAACCGGATGATCGGTTCGCCCACCTCGACCGGGCCGGCGAAGGCGGCGATCACCGCGACCAGGAGCACCGACCCTGCCGCGATCAATGGAGCCAATCGCCGCGCCATTCATCGATGCTCACATATCGCCGCTGGCTTGCCGAGGCCATACCTCGGATCGTTACCTTTTGGCGCACCGCGACGACTTCGAAGCCCTCGATCCCATGCCTAGAGCTTCTCCACCGGTGCGTACCGGAGCAGCAGAGTCTTAAGGCCCTCGTCGCCGAAGTCAACCGTGGCCTGCGCGTGCTCGCCGACGCCCGACGTGGCGACGACGGTGCCGAGGCCAAACGTGTCGTGAGTGACGCGGTCACCAGCGGTGAGCACTGGCACGGGTCGGGACGGCCTTGCTCCCCGACTCGTCGCCGCCCGCTGCGTTCGGGTGACCGCTGGGCGGTGCCACCGCGTCTGGTCCTCCTCAGTTCGCCGCCAGTCGATGAGCCGATCTGGGATCTCGGTAAGGAACCTGGACGCCGGATTGTGGCTCGGCGCGCCCCAGGCGCTGCGGACCAGGGCCCGCGACAGGTACAGGTGTTGCCGCGCCCGGGTGATGCCGACGTACGCCAACCGGCGCTCCTCCTCGAGCTCGCGAGGCTCGAACAGCGATCGCTGATGAGGAAAGACGCCGTCTTCCATGCCCGTGAGGAACACCACCGGGAACTCCAGCCCCTTCGCGGTGTGCAAGGTCATCAGCGTGACCATGCCTCCGTGGTCCTCGCCCTCCGGGATCTCGTCGGCGTCGGCGACCAGACTTACCCGTTCGAGGAAGCCGGTGAGTGTGCCGTCGCCGTCTGAGGCCTCATACTCGCCGGCCACCGCGATGAGCTCGCGCAGGTTGTCGATACGTGTCTCGTCTTGAGGATCATCGGAGTCGGACAGCTCATCCAGGTATCCGGTCCGGTCGAGAACAGCCTCGAGAATGCTGGCCGGCCCGACACCATCGGCGACCAGCGCCCGCAACTCGTCGGTCAGGGTGACGAACGACTCAATGGACCGCAGCGAACGGGAGGCGATACCTGGCGCGTCCGCCGCCCGCCGGAGTGCCTGCCAGAAGGTCACACCCTCACGCTGCGCCAGCGCCTCAACCGCACCTTCGGCCCGGTCGCCGATGCCGCGGCGGGGTGTGTTGAGGATCCGCCGCAGCGACACGGTGTCGTCCGGATTGGCCAGCGTCCGCAGGTAAGCGAGCGCATCGCGCACCTCACGCCGCTCGTAGAACCGCACACCGCCGACCACCCGGTACGGCAGTCCGAACCGGATGAAGACTTCTTCCAGGACGCGGGACTGGGCATTGGTCCGGTAGAGCAGGGCGAAATCGCTGTACTTGCGCCCTAGGTCCTGCATCTGTTTCTTAATGGTGTTGACGATGAAGACGCCTTCCTCTTGCTCGTTCGCCGCTTCGTAGAGGGTAATCTCATCGCCCTGCGGGTTCTCAGTCCAGAGTTGCTTCTTCTTCCGGCTCCGATTGTTCCGCACCACCGTATTC
>DASTNZ010000101.1:0-4874 GCA_035762665.1 Jiangellaceae bacterium | reverse complement strand
CTGGCCGAGCAGGAGCGTGGGACGTTCCGGGTGATGATGGCGGGACAGGACGTGCCCCGGCTGTTTTGCTCCGACACCGACCGTGACGGTGATTTCGATGGCGCTGTTCCCGACCCTCAGGTGGTTGCGGAGGCGTGGGATACATGGCGTGCGGAGGTGGACTTCGCGACGCGGTTCGTGGCCGAGGCGCCCAGTCTCGACATCACCGGCAACGATCCCTTGAATCAGCATGGCAGCGGTGGAGGGCTGATGTCGCTGCGCGAGGTGCTGGTCGGAATGATCGAGGAGTACGCCCGCCACATGGGTCACGTCGACCTGTTGCGCGAGCGTATCGACGGACGCATAGGCCAGTAACCCGGCTCGACCTGCCAGGAGTCCTGCCAGTCGTCGATCGCCGCGGCGACGTGCCGTCCAATGTGGAACAGGACTGACCGCTCGTGGACACGGTCGCGCAAGAGTACGGCGTCGCGTTCGTACACGCGACGGATCGCCTTGCACATCGTCGCCCTGAGGCGCTTCCCATCGACTTGTGCTGCCTTCGGCATTGCGCAAGTATGCCCGCGACCAGGACGCATGGCGCCTGACCCACGTTCACCCCATCGGAACGACCACCCGCTCGGTGGCATATGAGGGGCGAACCCAATCATCGAGGTCTCCTGCGGCACGATGTCGTCGTGGACGTCCGCGAACGGATTAGGCGGCTGGTAGGCTCGGTCCTCATCTGTTCGTAGCCCTGCCCGTGGCGCTGGGTTGACGGAATGGTTCAGGCCGTGCGCGAACTTCGAGAACGAGCCAACAAGCTCAGAGAGCGTAGGAGTGCCGCAGTCGTTCTCGAACTCGATCTGACCGAAGGCCTCCTGGAACTTCCACCCGGCGATCCGTTGAGCGCGGTGCTGTCGCACCGGCGACCCCGGCTCCAGCATGTGCTTGAGGGCCTGCAATGGGCCAGGTCGGACCCGAGCGTGGCGGCCGTGCTCGTCAAGGTTGGGGGCAGCAGGCTGACGCTGGCCCGTGCCCAGGAGGTGCGCGACGCACTCGTGGAGACTCGCCGCTTCGGCAAGTTCACGGTGGCATGGGCGGAGACGTTCGGAGAGTCGGGCGTCGCCGGCAACGTTCCATACGTCCTGGCCACCGCCTGCGAACGGGTCTATCTGCAACCGTCCGGGGACGTGGGCCTCACCGGCATCGGCATCGAGGAACCGTTTGTCCGGGGAGTCCTCGACAAGGCTGGCATCGTCCCCCAACTCAGCCAGCGGCACGAGTACAAGTCGGCTGCCAACACCCTTCTCGAGCGCGGCTATACCGACGCTCATCGACAGATGAGCCAGGGCCTGGTCAATTCCCTCACCCAGCAGGTCGTTGCCGCCGTGGCGGCAGGGCGAGGGCTCACCGAGCATCAGGTACGCGAGCTGATTGACCGAGCGCCCCTGCTAGCCACCGAAGCGCTCGACGCCGACCTGGTCGACGGGCTCGCATACCGGGACGAGGTCTACGACGAGGTCCGCAACCGGGTGGGTGAGCACGCTCGCATCCAGTACCTCACGCGCTACCACCGAGACCTCACCCGGCGCATGACCCGCTGGGTTGCCACTCGACGGCGCTCGGACGCGATCGCGCTCATTCACGCAGTGGGCATGATCCGACTCGGCCGCAGCGCCAGCAACCCACTCGGATCGGCCGCTGGAGCGGAGACGATCGGAGCCGCCTTCCGCGCCGCCGTCAAGGACGACCGCGTGAAGGCCATCGTCTTCCGGGTCGACAGCCCCGGTGGCTCGTACGTCGGCTCCGACGCTATCTGGCGCCATGTCATCCTGGCCCGCCGCCACGGCAAGCCGGTCGTAGTCTCGATGGGCCGAGTCGCTGCCTCCGGCGGCTACTTCGTATCGATGAGTGCCGACGCGATCGTCGCCCAACCAGCGACCATCACCGGATCGATCGGGGTCCTAGGCGGAAAGGTGGTCACCGCCGAGCTGAAGAGCAGGCTCGGCGTGACCAGTGGCTCGGTGGCCGGCGGTGACCACGCACTGATGTTCTCGTCGAACCACCCGTTCCGTGACGGCGAGTGGGAGCGGATGCACGCCATGCTGGACCGGATCTACGAGGACTTCACGGCCAAGGTCGCCGAGGGCCGGGGTCTGGATCGAAGCGAGGTCGAGGACCTGGCCCGGGGTCGCGTGTGGACAGGTGCCGACGCCAAAGATCGCGGACTGGTGGACGAGCTCGGCGGGATCGAACGCGCCATCGACCTCGCCAAACAGCAGGCCGGCATTGCTCCGGACGTCGAGGTGGAGCTCAAGGTCCTTCCGAGACTCGGTCCCCTGGAGCGGCTGCGTCCGCCCGAGTCGAGCGAGGACGTTACTGCCGCCGCTACCAGAACCGCATCCGCCGAGGGACTGCGACTCGCGGCGTGGGGACAGTTGGCACCGCTGGCCGCAACGCTTGGCCTACCCGCCGCCGGTCCGCTGATTCTTCCCGGCGCCTGGCATGTCCACTAGCTCCCAAGGTCACGCCTCCAGCGCCCCACCGCATCCGATCAATCACCGACGCCGACGCCCACATGGTGCCAGCAGCCGAGATGCGCGGCCGGCGACTATCCAGATCAGGCGTGGAAATGGTGGAGCGATGTCCAACTACCAGATTCGTGAGGCCATCGAGAGTGCCAAGAAGTACTTTTCCGAGCCTCCACGAGGACCCTTGTTGCCTTGGACAGGAGGATCTGGCCGCCATGTCCGGCTGCGCGATTCGATATTTGGGCAGGTAGCCGGGCTGCCCGAAAACGCCCCTTACAGGGCGGCCCCGCCGCTGACGGCTGGGGTAGGGCCCGGGTCAGCGTATCCTCCGCGCATGGGTGACCTCGACGCACGCGGAGCGGCCCTCGAGTACTGGTTCTTCAAGTTCAACATTGACGGTCTGGCTTTCCTTGTCGACTTCATCGTCCGTCGCCCGAAGGAACAAGCTGAGGTCCGGATCAGCTCGTGGGTGGACGGCCGCGGTCGGGTGGACCACGCGTGCTTCCCGACGTGGGACACCTCCGCGCCCTTTGTGGAGATCGGTCCGAACCGTCTCGGGTCCGATTCAACTCGCGGCGCCGTAGCCGACATCGGATGGGATCTCACCTACGACGCCGGGCCGGAGACCGTGAACCCGGTGGTCGCCCCTCTGCGCTGGCTCCGACCCTCCGACCTGCAGATCATCAACAGACCCGATGCACGGTTCTCGGGGACGGTCACCATCGCCGGGCGTACAGTCTCGGTCCGGCAGACCCGCGGTCTCGTCAGCCACTACTGGGGACGGCGACTGTGGGATCAGTGGTGGTGGATCTCGGTGAACCGTTTCGACGACCCCGAGGTTGCCGTCGAGGCGGCCCTTGCTCAATCCCGGTTCTGGGGGATGCCGGGGGCATCGGTCAAGCTCGGATACCTGTGGCTGCGGACGGCGACTTCCTCGCACACGGTGATCTCGCCCCTGAACGGGCTCATCCGCGTGACCGGGCAGCCCGACGACTTCACCCTCACGGCCCGATCGATAACAGGACGAACCGTGCGGCTGGTCTGTACGGCTCCGGCCGGTGCCTACAACAACCTCGGCCAGGGGATCCACCAGACCCTGCTGGGCAGTTGCACGATCGAGGGCGTGGCGACAGCCACCGAAACCGCAGGGCTGGAGTACCGGAGCCTGGCTCGGGCTGGCCCATGACATCCATCGATCCCCGGCCCGTAGGAGGATGGAGAGAGCCCGGCGGCCTAGCCGGAGTTGTCCGTCTGGCCGAGGCTGCCTAACAGCCGATTCGTGGCGGCTCCGGTGGCCTCGAAGGCGGCGTCTGTCGGGGTCGTTCGCTGAGCACCAAACCCTGCCCGTGGCGCCGACCAGGTCGAGGTTGGCGCCACGCGGCTTTCAGCGCAGCTTGCTGAAGAATTCCCGGACGTCGCTGACGAGCAGGTCGGGGGCCTCCATGGCGGCGAAGTGGCCGCCGCGGCCGAATTCGGACCAGTGCACGACAGTGTGTTCGAGCTCGATAGTGCGCCGGATCGACACATCCATGGGGAAGACCGCGACCCCGGTCGGCACCGTGGAGCGCGCCCTCGCGCCCCAGGCTCCGGCATGCGCGGTCTCGTAGTAGCTGTTGGCCGAGGACCCGGCGGTGCCGGTCAGCCAGTACAGCATCACGTTGGTGAGCAACAGATCCCGGTCCACCGCGTCCTCGGGTAGTTCGGCGGCCGGATCGGTCCACTCCTTGAACTTCTCCACGATCCAGGCCAACTGCCCGACCGGGGAGTCGTGCAGCCCGTGCGCGAGGGTCTGTGGCCGGGTGATCTGGATCATCGCGTAGCCGGATTGCTCGGTCTTCATGTACTCCAGGTTCTTCAGCCGCGCCAGCTCGGCTTCGGTCAGCTTCCCCGCATCGTCTGGGTTGATCTGGGTGAACGCGGAGAGCCCGTTCGCGTGCACGCCGACGACCTTGTCGGGGTTGAGCCGGCCGAGCCCCGGCGAGATGACCGCGCCGGTGTCGCCGCCTTGCGCGCCGTAGCGGTTGTAGCCGAGCCGGCTCATGAGCTCGGCGAACGCCCTGGTCACCCGGTTGGTGTCCCATCCAGCTTCGCCGGTGGGCCCGGAGAACCCGCTGCCGGGGATCGACGGGATCACCAGGTGGAACGCGTCCGCCGGGTCGCCGCCATTCGCTCTCGGGTCAGTCAGCGGGCCGATGATGGGCAGGAACTCTACGATCGAGCCGGGCCAGCCGTGGATCAGGATCAGCGGCAGCGCGTCCGGCTCGGGCGAGCGCACGTGCAGGAAGTGGATGTCCTGCCCGTCGATCTCGGTGGTGAACTGGGGGTACCTGTTCAGTTCCCGCTCGTAGACGCGCCAGTCGTAGG
>DASTNZ010000100.1:0-5600 GCA_035762665.1 Jiangellaceae bacterium | reverse complement strand
GCCCTTGTTCGGGAAGTAGTGATAAACAGCCATCGCCTCGACACCGAGTTCGGCGCCGAGCCTACGCATCGACAGGGCCGCCAGGCCCTGCCGGTCGGCGAGGCGAACGGCCGCCCGCAGGATGGCCTGCCTGGAGAGACCTGCGTGCTGCCCACGGCCTCGGCTCACTGCCACTGCGGAATATCGCCTCCCCTTACGGGTTGCACACCATGGCCTGTGTTTTACACTGTATAACAGGACGGAAGGATCCAAATGACCATCGTTAGCATGACACCGACCCGATACGCGCGATGGGCGATCGCCCCGCTGTACATTGGCCTGGGCCTCACGGTCGTCTCGGTGCTCGCCCTCTACGTCGACCACGCGACGGCGAATGTTCTGGCTGGTCACATCCAGAGCGGCTATCCCTCATACGATCAGGCGAGCATCGATGCGGCAGCTATGACCTACCTCATCTACTTGTCCGTCGTCGGCGCGCTCGGCATCCTCAGCTGGCTGTTCGCCATCTGGGCCACGAGCACGGGAAGGCCGTGGGCCCGCTGGCTCGCCGCCGCGATGTTCGTAGTCGGAACGAGCATCGCCCTGTTCAACCTGCTCGTCGAGGACACCTCCGGCGACACGGGGCTGCCTCCCCTGCTCGGCTGGGTCGGCCTGCTGCCCTCCCTGGCAGGACTCGTGGCGGTCATCTTGCTGTGGCGGAAACCGCGGCAGAAGGTCACGGCATGAACACCGACCGCCGCGACGCGCCCCGGATGGCGGCGATGAGCCGGTTCACCGGCTGGCTCTTCGCCGTCAAGCGGGCGCTCTACGGCGGAGACCAGCGCCGTCCCGGCGCGTTCATGCGCGTGCTTAACCGCCTCGACGCGCTCCTGTATGCGTCGGGGCTGTTCTCGCCACGGCACACCGCCGTCCTGGAGGTCACTGGGAGGCGGTCGGGACGGACGATCTCGGTACCGGTCGCCGTCGCCGAGCTCGGCGGACAGCGCTACCTGGTGTCGATGCTCGGAGAGGACGCGGGCTGGGTGCGCAACGTCCGCGCCGCGGGTGGCCGCGTGGTTCTACGCCGACGCGGTCGCACAGCGGTCACACTCGATGAGGTCCCCGTCACCGAGCGCGCCCCCGTGCTCCGCCGCTACCTCGCGATCGCCCCCGGCGCGCGACCCCACATCCCCGTCCCCCGACAAGCCCCGCTCGCGCAGTTTGAACAGATCGCTCATCGCTACCCGGTCTTCCGGATCCGGGAGCTGTGACGCCAGCCACGCTAAGGGGCATGAGTGTCCGACCGTCGTGGCTCTAGCGAAAAGGCGTCAACGGTGACGTCGCACTCTCATCGTGCACGCATTGCTCAGTCCGACACCGGCCGGCGAGCACTGGGTCAGCGACATCGTGGCCGCCCGCCTCGACGACCTCGCCCCAGCGACGGACCGGCCACCGGCCGGCCGATGAATGCCACCCGCCCGGTGGCGGACTCCTTGCTCGTCCATCCGAACGATCCAACGCCCGACGGCCGGCGCCTGTTGCGGCGTGCTCGGATGATCGCGGTCCGCACATCGCCCGAATCCGCGCACTTGGTCCGGATCCAGGCGGAGATTGTCTCCGGTCGACGAGCATTGCCGGGACTTTCGGCGAGATCGTCGGGACGTCGTGCCCTGCACGGGTGACCCCGTTCGGGCCAACGTGGAAGGTGCGTTTGTCCAGCCGGCGGAACTGGATCGTACGGCCAACGCATCGCAGGAGGTGGATGATGAGCATCCCCGCTAGCGCCGTTTCCCCCATGCCGCCTGCGGTGACACGCAGGCCGTCGGTGGGCTGGTACTGGGCGTCCGGACTGCTGCTGGTGGCAGGGTTGGCGACTGCCGCTGTGTGGGTTGTCGGCGCTGTGATCGGCTTGAGCGATCACGTGGACCAGTTCCCGCGGACGAACGTGCCCGGCCAGCTCAGTGTGGTGATCAATGATGCCGACACCTACTACGTCTATTACGAAGGCGTCGGGGACACGACGCTGGACCGCCTAGGCGTGACAGTGACCGATCCTGCCGGTGAACCGGTGATGGTCCGCGCGGTCGACAGTGGAGTGTTGTACGACACCGCGGACCGAGCGGTCGGCCATGCCGTTGGCGAGTTCCAGGCGTCCACCATAGGGACATACGCCGTGACGGCCGCAGGTGAGTCCGGCGGCGAAATGATCGCCGTCGGCGACGGCCTGACCGACGACGTGGTCCCGCCGATGCTTGGGGCTGGCCTACTCGTGGTTCTCACGACCGGCGGAGCGATTGCGATCGCCGTCGTTACCCGTGTTCGGCGGTCACGTCAGTCTCCAACGACATAGCCGGTATGGCCGTTCGTAGGCATAGCCGGCATAGCCGCGATGGGCAAGGAGGAACACACCATGGCCACCAATCTCCAGGAGCACGCGCACATCGGAGTTCATGCCGGCACCAGCGGGTCGCGTACCACTCGGATGATCACCGCGCTGCGGGTGGCTGCACTCATCGAGGGGCTGGCCGTCGCTGTGATCGTCGGCCTGAACGGCGACCTGCCATGGCAGGTCGCGCGGGTGTTGTCCGTCGGCGCCCTGACGGCCTTGGCGCTGTGGACTCTCGGCTCCGCGCGGCGCGGGATTCGTGCGGTGGTGGCGTTAGTGGCTGGTCTGGTCGGCGCGGTGGTGGGCATCGGCATCGGGGTCATGCACATCACCCACGACACAGTGGATGCGACGGCGGTGGCCGGCCTCGTCTGCCTGGCGAGCGGGCTCTTCCTGCTGGGGATTGGGTCGGCGGCCGCGGTTCGTGCCCTTCCCGGCTGGTGGAAGCTACTGACCATCCCGCTTGCCCTGGTCTTGTTGCTCTTCGTCCTGTACCCGATTCCCAACGCGCTGTACGCGACGAACGTGCCGCGCCCGGCCGTTGGTGCCGACACGCCAGCGGACCGCGGGCTCACGTACCTGGATGCGCAGTTCATTACTTCCGACGGCGTCACCCTGTCCGGCTGGTACCTGCCCTCGACCAACGGCGCAGCAGTCGTGCTGTTGCACGGCGCATCATCGACCCGCTCCGCCGTGCTAGACCATGCCGCCGTCCTGGCCAAGCATGGCTACGGAGTTCTGTTGTTCGACGCACGGGGCCACGGGCGTAGCGGCGGGCAGGCGATGGAATTCGGCTGGTTCGGAGACCAAGACATCGCCGCTGCTCTCTCCTACTTGGAGACGCGCCCAGAGGTCGACCCGCAGCGCCTCGGGGCGGTTGGCATGTCGATGGGCGGCGAACAAGCGGTCGGGGCTGTCGCCACAGACGCCCGCATTCGCGCCGTGGTCGGCGAAGGCGTCACCGGGCGCACTGCCGCGGACAAGGGCTGGCTCCCACGTCACTGGCGTGGCTGGATCCAGCGCGGCATCGACGCCGTGCTCTACGGCACGACCGACCTCCTCACCGAGGCCTCACCACCGATCCGGCTGCGTGACGCCGTCGCCGAGGCCGCGCCTCGCCCGGTCCTACTGATCGCGGGAGGAGCCGTTCTGGGCAATGCCGAAGTGGACGCCGACAGCTGGATCCGCGCCGCCTCCCCCGACACGGTCCAGGTGTGGGTCGTGCCCGACACCGGGCACACCGCAGCGCTGCGCACGCAACCGCAGCAGTGGGAGGCCAGGGTCATCGGGTTCCTCGATGCCGCGTTGCTCGAGACGACCGGCTGACCGGACGACGGGTACTCAAGCGCGTTGTGCCGAACTAGAAGACTCGACACTTCGAGTGCGATGACGCCGGATGGCGGTTGGGAGTGCGAGCACCAGGAGCCCCTCCGGGCAATGCCGGATCTGCGGCGACGCCGGACAGAGAGCGTGCTAAGGCGTCGGGCATCCACATGGCAGCGTCCGCCGACAGCTGGATGGCCAGCGGGGGCACGATGTAGAGCAGCAAGACGGCTGCTGTGACAGCGCCTCCGGTATTGCGCACTACTGCACCCACAGCCGCGCCGCGCCCTCTACGGGACAACGCACGACTGGACGCCGTACCAGTTCGTCCCGCCGCCGGACTCGGCTGACCAGTGGCAAGCCGTCACCGAGGACTGCCCGCGCCGCCCCGCCCCAGTCGGCGATCTACGGCGAGACATCGGAACGATAACTGCGAACCGTTCCAGCAGCTGGGTCGCGCGGTCGGGTCACATGAGGGCGTTCATTACCATGTCGCCGGAGCCGCAAGGCGAGGCGCGGCCGGGCGCATTTGTGAACGCCGGCCAAGCACGACGGGGCACGTGGTGCGTGAGTGGGCGCTTGCGTGATGCCCGCAAGGCGAGCGCGGTCTTGTCAGAAGCGACTGCCGCCACTGGAACTCACCGACGAGCTGCTGCTGGAGCCCCCGCCGAACGAGCCGGAGCCGGAGTCTCCTTTGTTGCTCGCCTCGTGGAACTCTTTCGCTGCGGCGCCAATGGCGAGCGCGGCACGGTTGAGCCGCTGGGCGGGCCTGTTGTCGTGCCGCCTCCGGCGGATCGCGTCGTGCGCCCGGTAGTGCCCGGGGTCCGGGAACGGCCATGACTGTTCTTCGGTCCGCCAGTAGCCTTCGATGTAGGCCACGAGGTCCTCGCCTGCCTCCCAGTATTGACGTCGGCCCACAAGGCGTGCCTCGGGCGTCTGCTCATTGTCGATCCGGTGCGCGCAGTCGGCGCAGGTGCTGATCTCGCGCTCGGAGCCTGAGGCCTGGCTAGGTGCCCACTGGCGCCGCTGTGTGCTGGGTCCGTGCCGGGGATCGAAGAAGCAGGGCGGTGTCCGTCCGGGTTTGGGTTCGCCCCGGTGGAGCGCGGTCAGGCAATGCAGCAGGTACCGTGCGTTCCCCAGCAGCGTTGTCACGGCCTGGATGTCGTCGTCGGAGTTCAGCGCATCGAGCCGGTGCCGTGCCTGCTCGACAGAGTCCAGGACCTCGCGGGTCAGCCGGGCCTGCTCGATGTCGGACGTGGTTGGCAGGGTAGACACCTTCTCGGAGAGTTCGATCACCTCTTCGTTCAACAGTGGCCGCACAGTGAGGAGGTGCTGCTGCTCCTCCCTGCGCTGCTGTCGCCTCGCGGACAGGCTCGCCCCCGCCCACCACAGCCCGAACGCACCGACCGCCGCCGCGGCCCACGGCGCGGCCACGACAAATAGCGGGTCGTCAACCTCGGATGCTCGCTGGATGAACCGCTCAAGCATCGGCCCGTAGTACGGGGCGCAGCACTCGATTGCCTGGTCGACGGCGTCCCCTACGTGATAGGTCGGCCCGTCGTCGGCGTGCTGCACGGCCCAGAACCCGCGCCCTTCTCGCGATGACCGGGCATCGACCATGATGGCGTAGACACCGTCCAGACCCACCCGCTCGTAGAGCTTGGTGGCCATCTCCGGGCTTTCCCACAGCAGTTCCGCCGGCAGCGAGTCTCGGTCGGGGTCGACCAGCACCGAGGCGGGGATCACCGCCAGCCGCATCGGCACCGGAGCGTCCTTGGCGGCCCGGTCGAGCTCGGCGGCTCTGCCCGGTGTGATGCGCGACCTGCTCGCCGGATCGATCCACAGCCCGGGCTCGGCCAGCTCAAGCGCCAACTGGTCGAAATACAGTTCCGCCGCCCGTTCGTGATCGTCC
>DASTNZ010000099.1:0-3000 GCA_035762665.1 Jiangellaceae bacterium | reverse complement strand
TGCCACCGACCCCGACATGCACGGTGTCGACGCGGCCACCGGCGGGCATGAAGACCACGTCCGAACGCCGCACCACACCGGTCTGCTCGGCACCAATGTCGTCCTGCCATTCGCGCACCGCCACCGCGGTGTACCAGGTGTAATCGTCATCGACGTCGAACCCGTCGTATCCGAGCTTGGCCAGGTTGGCCTCGAGTTGTCCGACATCCACGCCGCTGTCTCCCGAGGCGAGGTCGCGGTACATCGGAATCGCCCCATACAACGCGATCACCGGCTGCTCGTTCAGCCGATACAGCTCGCTGCCCCGCTTGACCTTGGACTCCTGGTCGGCAATCCGGGTGACGGTGCCCTCCCCGGAGGCGGTCACGGTGAACGGCGACCCATGGCCCAGCGTGCCGCCCCAACTCTCGGTCGCCGAGATCGTTTCCCGGCTGACCTCGGCGGTAGCGACCGGACCGGCGGATTCACCCTTCACCTCCCCGCCCGCATCCCGCGACAGGAACCAGTAGCCGCTCCCGGCGCCAGCCAGCACGACGGCACCCAGGGCAAGCCACAAGAGGCGGGACCGGCGCCGACGACCCGGCGCCTCCACCTCGGCATCCCGCTCAGTGACGATCGTCGCGGCCCTCATGACCGGTTCTCCACACGCTCGCCGAGGTCGCCGCCGAAGATCTCCTCGCAGATCTGCTCCGCCTGCTCGAAGTCCGGGTCCTCGGCCACCTCCGGGCCGATGTTGATGCCCTCGCCAGGTTTGGGGTCGGCGAATTCCTCAACGCCGTTGTCCCGCATGCATTCCGCATACTGCAGCATGTCCTCGCGTATTTCCTCTTCGTCTTCCGGCGGCGGCGCCGGCGGCAAGAACTCCTCGCAGGCCTCCATCGCCTCCTCCGCCGTCGCCTGGTCCTCCGGCTCAACCTGCAGCTGAATACCCTGCCCAGGTTGCGGGTCGTCGACATCGACACCGTGCTCGCGCAGGCACTGCGCGAACTGCAGTCCCATCGCGTGCATCTCGTCCTGGCTCCCAGGCGTCGCAGACTCACCGGCGCCCCCACTCTCACCATCTGCCGGGGTCTCCTCCGCCGCATCATTGGCCGAGGCGACCTCGCCGCCGCCGCCGCCCGAACCGCAGCCGACCAGGGCCAGCACTACGGCCAACGGCAGAGCCGCCAGCATCGCGCGGGTTCGCGTCCACATCATCGCTCGTCCTTCGGTAGTGGCCAGCCCGGTGCCGGCCGACTACCGTCGATGTAACGCGACGGTGTGTTTCGCCAGCGTTTCCACGACGACCGCGTGGACCGCATACTCGCTAACGGAAAAGAAACACCCAATCAGCAACACTTGCCAGTGCGGGGCGGTGCGCGCGCGTACGGCCGCCCCGGCCAACGACTGGAGGGCAACGGATGCGGGTGCTCGTAGTTGAGGACGAGCCGATGCTCGCTGATGCGATCGCGGAGTGGCTACGAGAGGAGGCGCACGCTGTCGACGTCGCCTACGACGGCGCAGAAGCGCTGGAACGTACCGGCGTAAACGACTACGACGTGGTCGTTCTCGATCGGGACCTGCCCGCCGTACATGGCGATGATGTCTGCCGCGAGTTGGTCGAGTCCGGGTCGGCGGCCCGGGTGCTGATGCTCACCGCCGCTTTCAAGGTGACCGACCGAGTCATCGGACTCGGGCTCGGGGCCGATGACTACCTCACCAAGCCGTTCGCCTTCGCCGAGCTCGCCGCCCGCGTGAACGCGCTTGGGCGTCGCTCCCGCCCCGCCGCCCCCCCGGTGCTGCGCCGCGCCGGCATCACCCTGGATCCGGGGCGCCACGAGGTCTTCCGCGACCAGCACTACATCCCGCTCTCCAAGAAAGAGTTCGCCGTCCTCGCCGAGCTGCTGCGCGCAGACGGGGCCGCGGTCTCCGCCGAACACCTCCTGGAGAAGGCCTGGGACGAACACGCCGACCCCTTCACCGGGGCTGTCCGGCTCACCATCCTCAAACTGCGCCGCAAGCTCGGCGATCCGCCCGTGGTCGAGACCATCACCGGAGTGGGGTACCGCATCCCGTGAACTCCAACAGGCCCCGCAGCCCCGACCGCAGGCTGTTGCCGCGCCGGGTTACCCTGCGCGCCCGCCTCACCCTCATCTACGGCGGCCTCTTCCTCGCCGCGGGGATCGTCCTGCTCGGCACCACCTACGCGCTGTTCAACCAGCAACTCACCAGCTCAGGCAGTGGACTCACAATCAGCAGCGAGTCCAGTGAGACAGCGCCGCGGACCGGTCAAAACGAACCGCCGCCCACAATGGACACCCAGGTAGTCACCGAGGACGGCGACATTCTCACCGGCCCAGACGCCGAGGCCTGGATGGAGAACCAGCAGGACCGGCTGCGCGATACGGCCACCACATCGCTGATCACCCAGGGCGGGATCGCGTTGCTCATCGTCGGCGCCGTCGCCGCAGGTTTCGGGTGGCTGGTCGCCGGCCGGGTGCTGGCCCCGCTTCACCGCGTCACCGAGACCGCCCGACGGATCGCCGCGGCGCCGGCCGCCGAGCGAGGGCTGCACGAGCGCATCGCCCTGAGCGGCCCGAACGACGAGGTCAAGGACCTCGCCGACACCTTCGACACCATGGTCGAGAGGCTGGACAGGTCCTTCGACGGCCAGCGCCGCTTCGTCGCCAACGCCTCACACGAGCTGCGCACCCCGCTGACCCTCGGCCGCGCCCTGGTCGAGGTCGCCATGCACCGCAAAACGGCCTCCGAGGACGTCAAGCAGCTCGGCGAGAACCTCCTGGAGATCAACAGCCGCCACGAACGGCTGATCACCGGACTGCTGCTGCTGGCCAGCTCGGAGAACGTGATCCCTGAACGGCGCCCCGTTGATCTCGCCGACGTTATCGCCCACGTGGTCACCCAAACCGCCCCCGAAGCAAAGCAGGCCGGGATCACCCTGCACGAGGAAGCGGGCGAAGCGGTCACCGCCGGCGATGCGCTCCTCCTCGAACGCCTCGT